>NZ_QTWY01000001.1:0-638633 GCF_003461365.1 Clostridium sp. AF17-21AC
GCAGAGAACTCCTTTTTTGTTTTTTTGTTGTGGTGACTAAAATATAACACAAAAGAAGCATCTCTGCTTTTTTTATATTCAGTTGTAACACATGTATTGTAATCCTACACAACAACGATAGTGTATTTTAAAATTGCGTTTGAAACTCTAGTGTGATATACTAAAAATGCTATACTAAAAGATATGGAGAGTATCCTTGTGGGAATATGGAAGAAAAACCCATTGGAAGAATATGATAACCAATTGGGGAAAATACAACAAGAAAAATTACAATTAAAACAACGTATGGAAGAATTGGAAAATCTTGAAAAGAATACATTAGAAGATAGAAAAGATGTTGGTCTTCGGATGTATATGAGAGAGGAAAAAAGAGAAAGATTGCTTTCAGAGGCAGAAGAATTAGGGTTTTCGCATGAATTAATTGAAGAACTTAGAAAAAAAACGAAAGATTGGAATCAGGATAATATAACAAATGAAATAATTGATGAATTTGAAAATTTAAATTTTTACATAGAAAAACAGGCTCCATACAGAAAAAATCCATTGTATTTTTTGGGCGGCATAACGAATATTGTAGGAGGTAATGAAAATGGTGATTAACATTACTACTCCTAAATATATTTCACTTATTCAAATCTTGTTAAGGACAAAGAAGTATTATAAGTTAAAAGGCTTGCCTGATGTTGTTGAAGGTTATGAAAAAAAATACTATATATTTTTGAGAAAGAGACATATACAAATAGAAATAGCGAATTCTAAAAATGAAACTATTGAGGAAATACAGAAATATTTAGATTGTATATTTAAAGATGATTATATAGGGATACAAGAAAAATATGCAGATGTATTTGAATTAAAAAGAGCAAGGTTAATAAAGTTGTCATGAAAGATAAACAGTTAGATAAATGGGCAGTGTTTGTGTTTTTGTTAATAGTTTTGATTATTCGACTATTACTGAAAGATGAACAAAGCAAGGGAATACAAATTATTGGTTTGTTGGGTGTTATAATTGCTTTGGCAGATCTATATGGTAATTTATATAAAGTAAATCATGAGAAAGATAAATTTAGGATTATATCAGGTTTGGCAGTGGTAATAGTATTCCTTTTTATGATTATATTGGCTGGAATGTTTTGGAATTTTATTGTTTTAGGAAGTAAAGGAAATGATATCTTAACTATATTAGCTTTACTAATCAGTTTGCCTAGCGACTTGTATTGTAGTTGGGTGACTAAATATATTGATAATTGAAATGGAGGACAAGATGGATAATTACATTAAAATATTGGAGACATGGAGCGGAGAACTAGAGGATTTATGTTATGAATTATATAGTATGCTTATGAAAGAAAATGCAGAAAAAAGAATTCAGTGTTTTCAGTTTATCTGTGAAAAAATTGGGGAAGTTGATTCTGACGAAAGTGTAAAAGTGGAAAGATACTTTACTGAGGGGGAAGTGGATAGTCTAAAAGAGCTTTATGGAAAATACGTTGATGAAGCAATAAATTCTGTTAGAAGAAAAGTGGTTAGCCAGAAATTATCAGTTCATGAATTTTATGCGCTTCTTTGGAATACAGTGTTTAGTGATTCATTATTGACTCTTGAGAAAGAAAGAGTGTTTGGATTATTATGGATTGTAGCGGATAATGGGATACCGTATTATGAGTTAGGGACACCATTGTCTATGGAAAATGACGAATATAAGAGGATTATTGAGGAAAATAAAAAATCATCGGAAAGAATATCCTATATTCTTTCGATTCCCCTTGAGCAAAGGACAGAGACATCTTCATTGATTTTAAAGGAATTATCTGGAAAAGATGAGGTGACACAAGCGGTTCTTTTAGCACAAGCATTTGCTATAAATTCAAAACGGGAGATGAAAGGATTTACCCAAGTCATTCAAGCGCTTCAGGAAGAACCGGAGAAAAAGTGATGAGTGATTCAGCAATTTAATTGGCTCCATTTTGGCTCTAAAAATTTGGGGCGAGGTACACAAAAATGCAAAATATGATGAATATGAAGAATAAAACGCACAAATGTGTACCGAGAAATAACCAAATTAAAGTGTACCCTTTGTCAAGGACAGAGACCGTTTCAAGTTTTGTGTAAACGTTAAAAACTGATATAAGATTTGTGAATAGTTACAAATGGGCAGAGCCGATTTCCCGGATTCTGCCCATATCTGCATTATACAGGAGTTTTTGGGCATGTCAATAAAACCTGCCTAAAACAAGCTGTTTTTACAGGTTGCGTCCGATTAGACGTTCTTCAAAATAGATTTCCAGCTGGGAATGGATCTGCCCCCAGTCCTGCCTGTGTCCGGTCCATTTTTTCGTGATATCCATAGTTGCCAGATACAGCATTTTTAAAAGGCTATCATCTGACGGAAAAACTGTCTTGCTTTTGGTCACTTTCCGAAGCTGACGGTTGAATCCTTCAATAGCATTTGTGGTATAAATCAAACGTCTTACAGCTTCTGGATACTTGAAATAAGTGGACAGGGTTGCCCAGTTATCATGCCAGGATTTATAGATTTTCGGGTACTTGGAATCCCATTTATCTTTGAACAATTCTAACTCATTTAAAGCTGTTTCTTCCGTTGGAGCCGCATATACAAGCTTCAGATCAGCCATCAGTTTTTTGATATCTTTGTAGGAGACAAACTTCGTTGAATTGCGGATCTGGTGAATGATACACTGCTGAATCTCTGTTTTTGGATAAACAGCCTCGATTGCCTGTGGAAATCCATTTAAACCATCAACGCATGCAATCAGGCTATCCTCAACACCTCTGTTTTTTAATCCATTCATGATAGAAAGCCAGAACTTTGCACTTTCGTTTTCCCCAACATACATTCCAAGGACATCTTTTTTTCCATTCATGTCGATACCAAGAGCAATGTAAACTGCACGTTTTACAATACGTCCTTCGCTACGGACATGATAATGGATTACATCCATAAATACTACAGCGTACACTTCTTCCAAAGGGCGTTCCTGCCATTCTTTTACAATCGGCAGGATTTTATCTGTGATCCTGCTGATTGTACTGTCAGAAATATCAATATCGTATAATTCACGCATGTGAGATTCAATGTCTCCAGTTGTCATTCCCTTGGCATACATGGAAAGTATTTTTCTTCCATGTCCTGAGTTACGGTATTCTGATATTTTTTAATCAGCTGTGGTTCATAATCACCGTTACGATCCCTTGGAATCGCCACATCCATATCTCCATAACTGGTGTGCATGGTTTTGCTGGAATGTCCATTTCTACTATTGTCTGTTTCTTTGTTTCGATAGTCATACTTGGAATATCCTAATTCCTCATCCAGTTCTTCATCCAAAGCACCTTCCAAAAGGACAGACATCATGTCACGCATGATGCTATTTACATCGGCGCCGTCTTTGATGCTGATATCATTATTTTTCAGATAGTCACGCATCATTTCTCTCATTGCTGCTTTTTGTGGGTTGTCTTTTCTTCTTGCCATAAAAATAACCTCCAGACTGAGTAATTTTATCTTACATCAGTTTGGAGGTTTACACAAACTTTGGGATACTCCCAATTTCCTATGATATTGCATAGGTCATTAAAATCATTAGCAACATATTTATATTTTGATAATTCATTCATTTTATTTTTTACCTCAGTTTTTTAGTAACGGATAATAAAATATTATCCTCCACAAAAGCAAACCCTCAACAACATATCAAAGGATTGCTGAACACCCTTATATCCTAAAATCCTTTCTAGGATGTTTCGAAACCAAAATATCCCTTTGCTTTGCCACGGCGACGTGTGTATATATTTCCGTTATATTAATAGAACTGTGACCTAACATTTCCTGAATATAGCGGATGTCAACATCTGCTTCCAGAAGACTGGTTGCAAATGTATGCCGGAACATATGGGGAGTAATATGCATATTAATAGACGTCATGTCAGAATATTTTTTTATCATTCTGCGTACCGCCTGGTCAGATAAAGCATTTCCGTTCTGATTGACAAAGAAATGGTTGCAATGATTGATTTCAGTATTAAAGTTATTTTGATATTCTCTCAAAATCTGAAGAACAGATTCGTTTCCAATTTGAATGCGACGTTCTTTATTCCCTTTACCGTATATAAGAATTGTTCCGTCGTATAAATTTACATCATTGACATGTAGCGCACAAAGCTCAGATATACGCATTCCACTTGAAAACAAAAGTTCAATGGCAGCCGCGTCACGCAAAGCGTTTCTTCTTTGGTAGGCTGTTCCGGCATTCTTGTGTTGTGAATAAATAGTAGTTAACAAAGCTTCTATAACAGGTAAAGGAATTGTTTTGGGTAATTTAACTGGCTCGCGAAAATGCACCAGTACTTTGTTAAAAGGGTTCTGTTCAATGAAATCTTTATATTCCAGAAAATGAAAGAAGGATTTTATGGATGCAATTTTGCGCTTTACAGTTTTAGGTTTGTATTGACAGTGTAAGGTAGCAATAAAACTTTCCAATATAGCAGAATTGACTTGTATTACTTCATCAGTACATATCTGTTCTGAAAATTGTCGTAAATCAATCCGATATGCTTTAAGTGTTTTTTCATCCAGGCATTTTTGCACATTGCAGTAATCCATATATTTTTTGATAAGTGTTTGTAAGTCGTTCATTGTAAAATCTCCTTTGTATTTTTTTCTTGTTAAAAGTATATCTTACATGATAAGAGAGAAAATTTTTTTATTTATGGGGATTCCGTAAGGAAATGAACAGATAATATGCGATTATTGTTTTACTGAACCGACAAAATAATTGAAGACAAGACTTTTTATAAGTATAATTAAAACATGACATACAGTTGACGTGTTTTGTATAGTATCATAGGAGTTGTTAAAGGAGAAATCATGAAAATAGACAGACAGATTGGGATTTTGTCAATGCTGTTACAAAAAGATACGGTTACCGCACCTTATCTTGCAGGAAAGTTTGAGGTATCCCGGCGAACCATAAACAGAGACATAGAAGATTTGTGCAAAGCGGGGATTCCCATTGTAACAAAACAGGGTGTGAATGGCGGTATTTCCATTATGGAGAACTATAGACTGGATAGGACACTATTTACACGGGGAGAAATGCAGGATATTCTTGCAGGACTGCGCAGTCTGGACAGTGTGAATGGAACAAACAGGTATGGACAATTGATGGAAAAGCTGTCAGTTGGTTCATCTGATTTTATGGTGGGTAACCAGACGGTATTGATTGATCTATCCTCTTGGTATAAGGATTCACTTGCACCTAAAATCGAATTGATACGCACATCAATTGATAAATGCAGAAAACTGGAATTCGTCTATTATTCTCCAAAAGGAGAGTCTGCACGTTGCATTGAGCCGTATTATCTGATTTTTCGGTGGTCAAGCTGGTATGTATGGGGATGGTGTATAAAACGTGGTGATTTTCGATTGTTCAAATTGAACCGAATGGATGAGGTAATAATATCGGAGCAGGAGTTTTCCCGAAGGCAGGTGCCAATGCCGGATTTAAGCGATGAAAAGATATTTCCCGGAGGGATAAAGGTCAAAGCATTATTTGAGAAAGACTGCAAATGGAGATTGGTTGAGGAATTTGGACCGGAATGTTTCAGTGTGCAGCAGAATGGAAAACTTTTGTTTCACGCAGATTACACAGATAAGGAAAATCTGATTACATGGTTGCTGTCCTTCAGGGACAAGGTAGAATTATTAGAACCAGAGGAAATACGGGAGGAGATTAAGGTCAATATCGAATGTATGAAAAAGAAATATGAAGGTAAAATTTTGGCTATAAAATAAAAAAGGAGAAATGCTTTATGAGGTATACATGGATTGACGAATATTTACTTAGCAAGGCAGGAGTGACAAAAGATCTCCAGAAGGATTGGAATTGGATTCGTTATCAAGTAGGTGGGAAAATGTTTGTCGCAGTCTGTTTGGTATGGGAGACGGATGAGCCATATTATATTACCCTAAAACTTGAACCAACGGAAGGTGATTTTTTGCGTCAACAGTACGAAGATATCATTCCTGGATATTATATGAATAAAACCCATTGGAATTCAATAAAACCAGATGGTGAAGTGCCCGACAATTTATTGAAAGACTTATTGGATAAATCGTATCAACTTGTGCTTGGTGGATTTAGTAAAAAGAAGCAGAGGGAAATATTAGAAGTGGCTCAATCGGTAAATATAATAAGCTGTTGTGGCACAGATTGTTCCAAGTGCGGGTGCTTTGGAAATATGTGCAAGGGGTGTAGTGCAAGTCTTGGAAAAGTATTTCATGCACCGGATGGTCAGGCGTGTCCAATATATGAATGCGTGGTAAATCAAAAAGACATGAAAGGATGTGGAGAGTGCGAGCATATCCCTTGTGATATATGGAGAAAAACAAAAGATCCTGCTTTTACAGAGGAAGAATTTGAACGTAATATACAGGAGCGAGTAGACAGATTAAAGAAAGGATGAAAAAAGATGGCGTTTGATTTTAAAAAAGAATACAAGGAATTTTATATGCCGAAGAATAAACCGGAAATTGTAAAAATTCCTCCAATGAATTATGTTGCAGTTCGCGGAAAGGGAAATCCGAATGTAGAGTGTGGTGATTACCAGCAGGCAATAAGCATTTTATATGCAGTTGCTTATACATTAAAAATGAGTTATAAGACAGATTATAAAATTGAAGGATTTTTTGAATATGTAGTACCGCCGCTGGAAGGATTCTGGTGGCAGGGTGAGCAGCATCCTGTGGATGCTGAGATGCGAACTGACCGAACCGACAGGCGAGAAAATGTCAAAGGAATTGATTATAGCAACAAAGATACATTTAATTGGATTTCTGTTATTCGTTTGCCTGATTTTATAACCGAAAAAGATTTTGCATGGGCGGTACAAACAGCAACCAAGAAGAAAAAAATAGATTGTTCGCCGGCAGAGTTTTTAACGATTGATGAGGGGCTTTGTGTCCAGATTATGCATCAAGGTTCATTTGATTCGGAACCTGCAACAATAGCTTTGCTGGAGGATTATTTGAAGGAGCAGGGCTATGAGAATAATATAAATGAACAGCGTTTACACCATGAGATTTATATGTCCGATGCAAGAAAGGTTGCTCCTGAAAAATGGAAAACTGTAATTAGACATCCAATCAAGAAAGTATAGAGGCAAATTGCATTGAGTGAGATTAGAGAATGAAACGAAAGTAATATAGTGGATATACAGATAGAGCAGCCGAGAGGCTGCTTTTTGTTTTTGTGAATGAACATTAAATCTCAAAAATTAATATTTTTTATGAAAAAAAATTGCATAAAAAATAATCGGTGATATAATAATGATAAGTAAATAGAAAAAGTGACTTGGAGGAATGAGCCATGATTATAGAGGTAAGAGCAAAAAACTGTTATGCATTTGAGGATGATATTACATTTTCAATGAAAGCAGATATGCGAAATAAAAAATTTGGAGCCAATGTTCATAAAGAGAACAATTTTAATGTCCTTAAAACGGTAGGAATATATGGACCAAACAATGCAGGGAAAACATGTTTAATTAAGTGTATTAGGGCAATAAGAAATGTGCTTTTAAATAAGAAAAATGGACTGATGCCGAATATATTTACTGATAATGATGTATGCGAATTAGGTGTTACATTTATGGCATCTGGAAGAAAATTTTCTTATGATTTTAAGTATGACGCAGAAAAAGAAGAATATATATATGAGTCATTTTCGGAGATATTTAAAGATAAGTACAACAACGAAAAGGTAGTTTGTTGGTTGAAAAAAGATACTGTTAGTGAAATATATGAGTGTATTGATGAATCTGTTCAGACTATGATTTCAGTTGTATCAAAGAATAATTTGTTATGCTATGTGGTAGATACAAGTAAATTCGAACATATCAATGAGATGAAGCAGATCCTTGTCGGATTTGCAGAAAAAATTGATATCATCAATATGAATAACATACCTATGCAGCGCACGATTGAACTCATGAAGAATAAGAATCAGTTGCAGCAGAAGGTTGTTGGGTTCATAAAAAATGCTGACTTATACATGGATAATTTTGAATATGTGGATATGGATAGGATACAGCTGAAAACTGGTGAAGGCGTCGAAAAGCCAGATGAGAAAATGCTAGATATTCCAGAGAACATTATGGATCAAATCAGATTGGTATCCACTTATAAGGGAGTCCATGTGCCAAGCATGATGTTTGACTCCACAGGAACAAAGAAGATTGCGGCTATTGCCAGCTATGTAATTAAAGCACTTGAACAAGGCAGGATCTTAGTCGTGGATGAGTTGGATAGCAGTATTCATTTTAAGCTTACTAGGGCGATTGTTGCTATGTTTAATAATGAATTGAATACAAGTGCACAGATGATATTTACAGTACATGATATAAATCTTATGGATTGCAAGAGAATGTTCCGGAAGGAGCAGATTTGGTTTGTTCATAAGGATGAAGAAGGCGTATATGTGTATTCACTTGCAGATTTTACAGCACAGCAGGGAGTGCGAGATACGACAGATGTTATGGAAAAATATAGAAAAGGTGCGCTTGGCGCTTTACCTGATCCAGAATTGATTAACTCTTTGCTTAGCATTAAAAGTGGTGTAAAGGGGGATGATGCCGATGCCAAATAACAACTAATAGAAGATGCTATTAGTAATGCTGGAACATATTAATATTGAAATAGTAATGATTGCAAAATGCTTGCAAAAAGTCCAAAAACGACAAAGAATATGTAGAATTTTAAGAATAATTGTACCAAATATAGATGTTTACAATTTGATTAGATACAATATATAGTTGCCGAAATCGAGTTTGAATAAGAGCCACAAGTCTTGGAACCCGCTAAACAAGCGGCTTCCGAGACTTTTTCTTTTGCTCTGCTACTAATTTGCGACTAATAGCAACTACTCTATTTCACATCGTTTTGTTTTTTTAGATAGCTTTTCTTTGAGGCATGTGAAAAAATGATGAAAAGGTATTTGCGATGGTATTTGTATCTTGTATAATAATTTTACAATTATATTTTTAATTCAGCAGATGATTTTTACCGAAAAGTATGCTGCTCATTAAAAACAATGGCAAATGGGTATTTTTATATCCAGATATACAAATGATAAACAGGAGGTTTTTTATGGATAAACACATAGAAAAAGCAATGCAGTTAAGAAGTAATGCGATGTGCCCGAACTGTGCGGAAACGATAATGATGACCTATGCAGAGGAGCTTGGTTTGTCGGAGAGCCAGATGAAGGCACTTGGTACAAATTTTGGTGGAGGAATGAAGTCAGGCAGTACATGTGGAGCTGTGACAGGAGCACTGATGGTACTTGGAGCATTGGGAATCTCAGATCCTCATATCGTAGGAGAGTTCCAGAGAAAGATGAAAGAGAATCATAATGGTATGATAAATTGCTTTGATCTGTTAAGAGCAAATGCACAGGCGGGCGGTCAGAAGAAACCACATTGTGACGGTATGATCAAAGAAGCCATTGAACTGATAGAAGAATATCGATAGACATTTTTATATGAATGAATTGACAACAAAAGATAATCACCATATTTCTGTGGAAATGTAGGTGGTTGATGATTGGTAAAAGAAAAATATAATTAGCGATCTATAACTATTGTTGATTTTTTTCGTTGATCTACCTATAATAAATATTAACAGAACCCAACACGCCTCTCAACGATGCGGACCACGTTGGGTCTTTTAATTTAATAAAAATGGGTATTATAGCTAATACTTTAGAAGGAGAAAAATATGAGAGGAAAACGAGGACTTTTACTAGCCGTAGTTATTTTATTAGTATTCGGTATATTTGCATTTCAGGGAGCCGATATAGAGACTTATGCAAAAGGTACAACTTCGAAATGGACGGTAACTACGAGTAAAAAAACTTATGCTTATACAGGAAAGAAAATTAAACCGAAAGTTACAGTGAAGTATAAGGGGAAGAAATTAAAACCGAAGAACTATAAGGTTATATATCCTAAAAAGCCCGTCAAACCGGGTAAGTACAAAATTAAAGTTACCTTAAAAGGCAAATATAAAGGTACAAAATTAAAAGGAAGCAAAACCATAGAATATAGCATAGCGGTTCCTGCGGTAAAAGGTCTGAGTGGCACAATTAAGAGCGGTGAGTATTATGGGGATGCTTTATGCTTTAGCTGGGATAACAATTCGGCTATGAATATCGATGGATATGACATAGAAGTAAAAAATAATGGGAAAAATGGAAATAAATTAACAAAGAAGAAAATAGAAGCTTATTATAGCAACTACAATGTTGAGATTTATGAATATGGGACGACATATACATTCCGCATACGTTCCTATAAGAAAATAGGCGGGAAAAAATATTATTCCAAATGGTCTAAAGTAACGAAAAAGGTACCGGTACCAGATTATCATATGACTACTAAGACAGTAAATGGGATAGAGCTTGCATACAAGCAGGACGCATTTCCATTCTTTAAATATACCGGTTATTCGAGTTATGATGGCGATGTAAAGGACAGAACTTCAAAGAATTTTGCACAGTGCTATTTTCCGATCTTTATTAAGCAGAGGCTGAAGGATAATTTTATAATTCATACAGAATATAATGAAAAATGTGGATTTAGCAGTTTTTCACATTCGCAATACATTCCGAACAGAAAAGATGTTCAGGTAGCAACAAATATATCGGTGACATATTATAATGAAATGCCGGTTGAAGATAAAATGCAGCAGGCCCTTTATAAGCAGGGCTATGTTGGATACATACTTGTAAATGCAAGCTGTCTGTTGGATAAAAAGCAATCGGTAGGTGTATATTTTGGTGATGCAAAGGTTGTAACACTGGTATCAAATGGATATTCAAAAGCCAAGGAATATGACTACAGAAAATATAGAGGATATAATCCGTTCATAGAACCTGTGTATATTTATGAAAGCGAAGTGCTTCTAAAAGATATGTTAAAAGATGTTGCTAAATGTGCACCAAACATGACAGATTATGAAACATATACGGCACTTAAATATTGGAGCAGTAGTCATAGTTATTCAGAGTATACATGCTGGGGTGCGGCGACGGTAGCAAATGCCATGACAGAACTTGGTTATCCCTATATAATATTATTCTGTTCATATGATGGGGAAAATGGTCTTTATAATGATTATAGCCGGTATTATTCTGCTGCAAGTAAAAAGCCGCATAATGCAAGTGGACATATGGTGACACTGATTTTTATGGGGCAGGGTAAGTTTGTAGAATGTGAGGTTCAGGGGTATGCATCGGACAGTCCAGAATTTAAGTTTGATCCTACGGGTTGGCATAAACCAACTTATAGTACATTAACTTCTGCATCATGTAAGTTCGCTTTGAATGAATATAATACGATCGAAGAGTTAATGAAGGGTGATTATTATGTAGATATCAACAAGTATGATCCATATGACTGGCATACATGGTCTGCTCATTTAGAGTAATAGTGCAAATAGATAAAAGTACTTGCATATTTATCTGCATTTATATATAATGGAAAAACATCGAAAATAATTGAAAAGACAAGGTATATATTAGGACGAGGCTAAAAGTCTGTCCGGATATATACCTTTTTTATATTATTTTCAATGGAGGTGCTGATATGGCATACAAATTTACAGAAAAAAGAAACAACATTCAGGAACAGACCACATATGTGCTCTACATGATCGTCAGCAGTTATTTTCACAAAAGCATCTGTAATTCCCGAACATTGGAGACATCGTTGTATCTTCATTATCTGGAGATGCCGAAGAGCCAGCAGGAAAATCTGGAGAAGCAGGTGATCCGAAGATCGGAACAGGATCTTGGGGAAGTCATGTCTGTGCTTTCTCAGATGAATTGTGAGGTCGTGTTTACCCACAGGGATAACCGATACTAACAGTTGCTTTATTAGGTAGTATATTGATGATGCTTGTTGGTACAATGATAAAACTTAGTATATCGATAGAGGACAAAACACGGTATGAATTTGTTATTTACGATAAAGAATATGTTGTTCTTTCATCATCAGGCGATAAAATTTTAGTTGTTCCGTTCCAGATAGATAATAATGGCGGCTACATATTTAATACAAAAGAGTATATGTTTAAAGATTCTTATAGTGGGGTATATGAATATAAAAATATAGAAAGATGTCCTAAAATAGTGAAGAATGCAAATTGAAGTATTTAATATAGATAAAAGGAGAAGAAAGATATCATAAAAATGGCAGAAATTTGGATTTTATACCCTTGTTCCCCACCCATTGGGGAACAAGGGATGACATCTATCAGAAAATAGTGTCAAAATATCCAATATAATTTACATCATATTTCCCATTTGGAAACAGATAGTGATAGAGATCAATAAAATAATCATCTGTCATACTGGCAATAAAATCAACTACAATGTCATTCGGATCACTATTCCAGTATTCATCTATGAAAGTATTTACATTAAAATAGCGGGAAGCCTTATTGGCTGTTCGCAGATATTCAATATGGTGTTTGTACAGAATAGAGTTTTTATCATGGTTTTTTGCTTGTTTTAATAGTTCTGTATAAAGTTCATAAAACATTGGTCTGACATTATTTGTGTACATAGCCTCAATTTTAGGATTACCATATATCCATTCATAGTTTTCTTTTTTGGCGAGGGAAAAAGCTTCATAGATTTCTTCGTCCATGCTGATGTATGATTCTCCATAACTGTTTTCTATAATACTGACAGTCATGTTATTAATAATTTCTGCATTTGTAGTGCCAATAGCTCTGGAGGAGAATGGAGGCTGTTCTGGAACAAGTCCAATCTTGGCTGCATCCTGCCGATCCTTTCCGATATATGCAATAATATCACTGATACGCATAATACACCCTTCTAAAGTTGATGGGATTTGTTTTTTATTTGCAGTGATGTCGGTATAGCAGCTTTCAACATTTCTATCAAATTCAGCAAAAGTATTCAGTTTTTTAGGGGTATATTCCTGTTGTTCCATTTCACCATTATGACAAAGAATTCCGTTCAGGACCTGTAAGCTGACATTTCGGCAGACCAGTTTGTCCAGAACCCGGACACTTTGGACATTATGATTAAATAAGCGGCTTGTATTTTCTGAATATAATTCATTCAGGAAACGTTCTCCTGCATGACCGAAAGGGGTATGTCCGATATCATGACCAAGTGAAATCGCTTCGATAAGATCTAGATTAAGATTGAGACTTGCACCGATTGTGCGTGCAATTCTTGAAACTAACTGTACATGAAGTGCACGGCGGGAGACATCATCGTTTTTATAGCAGGATAGAACCTGCGTTTTATCTGAATATCGATTGTAATAATTATTATGTAGGATTTTTTCGACGTCCATTACAAAAGCAGGACGCCAGAGTTTTGGATTGTCATGATTCGCATATCGCCTGATGATCTGTGTATCTTTACATGCGTATGGATTTTCTGTATGTTTTATGCGGTCTTCTTTGATCCGTTCAGAAATTTCATTGGATAGTGAATGATATTGACTCATATGTTACCCTCCCTTTAATAATATATGTATACAATATACCAGAAATTTGACAGACAAAAAAGTATTTAATTTAATAATTTATTACAGATTTTGATGGGTGGAAGCAAAATTCCCCTCCACCTTCTTCATATGTCTTACATACACGATAAACAGTGCGCACCCGGTAAATATCCATGAAGCCGCATATACATTCAGCAGCCAGTCAAATGTTGAACGCAGGCGGAAGACTGTTCCAAGCCAGATCAAGCGGAAAACAACCGTTCCTAAGATGGTGAAGATTGCAGGTTCCACTGATTTGCCCATACCACGGAGAGCGGCACTTTCAACTTCATAAGTAGTGGTTAGACCTTCCAATGAGCAGACATGATACATACGGATCAAAGCATAGGCAGCGACTGCTGTACTTTTTGTGTAGATTCCGACGAAAAAGTCACTCCATACGATAAAGATAACTGCGAGAATCTCTGTGAAGACAATGCCAAACAGCATATTTAACCAGAACACCTTCTTGCAGCGTTTGATGTTTCCTGCGCCATAGTTCTGGCTGGTGAAGGTGACCGTTGCCTGTGCAAATGCATTTGCAATGTCATAGGTAAAATATTCAAAATTAAGCGCAAGAGAAGAACCTGCAATCGCAAATTTGCCAAATGAATTAATACCACTCTGGATAAAAACATTCGAGATCGAGAAAATGGTTCCCTGGATACCGGATGGAATACCGATTTGAAGGATCTTGCGCAGATATGGGCGTACAATCTTCATCCGGTTGAACCGGAATGCAAATTCATCATCTCTGCGGTAAAGGTATACCATGACCATAACAGCACTGATAACATTAGAGATTACAGTGGAAATGGCAACACCGGCAACACCCAGATGAAAGCAGATGACGAGGATCAGATTCAGGATGACATTTACGATACCGGAGATGATAAGGTAGAACATTGGTCGTCTGGTATCACCGAAGCTTCGCAGAATGGCAGCTCCAAAATTATAAACGGTCATAAACGGAATGCTTAAGAAATAGATGCGGATATATAACAGTGCTTCGGTAAGAACACCGGACGGAGTACCGGATAATTCCAGAATGATCCGGGCAGAGGCAAAGCCGAGGATCATAAGCCCAAGTCCGAGGATTGTGCCAAATGTCAGGATCGTATGTACCATATCGTTGATCTTGTCACGCTGTTTCTGACCGATCAGATTAGCGAGGACGGCATTTGGTCCCACAGCCAGACCGACGATCAGGTTGACAAAGATGCCGACCAGAGCCACACAGCTTCCGACTGCAGCGAGCGCATTATCTCCGGCAAATCTGCCGACAACAGCGACATCTGCGGAGTTGAATAATTGCTGTAAAATGCTGCTGAATGCAAGCGGCAGTGAAAAAAGGATCAGCTTGCCAACCAATCCCCCGTTTAACATATCCATTTCTTTTGACTGTATCGTTTTCATATCTATAATCCCAAAGTAGTATTTTAAAATGTTTTTTCACACATTAGAAGCAGAATCTATTTAAACACTATCGACAAATGTCGTCAAGATGGGATTATAAAAAATACGCTTTTCTGTAATGTTTTTTCAGTTGTGTTGTCATATAAGCGATGGAAGGTGAATAAGGAATTAAAAACACTTTGCAATACAACATTAAATATTATTAATGTGATATTAATGTCAGATTTAACATTTTTTTCAAACGTTGTGATATACTGAAACAGATATTGGCAAAGACATGGTAAAGAAACAGTAAAAATGCTTCATGCATAAGGCAGTGAAATTGGAAATGAGGACGTATGGAGAGTAAGAAAAAATGGATATTTAATATAATTTTTTTGCTTCTGATCTTTGCAGCAACCCTTTATGGTGTGTTTCATGGCAAGGATATGGGGCGGATCATCGAAATAATTAAAACTGTGAACCCGTTTTGGTTGATTCCCGGCGTTATCTGTGTAATAATCTTCATATGGGGAGAATCTATCATTATTCATTATCTGATGCATTCACTAGGTATAAAGGTAAAGAAATGGATCTGCTTTTTATTTTCATCCGTTGGCTTTTTCTTTAGCTGCATTACTCCGTCTGCATCGGGCGGCCAGCCGGCACAGGTTTACTATATGAAGAAAGAAGATATACCGATTCCGATCTCAACGATGGTATTGTTGATCATAACCATTATCTACAAGATGGTACTGGTACTGCTTGGTGTTGCATTGGTGATTTTTGGGCAGGGATTTATACATCGGTATTTATCGGATGCAATCTTCTGGTTTTATCTCGGAATGGGATTGAATGTGGTGTGTGTAGCGATTATGGTTGTATTTGCATTTCATCCGAATTTTGCAAAGTCAATTATGATCAAAGGGCATATTTTGTTAGAAAGAATCCATATATTAAAACATAGAAAGTCAAGAGCAAAGAAGCTGGTTCAGTCGATGGATCAGTATCGGGGGGCTGCTGTTTATTTGCAGGAAAATAAAAAGGTGCTGATCGTTGTATTCCTCATTACGATGGTGCAGCGGTTTGCGTTGTTTGCAGCAACCTGGTTCGTATATCTTGCATTTGGATTAAAAGGAACATCAGCGTTTACCGTGATACTTCTTCAAGGCTCAATTGCGGTTGCAGTTGATATGCTGCCGCTTCCGGGCGGAATGGGAATCAGTGAGAAGATATTCCTTGATATCTTCCTTCCGGTATTTGGAAGTATGCTTCTCCTTCCGGGTATGGTATTGTCCCGTGGCCTGGGGTATTATACGGAACTGATCCTCAGTGCGATATTTACGATTGTTGCAAATTTTACTATTGGAAGAAAAAAGAAAAGTGTGGTAGAGAAATGTTAGGTGTTTATGATTATACAGTAATTCTTACATATATCAGTCTGATGGTGTCCATCGGTGGTATGTTATTTTCGTTAAATGGCGACTGCCGGATGGCGCTTGTATGTCTGGCAATTTCCGGTTTGTGCGATATGTTTGACGGCAAGGTTGCACGGACAAAGAAAGATCGTACAGAGGTTGAAAAACGATTTGGAATCCAGATTGATTCTCTGGCGGATATTGTCTGCTTTGGAGTTTCACCGGCAATCCTTTGCTACCGCATGGGAATGCGTGGATTGACTGGTGTTGCGATCCTGTTATTCTATGTGCTGTCGGGCTTGATCCGTCTGGCATGGTTTAATGTTTCTGAGGAAGTCAGACAGGATGAGACAGAGGAAAAACGTAAATATTATCAGGGACTTCCGATCACATCTATGGCTGTGCTTTTGCCACTTCTGGCAGTATTTAAGCCGATGCTTGGCAAGCGGGAATTCATGCTTAGCCTTCATGCGTTGGTACTGTTGGTCGGTTTGCTGTTTATTACAAATTTCAAATTCCGTAAACCAAAGAACCGCACACTGGCGATCATCGTTGGCGTTGTAACGCTGGCGGTACTTCGAATGCTCCATATATGGTAGGAGAAGATTGGAGAAAAGAAAATGAGTATCATATATATAGATCGAAAAGGACATAAAAGACAGGGCGAGACCGGTCAGGATCGCCTGCTTGCATTTATCTATGGACATGCAGTGACGAGGTGTCTGATCCGTCCCTTTCTGTCACCGGTAGTGTCCCGCATAGGCGGGGCATTTTTGGATACCCGGATTTCAGGACTGGCAGTTCCGGGGTTTGTAAAGAAGAATGGCATTGATCTGTCCTTATATGAGAAACAGATATTTGATTCATATAATGATTTTTTCACTCGAAAGATCAGAGCAGAAGAACGACCGGTTAATCCGGATGCAAATGCGCTGGTCAGCCCAAGTGATGGAAAGGTCAGTGTGTATAAGATCCATGAAAATGGACATTTTCTTATTAAACACACCGGGTATACATTGGAACAGTTGTTGCAGGACAAGAAGCTGGCTAAGCGATATCTGGACGGACATATTTATGTGATCCGATTGACGGTAGATGATTATCACAGGTATTGCTATGCAGCAGATGGAAGAAAATCCGAACAGCGTAAGATAGCAGGAATTCTGCATACGGTGAACCCGGTTGCAAATGATGTCTGTCCGATCTACAAGATGAATTCCAGAGAGTATTGTCTGATAAAGACGGAGCAGTTTGGAACGCTTCTTCAGATGGAAGTCGGGGCATTGATGGTTGGTAAGATCAGTAATAATCAGCAAGGCTTGGGATTTGTTCATAAGGGTGTTGAAAAAGGACGATTTGAATTCGGCGGTTCAACGATCATTCTGCTGACACAGAAGAATGTCGTGATACCGGATCAGGATTTATTGGAACATACCGGATCAGGAATGGAAACACTGGTGAAAATGGGAGAGCAGATCGGACGATCAGCGAACCGTTTGGATGCATAATTGGATATGCAGATATATATCGAAAGAATAGTCAGGTGATCATAAATGAAACCAAGATCAGAAGCAAGTAAAAACCTATATCAGATGATGCTTGACCGGGGCTATCCGGTGGAATTCTGCGAGGTTATAACACAGAATCTGAATACAGATTTTACAGCCGGTCGTATGATCGGCTATTTGTCACATTATCAGACCCTTCCTATGGAGGAGGTCGTAGATGAGATGCTCGCGATCCTCACAGACCGCAACCGCATCATGCAGAAAAAAGAACTGGAGCGTAACAACGCCAAGTGGAATGAATACCTGGCAAATGGCATTCCTAATGACGAGGAGTAATGCCGAGATTCAGATATTTTATATTTATAATAATACCCCTATTGATATAACATGAACGAGATTTCGTTGTGAGAATGCACATTGCCAGTAAATGCGGGTGCATGTTTGAGCCCAAAGGGCGAGTTTGCACAGGAGCATTTACGAATCAGGCATGTGCATCGAACAGAAATCGTAGTGTGTTATTCAATAGGGGTATTGTTATAAATAGAAGTATCTGAATCTCGCATTATCCCTGTTTTAGCCGATTCCGCCTAATGCGATTCCAAGTATTAAAACCAGAATGCAGATAGGGCAATAGACATATTTACAGATTGGCAGGAATTTGTCTGTGAACTTCTTTTCACGTCCAAGGTTTACCTGCTCCTCTACATATTTCTTACCGCATACCCAGAAAAACATGATTCCGGCAAGTCCTGCACCAAGCGGGCAGATATAGATGGACAGAACATCCATCCAGCCGGATACGATTCCCTGAATACAGATGGATACGATCACGCCGATTCCTGCGATCACACCACAGGATAATTTACGATTTAATCCAAGCTTTTCCTGAATCGTTGCGATCGGAGCTTCGTACAGATTGATCAATGAGGACAAGCCTGCAAAGAATACTGCAACGAAGAAGATCATGGCGATGATATGTCCGCCCGGCATAGATTTGAACAGGGCAGGCAGATAGATGAACATAAGTCCCGGACCACCCTGGTCTAACTGCGCACCGGTCGTTGCCATAACCGGAATGATAACGAGGGCTGCAAGTAACGCAGCGATCGTATCAAATAAAGCAACCTGTCCGGCAGCTTCCGGTATATTTTCTTCGTCCGGCAGATAAGAGCCATAGATCAGTGTCCCATTTCCTGCAACAGACAGGGAGAAAAATGCCTGGCCAAGTGCGTAGATCCATGTCTTTGGATCGGCGAGAACCTTTGGCTCGATCCGAAAGATATATTTATATCCTTCGGCAGCACCCGGCTGGCAGGCGGTATAGATCGCAAGAATGATAAACAGGATAAAGAACAGAGGCATCAGGATCTTATTTGCCTTTTCGATTCCGTTTCCGATACCAAACATCAGAATGATAATGCCGACAGCGAGTGCAATGATCTGCCACAGGTTATTGCCGAATGCAGAAGCGGTTGAGCCAAATGCGGCACCAAAGGATTCTACATTTTCCGGTGCAAGTGTTGAACCGGTAAATGCACCGATCATATATTTTAAGATCCAGCCCATTACGACAGTATAGCCGATCGCCATGGCAAGTGCGCCAAGTACCGGTATAAAACCAAGAAGTTCGCCAAGTTTTTGTTTACCCTTTGTTCCACAGGCATAGCCGAAAGCGTCGACCGGACCGGATTTGGTAGCACGTCCGAAACTCATTTCGCCGATCACACCGGTGAATCCGATCAGGATAACGAATATGAAGTAAGGGATCAGATAAGAGCCTCCGCCATAGAGGGATACTCTGGTTGGGAACATCCAGATATTACCCATGCCGACCGCTGAGCCGATACAGGCGAGGACAAATCCCCATTTGTTGTTAAATGATTCACGTTTTTTCATCTTTTGATAACTCCTCCAAACAAATTACATACCCATATACTATACAGGAAAATGTGGGATTACGCCAGCAAACTTTTCGAAAGTTTTCATGGTATGGCAGAAAAGAATGTTGTTATTGTCATATTATCGTAGAATTTATATAATGAAAAAGGATGAGAAAATTCTCTGGGATGCACGAATTATCCCAACTGCAGATATACAAAAGAGATGAAATGACAGGAGGAAATACATGAAGATAAGAGATATTATAGGGCAGGAGAAAGCAACATTGTCATTTGAGGTTTTTCCACCGAAGAAGGATACAGATTTTGCAAGTGTGGAAGCTGCGGCACTTGGAATTGCGGCATTACGGCCGAGTTATATGAGTGTTACATATGGGGCGGGTGGCAGCACAAAAGGACATACGATCAAGCTTGCAAATGAGATTCAAGAAAAATACGGAGTTCCGACGATTGCGCATCTGACCTGTGTATGCGCAAATAAAGACAGCATCCGGACAGCACTTTCTGAAATGAAAAATGCAGGGATTGAAAATATCCTGGCACTTCGTGGGGATATTCCAAAGAATTATGATGGACAGGTATTTACTGATTTTGCTCACGCATCGGAGCTGGTAAAATTAATAAAAGAGAGCGGAGACTTCTGTGTGGGCGGAGCTTGTTATCCGGAGGTTCATCCGGATTCTGCAAACAAGCAGGATGATATTGCAAACCTGAAAAAGAAAGTGGAAGCGGGATGTGAATATCTGACTACACAGATGTTTTTTGATAACAATATTTTCTTTAATTTCATGTATCGTATCAGAGAAGCTGGGATTGCTGTGCCGGTGATTCCGGGAATTATGCCGATCACGAAGCGGGTTCAGGTGAAAAATGCCGTCAAATTATCCGGCTGCAATGTGCCGGAACGTTTCAAGAATATTGTTGACCGGTTTGGAGATACCGAAGCTGCAATGAAGCAGGCAGGTATTGCTTATGCGACTGATCAGATCATAGATCTTCTGGCAAATGGCGTAAAGCACATTCATGTATATTCCATGAACAAGCCGGAGGTGGCAGCAGGAATTCAGGCAAATCTGTCTGATATTTTGCTGGTTTAAAAGATGTACGATTTTTTGTGCATATAAAACTGTAATATAAAGCCATAAACGGGTTGACTGTATAAAAAATACAGGAAATTCAAAGAAAATCGGAACTTTATAGGACAGAACAAATGTACAGGAGATCGGAATTATGATAAAAGGATATTTTGTAACGGAAGGTTATATGGGATATGTAGATGGAAGATACCAGCTTTTTGCGGATGAAACAGATTATATTGAATACATGGAAGAATAGAATCTGGAAGCGTCATTCTTGCAGAGACATTTCTGTATAATCAGCTACTCACTATATATAACTCGCTGTGGTTTCTATTCCATGCACATGCCTGATTCGTAAATGCTCCTGTGCAACTCGCCTTCGGCTCATACAAGCACTCGCATTTACTGGCAATGTGCATGTCATAACGAAATCCTCGCTGATGTTATATTATAGTGAATAGCTGGTTATACGGAAATGCTTTTGCAAGAATGCCGCTTTTTATAATTCTTTTATAATTGAACCATTGTTTTATGCGAATGCTAATAGTAACATGTGTAGTATATGAAAATAATAAGAATATAATTTTGAACTTGATGAGTGCAAGATTGCAAAATTGAGAAAACAGGAAAGGATGATGGTTATAGATGTGTACAGCAGCGACGTATAAAACGAAGGATTTTTATTTTGGCAGAACGTTAGATTATGAATTTTCTTATGGGGATGAGATTACGGTGGCGCCGAGAAAGTTCCCGTTTGAGTTTCGTCATATGGGAAAGAGGAATTCACATTATGCGATCATTGGCATGGCGCATGTGGCAGGTGGGTATCCGCTTTATTATGATGCGATCAATGAAAAGGGTGTCGGTATGGCGGGACTTAATTTTGTTGGAAATGCAGTTTATCAGGCAGTAGAAGCTGGCAGGGATAATGTTGCGCAGTTTGAATTTATCCCGTGGATACTTGGACAGTGTGCGGATCTGGACGAGGTACGGGCATTGCTTGACCGGATGAATCTGGTCGGAACACCTTTCAGCGAACAGATTCCATCGGCACAGTTACACTGGATCATAGCAGATCGAAATGCTGCGATCACAGTTGAGTGTATGGCGGATGGAATGCATATACATGAGAATCCGGTCGGAGTTCTCACGAACAATCCACCATTTGAGACACAGATGTTTTTATTGAATAATTATCAGGGCTTATCTCCGAAGCAGCCGGAAAATACTTTCGCAGAGCAGCTGCAGTTACAGTCTTACAGCAGGGGCATGGGTGCACTTGGTTTGCCGGGTGATCTGTCGTCAGCGTCACGATTTGCGAAGGTCGCATTTACAAAAATGAATTCGAAATCCGGTGACAGCGAGGCAGAGAGTATCAGCCAGTTCTTCCATATTCTCGGATCGGTCGATCAGCAGCGTGGATGCTGTGAAGTGGCAGATGGCAAATATGAGATCACACTCTATACTTCCTGCTGTAATGCAGATAAAGGAATTTATTATTATACAACATACGACAACCACCAGATCACAGGTGTGGATATGTACCATTGTGATCTGGATGGCTCCGAGCTTTTTAGATATCCACTGGTTCAGGGAGAACAGATCCACTGGATGAATTGATATACCTATTTGGTAGAATGTAAACTGGTGAGAGGAAAAATGTCATAAGGACATTGCGAGGTGAAAACACGGAATGAATTATTATATCAGCGATCTGCATTTCTGCTGTGCCAGTCAGCTTGCAGGCAGCGGAAGCGGATATGATGAGAGAGATTATAAGACACTGGAAGAAATGCATACCGATATGCTTGCCAGATGGAACCGGAAGGTGACAAATGGTGATACGGTCTATATCCTTGGCGACCTCAGTAAGCGGGGAAAAAGTGAAGAATTGATTGCACTCGTTGCGCAGTTAAAAGGACATAAGATTCTTGTGCATGGGAACCATGATGATCTGTCAGATTACAGGCTCCGGCAGTTATTTGAGGAGGTTTGTAATTACAAAGAGATTACAGACAACATTCGAGGAAATGCATATAAGCTGGTGCTTTGTCATTATCCAATCCTGTTCTGGAATGGTCAGCATAGAGGGAATATCCTGTTGTATGGGCATACACACCGATCCCCGGAGGATGTGTTTTTTCAGGACTGCATAAAGCGGCTGAATGAACGCAAGGATCTTCATGAGGAAGACCAGGATTTCCTGGCGATCAATGTCGGTTGTATGCAACCGTATATGAATTATGAGCCACAGTCATTGAAGGAACTGTTAGAAGCAAGAGGAATCGAGATCCCGGAAAAAAAGAAAAAAGGAAGGTAATTTCAGATGAAAAGTACATTAATTAAAGACACAACAAAATCAGAACGAATTGCACTTGTAAAACAGTGGGAGGAAGAAGAAGGCTGTGAGAATTCCGGTATGAATTTGATGGAATATTTCAGAGATTACATTGATGGCAAGAAAGAAATTGCAGAAGTAAATGCTGCATTTCGCACAAATTATGTAGTAGAAACACCGGAAACAGAAGAAAAACCTATGTGTGGTATGGGCGGAAGAAGATTTTAAGTATATAATTATTATTCTTATCAAAATGACCGGAACGGCAAAAAAATAAAAAAATGCTGCTCTGGTCATTGCCTTTTATTATAAAAGATGTTATCCTATTAATGACCATATCGGCAAAAAAATAAAAATTTGCCGAACGAGATAATGAAACGATTAGAAAAAGAGGAAAGGAGGATTCCAATTACAGATTGGATTGTATGGAAGAATGAAAAATATGGATTTATTGATAAGAATACCTGATGGAATAATATCAAGAAAAGAATTGATGAAGCTTGTGATTGAGGTACAACCGGAGTTTCGTGAAGGACAGATGAAGCGATTAATAGAATATTGGATTCGAATGTCAGAGATAGAAAGAGTTGGTCGTGATAAATACAAGAAGTGTACATCAGGAGAACATCTGAAAAAATATACAAATATCTATACAGACAGATCAAAAAAAATAATAGATGAGATGGAGCAGAAATTTCCATTGGTGGATTATAGAATATGGGAACTTCGATGGTTGAATGAATTTTTTAATCATCAGGTAGGATATAATTATATTTTTTTAGAAGTTGAACATACAGGATGTGAATTTGTGTTTGATCAGTTAATAGTTGAAAATAAAAAGGTTCTTTTTAAGCCAAGTGTAGAAGATGTATTGCGTTATGCAACATATGAAACAATATTGCTAGATCGTCTTGTCAGTGAGTCTCCGAAAGGGGAAAGTTCGGCGTATGGTCTTTCACTGGAAAAGCTGGTAGTTGATTTGTTTGCCAATAAAAAATTGAAGCAGATGCTTTCATTTTCTGATTATCCACAGGCCTTGGAAAATATGTTTTCCATGTACAAAATTGATGAAACAAAGTTATTTCGATATGCACGGAGGCGTAATAAAGAAATTGAAATTCGGGATTTTATAAAAGATAACACGAACATACAACTGATTGTATAGGAGATTGGATGCTTACAAAGGATAATTATACATTAGAACATATAAATGAATTGAGAAAAAATAAAAATACGGATACTTTTATTTTAGAGAGAAGCATCTATGCGTTTGGTTTGCTGGAGGCTCTTTGCAAGGTAAAGATGCCGTTTATATTTAAGGGTGGAACCAGTTTAATGTTGTTACTTGAACATCCAAGAAGATTATCGACAGATGTTGATATAATCGTTCCACAAGGAACGGATGTGGAAAGTTATTTGAAGAAAGTAAAAGATGTCTTTCCTTTTGAGAAAGTCGTGCAACAGGAGAGAATTGGAAAAAATGGTATCGCAAAGAAACACTATAAATTTTATTATAAATCTCCAGTGAAAAATGATACTTTGTTTTATATACTTTTAGATATCCTCTTTGAAGAGAATCATTATGCAAGGATTGTAAGAAAACCTATTAAAAATGATCTTTTAAATACACAGGGGGAAGATTTAGAAGTTGTATTGCCATCGGTAGATTGTATTCTGGGTGATAAATTAACAGCATTTGCACCACATACGACGGGTATACCATTGGGAATAGGAAAAGAACTTGAGATAATCAAACAAATGTATGATGTAGCTGCGTTGATCGATGTATTTGATGATTTTGAAGATGTTTATAATTCTTATATGGCTATCGTTGAAACGGAGATAAATTATAGAGGGTTAGATATATCGGCAAATGAGGTATTAATGGATACAATAGATACTGCTGCCTGTATTGCTGGCAGAGGACAGCTCGGTAATGAATATCCAATGTATCTGGCAGGAATAAAAAGTATTTCCACACATATATATGATGAAAGATATTCTGCTGAGAAGGCGGTGCAATCTGCCTGTAAAACAATGTATCTTGCTGCTTGTATTTTGCGAAAATCAAATTTTGAAAAAATTATAGACTGTAATTTATATCTGGATTGTAATATAGGTAAATCAAACTATTCGAAGCTCTCAAAATTACGAAAGTTTAATGCAGAAGCATTTGCGTATGTGGTAAAAACGGTAGAATTGTTGGAAAAATAAAAACATCGAGAGGAGCAATATCCGATGGCAGCAAATAAATGAAAACGGGAAGAAAATGGTAATGCTGTTTTGCAGGATATTGTGATAGAATGATAGAAATAAAATAAAAAAACGCAACAGGATGGAATGAGTTTATGCAAAATGTATATAAGCAGATCGCGGACAATTTGATCGCATGGTATCCGGAGCATGCCAGAGATCTTCCATGGAGAAAAGATAAAGAACCGTATCATGTATGGTTGTCGGAGATCATGCTGCAGCAGACGAGAGTGGAAGCAGTAAAAGAATATTACAGAACGTTTTTGCAGGAGCTTCCGACGATTGAGGCGCTGGCAGAGGTAGATGATGACCGCCTGATGAAACTTTGGGAAGGACTTGGATATTATAACCGTGCAAGAAATCTGAAAAAGGCAGCAGGAGAAGTGGTGATAGAATGGCAGGGAAACTTCCCTGCAGAATACGATGAGATCCTGAGCCTGCCGGGAATCGGAGAATATACGGCGGGAGCAATCGGCTCGATCTGCTTTGATCTGCCCACTCCTGCAGTGGACGGAAATGTCCTCCGGGTATATACCAGAGTGATGGAAGATCCGTCAAATATCGACAAGCAGGCAGTAAAGAAGAAAATCCGGGAGGAACTTCTGCAGGTGTACCGGTATGGACATTGCGATATGCTGACACAGAGTTTGATGGAGGTTGGAGCAACAATCTGTCTGCCAAATGGTGCGCCAAAATGTGAGGTGTGTCCACTACAGGAATTGTGTAAAGCTCATAAGCATGATTCCTGGCAGCAGTATCCGGTTCGTGAAGCAAAGAAGAAACGGAAAGTGGAAGAAAAAGCGGTGCTGATGCTTCGGTATGAAGATAAGGTTGCGATACGGAAGCGGACAGAGAAAGGGTTGTTACATGGATTGTGGGAATTCCCGAATCTTCCCGGAAGCTACAGCACACAGGAGATCCTTTCGTATGTAACGTCAAAAAATCTCCACCCAAAAGAAATCTGGATGGAGACAACATATACACATATTTTTTCCCATGTAGAATGGCATATGAAAGCCTTTTATATGGAATGTATGGAACAGCAGGCGAAAGATCTTCGTTGGGTTACATTAGAAGAGCTGAAGCAGGAGATTGCGATTCCGTCAGCATTTGCACCGTTTAAAGATCTTTTAAATTCCGGTGCCTGATGACCGGGCGTTAATAAAATCCAGAAGCAGACGTTTTACCTGAGTATATTTCTTTTCCGGGATTGGGATTACAAAGCCATCGGACATTGTAAGTTTAAAACGTTCAATTGATGATGCGAAATCAGGATTGATCAAATAACTCTGGTGGCAACGCAGGAAATAATCCGGGAAGCGTTTTTCCAGAGAAAGCAGACTTTCTGTAATCTCGTAGGAATTGGAGGTTGTATGGATATTGGAGTGTCTGCCATGGGATTCTATGTACAGGATCTGATTCCGATTCAGAAAAAGCAGAGATTTATCTGTACCCTTAAACGACAAACGTTCCGAGCGGGATACGCCGGCAAGCGGCATTCCGCGGAATTTGGAATCGTAATGCACCGGATAGATGGTATCTCGTTCATCGTAAGAGATAGCATTTGAGATATGGCAGAGCCGAATCTGAGGAACTCCGTTGTTCATGATCCAGGACAGATGAATCCTCTGATTAACCCGATTCATGCTGTTATCAGGCCATATCGTATCAACCATAAAGAACATAATGATCTCAACTACCCGGTTGCTGGTCGTAGCAAGAGGAGTAATAACCAGATCATGAAGAACAAATTTTAATTCGTGCTGTTCAGACAGAAATGTGTTGACCAGTACTTTTTTTGTGCGAATCACCTGTTTTTCGGCAGGACCGATCCACAGAATATCTTCATGGCATGCATCGAGAAATGGCGTAATGTTGTTGTCATAATATTGTGTCAATATCTCGCCGGAAAGAGAAACAAAATCCTGAATTGTCATGGGGTGCTCCTTTCTTTTTTTCTATTTTAATCAGAACTATATAAAAATACAACCCGCAAATTGGACAGGGTGTGTATGTTTGATTCGATTAGAAGAGGTAAAAAAGATAAAAATAAATGAAATAAATGGCAAATACTATCCGTTTGGTTAGTGTACAAAAAGTGGTGCAGGGTGATATAATTTGACTATGATCGATAATAGATCAGTGCATTTGGGAATTTAGTATAAAGAAAAGAGCGTGAGACCGATGTGGGGATATCGGTGATGACCGGCAGATTAGGGACTGCCGGTTTTTCCTTTTTATACAGCATGATTTTTCAAAAAGTGATTTGTGAAGTAATATCCGATTAAGCGATAATTAATTCTCAATATAATAGAAACAGAATTGACATATACCCATGTGGGGTATATATTAAATGCGACATAATGAATACGAAAGAAGGAATTGAGATGATAAAGACAACTTTAAAAATTGATGGAATGATGTGTGGTATGTGCGAAGCCCACATGAATGATGTGATCCGTAAGAATTTCAAGGTAAAAAAGGTAACTTCTTCTGCCAAGAGCGGGGAAACGGTGATCATCAGCGAGGACAATATCGATACTGAGGCTGCAAAGAAGGCAATCAAGGATATCGGTTATGAGATGCTTTCCGCAACCAGTGAGCCATATGAGAAAAAAGGCTTATTCCATTTTGGCAAGTAGCAAAAATTTCGCAATCAAAATAAACTGTTTATAAGCAGTATAACATTAGACAGATATATCCACTCTGAAAATATCAATGCATTTTCTATTCGATACACATGTCTGATTCACAAATGCTCCTGTGTGAACTCGCCCTTTGGGCTCAGACATACACCCGCATTTGTTGACAATGTGTATCTTATAACGAAAAATGCATTGAATTCTTTTCCGGGTGGATATATTTGTCTAATGATTAAATGTATGCGTACAGGCAGTTTATTTTGATTGCGAAGTTTTTTTGTAAATTTCAAATTGCATATAAAGATAGAATTTTGTCGAAAGAGATAGTATAATCAGGCTAACGCTTTTGATAGGAGATATAGAAATGTTAGTATGTGATTATATTGTAAAACAGATTGATGGAGAATATGCGCATCTGCAGAATCTGGATGGTTCCGAAGAAGATAAGCTGGTTGCAAGAGCCTTGCTGCCGGATGGGATCGCAGAGGGAACGGAGCTGCACTACGAGCTGTTACAGTATGAGATTATACAGTAAGCAGAGCTGGAGGAGAGCATAAGAATATGAACTGGAATCGAAAAGAACTGAGAAAAGGCGCGTGGAACACGGTGTTTAAGCGTGGAACGATGGCGTGGCTTGCACTGGTTGCAGTCTGCTTCATCTTTGCATTTTTAGGTGTCGATGAATTTGCACAGTCGACATTTGTAAATGGGATTGACAAGGCAATCGGACTGGATACTTCGCATGTAGCAAGTAACGTGGAAATCTTAAAAGACTATGCTGTAAATACACCGATTGTAAAGGATGTTCCGTTTATACATTCGGATTTTGTGATCGGACTGATCGATGTTGCTTCCAAGAGTCAGACATGGATCATTAAGCTGTTAGGCGCAAATGCCGCCTATCTGGAACGTAATACCGGAGAAGTGATCATTGCACTTCTATTATCCGCATTTATTATGATGATCGTGCATTTCTTTATTCAGAGTGCAGCCATCGTTGGAAAGAATCGGTATGCGATGGAGTGCCGGTACAGTGATAAAGTATCAATCAACCGTATGTTTGCACCATTTCATTTTAAACATTTATTGAGATTGATCTGGACGATGTTCGTATATAAGGTGGTTCTGTTCTTATGGAATCTTACGATCGTCGGTGGTATATACAAATTCTATCAGTACCGGATGATTCCGTATCTGGTTGCAGAGAATCAGACACTTAGCTGGAAAGAGGCAAAAGCTTTATCCAAAGAAATGACAAATGGATACAAATGGAAGATGTTCGTAACAGATCTGTCATGCATTCCTGTTATGCTGTTAAAGCTTGTTCCGATTGCCGGTCTGTTAGTAGCAGTACCGTTTGATGTAGAGATCGACGTGGAGATGTATTTTCATCTTAGAAAGAGAATAGACAGTGAAGCATTTGTTGAGCGTGCATTTGACGGAGCACCATACTGTAAAGGTATAGAAACTGCTGTGCCGGTATATCTCTTGCAGGATGCAGCAGTAGAAGTACCAAAGGGAATCAAGATCAAGAGTGAATACCGGTTGACGGATTTCATCTTTTTCTTCTTCTCATTCTGTTTTGTCGGCTGGGTGTGGGAGGTTATGCTCCATATCGTCAGAGATCATGAGCTTGTAAATCGTGGAACAATGTATGGACCGTGGCTTCCAATCTATGGTGTCGGAGGTGTCGTTATCATCTTCCTGTTAGACCGATTTAAGGCAGATAAATTGAAATTATTCTTGATGTCTATGGGTATCTGTGGCGTGCTCGAATATATCGCAAGCTGGATCCTGGATTTCTTCTTTAATTCCCACTACTGGAATTATAAGAAATTCTTCCTGAATTTAAATGGAAGGATCTGTCTGGTCGGCTTACTTGCATTTGGCATCGGAAGTCTGTTCGGTGTCTATATCGCGGCGCCGAAGCTCAGCCGCTTTATGCATAAGAAGAGCCGGAAAACACAGATCCTGATCTGTGCTGTCTTAAGCACGGTCTTTATTATCGACCTGATCTGTTGTGCGTTATTTGGCTTCAATGCCGGATCCGGCGTAGGTGGAACTTATAATTAGTAAGGAAAAAACATGTATCTTTTTTATTATAAATAGTTGTTTAGCTGTAGTAATATTACATAATAATTAATAGCTAAAGAATTATCATGGAAAAGGATAGATGTTTTTTTGTTTTATAATTGACATAACGGTCTATGTGATGTAGACTGGTCTATATAATATAGACTGGAGGAAGATAATGGAAACATTAACGGAAACGGAGTATAGATTGATGGTAGTAATCTGGGAAAAACAAAATTTAACATCTATGGAGTTAGTTAATATATGTATGACTAAGTTTGCATGGAAAAAATCAACAACTTATACGATGTTAAAAAAGCTAGAAAAAAAAGGTATGATTAAAAACGATTCTACAGTACTTCAAATATTAGTTTCAAAAAAAGAATATGAAAATCAAGAAAAAAGAAAAGTGATAAAAAAATATTTTAAAAATTCATTGCCGGATTTTTTTGTTGCTTTTGCACATGAAAAAAAACTTAGTAAAGAAGATATAGATGAATTAGAACACATAATTGCTGAATATAAGGAGAATTTGGGTGACTGATATTTTTCGATTTTATGTTGGCTCGTTTCTTTCAACAACAATTATCATAGTGATATTTTTGTTAATAAGATGGTTGTTTCGTAAAAAATCTAATGTACAAATTTGTTTCATTTGGATAATTTTATTATTTAGATTGCTTTTTCCAGTATCTTTAGAAACTGACTGGGGAGTGAGTGATCCAGTTTATGAAGTAGTAAATCATGAGAGCAGAACAATAGACATCAAATCTACTACAGATAATTTAAATGTAGATCAGGAAAATAATGAATTAAGCAATAAAAATAGTAATGATCGTTATGTAAGAAAAAGTGAATGTATATGGTACATAGGAATAGGAATCATGGGATTTTATTACATAATACAGTGTATATTGGTTTATAAAAAAGGAAGAGGGGCTAGATTATTAGAAAATTATAACAATGTCAGAGAATGGAAAGACTCTACAGGAGCATGTGTAATAGGCTTACTGAAACCATGTATTTATCTGCCAAACAATTTACCTGATGACATAAAAAAAGTAATAATATGTCATGAGCAGACACATATTCAACGGCGAGATTATTTGGTTGTTTTTTTATATTATATAGCATTGATGTTAAATTGGTATAATCCTTTGGCGTGGATAGTGTATATTGTGATGCTTCAAGATATAGAATGTGCATGTGATGAACAAGCATTGAGAAATGCAACATTGAATGAAAGAAAAAAGTATGCCTATTCACTGATTCAATTTTATAGTGGAACCTATGAAAGAGATTCATTTAAATATATACTTGGTTTTTCAAAAAAAGCTATAAAAAAGAGGGTGAAAGATATAGGAATTAACAAAAAAAAATCTAAGAAAATTACTATTTTAATATTGGTTTGTTGCTGTGCTATATTGGTAACTGGGGCATGTTTTTATCAGTTGGAAAATTATAAAGAAGAGATGCAGCAGATAGGAGAGAATATAATAGGAAGTGATTTGCCTAAATTTATATATGCAGATGATAACTATGTAGAGTTTTATGATTACCATGGAATATATATATATGATATTCAAAATTCTAATATATATAGATATATAACTTTTTCAGAGATGGGATTGGTTTCACAGATACAAGGAGAAAATGCTATACAGGTGTATGCAGAGCAGAATGGAAGAAAATTATATATTTTATCGGGAAAAAATCAATATGTATATGATATGGGAAAAAACAAAATTAGGCAATATGATAATGCAGTGATTGTAACTAATATGTTTCATTTTGAAAAAAATCTAGAAGATGAAGATAATAGTATTGGTGGCATATATTTATATAATGATAGAAAAATATATTGGTCATATGTTATTGGTGGAACTGGATTATATAAGGATTTGGAGTTGAATATAGAAAAGGGGGGAAAGAAAACAGTTTATACTATATTTAAATAATAAAGTGATATAAGAAAGAGGCTGGATTTGCTTGACAATATAGTTAAGTAAATCCAGCGTTTATTATTTCAGAAAAAGCTTGCGGAAGATCAGTCGGAGAAATGGACCGTAGTAAAAAGCTGCCAGAAGAAAGCAACCGGAAAGTTTAAGATGGGGTTCTATATTAGTGATTCTGGTCCCGCCAGTTTTTTGGGGAGACACCATATATATTTTTAAAAGCTCTTGAGAAATGCAGTTGGTTTGGATAGCCGACTGCATTTCCTATATCTGCAATTGATAATTTAGTCATTTTCAGCAGCTCTGTTGCTTTGGACATCCGATAGTTTATCAGGAATTCCTGTGGCGTTTTGCCAATGGAGTCATGAAAGATCTTTCCCAGATAGCTGCGGTTGATGCCGCAACAGGCAGCTATATCTTCGATAGAGATGTCGTAAGGGAAATTCTGCTCTACGAAGTTTATCGCTTCTTTTATATAGTAATCGCTCATTTTACCGGTTTTTATCATCTGGGTAGAGGCGGTGGAACGGGTGAGTGCATCCAGAAAAAGGTAGGAATGACCGATCAGGTGAAATGGCGGTTCGTTTGGGTGATTGGCAATATAGAGCATTTCGTTCATCATGATTTCCCGGTATTCCTTTGAGGTAGCATGATAGATGGGCTGGTCTTTTGAAAAACCGGCAATGTCCAGTGCTTCTTTTACCCGTAATCCATCAAATTCCAGCCAGGTATATTCCCATGGGTTTGTCTCATCTGCGATATAGGTGCTGATCTGTCCCGGATACAGAAGAAAGCCCTGTCCGCTTTTGATCGAATAATTTCTTGTTTCTCCATTTTTGTCCTGTGCCATTAAAAGTCCGGTTCCGGAGATGACATAATGAAACAGATAGTGGGTTCTGGCAGCCGGACCGAACTGATGGGCCGGTGCACAGCGTTCCCATCCGTACTGGTATAGTCCAAGATCTATAAATTTCTCATTTGGAAATATAGAAAAAAGGTATTCATGCATAAAAAAACCTCCCAAAATTAGAACAAATACACAATATAAACTCTACTGTTTTCTACTATATACCAAAATGCTAGATAAATGCAATAGTGAGACAAAAATAATGCATTTTGGTATAAAACTGGCGTTATTACGATATTTTAACAAGCATTATGATATGTTAGAATGAAAACAACTTAAAAAAGCATATTATAAAAGAAGGGAGAAATGTATTTATGCTAAAAGGGAAAAAACTATTATTTGTACTTACAATGATGACTGGTTTCTGCTTACTGGCGGGGTGTGGCAAGAATAATAAAGACGGAAAAACAGTGATCGAACTGGTACAGTACAAGCCGGAAGCAACCTCTTATTTTGAAGAAGTTGAGGAACGGTTTAATGCCAGTCATGATGATATTGAATTGAAGATCAGTTCTCCGAACGATGCAATGACGGTGTTGAAGACCAGATTTGTTCGTGAAGATAATCCGGATATCATTGGTATTGGCGGTGACATCAATTATTCGAATTTTATTGATGCCGATATGTTGATGGATATTTCTGATTTTGATGGACTGGCAGATATAAAGGAAAATTATCTGACCATCTGTGAGAATCTGAAATTTATTCCAACAGAAGGAACATACAGTGTTCCATATGTGGCAAATGCTGCCGGTATCCTGTACAACCGGGATATGTTTGAGGAGCATGGATGGACGATCCCGGAAACATGGGATGAGCTTCTTGCATTATGCGATGAGATTGAAGCAGAAGGAATTCTTCCGTTTTATATGGGCTACAAGGATACATGGACCTGTCTTTCTCCATGGAACAGTGCAGTAGCTTCATTGACATCTTCGACCGTATGTAAGGATGTTAATAAGGGAGAAACGACATTTTCCGATCAGTATGTTCAGGTTGCGGAAGAAATGAAAACCCTGCTTCAGTATGGAGAAGCCAATCCGGTTGCATATTCTTATAATGATGCTTGTACAGCATTTGCAAAAGGTGAGTCAGCAATGTATATGATCGGAAGCTATGCTGTACCACAGATCCAGTCAGTAAATCCGGATATCAATATTGATTCATTTGTATTCCCGGCTTCTAACAATAAGGATGACATGGTTCTGACATCCGGTGTAGATCTTCAGTTCTGCGTGATGGAAGACTGTCCGAATAAGGAAGCAGCCTATGAAGTCCTCCGTTTCCTGTTAGAGGATGAAAATGTACAGGACTATACAGACAATCAGAACGCAGTACCTTGTAAGAAAGGTGATTTCAAGCTTGCATCTATGTTAGACGGTATGCAGGAATATCTGGACAACGGAATCGTAACTGATTATCAGGATCATTTTTATCCATCTGAGATGGCAGTAGATGCATTGATTCAGACTTATCTGTTAGATGGAGATACAGAAGCGTTTTTGAAGAAATTTGATACGGAATGGAAACGGTACAATCGTGACCTGATCACAAAGGTTCGCAAATATGAGCAGGAGCATTCCGGAGAGGAGGAATAGAAATGGATACAAAAAAGACAGAAGATATGAAGTTTGTTAAAAAGAAAAAGAAAATGTCCGGGAAATCCAGAACATTTATGTTGATCACAATTCCTATCGTAGCATTGTTCTTTACATTCAACACATTGCCTTTGATTCAGGGTGCGATTTACAGCTTTACCAATTTCCGTGGGTATGGCAGCTATGAGTGGGTTGGTTTTCGAAACTATATTGATCTTTTTCATGATGCCAGAGTTGGTTCATCCTATCTGTTTACATTTAAGCTGGCTATAGTAACGACGATCATCGTAAATGTTGTCAGCCTGATCCTTGCGATGGCATTAAACAGCAAGATACGTTTTAAGAGCGGTCTGCGTGGACTGTATTTCCTGCCAAATATCTTAGGCGGTCTGGTTGTTGGTTATATTTTTAACTATTTCTTTACTTATATTCTGCCACAGATTGCAATCATGCTTGGTTTTGAGGGAAACAGTATGCTGGCAAGTTCTAAAACGGCCTGGCTTGCAATCGCAGTAGTATGTGCATGGCAGTCAATCGCGATGAATACGATCATTTATATATCCGGTCTTCAGACAGTTCCGGAAGATGTATACGAAGCAGGATCTTTAGATGGTGCAACCGGATTTGCAAAATTCCGTTATCTGACATTCCCACTGATCCTTCCGTTTTTTACAATTAATGTAGTCCTTTGCATGAAGAACTTCCTGATGGTATTTGACCAGATCATGTCGTTGACAAAGGGTGGTCCTGCGCAGAGCACAGAATCCATTTCCTACCTGATCTACAACAATGGTATGAGTGGCGGACAGTTTGGATTCCAGAGTGCAAATGCAGTCGTGTTCTTTATAGTAATCGTTGTGATATCTGTATTACAGATGCGTTTCCTGGGTAAGAAGGAGGAACAGTTATGAAAAAATCGCAGAGACAGATCAGAAAAGAATATAAAGAAAAGGGGATTAAGACAGGAAAAGAACGATATAATATCGGGGTTACGATTCTGTTGATCCTTGGTCTTGTAACCATCCTGTTCCCATTATATATGACGGTTATGATCGCATTTAAGCAGCCATCTGAGATGACAAATGATATCCATGGAATCTTATCTCTTCCGCAGCACTGGAGTCTGAGTAATTTTAAGGAAGCTATGGAGGTAACAGATTTCTGGCATTCTCTCGGTAACAGTTTATTTATCACACTGGCAACTATCGCATTATCGATCGTAATACATTCCCTGATTGGTTATGTACTTGGACGAAGCAAGAAAAAGAATCGGATCTATAATGGAATTTATCTTTATCTTGTCAGTGGTATGTTCGTGCCATTTGCTATTTTGATGATGCCGCTTGTAAAACAGACAGCAAAAATGGGATTGGCAAATATGATTGGTGTGGTATTACTTTATACAGTATTTTATCTTCCGATGAACACAATGTTATATGCAGGATATCTGAATAATCTTCCGCTTGAACTGGAAGAGGCAGCTTGTGTTGACGGAGCCACTACATGGACGACTTACTGGAAGATCATCTTCCCGAATATGAAACCAATGCATGCAACGGTTGCGATCCTTACAGCCCTTGGCACATGGAATGACGTTATGACACCGCTTGTAATTATGTCCGGTGATCAGAATACACTTCCGCTTGCGCAGCTGAATTTCCAGACTCAGTTTGGAACAAATTACAATCTGGCTTTTGCATCTTATCTGTTAGCGTTACTTCCGATTCTGATCTTCTATATTATTTGTCAGAAACATATCATATCAGGTGTGGCAAACGGAGCAGTAAAATAAAAGGAGACTTAATTTATGGCTATTATATATAACAAAGAGAAAAGAATATTTTCTCTCCATACGGAACATACAACTTATCAGATGATGGCCGATACACATGATTATTTGCTTCATCTGTATTACGGAAAACGCTTGGATTCGGAAATGGATTATATACTGACTTACTATGATCGAGGTTTTTCAGGAAATCCATATGATCTTGGAAACGATCGTACTTATTCCCTAGATGCACTTCCTCAGGAATTCCCTGTTCTTGGAACCGGTGATTACAGAACAACGGCAGGAAAGATCCGTGAAGCAAATGGCTGTATGGCACTTGATCTTCGCTATACAGGATATCAGATTCAGGATGGTAAGTATGATCTCCCGGGACTTCCGGCAGCACATTCTGAAGCTGCACAGACTCTGTGCATATATCTGAAGGACGAAAGAGTCGGTGTAGAGGTAACATTATTATATGGCGTATTACCTGACTGCGATGTAATAACCAGAAGTGTAAAAGTTACAAATGTCGGAAAGAATGAAATCTATCTGGAGAAGCTTTCCAGCGCATGTCTTGATCTTTTGTATGGAGATTATGATGTACTGACATTTTATGGCCGGCATGCAATGGAACGGAATATGCAGCGAACACCGGTAACACATGGCAGACAGGTAATCGGAAGTAATCGTGGTACGTCCGGACATCAGTATAATCCATATATGATCCTTGCGGAACATGGCACAACAGAGACCGCCGGAGCCTGTTATGGTGTATCACTGGTGTACAGTGGAAGCTTTGAAGGAAGCGTAGAATTAGATCAGTTTGATCAGATCCGTCTGGTTATGGGTCTTCAGGAGGATTTCTTTTCCTATCAATTAAAGCCGGAGCAGACATTTTATGCCCCAGAAGCAGTTCTGTCATATTCAGCGTATGGAATGGAACAGCTATCCAATCAGATGCATCATTTGGTGAGAGAGCATATCTGTCGCGGGAAATATAAAGATCAGATCCGTCCGGTTCTTGTAAATAGCTGGGAAGCCTGTTATTTTGATTTTAATGGTGAAGCGATCGTTAATCTTGCGGAGCAGGCTGCAGCACTTGGTGTAGAGCTTCTGGTCATGGATGATGGCTGGTTTGGCACAAGAGATGATGACAATTCATCCCTTGGTGACTGGATTGTAAATGAAGATAAGCTGGGCTGTTCTCTTACGGAGCTGACAAAACGGGTTCATGACAAAGGTGTTCAGTTTGGTATCTGGATAGAGCCGGAGATGGTTTCAGAAAACAGTGATCTTTACAGAAAACATCCGGAGTGGGCAATTCAGGTTCCCGGTAAACATCCGGTACACGGCAGAAATCAGCTTGTACTTGATTTTGCAAATCCGGAGGTGGTGGATCATATCTATGAACAGATTGCAGCTGTCCTCAGGCAGGGCGATATCAATTATGTGAAATGGGATATGAATCGAAGCTTATGTGATATATATTCCGACAGTATGGTATGGCAGGGAAATGTAATGTATGACTATATGCTTGGTGTATATGACCTGCTGGAACGCCTGACGCAGGCATTTCCGGATATGTTATGGGAAGGCTGCTCCGGCGGTGGCGGAAGGTTTGATATGGGTATGTTGTATTATACACCACAGATATGGTGCAGTGATAATACAGATGCCGTTGATCGTATCCGTATCCAGTATGGTACATCGTTTGCTTATCCTTTATCAACGATGGGAGCCCACGTATCTGCGGTGCCGAATCATCAGACTGGCAGAGTGACGGACATGAAGACCAGAGGTGTGGTTGCCATGACAGGTGCATTCGGATATGAACTGGATCTTGGAAAGTTATCTGAGGAAGATAAGACGGCAGTCCGTGAACAGATCAAAACCTATCATGAAGCAGCACCGGTTATTTTAAAAGGGGATTATTACAGATTAAGTAATCCGTTTGAGGCGGAATATGGAGCATGGATGTCTGTCGATGAAGAAAAAAAACATGCAGTTGTAGGTGCTGTTTTATTAAATACACATGGTAATCATCCTGTATTTTATATTCGATTGAGAGGGCTTGCGCCGGAACGTTCCTATCGGGATAAGAAAACAGGTACTGTTTATTCAGGAGCTGCTTTGATGGAGCTCGGTATGCCGTTTACGGTAGTATCCGGTAATTATCCAAGCTATCAGATCCTGCTTGATGCAGTAGAATAAGAATAAATAGGACTCCCCGGTTTCTGTTTGCAGAGATCGGGGAGTTTGGCAAAAACAATAGAATAAAAGATATATAAGATGATCAGAAATGAGGTGACGGACAGATGGATACGAAAGAAATTACAGTATCGGATCTGGCACAGGAACAGATCAAAAACGCAGAACGATTATTTCCGTTGATCCGGAAAAAAACAGAGGAAAGAAAAGAGAAAAAAACAGTCATATCGGTATCCGGAGGTTCTGGTGTTGGTAAGACCGGAATGGCTTTCTTACTTCAAAATATGTTTGAAAAACAGGGAAAGAAATCACTTATTATAAGCGGGGACAATTATCCGCATCGGATTCCCATGTATAATGATGCAGAACGAATTGCGAGATTTCGTATGTCCGGGTTAAATGGACTTATAACTGAAAGGCTATATACAGATGAAGTAAAAGAAAAACTATTAGAGCTTCAAAAAGCCGGAAGGGATGCAGAAGAACAGGAGGACATGCAGTGGTTATCCATATATCAGAAGTATGGAGACAAGGCTCTTACAGACTATCTGGGTACGGATCAGGAACTGGATTATGAAGCTATATCGAATCTTCTCATGCAGTTTCATGGAGGAACCTCACAACTGCTGCTACGTCATATGGGAAGAACCCCGGATGATATCTGGTATGATCGCAGGGATGTATCAGATACAGATATTCTGATCCTTGAATGGACACATGGAAACAGTGCATACCTGCAGGGGGTGGATGTATCTGTTGTATTGATCAGTACGCCGGAAGAAACACTTGAAAACCGAAAGAAGAGGAATCGTGACACTGCCATTGACAGTCCATTTGTAGCCAGAGTATTAAGAATTGAGCAGAAAAAGATTAATGATGGACTGGATCGGGCAGATATCATTCAGGATATGCATGGCAGGATTTATACGGAATAGTAAGGGAACAGGAGGTTATAGAATATGAGGAAAACAGAGATAGAAGAAACAAATATGACAGATATAAATAAAATTGAAAATGGTCCAATGCTGAATCTGTATCCGGACAGTCTTGGCGGAGATCTGGAAGCTGTTGCGGATTTATTTGAAAAAGATGGATTTGCAGATGCATTTTCCTCAATGTATATACTACCGAGTATTTACCATTCTGATCTGGATCGTGGTTTTTCTGTAATCGACTACGATCTTGAGGAAACATTTCATTCTGAAAAGGCACTATTACGGTTAGGCAGACAGAATATTGATCTGAAGCTGGATTTTGTGTTAAACCATGCATCTGTGCAGTCACCACAGTTTCAGGATCTGTTGGAGAAGGGCAGTCGATCGGAATATCGTGACTTTTTTATTAACTGGAATACATTCTGGGAAAACTGTGGAGAAATGACAGAAGATGGCTATATACAACCGGAACAGAAGTATCTGGATCCAATGTTCTTCCGCAAACCGGGATTACCTCTGTTGATGGTGGAAATGGCAGATGGCAGTCGGATTCCATACTGGAATACGTTTTATCAGGAGATTCGGGATACTGAGGATTATCATACCAGATATTTGGGACAAATGGATCTCAATATTAAATCAGAAAAGGTCTGGGACTTTTACCGTGAAACCATAAAAAAACTGGCAGGTTACGGAGCGAAGATAATCCGTCTGGATGCATTTGCATATGCCCCAAAAGCACCGGGACGTGCCAATTTCTTAAATGAACCGGAAACATGGGAATTTCTTGAACAGATCCATAAGCTTGCACAACCATATGGAATCCGCCTTCTTCCGGAGATTCATGCCGGATATAAAGAGAAAAAGTATAAGCTGATAGCAGAGAAGGGATATCTGACGTATGACTTTTTCCTTCCGGGATTGATCCTGGATGCTCTTTACAGAGGCGATGGCACTTATCTGGAGCAATGGGCAAAGGAACAGATAAAAGAGAATATTCATACTGTGAATATGCTTGGATGCCATGATGGAATACCGGTACTGGATCTTACTGGATTGTTGCCGGACGACAGGATTGAAGATTTGATCCGGCTGCTTGTGGATTGGGGTGGTTTTGTAAAGGATCTTCATGGTAATAAAAAGATGTATTATCAGGTAAATACGACTTATTATAATGCACTTGGCGAAAATGAGCAGGCTTTGTTATTAGCCAGAGCATTACAGATATTTATGCCGGGAAAACCTCAGGTCTGGTATCTGGATCTGTTTGCCGGATCTAATGATTATGAGGCAGTGAAGCGTGCGGGTGCAGGTGGACATAAAGAGATCAACCGGACGAATCTTTCACAAAAAGATATAGAGTCAAGACTTGAAAAGAAAGTCGTAAAAAAGCAGCTTGAAATGTTGAAATTCCGGAAAGAATTTCCGGCATTTGGATTTGATGCGGAAATGACAATCCGTACAAAGCCTGCAGCGCAGATCTCTGCTCAGGCAGAAAATGCTTTGCATTTTGCAGAACTACCGGCGGACCAGATGTATAACCGTATTTATATCATCTGGAAAAAGGACGGTTATCTTGCCCGTCTGTCCGCAGATCTCAAAGCCCATACCTATCGGATTCAGGCTCTTGATCCATCCGGTAACCTGGTCTGGCAGTCGTAATGTGTAAATCCCCTCCGACAGGCACCCGTATTTACTGGCAATATGCAGCTCACAACGAAATCTTCGCAAATGTCATAGTTAGAAAACGTCTGATGACCATATAAGAAATACAGGTAAAACGTTACGCATATAACCATCTGTCGGAGGGGATTCTTTAATTTCATAATATAAATAATGGATTCGAGTGATCCGGGCAGGCTGGCACTTCCTACATATGATATTAGCGTATTTTCGTTATGAGGTTTGCACTGGCTATCAGCATTAAGCCCATGTTTGAGTCCGTAAGGACGAGTTTGGGCGACTGCTGATGAATAAGCGTGCGAACCGAATAGAAAATAAAGCGGATCATATGTAGGAAGTGCCAGCCTGCCGGATCACTCGAATTCATTGTTTATGCAGACTTATTTCTCTGGAAAAAGCTTGCGGAAGATCAGACGGATAAATGGACCGCAGTAAAAAAGCTGCCAGAAGAAAGCTATCGGGAAGTTTAAGAAGGTGGTCTGGAGCCACACGGCTGCAAACTGACGACCGGCATGCTTGAATAAAATAGTGGCAACAAGGCTCATGCAAGGACACATAATGCAGATGATCATGGTAGAAATTGCAAGCGTGATGATGATCGGGCGGTCATCCGGCTTCACGAAGCGGAATGCAAGAGCATGTGCAGCCTTATCTACAAACAGGAATTCAAGTAAAAAGGCAACCGGCCACATGATGATAAGCTCATGAAAGGCGGCTAAGAAAACGGAGTTTGACATTCCACCCGTGTTTAGGGAAATGTTGTAGCAGATCATGGCATAGACCATAAGAAAAGACATCATTAATGTGAAAACAATGTTTTGAAATAAAGTTTTTGGCATAAAATAAATCTCCTTTTTGATAAATAATCTGAATAAATGCAGAACCAAAACTGCAAATATCTTAAAAATAAGCACAAAAAAGACACATGTGTTGTTCGTTATCAAGTGATATGCTCATCCGTCGGCAAACGAGGTGAAATATCAGGAGCACACTTGTGTCGTTTCCAATTTTATACCAAAGCTTTTTCTTCAATTTTTACAACGTCGGTCATTATACTAAGCTTTTAGTAAAAATGCAAGTGAAAATTTCATATTCAAACTTATAAAATTTCATATGCAGGTATAAAGAATATCATATGTGAAAACAGATAATTGTATACGCAATAATACATGGACTTGTTTGACTTATAAATGGGTAGATGCTAGTATCATAGTTATGATCATTATGTGGGAGGCAGATGGATATGAACAGTGCACAGAAGATATGTATGATTGTCGGAGTGGGTTTTGCAGGAATAGGGATTTTTATGACATTGATCTTTTTATTTGCATTTGGTAAGCCCGGGGCATTTATATTAATTCCATTAATGTTTGTGGTACTTGGATTATGTTTTATCGTGACGATCCTTGTTATGCTCCATAACAAGAAAATGATCCGTGTACATGGTGAAAAGTATACAGCGAAGATTTATGGTTATGTAAAAAATACATCTTATATGGTAAATGGCAGATTTCCTTTAAATGTAAAGGTGCATTATTTTGATAATTATGGTATCGAGCGGGAAGTGATCCTGCCGATGTAGGACGGATTTTGCGGACATTCAAAATAAAAAAGAATGTGGAGGTAACAGACAATGGCAAAATCATTATTTGAGGAACTGGGCGGCAAATACGAAAGGCAAGGGGATTATTTGATACCGTGCTTAACTGTACCCGCCGAAGAAGAACAGGCAATAGGCATCTGGGGGCAACGGCATTTAGATTATCTAAAACAGTACCGTAAAGTTACATACACCAATCTTCTTACAAGCGGCAGGCTAAACGCCTACCTTGCCGACATCAACAGACAGGCACAGGAACGCTTTGAAAGGCTCATAGAGGGTATGAAACAGGCACAGGGCATAACGGAACAGCTAAAGGCAGAAAACGCCTTAGAATGGACAGGATGCCTCAATAACATAAGGGCTTGTGCGAGGGAGATTGTGGAAAAGGAAATTATTTTTGCATAAACAGATGATTAGTGGCAGGGGGAAATCCTGCCGCTTTTTCTGCTTTAGTTTGTCAGCTTGACAAATAAAGGGTTAAGGAATATAATTAGATTCAGTATTATACAAGGAGTTAATAAATATGCGGCAAGGTATTCTTAAATAAACTGTCAATTTGATAGTGGGAACAAAAAGTAGCAGTCCCGTTTCACTTTTAATATGGGGCTTAGTTTTTTGTACCCAGTTTAAGAATACTTTTATCATGTAATTTTATATGCCCGAAAACATATAAGTGTTTTGGGGCTATTGGAGTTATTTACCCAGTGATAGGAGTATTTATCACTGGGTATTTTTATGCCCTTTTTTGGGTGTTGATAGGAGGAAAATCACATGAAAATAATTAACTTAGGCATTCTGGCTCACGTTGACGCAGGAAAGACAACATTAACGGAAAGTTTATTGTATACCAGTGGTGCAATTGCAGAACTAGGGAGCGTAGATGAAGGCACAACAAGGACAGATACAATGAATTTGGAGCGTCAAAGGGGAATCACTATCCAGACAGCAGTGACATCTTTTCAGTGGGAGGATGTAAAAGTCAACATTATAGATACGCCAGGCCATATGGATTTTTTGGCGGAAGTATACCGTTCTTTATCCGTATTAGACGGAGCAGTATTATTAGTTTCTGCAAAGGATGGCATACAGGCACAGACCCGTATACTGTTTCATGCACTACAGATAATGAAGATTCCGACAATTTTTTTCATCAATAAAATTGACCAAGAGGGGATTGATTTGCCAATGGTATATCGGGAAATGAAAGCAAAGCTTTCTTCGGAAATTATAGTAAAGCAAAAGGTTGGGCAGCATCCCCATATAAATGTAACGGACAATGACGATATGGAACAGTGGGATGCGGTAATTATGGGAAACGATGAACTATTAGAGAAATATATGTCAGGGAAACCGTTTAAAATGTCAGAACTGGAACAGGAAGAAAACAGGAGATTCCAAAACGGAACGTTATTTCCCGTTTATCACGGAAGCGCTAAAAACAATCTGGGGATTCGGAAGCTTATAGAAGTGATTGCCAGTAAGTTTTATTCATCAACGCCTGAAGGTCAATCTGAACTATGCGGGCAGGTTTTTAAGATTGAATATTCAGAGAAAAGGCGGCGTTTTGTTTATGTGCGTATATATAGCGGAACATTGCATTTGAGGGATGTTATTAGAATATCTGAAAAAGAGAAAATAAAAATCACAGAGATGTGTGTTCCGATAAACGGGGAATTATGTTCATCCGATATAGCCTGCTCTGGTGATATTGTAATTTTACCAAATGATGTTTTGCAGCTAAACAGTATTTTGGGGAACGAAATGCTGTTGCCGCAGAGAACATTTATTGAAAATCCTCTCCCTATGCTCCAAACAACGATTGCAGCAAAGAAATCTGAACAGCGGGAAATATTGCTTGGGGCACTTACAGAAATTTCAGATGGCGACCCTCTTTTAAAATATTATGTGGATACTACAACGCATGAGATTATACTTTCTTTTTTGGGGAAAGTGCAGATGGAAGTCATTTGTGCCATCCTTGAGGAAAAATATCATGTGGAGGCAGAAATAAAAGAGCCTACTGTTATATATATGGAAAGACCGCTTAGAAAAGCAGAATATACCATCCACATAGAAGTCCCGCCAAATCCTTTCTGGGCTTCTGTCGGGTTGTCCATAGAGCCGCTCCCTATTGGAAGCGGAGTGCAGTATGAAAGCAGAGTTTCACTTGGATATTTAAACCAATCGTTCCAAAATGCGGTTATGGAGGGGGTTCTTTATGGCTGCGAGCAGGGGCTGTATGGATGGAAAGTGACAGACTGTAAAATCTGTTTTGAATATGGATTGTATTATAGTCCTGTAAGTACCCCCGCAGACTTTCGGCTGCTTTCCCCTATCGTATTGGAGCAGGCTTTAAAAAAAGCAGGGACAGAACTATTAGAGCCATATCTCCACTTTGAAATTTATGCACCGCAGGAATATCTCTCACGGGCGTATCATGATGCTCCAAGGTATTGTGCAGATATTGTAAGTACTCAGATAAAGAATGACGAGGTCATTCTGAAAGGAGAAATCCCTGCTAGATGTATTCAAGAATACAGGAACGATTTAACTTATTTCACAAATGGGCAGGGAGTCTGCTTGACAGAGTTAAAAGGATACCAGCCAGCTATTGGTAAATTTATTTGCCAACCCCGCCGCCCGAATAGCCGTATAGATAAGGTTCGGCATATGTTCCACAAGTTAGCTTAACAGCTTGCAAAAGTCATATAAAATGAGATTTGAAAGGAGAATGTAACTTCATGTTTGCTAAAAATTCAAAGGCATATTCTGTCTACCTGCTGTTCCGATTTGTCTGTTCCCTGGCGGTTTCTATGTCCACAGTGCTTTCCATCGTGTACCACCTGGAGGTGGTGCAGCTGGATGCTTTCCAGCTTGTCCTGGTAGGGACGGTTCAGGAGACCTCCTGCTTTCTGTTCGAGATGCCCACCGGTGTGGTGGCGGATTTGTATAGCCGTCGGCGCTCGGTGCTGATTGGAATGTTCCTCTACGGCCTGGGCTTTCTGATGGAGGGTGCGCTACCGTGGTTCGCGCCGGTTCTGCTGGCCCAGGTTGTCTGGGGTTGCGGTGATACCTTCATCACCGGCGCTCTGGAGGCGTGGATTGCCTCGGAGGAAGAGGACAAACCCATAGACAAGGTGTTCCTGCGGGGCAGTCAAATGGGGCAAATCGGCGGCGTTCTGGGCGTGGTGCTGGGCACACTGCTGGGAAACATAAACCTGCAAATGCCTCTCATCTTGGGGGGCAGTTTGTGCTTGTTGTTGGGGCTGGTGTTGGGTCGCATCATGCCAGAAACCAACTTCTCCCCTGCTATTGAGGAACGGCAGGGCTTGCTTAAAGACTTTGTCTGCCTGTTCAAGCTCAACCTGGGCTTTGTGAAAGGCGCACCTGTGTTGCTGACGCTCTTAGCAATCACACTATGCGGGGGACTTGCCAGTGAAGGCTTTGACCGGCTCTCCACCGCTCATTTTCTGGATGACACGGTAATACCCGTTATCGGGCCGCTGAACAGCGTCACTTGGTTCGGTGTTATCAGTCTTATCGGCAGCGGCTTAGGTATTCTGGCTTCTCAGTTGCTCATCGCCCGCATGGAGAAAAAAGGGACTGTCAGCCGAACCAGTGTGGTCATGTCCACCAGCGCCGGGTATATCCTGTTCCTGGTTCTCTTCGCGGTGGGGCGGAGCTTTTGGTTCATGTTGTTGGTGTTCCTGCTGGCGGGGCTTATGCGCACCATCAAGGAGCCTGTGCTGGCCGCCTGGATGAACGACCATGTGGATGAGAAAATGCGCGCCACAGTCTTTTCCACCAGCGGACAGCTGGACTCTTTCGGGCAGATCATCGGCGGGCCTATTGTGGGGCTGGTAGCCCAGCAGGTGTCCATACCCTGGGGGCTGGTCTGTACCGCTTTCCTGCTGTTGCCCGCGCTGTTCTTAGTGCCGGTGGCGGGAAAGAAGCGGGATTGATATGGCATAGTTAAGTTTACTGACGAGCGGGAGATTACTTCCGCTCGTCTTCATTTAGTAGCGCAAAATTTGAGGACTCTTTATTTCCTTATTCGGTATAGCGGAGGCGGCTGTCAATTCGACATAATTTTCTTGTGATACTTTACCGTACATGAGCATTTGTTTCGTATTTGAAAGAACAAACTCACCAAATAAAAAAAACGATATTCGGGTGGGTTATTTTGTTATACCCTAAATTACCCTCTGAATTTGTTTTTAAATTTGGAGGGATTTTTTTATGTCCTTTTTTCGGGCAGTTATCTATCTGCTCATACGAAGCAAAATTTATCAATACATAGCATATCAGAGAACGGCAGGAAACCAGTTAAAAAAATTTCTGCCAGTGCAACGGTACTTCTCACCTTGAAAGTAGAAGTACAATCTCCATACAATAGAATTACTATTTCCTATAACCGTAAAGGTCACAGAGCCTTTGCGGTTTTTCTTTTGTCGATTTTTGTTGGAAAGTGCCGTAGGGCTGTTTCTGATATGCGGTGTCGTTCTCCGCCTCTCCATCTGGATTTTTTACATTTCAAAAATTCAGATGGGAGGTATTTATGGTGAAATATGCACCAAGAAAGGTATATATCAGAGAAAGTGGCGGCTATGTGGAATTATCCTACACGGAGTTCTGCCGTTGCAGGGAATCCGACCAGACCTATATGGACAAGCTGTTTATCCCCATTCAAGGCTGTCTGCTTGAAGTCGTGAGGGAGCAATACACAGACTTCTACCGTGACAAGGAACGGTGGCGTTATCTGCAAAAATTAGATACAAAGAATAGACTGCTATCTCTCGACGGATTTACGGACAGCGAGGGGAATCCTCTGGACTTTATCACTGATGAAGCGGTGGACATTGCAGAAACCGTTGTCAATGCGGTCATGGTGGACAGGCTGAAAGCCGCCCTGCCTTTGCTGTCGGATAGTGAACAGGAGCTGATACAGGCAATCTTTTTTGACGGACTTTCCGAGCGTGAAGTCGGGGCGAGGTTGGGCATAACCCAGAGCGTTGTAAACAAACGCAAAGCCAGAATCCTAATAAAACTAAGAAAGATAATAGAAAATTAAAATTTAAGGCGTTCAGCCCCCTTGTTTTTTCCTTTGGGAAGATGAGGGGGCTTTTCTCTGCCCTCTCAATCAATTCTGATTGGAGGAAGTAAGAATGGCATACAACCACGGACGGGAGGACAGGAAATGGCGTATCTGGAAAGAAGCGGAGGAAAAGCTGCTGCGTGAGTGCGGCGTTGATGAAGCGACCATTGAGCAGATACGCATGGCGGACAGGGCAGACTTCAATTCCAACAGGCGGTTTTACCGATGGACGAATGACGTTGCGGAATATCTTGAGGACATGGCAGGCAGGGAGCGGCAGGCGGAAGTGGGTACGGTTGCGGAGTTACTGGAAGAGATTGAGAGCGAAAATCTCTATCAAGTATTAGTCACGGTGGACGGGCGTACCTTGAAAATCGTCCTGCTGAAAATGCAGGGGTATTCCACAAAGGAGATTGCCCCGCTTGTGCATTTGACGACTGGTGCCATCTATGCGAGGTTAGACCATCTGCGGAAGAAGCTGCGGAAAATTTTATAGCTTCTAAAACAGCCTGCCATCCTGCGGGCTACTGGGTGAGGGATGGAAATCCCCTCACTCATTTTTTGCAGGAGGACAACAGGATGGCATACAGGGTTAAGGCATACACGCTTCGGGAGGAATCCACGGAAAGCGGCACAAGGTATTTTATCAGCTTTAAGGACGGGCAGGGCAAATCCCACGAGTTGGAAGTGTCGGAACAGTTCTTTATGGAGTTTCGGCAGATGGAGCGCAGGAACAGGAATCTTTTCTAATGGGACGAGCGGCACAGGGAGTTTAACGAGGTATGGGACGAAACCCTTTACAGACGGGCGTTGCGTGTGCCTAAGAGCCTTGATGAACGCATGGTTGAGGAAGAACGGAATGAAACGCTCTATAAGGCGGTTGGGAGCCTTCCAGAGATACAAAGGCGGCGTTTCCTGCTCTACTACGAGTATGAGTTCAATTTTTACCAAATCGCCGCTATGGAGCATTGCACCGCTTCGGCAATACAGAAATCTGTTGCGATTGCAAAGGAGAAAGTAAAGGCGGAAATTGAAGAAATATCTCCAACCGTGACCGACACCGCCCGAAAAAGAAATCTGTTTTTTATTTGTGTGGGATTGGCGGCATTACATACTCTCACTTTTTTCCGTGGGAGTAAATCTATTTTTAAGGAGGTCAACGCCTATGTGCAACGAAAACAAAGACACCGCCCGAAAGGAGGAAAGCCATGCAGAAGTTACAGACAGTCAACGCCGAAACGCTCCTTTATGAACCGCTTGAGAAACCATCCTTTGTGGTGGACAGCCTTATCCCGACAGGCTTATCGCTGTTCTGCGGCTCACAGAAGATAGGCAAAAGCTGGCTCATGCTGAAGCTATGCTTATGCGTGTCGCAGGGAATCCCTTTATGGGATATGCCGACAATGGAGGGCGATGTGCTTTACCTCTGCCTTGAGGACACGTTCTGCCGCATACAGGACAGGTTATTTCGTTTGACGGACGAAGCAAGCGGGCGGCTCCACTTTGCCGTGGCAAGCTGCAAGCTGTCAGACGGTCTTATCGTGCAGCTTGAAGATTATCTGAAAGATTACCCAGACAGCAGGCTCATTGTCATTGATACCTTGCAGAAAGTCCGTACAGCTTCAAAAGACAATGCCTATGCAAGCGACTATGGGGACATCTCCCTCATCAAAGACTTTGCCGACAGGCACTCTCTGGCGGTCATTGTCGTACACCACATCCGAAAGCAGAATGACAGCGACGTGTTCAACAAGGTGTCTGGGACGACAGGATTAACGGGGAGTGCGGACGCTACCTTTGTTCTGGAAAAGGAGAAACGTGCGTCTGACACCGCCAAGCTGTATGTGACGGGCAGGGACACGCCTTATCAGGAATACACGCTGCGTTTCCGTGATTGCCGTTGGGAGCTTGTGGAGCGGAAAACGCAGGAGCAGCTTGCGAAAGAAACGATACCAGATGTCCTTTTTCGGTTGGTGGATTTTATGAGGGATAAGGAAGAATGGATAGGCACGGCAACGGAACTGTTAGCCGCTATGGGGGAAACGGAAACCATACCCACGGTGATTACGAAATGGCTGAATGAATACCGCACCACATTTTTAAGCGAGAACCGTATCTGCTACCAGTACAGCCGCAGGAAAGACGGCAGGCGGATTGCCCTTGCAAGGAGGGCGGGTGACAGCGGTGATGGTGGTGACAGCGATATTAGGATACCCCCCTGTTACTGTCATTGACGCTTAAAGCCATGTAAAGCTGGCGGCTCTGCCCTGCGGGTGACAGCAGTGACGGTGGTGACAGTGATTTTAGGATACCCTGCCGCTGTCATCCCTACGGGAGAACACCCCGTAAACGCAAAATGCAGGCGTGAGATTTACTCGCCCTTTTCGGTCGTGTAAAACCACCCCTGCGGTCAGAAAAATCATTCCGATTTTTCCGACTGCGTTTACAGGGTGTAACACACTACACTTTGCCCTGCAAAGTCGTGTGCCAGACGTTCCCTCTGGACTCCCTTAAGGCAGGGCTGTGCCCTGCTATCCTACGCCTTACGGCTTCGGATAAAAGAATGGCGGCATGACGGTGACGGCTCTTGCGAGGGGGGTATCCCAAAAACACCGTCATCATCGACATGACCGTCATGCAGGGGGTGAGGGTGACAGTTGCGGCAGTCGGCAGGGGGTATCCCAAAACTGCTGTCACCACCGTCACCGCTGTCACCCCAAAGGACGGTCACCCGCCGAAAGAAAGGAGGAATCCGCCTATGCCTTATGCAATCCTGCGTTTCCAGAAACGAAAAGCGGGCGGCGTTGCGGCTTGTGAACGCCACAACGAGCGGAAGAAAGAAGCCTACAAAAGCAACCCAGATATAGATATGGAACGCTCTAAAAACAATTACCATCTCATAGCACCACCAAAGTACACCTACAAGAAAGAGATTAACCGCATGGTAGCCGAAGCGGGGTGCAGGACAAGGAAAGACAGCGTGATGATGGTGGAAACGCTCATCACAGCTTCACCAGAATTTATGAACCAGTTACCGCCCGAAGAACAAAAAGCGTATTTCCAGACGGCTCTTGACTTCATTTCGGAGCGTGTTGGAAAGCAGAATATCCTCTCCGCTGTCGTCCATATGGACGAGAGAACGCCCCATATGCACCTCTGCTTTGTGCCGATTACGCCAGACAATAAGCTGTCAGCGAAAGCTATCTTAGGCAACCAGAAATCATTATCCGAGTGGCAGACCGCCTACCATGAGCGGATGTCCTCACGGTGGAATCAGCTTGAACGGGGGCAGTCCTCAATGGAAACCAAGCGGAAACACGTCCCCACATGGCTCTATAAATTAGGCGGCAGGCTTGATAAACAGTATGAAGAAATCGTGTCTGCCCTATCCGACATCAACGCCTTTAACGCAGGGAAGAAAAGGGATAAAGCGTTAGATTTACTCTCTGCATGGCTGCCAGACGTGGAGAAATTCTCTAAGGAAATCGGGAAACAGCAGGCGTATATCGACAGTTTGAAAGAGAGAATTGGGCAGGAATCAGACTATGCGGGGCGTATGCGTGATGAAAAGTACGAGCAGGAACTAAAGGTGCAGAAAGCGAATCAGAAGATATTTGAATTGCAGAGAACCAACGAGCAGATGGGGCGGCTGCTGTCAAAAATACCGCCCGAAGTGTTGGAAGAATTGCAGAAAAATCATAGAAGCAGAGCGAAAGAAAGGTAGATATGTGAATGAAGAAACAGGATTTTAAGGTGTTAAAGACCAAAGACTTGTACCCGTTCCCCGACAATCCGTTTCATGTGGCAGAAGATGAAACACTGTCAGAGTTAGCGGAAAGCATCAAGGAATTTGGCATTGTCACGCCGATAATCACACGCCCGAAAGAGGACGGGGACGGTTATGAAGTGATTGCAGGACAGCGGCGTGTCCGTGCTTCTGAACTTGCAGGGATAAATACCGTGCCTGCGTTTGTCCTGCCCTTAGACCGTGACCGAGCCATCATCACCCTTGTAGACAGCAATTTGCAGCGTGAGAATATCCTGCCATCGGAGCGGGCGTTTGCTTACAAGATGAAATCCGAAGCCATGAAGCGGCAGGGTTTCCGCACAGACTTAACCTCGTCACAAGTTGTGACGAAGTTGCGGACGGACGACAAGGTGGCACAGGGCTTCGGCGTGGGCAGGATGACCGTGCAGCGTTTTATCCGCCTGACGGAACTGATACCGCCGATTTTGCAGATGGTGGACGAGGGGAAAATCGCCCTCACGCCTGCGGTGGAACTGTCCTTCTTGAAGAAAGACGAGCAGGAAAACCTCTTTGCCACGATGGAGAGCGAAGAAGCAACGCCCTCACTCTCACAGGCACAGCGGATGAAACAGTTAAGCCAGAGCGGGCGGCTTGACATGGATACGATATTTGCGATTATGACGGAGGAAAAGGGCAACCAGAAAGAAACCTTGAAAATCAACACAAGCAAGCTGAAAAAATACTTTCCGAAGAACACAACGCCGAAGCAGATGGAGGAAACCATCATCAAACTTTTGGAGCGTGAGTTGCAGAGGAAACGCAACCGTGACAGCCGCTAATCTTCTTTTTTCGGGAAGTAAATACAGAGAGTTGAGGTATGGAGAATGAGAGAAATCCAGTATGAAATCGTAAAGGAAATCGCAGTATTGTCTACGGGCGACAGTGGCTACACAAAGGAAATCAATCTCATTTCATGGAATGGGAAAGAGCCGAAGTATGACATCCGCAGCTTTTCCCCGAACCGTGAAAAGTGCGGCAAGGGAATCACGCTGAACGCTGATGAAGCGGCGGCACTCCTTAAAGCATTACAGAAAGAATTAAACAGCGAGGATTAATGGTATCTGATTGGCAGGGCGGGGACATTTCCAAACTCTTCCCTGCCCTGTCTGGAAAGGAAGATTTAAGTATGGGCGAGGATAAGAAAGCAGATAAAAAGAGAAAGCGTATCGTGCCAAAAGCACCAGTGCAGATGATAATCAGCCGTGAATATGTCGGCACACAGACCGTTACAGAAGCGTTTGTCCCGATTATCTCCGAGGATATTCGGAAGAAGATTGCCGAGGGCGACACCTTCGACAATGAGGGGCTGTCCGCTTAGAATGTACGCAATGGGACATGAAAACAGATAGGACAGATACGGAGGTTTTACAGTATGGCAGGAATCAAAGAAGAAAAGAAAATCTATTTAGTCGGCATTTATTGCCGCTTATCTAAAGACGATGGTACGGATAACGAGAGTGCGAGCATTGCGACACAGAAATCCATCCTCACGGATTATGTGAAAAAGCAGGGATGGCACATAGCAAAAACGTATGTGGACGATGGTTATTCTGGTACAAATTTCCAAAGACCAAGTTTCCAGAATATGATAAAAGACATTGAAAGCGGTCTGATAAACTGCGTGATTACGAAAGATTTATCCCGTCTGGGGAGAAACTATCTTGATTGTGGGTTATATCTGGAAGTTTTCTTCCCAGAGCATAACGTGAGGTATATAGCGGTCAATGACGGCGTAGATACCTTGAATAAATCTGCTATGGACATCACGCCTTTCCGCAACATTTTAAACGAAATGTATGCCGCTGACATATCTGTTAAGATAAAATCGGCATATCGGGCGAGGTTTCAACAGGGGAAATTCATGGGAACTACCGCCCCTTATGGCTATATCAAAGACCCTGCCGACCACAACCATCTGCTGATAGATGATAAAGTGGCACATGTTGTAAAAGAGATATTCGACCTTGCATTAAAAGGGAATGGAGTTGCCAAAATTTGCAGACATCTTAATAAACAGCATATCCTACGCCCTGCCGCTTATGCGGCGGAGCGTGGCGAAACAGGCTTTGAACGTCATTTTGAGGGGAACGAGGACAAACGCTATATTTGGAGTGGGAACAGCGTGAGGAGCATTTTAAGAAGCCCGATATATGCGGGAAATCTTGTAGGCTACAAACGGATTGCCGCCAATATGAAAAGCAAGAAACGCCCCTCTAAGCTGCCCGAAGAATGGGAAGTGATACCCAATACCCATGAGGGAATAGTCACGCAGGAGGAATTTGATATTGTCCAACAGCTTATTACAAGTCGTAGGCTTCCACAGAACAAGGGAGGATTTGTAAATATTTTTGCAGGCGTTATCAAGTGTGTGGACTGCGGATGTGCTCTGCGGGCAATGAACGTACACAGGAGGAAACGCCCAGAGATTATCGACTGTGTACAGTATTCATGTAATAATTATGCAAGAAACGGAAGAAGCGAGTGTAGTGCCCACAATATAGAAGCAAGGGATTTATTCAATGCCGTTCTTGCCGACATCAACTGTTTTGCGGATATGGCAGTGAATGATGAAAAGGCGGTCAGGGCCATAGAAAAGCGGCTCACGGAAACAGACCAGAGCAGGGCGAAAGCATTAGAGAAAGAACGTAAGAAGCTGAACAAACGCCTTGCGGAACTGGACAGGCTGTTTTCCTCTCTCTACGAGGATAAGGTCATGGAGCGTATTACCGAGCGGAATTTTGAGATGATGTCGGGGAAATACCAGAAAGAGCAGCTTGAAATTGAAGCAAGGCTGAAAGAGGTGACGGAAACTCTTAATGAAAGCTACGAGAAATCACGGGGAATCCGTGACTTCCTCGCCCTTATCCGAAATTATCAAGGCTTAAAAGAACTGGATGCAACAGTTATAAACGCACTCATAGACAAGATACTTGTTTCGGAGCGTGAGAAGATGGCAGACGGAACAGTGAAGCAGGAAATCAAGATTTACTATAAATTCATCGGCTTTGTCGATGAATTACATATCATACCTACAAAACGGTGGGCAGCAATGCCCGCTAAAAATTGTACGGTGTGCGGCGTTGAATATGTCCCGGGCTCTGGTGCATCAAGGTATTGTCCTGCTTGTGCCAAGAAGATACGGAGGGAGAAATCAAACGAGAGCAAACGCAGGAGCAGAGAACAGAAAAGGATAGCATGTATGAACTGTCCGCAAAAAATGACCGACTGACTTCGATCAGTGGAGGAGCGGATTCCATGTTCCCGATCGGAATGACGATCGATATCTATGAATACAATGGTAAGTACAGTTATGATCCTGCTTCTGTCCGTGGAGAACGGCTCAGAAGAGAAGAAGAGCTGATGGACAACAAGCCGATCGATCCGGAACAGCTTCACCTGATCGCAGTCCGATGTTCGAACTGCGGTGCTTCTTATAAGGCAGCAACCGGATATGCCAGCCGCTGCCCTTATTGTGGTGGTTACCAGAATGTGTGATAAAGCACTGATGTTTGCCGGAACGTGTGATGAAGCTGTTGCCGGAATGGGATGATGCCGGCTGACTATTTAGCCGCGCCCGAGGATCGCATCCATATCCTGCTCAGGAGCCGTGATCGGCTGCAGGTTGTAGGTGTCAACCAGAAAACGGACAACGGTCTCTGTCATGAATGCCGGAAGGGTTGGGCCGAGATAGATGTTTTTGACACCGAGGGCAAGCAGGGTTAAAAGGATGCAGACAGCCTTCTGTTCATACCATGAAAGAACGAGAGTCAGAGGAAGCTCGTTGATATCACAGTTAAAAGCTTCTGCCAGTGCAAGGGCAACTTTGATCGCGCTGTAAGAATCATTACACTGCCCCATATCTAAGATCCTTGGAATTCCATCGATCTCACCCAGGTCGAGATCATTGAACCGGTATTTGCCACAGGCAAGTGTCAGAACGAGAGAATCCATAGGAGTCTGTTTTACAAATTCCGTATAATAATTTCTGCCCGGATGGGCACCGTCACAGCCGCCAACTAAGAAGATGTGTTTGATATCACCATTCTTGATGGCGGCTGTAAGTTTATCTGCATGGGAGAGGACTGCGCCATGTGCAAATCCTGTTGTCAGGATATGTCCGCCATTGATACCGCTCATGCTGTGATCGTGTTCATAACCGCCCAGCTTTAGGGCATGCTTGATGATCGGAGTAAAATCCTTCTTGCCATCCTTTGTTCCCTCGATATGCACCATTCCTTCATAGCCGACAACAGAGGTGGTGTAGATGCGATCTTCATAGCTTGGGCGTGGCGGCATCAGGCAGTTGGTTGTAAAGAGGACGGGTGCAGGGATATTTTCAAATTCCGTCTGCTGGCTCTGCCATGCAGTTCCGAAGTTGCCGGCAAGATGCTTATAGGCGGCTAATTTTGGATAGCCGTGAGCCGGAAGCATTTCGCAATGTGTATAGACATTGATCCCGGTTCCTTCGGTCTGTTTTAAGAGCAGATCCAGATCGCGGAGATCATGACCGGATACAACAATGAAAGGCCCCTTGCGGATATCGGTGTGAACCTTAGTCGGCGTTGGTGTGCCGAAGGATTCGGTATTTGCCTTATCGAGCAGTTCCATGCACTGATAGTTCACTTTTCCAAATTCCATAATAAGCTCGATCCATTCTTCTACCGAGTGTTCGCGGTTCACTTCACACAAGCCCTTATAGAACCAGGTTGTTACATTATCATTTTGATAGCCGAGATTCATTGCATGATGCGCATACGCAGCCATTCCCTTTAAGCCGAACAATAACGTGGAGCGGAGTGACACGATATCGTCCGTACCATCCCACAGGCTGATTACCGGTATATCATGTGGATCTTTCAATCCACAGGTCGGAGGATTGATATTTGCTGTTGATGAATTCATATTTGTATCTGAGAAGTTCATATTTGCAATTGATGAATTCATATTTGTAGTCGGGGAGTTCTTATATGCGATATCTGATATGTTACATATGTCTGTAGGCATACAGCGCATGATATCCTTCTGGTTTTTCTGCACTTCGTTGATGTAATCTTTGATTGATTTATCATCAAAATTTACATTTGTAAGTGTTGTAAATAAACCATCGATCAGCAGACGGTCAGCGGATTTTCGGTTGTTCAGGTATCGGGACAGAAGTTTGGGATCTGTCTCTTTTTTCTGTTGTATGGATTTCTTTGTAAGCTCGGCTGCTTCGGCAAGTCGTATCAGTTCACAGATTAATTCGTCCTGCAGATTGGATGTCGAGGGCTGTTTACCGCAGACTCCGGTATTCACACAGGCTTTATTGCCAGCCGTCTGCTGGCACTGAAAACAAAACATATTTGACATGGGATAACCTCCTGATGGAATTTTATTGATGATTGCGGAAGGGCATATATACTGTGCTGGTAAGGCATACTGTTCATGTATGAGCAATATATATAATAATTCTGCAATTATCTTTTTAAACATATTTAGTATCGTCGGATGTTTCCGGAATTATACAGGCAAAACCTTTCATTCAGTGTAAGTGTTATTTGAGGAAGATATCTGATAGTATAAATATTGTCAGATATGGTGGGTATGAAATTAAGAAATAAATTATGATACCCCCAGGAGCTGGGCAGCAGCGGGTATGAGAGCGAAAAAAAGAATGTGATACCCGCAGAAGCAAAATGGCGAGGGTATGAGAGTGCGAAGGAAACCATGATACCCCCAGAAGTCGGGCGGCAGCGGGTATGAGAGAGCGAAGGAAACCATGATACCCCCAGAAGTCAGACAACAGCGGGTATGAAAGCGAGAAAGCCAATGTCATACCCCAGGAGCCGGGCAGTAGCGGGTATGAGAGAGAAAAAAAGAATGTGATACCCGCAGAAGCAAAATGGCGAGGGTATGAGAGAGCGAAGGAAACCATGATACCCCAAGAAGTCAGACAGCAGCAATTAAGAAAGTACAAGGAGGCGGCAGCATGGATGCATTATTAGAGATAGAAAATCTGAAAAAATATTATGGCAAGGAACCGAACCAGACAAAGGCGTTAAATGGAATCACGTTTCAGGTGATGCCGGGCGAGTTTTTGGGAATTATGGGTAGCAGTGGTTCCGGTAAATCAACGTTATTAAACTGTATCGCAACAGTGATCCAGCCGGACAGCGGTAAGATCCGGATGAAGGGTACAGAGATCCAGAGGTTGAAGGGCAAGAAGCTGGCAGGATACCGTGGCAAGGAGATCGGATACCTGTTCCAGAATTTTGAACTGCTGGATAATCTGACCGGACGTGAGAACATCATGGTTCCATTGTCGATTCATAACATATCGGAGGCAGAGGGCGGAAAGCGTCTGGAGCAGTTAGCGAAATATCTGGAGATCACCGAGGTACTGGATAAGTTCCCATCGCAGATGTCTGGCGGACAGAAGCAGAGACTGGCAGCAGCCAGAGCACTAATCCTGAATCCGGGCATCATTCTGGCAGATGAACCAACCGGAGCACTTGATTCCAGAAATGCCAAAGCCTTAATGGAGAAATTAGCCGGCCTGAACCGAGACGACAAAACAACGGTTTTGATGGTAACGCATGATTCCAATGCTGCAAGCTACTGCAAGCGGATACTTTTTATTCAGGATGGCGTGATCTTCCATGAATTAAGACGTGATCTGCTCGCAGAGACACAGCAACAGTTCTATGAAAGAATCCTGCAGGTCATGGCACAGTTGGGAGGGGGCAGCGCAAATGTTCTTTAAACTGATCCGAAAAAACAGTAAACGAAACAGAAAAGAAAACGGTTTATTTTTCTCCTCGTTAGTAATATCTATCGTGGCATTCTATATTATCCTGTCACTTTCTTCACAGGATGTTATGGTATTCCTTAAGAAAATGGAGAGTGATGCGGTAGATCGTCTGTTCCAGATCATACCTGCATTTTTTGTAATGACACTGGTGATCTTATTCTTCCTGATCTACTATGCAAGCAAATTCCAACTGGAACGGAGAAAACACGAATTTGGCGTCTACCTGATGATGGGAATGCGGAGAAGCAAGCTATTCGGGATGCTTCTTGCAGAAGATATAGGAAGCAGTCTGGCAGCACTTGTAACAGGACTTCCGATTGCCATTTTATTATCCGAACTGATCAGTCTGATCACAGCCAAATGTGTAGGACTTGGGATCGTCGGTCATCAGGTAACATTCTCCATTCAGGCAATCATAATAACGGCTGTTGGATTTCTGGTGATCAAGCTGGTTGCATTCCTGATCTTAAGCGGGAAGATCGCAGGACAGGAGATCGGTGCATTATTAGTTGATACACCGGAGGGAACCAAGAAGCAGTTCCCGGCTGGCGTCTATGCGGTAAGTTTCGTTCTCGGTATTATCTGTCTGGCTGTGGCATACAGCATGGCGATTGGAGGAAGATCATGGACGACACTTCGTAAGATGTCTGAGACAATATTGATCGGTTTTGTTGGTATGCTGCTCTTATTCTATGGCATGCGGTTTTTTATCGACCGTCTGGCAAAACACAGCCATGGGGGAGCTGCCCTTCGGGTATTTAACTTCCGTCAGGTGCAGGAAAATGTCATAAGAAAATCCAGTACCTTATCGATCAGTTCTATTCTGATCCTTGCAGCTCTCTGCTGTTTTGGAGCAGGAATCGTGATCGCATTTTCCTATGGAAATGAAAAGGGAAATATCCATATCATGGATTATACATTTGAAAATTACGAAGAAGATCAGAAACAGGGTGTGGAAAATGTAAAAAAGCTTCTGACAGACAACGGACTGGAACAGGATTTTTCCGATCTGTTTGAGGTGCGGGTCGGTCATCTTATTCCGGGTGCAAATGATGATTATGATGTATTTGATCTGTCATCCGTTATGAGCCGGGTAGAACAACTGCCGGATTCAGAGGATAAAGATATTCTGCTTAACAATCTGGAATATGTGTCATATCCATATCTGATCTCTTTGAGCGGATATAATCATGTACTCGAACTTGCAGGGAAAGAACCTCTTGCATTGTCAGACGATGAGGCGGCAGTATTTAAAAGTCTGGAATTTACATCGGATAGTATGAATCAGAATATAAATGATATTCTGGCAGACCGCCCGGAGGTGGCATATCTGGATCATAAGATGTATCTGACCGGTAAGATACAGAACACACCGCTTATTACCGACCGGGCAATTACATTATCCTTTGCCCTGATCGTGCCGGATGAAATATTTGACAAATATACATGGGACAGCACGATCTATCTGAATGGTGTGCTGGATCAGTCAAAGGTCAAGGGAGATAACCTGCTTCAGTCGGTCATGCAGATGAATGATAAACTTGCGCAGATCGATTTTGCAGCAAAAAATATTGAATATGAAAGTTATTTGAAAAATATGGGACGCCGGATGTTCTATATCGTAGCAGCAAGTTATATCACGATCTATCTGGCGATCATTTTCCTGATCATTGCAAATACCGTGATCGGGGTACAATTCCTGATGGGGCAGCAGAAATCCGGCCGCAGATATAAGACACTGATCCGGCTTGGAGCAACCTATGAATTGCTCTGCCGTTCCGCAAGAAAGCAGATCAACTGGTACTTTGGTATGCCGGTTGTCGTTGCAGGCATCAGCAGTATCTTTGGTGTGCGTGCCGTTCTTACATTGGTTTCCGGTATGATCTCAAATAGTATCGGAGATGCCATGCTGCTTGCTGCGGCTATGATTTTGCTGCTCTGTGTGGTAGAATGCATTTATATGGCATTTGTAAAACGGTCAAGCAACCGGTATCTTCTGACACTGATGGTACCGGAACGTGAGGAGTAGATTCAGAGCAGATGAAGATCAATGGCGATGGCGTGAAACCTTGACTGATAGATGAGGAGTAGATATGAAGCATATAGCAGTGGTAGAAGATGAAGATATGATGCGGGAAGAACTGGAAGATATATTGCAGAAGGCGGGCTATCAGACCAGCGGTATCACGGATTTTGAGAATGCGGCAGCAGCTATTCTTGCAGCATCCCCGGATCTGGTGCTGCTCGATCTGAATCTGCCGGGCATGGGTGGATTCCAGATCTGCCGGGAACTGAAGCAGAAAAGCTCCATACCGGTTCTGGTTCTGACGTCGAGGGATCAACTTCAGGATGAACTGCATGCCCTGGATCTGGGCGCAGATGAATTCCTGACGAAGCCGTGCAGAAAAGAACGTCTGCTCGCCAGAGTATCCAATGTGTTGAAACGGTACGAGGGAAGAAATAACCTTTTGGAAGGAAACGGATTTCTCCTTGACCGTCAGACCTATACTTTATATATTCATAACCAGTCTGTTATCCTGCCGCAGAATCAGGGAAAAATCCTTGGGATATTCTTAGAGCACGGATCGGATATCGTGACGAAAGAGGAACTCTGTATCGCCTTATGGGGGACGGCAGAATTCATCGATGAAAATGCTTTACAGGTGAATCTTACGAGACTGAAAAAGACAATGGCAAATCTTGATATGCCACAGCAGATCCTTCCTGTGCGTGGCGTCGGATATCGTTTTGTCGGACAGACAGCGGAGAGGTAGAGATGGAACATATATCCATAAAGGAGATCGGACAGATCATAAAACAGAATAGATTCTGGCTGGGGATCATCGGACTGCTTGATCTGCTCAGTATCCTGCTGTTATGGCTGATCGATGCACAGGCATTTTATGTGATCGCAATATCGGTAATTCTGTTCAGCCTGCTGGTATTTGTAACGGCTGTTCTTTATCTGGCAAAGAAAGAGAGAAAACGGAAGAAAGCATTTGATGAATTCCTTGCAGTGCCGGATTCCTATCATGAGGAACAACTGCTTCATGATGCGGAGAATCTGCAGGCAGAGATCAGAAGCTTCAGTCAGATATTACATGAACAGATGGATCAATGCGCACAGACGAAGTTACAGCTAAATGATTATGAGGAATATGTGGAAGCATGGGCGCATGAGGTAAAGACGCCGCTTGCCCTGTTGACATTTATGCTGGACAATCACAGAGACGAGCTGTCAGAAGATGTGGTATGCAAGCTTGACCGGATCAACTGTCAGATGCAGAGATATATCGACCAGATGTTATACTATGCCCGTTTAAAGGGGGCGAGAAAAGATTACAGGTTTGAGTCGGTCGATACGGAAACCTGTGTAAAAGAAGTGCTGGAGGATTTCACACCACTGTTAGAAGAACAGAAGATACAGGTTCAGCTTGATATAAAGGAGAACACATTATTTACCGATAAACGTGGCTTCGCATTTATGCTCGGACAGTTTATCAGTAATTCGATCAAATACAGCAAAGGAAAGGATAAACAGCTCTGGATCTCCTGTATCAGAGAGCAGGAGAAGATCATTTTATCTGTCCGGGATAATGGCATGGGTATTAAAGCCTGCGATCTTCCGTATGTATTTGAGAAAGGCTTTACCGGAGATTCCGGTGACAGGCGGAAGAAAGCAACCGGGATGGGACTTTATCTTGCAAAAGAAATGGCACATGACCTGAATGTGGAACTGGATGTTTCCTCTGATGAAGCTGCAGGCGGCTGTGAGATAAAAGTATATTTTCCGGTGGTAGAAGAATAAAATAAAAGCAAAGAAACCAAATGGGAATCCTGTAAGTTGGGATTCCCATTTGGTTTCTTTGCTTTTGCATTTATTTAAGATAATGTTCCGGTTTTGGAACATGACAGAGTTGGATTAATGTTCCTCTTCATTTGCTGTTGTATCATCATATATATCAGATGGTTCTAGTGCTTCTTCTGCTGAGGATGTTTCCAATTCTTCTATTACTGTGGTGTCATATGCAATTTGGCTTTCCTGAGCATGCAGATAGTCCAGATGAGCAAGAAACATCTTGAATCCGGTTACCAGTAAAATCGCAAGAATGCCTGTGATAACAAGTGATTTAATATAATGTGAAATATGTAATTCTTTTCGAATTGTATCAATGTCTTTTTCAGAAATATAATTGTTTACAAGTTCATGTGGGTCACCAAATTCAGTTACTAACGCCTCATAGGATATAGAAGATCTGGTCTGAGCCATTTCTTCTATATCCTGGCGTAAGTTGGTGATAAATTTACGTTCTGCTTTGTGCATGGTAGGCAACAGATGGCGCACTTTGCGCATATACCTGTTAATTTCCCCTTTTTTCTTCGTGTTCATCTGTTTGTTCATCTCCATTAAATCTTAAAATGTCCTGAATTGCCTGATTGGTCTGGTAGTAATCATGTAACAAAAGATCTAATCGTGTTTTCCCGCTATCCTCTAAGTGATAGTATATACGAATCATTCTTTTTCCCACTTGTTCCTTATGATCAGAGATATATCCGGCATCAATTAATTTGTATAATGCCGGGTATAATGAACCAATCGGAATATCAATGACGCCATTCGTTTCCTGTCTTATGATCTGTGTCAGCTCATATCCATAGTAATCCCGTAAGCTTAACAGATGTAAGACCATTAGTTCGACGGATCCACGTCGAAAGTTGCTTTTTCGATCCATTAGAACACCTCAATTTCAAGGTTTTAATATAACATATATCATTTATTTTGTAAATATACAGAAAAACTAAAATACTATTGACATATACACTTTGTGTTATTAATATATAGATAAAGCAAAACTGTATAGGGTATGAGGGGGAGATGACGATTAACCTTCTCGCTTCTTAATGTTACATGAATTATAAGTTGAAGTTTATGCTTGTATGTGGCTTTGACTGGTATCGTGGCAGCGTGGAAAACATGTAAAAAGTTTTTCATAGTTTATACAATCAGGAGGAGAATAAAATAATGATCAAAAAAAGAATTGGTAACAAAATAATTCTTGCTACAATTGCTGGTATGCTTGTTTTAACTGGTATGGGAATATCGGAGTCAGTATCAAGTGCAGCTAATACATCGGATACAAAATGGGAGGCCGTGCTAGATGAAAATTCTACGCAGGTAAAATATACCAATAAAAGGAGAAAGGATACTAATTCAAAAATTTATATCTACTGGAGTCTAACGTATGGGTCTGGTCTTAGTGCAATTTCAGTAGGGGTTTATGGATGCACTGGCGATAGTGCAAAGAAATATCCTGCGGGTAGATTGGATGGAGACAGGAAACGTTTTTATGGTATAAATGGAATGGGAAAGTATGCAATGACTAACTATGTAAATGAATTAAAGTATTCTTATGCCAAGCTAGGTTTTAAGTCACTTTCGGGGTCAGGTGTAGCAAAAGGTGTATGGAGTCCAGATTGTGCTGGATCATATACAGTATTGAAATAGAAGAAAAATATTCTAAAATATATTTTCAACGAGAATTAAAAGGTGAAAAAGTTATGGACAGTTTGTAAAAGGATGTTAACTAGATTCCTATTTCAACTGGAAAAATTGTTGCTCATGAAGCTAATAATTTAATTATTCAGTTAAATCTATCTACCTATTGTCATGAATTTATGGAGAATATATAACGACTGAGCAGCATTTAATGTGAACAAGAATACAAAGCATATCTTTACCAGGATTGACTCATAGCATTATGAAAGAGATGGTTTTCTGCGGGGGACAGGAGACCATCTTTATTCATTTATTTATGCAGGTAATAAATCAGATATCTGCCAGGATGAAAGGAAAAAGGACGAAGTGAATAAAAAGAAGAAAATAGCAGGTATTGTATTGGCAATTGCTGTGTTTTTAATAATTGGAGCCCGGATCTGTTATGTAACTGCACATGCCAGACTGCCGGAACAGAATGTGATCGCACAGGGAGAAAATCTGACATACAGAGGATTAACTTATCAGATCAAAGACGCTGTTTTATGGAATTATGAGGATTATTTCAAAGAACATCCAGAATATCAGAGTTATCAGGAATCGCAGCTTACAGGAGAAAATACGAAGTTATTGATGGTCGCATATACAGTGGAGAAGATTCAGGACCAGAATGTGCTGGAAACGATGCCTTCAATTCAGTATTTCCATGTATTTAATCAATTTGATCCATTCTTTTTCAGTGATCTGAATCCGTCATTATCGGATGGAACATTTGTATCGGGGGATACCCTTTATATTCCTTATGAAATATATAAGGCGAACCTGACAAAGGAACAATGGGAACAGGTGGAGAATAATCAGGTGATATATGAGATGGTTCTCGGAACATATCCGGTGAAAAACAGATTACAGATCACAGATATTGAAATGGAGGGAGAACAGTGAGACAGGTTGTAAGCTTGGAATTAAAGAAAGCGTTCCGGACAAAGGGGTTTTATATTGCACTGATGGTTGGATTGTTGATCAGTCTGTACCATACAGTGTGGATTTACAGAAATGTGTACGCTCCGAATAATGTTGAATACGAAAAGGTTACGGAATTGGGGGAAATGGATAAGGAATATGGATACTGGTATGAGATCGGTGTTCTGGATGGATGGTTAGGAACGGAGCTGCTGTCGCCCTGCAATCAGCTATTCTATCTGTTGCTGCCATTTCTGGCAGTACTTCCATATGGAAGCCAGTTGTTTTCTGAATGGAACAATGGGTATGCCGGGCAGATGATCATACGATGTGGACGACGCAGGTATCTGACAGCCAGAGGAATTGCAGCATTTGTAAGTGGAGGATGTGTGATAGCAATACCATTGCTTGTTAATTTTCTGTCGATTGCCTGTTTTATGCCGATTATTGGAACAGACCCAATGGCATTACAGTCGGTTGTGCCGGGACGGGCACTTCTGGGTGACATTGTGTATGAAGCACCGGCGTTGTATGCAGCATGGTATATTTTTATAGATTTTATCTATGGCGGTTTATTTGCACTGATGGCGCTGGCAATCACACAATTCTGTTACAACCGGTTTGTATTGATGATCCTGCCACTGATGTTTAACTGCTGTATGTATTATGGAATCCACAATCTGATCCCGGATATAAATGCATATAATATCAGTCTGATCCCAAATCCTGCACAACAAGGCATGAAGCTTACCTGGCATTCTCTGTTCTTATCAATGTCAGGAATGTTTCTGATCCTTATAGTGCTGTTTGCTGCAAGTAACTATAAAAAAGATGTATTAAGAACTGGAGCAATGGAATGAAAATAGAAATTACTAATTTGAAAAAAGTGATAAAGGGAACTATCGTACTGGATGATATTAATTATACATTTTCTGGTGGCAGGATCTACGGCTTATGCGGGAAGAATGGATGTGGCAAGACTATGCTGATGCGTTTAATAGCAGGCCTGATCTATCCAAGTTCCGGAACTATACGGATCAAGGATAAAGTGCTTGGTAAAGATATTTCATTTCCGGAAAGTGTTGGTATGTTGATTGAGAATCCATCATTTCTAAATGATTATACAGGGAAACAGAATCTGGAGATGTTGGCTGGTCTTCAGAAAAATGTCGATAAGGCAGAAGTACGCCGGGTGCTGGAACAGGTGGGACTGGATCCGGATGATAAGAGAAAATTTTACAAGTATTCACTTGGTATGCGGCAGCGTCTTGGAATCGCAGCAGCGATCATGGGAAGTCCGGAACTGATCTTGTTAGATGAACCGATCAATGCGATCGATACAGATGGAGTGCAGGAGATCCGTGCAATTATTCGTGGGCTTTCGGCTGAAAACCGTATCATTATCGTTGCCAGTCATGATAAATCTGAAATGGATTATCTAGCAGATGAGAAAATTTATATGTCAGAGGGAAGGCTTATAAAGGAGACGGAGAATGATCGTTAAGTTTTTTCAACATGATATCCGGCAGGGGCTGGTAAAATATATTGGACGATATATTCTGGCTGTGCTGATTGGTGCGATCGCCTGTGGGATGGTCGATCAAGCTGGCGAGTACTTCCAGCAGTGGTATGGACAGAACCTGTCAATATGGGAATATGGTTTGAATCTGTTTCAGGGACAGAGTCCTTTTGTATTTACAAAAGGAAGCAATAATTCATTTGAGGTTCCAATGACGTGGTTTATGCTGTATCTGTGTCTGATGTTCTGTGTTGGAGATTATATCCGGCAGGATATGCATGGATTTGGTATGTATATGATGGTTAAGAGCAGGAAACGTTCAATCTGGTGGTGCTCGAAATGTGTCTGGTGTATTTGTGTGAATCTTCTGTATTTTGCATGTGCATGGCTTGGAACACTTGCGTATGCGTGGGCACGGTATGGAGAGATATCATTCAGGGATCATATAACATTGGCTAACATGATATACGGAACAGATTTTATAGGAGTCGGGGCATCAGATCTGCTTGTGAATCTGCTTGTTTTACCATTAATGGTTGGAATCATACAGTCTCTTCTTCAGATGATACTTACAGTACAGTACAGCAGTTCAGCAGGTATGGTTGTTGTATTTATGATGTTGGTCGTAAGCAGTTATTATGGCAGTCGTTATCTTCCGCATGGATATGCTATGATCACCCGTTTTTTCAGTAGTGATGGAGCAGATGCACTGTCTGTCAGGTTTGGATTATTGTATCTGACCATTTGGATCATTGCTTTGTGGGTGATCGGCTATATCATTGTCCGGAAAAAAGATGTATTTGGCAGGGAATAGGGAGCAATTTTGTATAAACGAAGTTGAATTTGTCCGTTTTCTGCAATATTTTGCCATTTTATGCAAAGGAGGGTTGTTGGCGGAGTCGGCATACAGTATAGTATATAAAAAAGAACCCAATATGAAGGAGGAAATCAAATGAAAAATGTATTAAAAACTTTAACTGGTATCTTGTTAGTTTTTGCCATGGTGGTAACAACAGGTATCAATAGCAATGCAGCAGGTATCAAAACGAATGATGGAGTACAGGCTGCGGAACAGACAACAGAGGCAGTATTGTGCGGAAATAATGTGCATGGAGGTGTTACAACACATGCATGGAAATTATGGATGGGTACAAACACAAAGGTAAGTTTTGATAACCTGCATGCTGTATATGGTGTATCAAATAAGCTTCGGAAGGCAGACTGGAAAGTATCCGATAAGAAAATTGCCAAGGTTGTAAAAACGAAGAATGGTATGCAGATTAAAACAGGCAAGAAGGCAGGTTCTGTAGTTTTACAGGCAAAGTACAGAACATCATCAGAAACGGTTGTTTATAAGCTGAAGATCAAGGTTGTGAAATCAACCTCTGCATACAAGGGAAAAGCTGTGAAAACAGAACTTGTTGAATTTGATCCGGAGTATATGGTAGTTACTTATGTATTGTACAATGGAACAAATAAAGAACGTACATTCAGCAATATGAGAGAACTCAGAAAATATGAAAATGGCAAATGGAAGAAGGTAGACGAAAAGAATATAACGATATCAGAGGGATATGTTCTTCCGGCACATAGCTGCAAGTATTGGACATTCAATCTGGCAGGCCGGTATGATCTTTCAAAGTTAGAGAAAGGTCAGTACCGTCTGTATGTTGGATATAGCAACAAGTATGTATCATTTAAGATAAAATAAACAATGCAGGGAAACGGTTTACTACCGCTTCCGGTATGCTCCCGGAGTGATGCCATATTTCTTCTTGAAGCTCCGGTTGAAGTAGGACAGGTTAAAGAAACCGCAGCTTTCTGCGATGGACAGGATGCTGTCATCGGTTGTGACAAGAAGTCTGGCTGCGATATTTAACCGGAAGTCACACAGATAGGTGGTAAAGGATACACCCATCGTATTCTTAAAAAAACGCATAAAATGGGATTCAGAGAATCCACAGTAAGAAGCAATGTCCGCAATGGATATTGCTTCTTTGTAGTTTCGGTCGATATAAGACAAGATCGCTTTGGTACGATCCAGATTCTTTGCATGATTCTTCCGGTCTGAGGTCTCTGCCTTTTGCTCTGCATGGGCATACAGGGTATAGAAGAATTCAAAATAACAGCTTTTTAGAGCAAGCCGGTATCCTTTTGGAGTAGATGAGCAGAGCACATCCACCCGGTTCAGGCAGGAGGACAGGGCTTCATATAAAGGATCGTCGCGATCATAGATGCTTTTGATATTTAGTTCATCAGAGAGCAGAGGCAGAAAAAACTCACTGTCCAGAGTATCGTGGTTTCTGGATTGGAACAGGTCAACTGAAAAGATGATATTCTCATATTCCATTGAATAGGAGGCATACTGGGAGATGCCGTGGATCCTGCCCGGCAGGATCAGAATGATATCCCCTTCCTCTACATAGTGCGTCGTGAAATCCAGCGTTACATTTCCTTTCCCCTTTTTGATATATATGATCTCCATATAGGGATGCCAGTGAAGTGGGACAGCATTGAAGTCCAGTGGTATGGAGCACAGATAGGTATTGTAAGGAAACAGTGGATCCACATGCGCTTTGGTCTCCATGTAATTTTCATATTCTAAGCTGTTCATATATAACCTCTCTTTCCTGCCTTTTCTGCTATTTTATTCCTGACAAACAGGTGGAGATGTATGACCGTATCCACTCCATGTAACATTAAATGAATCTTGATAAAATCAAACATGATAGAATAGTATCATAAAATGCTCTTATTATGCAAGAAAGAACAGAAAAAAGATACTAGAATACAAACCAGAACAGACATTCCGTATATAAGACCTTTACCTTACCTTTACCTTTATTAAATGCAGGCAACTGGATAGCTGTTCAATAGAAAATTTAATAAAGAGGTATCAGATATGAAGAAAGCGTTAGAGCGTGGTGCAGGAATCCTCCTGCCGATCAGCAGTCTCCCATCCCCATATGGAATCGGATCTCTGGGGAAAGAGGCATATGAATTTGTTGACAGGTTGAAGGAGGCAGGCCAGCGTTACTGGCAGGTGCTTCCAATCGGACCAACCAGCTTTGGTGACAGTCCGTATCAGTCATTTTCAGCATTTGCAGGCAATCCTTATTTTATCGATTTCGACATTCTGATTCATGAAGGTTTACTGACACAGGAGGAGGTAGATGCATATAGCTGGTACGATCAGCCGGATGACATTGATTACGCCCGTCTGTACAGACAAAGGTTTGAGGTATTGAGAAAAGCATATGGCAGATCGAAGCATGAGACATCAAGGCAGTATGCAGAATTTCTTACGGAAAATGAAAGCTGGCTTCCGGATTACGCCCTTTATATGGCGGTCAAGGCAGACCATGGGAATAAAGAATGGTTAAGCTGGGAAGAACCGGTTTTAAAGAGAGAAGAAACAGCACTTCGTAAGTGCGGGGAACAGTTACACGACGAGATCGGATTCTATATGTTCCTTCAGTTCAAATTCGATGAGCAGTGGAAGACACTCAAATCTTACGCCAACCGTCATGGTATCAGTCTGATCGGCGACATTCCAATCTATGTAGCACTGGACAGTGCAGATGTATGGGCAAATACAGAACAATTTCAGTTAGATCATGATCTACAGCCTGTGTGTGTAGCCGGTTGTCCACCGGATGCATTCTCCGATTACGGTCAGAAATGGGGCAATCCTTTGTATGACTGGGATCGAATGGAGCAGGATGGGTTCTCTTGGTGGAAGAACCGGATCCGTAAATCAGCCAGTCTCTATGATGTGATCCGTATCGATCATTTCATAGGGGTTGTACGGTACTATAATATTCCGGCAGACGGAGAGCCGAAGAATGGCTTCTATCTGGAAGGACCCGGAAAGAAGCTTGTAGATGCGATCGACAGTGCCAGAGGAAATGCAAAGGTGATCGCAGAAGATCTGGGAGTCGTTGTGCCGGAGGTACAGAAGCTGGTGAAGGAATCCGGATATCCGGGAATGAAGATCTTACAGTTTGGATTTGACGGAAATGCGGAGAATGAACATGCAGCGCATAATCACGAAAAGAATTACGTTGTCTATATCGGAACACACGATAATGACACATTAAAAGGATATATCGAGAATGCATCAAAGGACAATCTTACATTTATGATGAAATATCTGGGAGCGGCAAATGAGCAGGAGATCCCGGAGAAGATGATGCAGGTATTATATATGAGCCCTGCCGATACAGTTATCGTTCAGATGCAGGATCTGCTTGGAAAGGATAACGAAGCACGGATGAATCTTCCATCTACGATCGGTACAAACTGGCGCTGGCGGATGAAGAAGGGCGAATTTACAGACGAGATCAGAGACAGATTAAGGGAATTAACAAGAGTATATGGAAGAAATGCTGTGAAACAGTATTTTTGTAAGGAGGATATAATGTTAACAGAGATTTGTAAGAAGAAATATAATAAAACGATCAAGGAATGCAGCAATGAGGAGATCTATTTTGCGCTGCTTGATATGACAAAGGAATTAGCAGAAGACAAGGTTACAGAAGATGGTAAGAAAAAGGTTTACTATATATCAGCAGAGTTCCTGATCGGTAAGCTGTTATCCAATAACCTGATCAATCTTGGAATCTTTGATGAAGTAAAACAGGTGCTGGCAGAAAACGGCAAGAGCATCTATGATATCGAAGAAGTAGAGCCGGAACCATCCCTTGGAAATGGCGGACTTGGACGACTGGCAGCCTGCTTCCTTGATTCGATGGCAACACTCGGACTTCCGGGAGATGGTATCGGGTTAAATTACCATATGGGTCTGTTCAAGCAGGTATTTGAGAATAACTACCAGAAGGAGACTGCAAATCCATGGATCGAGGCAGACAGTTGGCTGACAAAGACCGATGTAAGCAACACGATCCGGTTTGGAAACTGTACCGTACAGTCCAGAATGTATGACATCGATGTGACAGGTTATGAGAACCGCACAAATAAGCTGCATTTATTTGATATTGAGAGCGTGGATGAGAGCATCATGGAGCCGGATGGCATTAGCTTTGATAAGACAGATATCAAGAAGAACCTGACACTCTGTCTCTATCCGGATGACAGTGACGAAGCCGGCAACTTACTTCGTATCTATCAGCAGTATTTCATGGTTGCAAATGGTGCAAAGCTGATCCTTGCAGAGGCAAAGGAGAAAGGTTCAAATCTTCATGATCTTGCAGATTATGCAGCCATTCAGATCAATGATACACATCCGTCTATGGTGATCCCTGAGTTGATCCGTCTGTTGATGGAAGAGGGTATCTCCTTTGATGAAGCAACAGAGATCGTAACCGATGTATGTGCTTACACCAATCATACGATCCTTGCAGAAGCATTGGAGAAATGGCCGGTTGCTTATCTGGAGAAGGTCGTTCCACAGCTTATGCCTGTGATCCGCATGCTGGATAAAAAGGTCAGAAACCGTTATAAGGATGAGCGTGTTTATATCATAGATGGTGATTCCCGTGTGCATATGGCACATATCGATATGCATTACAGCCACAGTGTAAATGGTGTTGCTTATCTTCATACCGAGATTCTGAAGAATTCAGAGCTGCATCCATTTTATGAGATCTATCCTGAGAAATTCAACAATAAGACAAATGGTATCACATTCAGAAGATGGTTGTTACACTGCAATGAAAAGCTGGCAGCCTACATCACAGAGCTGATCGGACCGGATTACAAGAAGGATGCCGATAAGTTACAGGAGCTGGCTTCTTACTATAAGGATAAGAACGTATTAGAAGAGATCCTTGCGATCAAGCAGAGCAATAAGGCAGTCTTAAAGGACTACCTGAAAGAGACACAGGGAATCGAGATCAACGAGAATTCGATCTTTGATATCCAGGTCAAGAGACTGCATGAATACAAGCGTCAGCAGATGAACGCCCTCTGGGTGATCTACAAATATTTTGAGATCAAGAAGGGACATCTGCCTGAGACTCCGATCACAGTTATATTTGGAGCAAAGGCTGCACCTGCTTATACGATCGCAAAGGACATCATTCATCTGATCCTCTGTCTGCGGGAGCTGATCGACAATGATCCTGAGGTAAGTCCGTACTTGAAAGTTGTCATGATCGAGAATTATAATGTATCAAAAGCAGCAAAGATCATTCCGGCATGCGATATCTCAGAGCAGATCTCACTGGCATCCAAGGAAGCATCCGGAACAGGAAATATGAAGTTCATGCTAAACGGTGCGGTTACTCTTGGAACCCGTGACGGTGCAAATGTAGAGATCGGAGAACTGGTGGGCGAGGATAATATTTATTTCTTTGGTGAATCCAGTGAAGAAGTGATCGAGCACTATGCAAAGGCAGACTATGTGGCAAGAGAGTATTATGAGAAGCCGGAGATCAAGAAGCTGGTAGACTTTATCGTAAGTGATGAGCTGCTTGCGATCGGTCAGAAGGAAGCTCTTACCAGACTTCATAACGAGCTGATCGTAAAAGACTGGTTTATGACACTTCTTGATGTCTGTGATTACATTCAGACAAAGGAACAGGTGCTTGCTGATTATGAAAATCGTATGGGCTGGGCCGAGAAGACTCTGGTAAATATCAGCAAGGCAGGCTTCTTCTCCTCTGATCGTACGATCGCAGAATATAATAAAGATATCTGGAAGCTGTAAAATGTGTTAAAATAAGATATATATTTCCACCATAGAAAGGCGTTGATAGATATGTACAAGATATTGATCGTAGATGATGAGAAGATAGAAAGAAACGGTATCCGGTTTCTTTTAAAAAAACTGAATCTGGAATTTGAGATTGCAGAGGCGGTAAATGGTGTGGATGCACTGGAGAAGCTGGAAAAAGAAGATTTTGATATCCTGCTTACAGATGTAAAGATGCCTTTCATGGATGGAATCGAACTGATCGACCATGTTGTGAAGGAAAAGAAAAAGCTGCGCACAGTCATATTCAGCGGATGCAATGAATTCGACTATGCAAAGAAAGCAATCCGGCTGGGTGTTGTTGATTATATTCTAAAGCCGGTCGATCCAAATGAATTCAAGAATACCCTGAATAAGGTTGTAAATGAATTGGAAGAGGCAAAGGCTTCGGACGAGTTTAAGAATAAGAGCATGGAATTCTTATATGAGCATGCGCTCTATATGCTGTTGAACGGAACGGATGTTACGAAGCTCAGACAGGAATACAGCGGATTATCGCTTGATCTGGGTAAATTCAAGAATATGCTTTTGATGGAATTCAATCATGATTTCTTCGGCAGACGTGGAGTGGATTTCAAAGAAAATGAGAACTTAAAGTCAATTGGAATCCTGCAATATCTGAACCTGAACCAGCAGCAGGAGATCTTATTCTTAGGGGATGAGATGAATATTCTCCGTAAGACAAATGAGATCGTAAAGATCATCAAAGCCGATTATGATGCTGACTGTTACATAGCGATATCCTCTGATATCGGTGATCTGTCCGAAGTGGCAGATAAGATGGAAGAACTCGAAGTGCTGATGGAGAACAAATTCTACCATCCGGAGATTCATGTATTTTATCCGAACATGGAGGGCGAGACTCCGGGTATTATCCAGTTCGATGATGATACCTTTATGAAGCAGATGAAACAGGATATCAAGATGAAGGATGTGGAAGCACTCCGGGAGCATTTCCAGAGATTCTGTGAGAAGTACAGACATAAGACAGAGTACTCCCAAATCTATATCAAGTTCCTGTTCTCGAATCTGATGAAGGATATCTACGGAAGCATTGATGAGACTGACGAAGCAGAGCTAAATAAAGACATTGAGAAATTATATATGGCGACAGATTTTCAGGTGTTGACGGAGCTTGTCGAAGAAGCGATCCGGAGACTGGAAACCTGTTTTGCAGGAAAGACACAGATGGCGCATCGGGAAGTAGAACTGGTGAAGCAGTATATTTACCGGAACTATGGAAGCGAGCTTGGAATCGATATGCTGGCGGATATGGTACATCTCGCACCGAGCTATCTAAGTACGGTATTTAAGAAGGAAACCGGACAGAATCTAAGCAAATTCATCAAGGCATACCGGATGGAACAGGCAAAGGATATGTTAGAGAACAGCATGACGAAGATCGTAGATATCAGTGTGGCGTGCGGATATCCGAATGTGTCTTACTTCTGTTCCAGCTTCCGTGAGTTCTTTGGCGTGAGTCCGCAGAAATTCAGAGAGAGCGGAGGACAGGCGGATGCATAAAGAACGAATAGATAAAAGGATAAAAAGAGGGTTCCAGAATCTGCGATTATCCGGCAAGCTGTTGGTCATTTATATACTTGCCGGGTTTCTTCCGATCATGATCACGCTGACGATCACCTACCATGAGATGAAGAAGATCCTGTGGGATCGTGAGACAATGATCCTGGAATCGTATCTGACACAGACGACAGATGCGCTTGATAATGAGTTAGAGATTTATAACAATCTTTCTAATTATATATCCTATAATCAGTCGATCGCGAAGATCTTAAGCTCAGATCAGAGTACATATCAGAATTATGAGCAGGTGGCAAGTGTTATAGATCCCCTGCTTTCTTCTATTATGTATTTTCATGATGATGTAAAGCAGGTAACGATCTACACGGATGCCTGTCAGGTGAAGCACGGCAGTACGATCGCCCCCATTACCACGCTTGAAAATGAAGAGACGAACTATGGAATAGTTGACGATAACCAGATCCACTGGATCGTGAATGCGAAGGATAAGACTGCGTATTCGTTAAACCGCATGGCCATGCTGGAGCAGAAAAAGGCGAAGGGTCTGCTCTATGTAGGGGTGGATTATGACAGCGTATTCCAGCCGTTTAATAACGAAACGGTATTTGATAATTATGGCGTTGTGATAGAGGATGCAGAAGGTAACTGCATCTTTAAAAAGAGTGTATTTACAGAAGAAAAACAGCCGTATGAATTATCAGAGGAACAGTTCTTTGCAACAGTAGGGCAGAAGGATTCCGGTTATCAGTTTATTAAGCGGGAGTCGAAGGCATCCGGCTGGAAGATCTGGATCTATAAGCCGGATCGACTGATCATTTCTTCGATTCAGCCAATCTTAATAATTGCTGCAGCAGCAATCCTGGTCAGTCTGATCGCAGCAGTCGCATGTATCCGTATAATTTCCGAGTTCATAACGAAACGTATCAGTAAGCTTCAGAAGAAAATGCGTAATCTGGAAACCGGGAATCTTGGTATGGAGATTGAGAATGACAGTACGGATGAGATCGGTGATCTGATCAATGGTTATAACAGTATGACGAAGCGTCTGGATGCAACGATCAATGAAGTATACCGAAGCAAGATCAAAGAAAAGGAATATGAGATGCGGGCGTTGCAGGCGCAGATCAATCCGCATTTCCTGTATAATTCCCTGTCTATCATTAACTGGAAAGCATTAGAGGCAGACCAGGAGGATATCAGTCGTATCACGTTGTCGTTGTCCACCTTTTACCGGACAGCGTTAAATAAGGGAAAGAATATCCTGCTTGTCCGGGATGAGATCGCGAACATCAAAGCATATCTGGATATCCAGCTTACGATGCACGATGACAGTTTCGATGTTATCTATGATATCGATGATTCCATTTTAAAATATGAAACACTGAACCTGATCTTACAGCCGATCCTCGAGAATGCGATCCATCATGGCATAGATCTGAAACAGGATGGCAGAGGAGAGATCCGGATCAGTGGAAAAGAGGACGATAAAGATATCCGGTTTGCGGTATCCGATAATGGTGTCGGTATGACCCAAGAACAGGCGGAGCTGATACTGACTGCCGATTCGAAGGGCTATGGTGTGCGAAATGTCAATGAACGTATCAAACTGTATTATGGCGCGGAATATGCGGTTTGTATCGACAGTGAAGTTGGCAGGGGAACGACTGTCACGATCCATTTTCCAAAAGAACTGCATGCAGAAATCAAACATTCATAAAAAACCAACATGTTTCTGAAATTATTGATATATACGGTGAAACGGTTCCTTTTTATAATAATGTCATAAGGTAAAGGTACTGCAAAAGTATTAAAAAACAAACAAAAAACATGACTTATTTAAAGGAGGAACGGTTATGAAGTTTAGAAAGTATGCAGCAATTGCACTGGCAGGAGCTATGTGCATGTCATTACTCGCAGGATGTGGAGATAAGAAGGATGATACATCTAAGGATTCCACAACAGCATCAAATGCAGAGGTAACATCAGGAGAGAGTACTGATGCATCTGCAGAAGAAGAAAACATTAAAGCAACAATTACAGTATGGGGACCTGCTGAGGATCAGTCACCGGATTATGGTGAATGGCTTCAGGGAAGATGTGAAGCATTTAATAAGGAACATCCAAATTGGGATCTTTCATTTGAATATGGTACATGCAGCGAGGCAGATGCAGGAAAGACCGTAACACAGGATGTATCCGCATCAGCAGATGTATATATGTTCGCAAACGACCAGTTACAGACACTGATCGATGCAAATGCAATCTCGGAGTTAGGCGGAAGCACAGCAGACTATGTAAAGTCAACAAACTCACAGGCAGTTGTGAATTCTATCACAGTAGATGGCGGAATCTATGGTGTTCCGTTTACAACAAATACATGGTTTTTATACTATAACAAGAAAGTATATTCAGACAGCGATGTAAAGAGCCTTGATACAATGCTTGAAAAAGGAAAAGTTGCTTTTCCTCTTACAAACGGCTGGTATAATGCAGCATTCTATCTTGCAAACGGATGTACATTATTCGGTGATGGTACAGATAACGACGCAGGAATCAATTTTGGCGGAGACAATGGAAAGGCTGTTACAGATTACCTTGTAGATCTTGTAGCAAATAAGAATTTTGTAAATGATGAATCCGGTGTTGGTATTTCCGGTATGACAGATGGATCTATCGCAGCTATGTTCTCCGGTTCATGGGATTATAAGGCATTACATGATGCACTTGGTGACGATCTTGGAATCGCAGCTATGCCTACAGCCAAGATCGGCGGATCTGACAAGCAGTTACTTTCATTCGCCGGTTCAAAGGCAATCGGTGTAAATCCAAACTGTGAATATCCACAGGTAGCAGTAGCACTTGCCCTGTACCTTGGTAACGAGGAATCACAGCAGTCACATTATGAAGCAAGAAGTATTGTTCCTTGTAACACAAATCTTTTAGAGAGTGATACGGTAAAGAATGATGCATTAGTAACAGCTCAGAACGATACCTTCAACAATACATCTATGATCCAGCCGTTCGTACCTAAGATGGGTAACTTCTGGACACCAGCAGAGAATTTTGGTAAGGCACTCTTGAATGGTGAAGTTACACATGATAATGCTGCTGAGCAGACAGAAGCATTCAATACATCATTGAACACAGATGTAGCAGAGTAAAAATAAACAGAGCATAAGACGAAGTGTTCCATTTCCACAGGGGTGGTGGAACACTTTATCTTATGAAAGAAACGCAAAAACGTAACATTTACTTTGAGACGGAGGTGTCAGGATGGCTGAAGCGACAGTAAGCAAAAAGAAAAAAATAAGACGAAGTGATTATCCATATACTGTTTTCAAGGCCATGAGAAATGGTGACTGGATCACCAGATTATCGTTCCTGATCATGGGATTCGGAAACATTGTCAGAAAACAGTTTGTAAAAGGTGTATCATTTCTGGTACTTGAAAGCATATTTATTTATTTCATGATAAAAAACGGTGCATCTCTTCTGACCGATTTCTTCCATCTGGGAGGAGCAGAACAGGAGAAGGTGTGGAATGATGCAAAAGGCATATTTGAATATACACAGGGTGACAATTCTCTTTTGATGTTATTATATGGAGTAGCCACGGTATTTATCATATTTGCATTTGTATGCCTCTGGGTAGTCAGTGTCGAGAGCGCATATCGTGCACAGTGCCTGCATGATGCAGGGAAGAAAGTTCCGGGATTCACAGATGATATTAAGAGTTTATTTGATAAAAACCTTCATATGTTTCTGCTTCCACTTCCGGTACTCGGGATTGTTGTTTTTACGATCCTTCCGCTCGTATTCATGATCTGTATGGCATTTACAAATTACAGTAAGCTGGATTCTCATACAGTATTGTTTAACTGGGTAGGACTGAAAAACTTTGCCAAGATTTTGAATTTTAATGACGCAGTCGGAAGTACATTCTGGTCTGTTCTTGGGTGGACACTAGTATGGGCGGTTGCTGCGACATTTACCAACTATATCTTCGGTATGATCCTTGCAATGGTCATCAATCGAAAGGGAACAAGATGTAAGGGTGTGTGGAGGTCGATCTTCATGTTATCCGCAGCCGTTCCACAGTTTGTATCCCTGCTTTTGATGCGTACGATCTTCAGTCAGAATGGTATCGTAAATACCTTATTACTGAATCATCATATCATCGACAATGCAATTCCGTTCTGGAGCAACGCAACCATTGCCCGTATCATGGTTATCGTGATCAATATCTGGATCGGTATTCCGTTTACCATTATGCAGGTGACCGGTATCTTACAAAGTATACCGGAAGATATCTATGAGGCCGCAAAAGTAGATGGAGCCGGACCGGTGAAGATCTTCTTTAAGATCACACTTCCATATATGTTATTTGTAACAGCTCCGTATCTGATCACGACCTTTGCAGGTAATATTAATAACTTTAATGTAATCTATCTTCTGTCAAACGGAGCACCGATTCCGGTTGGAAAGACAGCAGGAAAGACCGATCTTCTGGTTACCTGGCTCTACAAGCTGACAGTTGATAATCAGTATTATAATCTGGGTGCGGTTATCGGTATCATGACATTTATCGTTCTTGCGATCGTATCTCTGATCACTTATCATAATACAACATCTTATAAAGACGAGGAGGGATTCCAGTAATGACTAAAACAGGTAAGAAAATAAATGGAAAACAGAAGCTTACACCATCGGATATCGTTGTTCATATTATACTGGTAATTCTTTCCGTGATCTGGGTGATCCCGATTCTGTGGATCGTTCTGATCAGCTTCCGTGGAGAAAAAGGACAGTATGTTTCTACATTGCTGCCAAAGGCGTATACTCTTGGCAATTACACAAAGTTATTTACAGATACCGGTATCCTGAATTTTCCGAAGATGTTCATGAATACTTTGATTATTGCGATCTTCTCCTGTATAATATCTACAGTATTTGTATTGGCGATGTCATACTGTATGTCGAGAATGCGTTTCCGACTGAGACGCCCATTTATGAATGTAGCATTGATCCTTGGTATGTTCCCGGGATTCATGGCTATGATCGCAGTTTATTATATCTTAAAGGCGATCGGACTGTCAGAAGGATCCTTGATCCGTGTTGCACTTATCCTGGTTTATTCCGGTGGTGCAGGCTTACAGTTCTATATTGCAAAAGGCTTCTTTGATACGATTCCGAAGTCGATCGAGGAAGCAGCTTATCTGGACGGAGCAACCAGATGGCAGTCGTTTACTAAGATCATTATTCCGTTAAGCCGTCCGATCATTGTATATACGGTTCTGAATTCCTTTCTTGCTCCTTGGATTGATTTCGTATTTGCAAAGGTTATCTGCCGTGCAAATAAGGATTACTATACCGTATCTATCGGACTTTGGAATATGTTAGAGAAAGAATATGTGTATCCGTGGTTCAATTCCTTTGCAGCCGGTGCGGTGCTGATCTCAATTCCGATCATCATTCTGTTCATGTTTATGCAGAAGTGTTATCGTGAGAGCTTCTCCGGTGGTGTAAAAGGTTAAGGGATCATATGATTATTTGCTTATAGTTTGGTTGAAACAGAGGAATGTATATGATTACAGGTTCGTATTTAAAAAAGATTATTTCATGTGTGCTGATTATAAATTTATTGATCTTATGTGGATGCGGTGATTCCGGGGCTACCCCCTCCACCCGGGAGAATGCAGAGACAAAAGAAGAATATGAAGCTGCGTTATATACAGCCCGCACGACACCTTACGGAAAATATCCGGAACAGCTTACCTACACACTGGGTAAGCTGTCCGGAGCAAATAATTCCAATCTCCCGGATGGCGAGACGTATGAAAATAATGCTTATACAAGGCTGTTGAATGAAAGGCTAAATGTTCAAAACCAGGATGTGTTTGAGGCTATGGATGAGCAATATACCGATAGTGTGACCATGGTGATCGCACAGAATGATCTTCCGGATGTGATGATCGTGGAGGATCTGGATGAGCTTCAGTATCTGGTGGATAATGATATGATCGCAGATCTGACAGACAGCTATAATAACTGTATGAGCGATACGATCAAGAATATATATGGAAGCTATGGTCGGGATATCCTTGATGTTGTAACCTTTGGCGGGAAGATCATGGCGATACCGGAAACGAATATCTCAGACGGACCGAATCTGATCTGGCTTCGTAAGGATTGGATGGATGCACTTGGGCTGTCCGCACCGAGAACACTCTCGGATGTAGAAGAGATCATAAGACAATTTAAAGAAAAAGATCCCGGACATAATGGGGCAGGAAATACCGTAGGGCTTGTATGTGATACCAGTCTCTGCGGCGGTTGTGGTTATAGCAGCGAATACACATTAGATATTATATTTGCTGCATATGGTGCATTTCCGAAACAGTGGATTTATGATGAGGACGGCAATGTTGTCTATGGTTCGGTTCAGCCGGAGGCGAAAGAGGCACTTGCCCATATCCATGAGTTGTATAAAGAGGGAATTCTGGATCAGGATTTTCTGATGCGGACGAGCAGTAACCTGATCGAGCTGATCGTGGATGGTCAATGCGGTTCTTTCTTTGGCCCTTGGTGGGCGCCGAATAATCCACTGATGCAGGCAGTGGAACAGAATAAAGATGCCGAGTGGCAGCCTTATCTGATCGCAACAGAGGAATCCGGACTTACCAGTTATCATACACAGAATCCTTCCAGTAAGTATATTGTAGTGCGTAAGGGTTATGAATATCCGGAGATTGCATGTAAGATTGTTAGTGTATTATTTGACTATTTGCGGTATAATGACAGAGACAATCAGGAGATTGTCGATTATTATAAAGAAAATGTAGACCCTACCGCCAGACCGTTTGCGATTAATGTAGATTACAACAATGCTTTGCAGATCTGCTATGGAGAATTGAATCATGTATTTGCGGGGGACAAATCCGCAGATGATCTGAACGTACTGGAATATTCCTATTATGAGGCATGCGAATCCTATCTGAAGGATGCGGAGAATGCCAGTGCGGAAGATTGGGCGGCGTACGCTTCCCGTATCACAGCCTGTAAGATCTTAAACGATGGAAGGACAAACAAAGTAGAGTCGTTATATTTTGGAGAAACGGAAACGATGGTCACAGACTGGTGGAGCCTTGAGAATCTGGAAAGTGACACCTATCTAAAGATTGTAACCGGCGAGAGCTCACTCGATGAATTTGATCGTTTTGTCGAGAATTGGTATCAGAATGGCGGGGAAACGATTACAAAAGAGGTACGGGCTGAGATAGAATAAGAAGTTTCCAATGTTTTTATACGGAGGCATATTAAGATGACAGAAAGAGAAAAAATGATAGCAGGATTCGTTTATGATCCATCTGATGATGAATTAATACAATTAAGACAGAATGCGCATCGGTTGAGTAAGGAGTATAATGACTGCTTTGAGACGGATGAGAAACGCGAGAAGATTCTGGCAGAGCTGATTCCGAATAAGGGTAAGAATGTATATCTTCAGGGACCGGTTCAGTTCGATTACGGCTGCTTTACCGAGATAGGCGAGAACAGTTATGCGAATTTTAATTTTACCTGTCTGGACTGTGCACCTGTTAAGATCGGCTGCAATGTATTTATGGGACCGAATGTTTCTCTGCTGACACCGATGCATCCGTTTCGTTTTCAGGAGCGTAACATTTATAAGAGGGAAGACGGCGTGTATACAGACCGGGAGTATGCGAAGCCGATCACGATCGGAGATAACTGTTGGCTGGCAGGAAATGTAACAGTATGTGGCGGTGTAACGATTGGCAGCGGTTCTGTGATCGGAGCGGGAAGCGTGGTTACGAGAGATATCCCATCGGGAGTACTGGCTGCCGGAAATCCATGCAGAGTCATTCGCGAGATCACGGAGGAAGACTGTTTAAAGTAGAATTATATTGTTGAGAAAAAGAAATGGGAGTCTGTCAATGAAAAAGTTGACAGGCTCTTTTTGAATCATTAAACTGAAAGAAGAGTAATTTTTGTAAAGGAGTATGAAACATGAAAATAGGTATTTTAGGATATGGAAATCTTGGACGAGGTGTTGAGTGTGCGATCAAGCAGAATCCGGATATGGAGCTTGCAGCGGTATTTACCAGACGTGCACCTGAGACAGTATCGATATTAACAGAGGGAGCAGCCGTTTGTTCTGTAAATGATGTGGAGCAGTGGAAGGATAAGATCGATGTTATGATACTCTGCGGCGGCAGTGCTACCGATCTGCCGGAGCAGACACCAAAGTATGCAGAGATGTTCAATGTTGTAGACAGCTTCGATACACATGCAAGAATTCCGGAGCATTTTGCAAATGTAGATGCTGCCGCAAAGAAGAATGGTCATGTCGGCATCATCTCAGTAGGCTGGGATCCGGGTATGTTCTCTTTAAACCGTATGTATGCAAATGCAATCTTACCGGAAGGTCGTGATTATACATTCTGGGGAAAAGGTGTCAGCCAGGGACATTCCGATGCGATCCGTCGTGTAGAGGGTGTTAAGGATGGCAAGCAGTACACGATCCCTGTAGAAGCAGCACTGGAAGCAGTCAGAAATGGTGAGAATCCCGAACTTACAACCAGACAGAAGCACACAAGAGAGTGCTTTGTTGTATTAGAGGATGGTGCCGATCCTGTAAAAGTTGAAGAAACGATCAAGAACATGCCAAACTATTTTGCCGATTATGATACAACGGTTCACTTTATCAGTGAAGAAGAATTAAAGGCAAACCACAGTGGAATTCCTCATGGTGGATTTGTGATCCGTTCCGGTAAGACCGGCTGGAATCTGGAAAATAATCATGTGATCGAATACAGCCTGAAGCTGGATTCCAACCCGGAATTCACATCCTGTGTCATCGTGGCTTATGCAAGAGCAGCATACCGCCTGTACAAAGAAGGACAGAGCGGATGTAAGACCGTGTTCGATATAGCACCGGCGTACTTGAGCGCAAAAGACGGAGCAGAACTCCGCAAGAGCTTGTTGTAATAAGGAGAATTTTAAGATGAGCGTTGTTTTGGATGAGATGAAGACGAGAAGAAGCATCCGGAAGTTCAAACCGGATATGGTTCCGGCGGATGTTCTGGATCAGATCATTGAAGCAGGAACATTTGCTGCAAATGGCAGAGGCTTGCAGTCTCCGATCATTATTGCGGTAACAAATAAAGAGATGCGGGATAAGATCATGGAGATGAACCGTATGATCGGCGGCTGGGAGGAAGGCTTTGATCCATTTTACGGAGCACCTGTTATATTGATCGTACTGGCAGATGCATCCTGTCCGACTGCTGTCTATGACGGAAGCCTGACGATGGGAAATCTGATGCTTGCCGCACATGATCTTGGAATCGGAAGCTGCTGGATCCATCGTGCAAAAGAAGAATTCGAAAGCGAAGAAGGAAAGCAGATCCTTGAAGGCCTTGGAATCACCGGCGACTATATCGGTGTCGGACATTGCGCACTTGGATTTACGGATGGAGCGTATCCTGATGTTATTCCAAGAAAGGATAACAGAGTATACTATATTCGCTAAGCATTTATTGACATTCTGAAAAAATATGGTAGAATAGCCACGAAAACGAATGAAGTGGATTTTTCCGGATAATAAATAAGTCATCTTTTCGCCACACAGCTATAAGTGAAACCATTTATAACTGTGTGGCGTTTTTATGTAGAGAGGGAGAAACATATGAACGAAGAATTTATGAAAGAACGATCGGTGCTGCCGCTGCTTTTGTCAATGGCACTTCCGATGATATTATCGATGTTGGTCAATTCTCTGTACAACATTGTGGACAGCTTTTTTGTAGCGAAGATCAGCGAGGATGCGATGACAGCTCTGTCGCTTGTCTTTCCGATCCAGAATTTTGTAAATGCGGTAGCCATCGGTTTTGGCGTGGGAATCAATGCGGTGATCGCGTTCTATCTCGGCGCAAAGGAACCGGACAAGGCAAATGCAGCAGCGTCAAAGGGTACTCTTCTTTCTGTTGTTCATGGTGTGATCATGACAGTAGTCTGTATCCTGATCATGCCGGGATTTCTGCGGATGTTCACATCGAATGAGACAGTTGTTCAGATGGGAATTCAGTATTCGATGATCGTATTTGCATTTTCTGTTATTATTTCCATTGATCTGTCATTTGAGAAGATCTATCAGGCAGTTGGAAGAATGGTTGTTACAATGGTCGGACTTGGCGGTGGATGCCTGATGAACATTGTATTAGATCCTCTATTGATCTTCGGTATCGGACCATTTCCGAAAATGGGAATCCGGGGTGCTGCACTTGCAACCGGACTTGGACAGGTGTTTACCCTGTTGATCTATCTGTTTGTCTATGTGTTCCGTCCAATATCCGTAAAGATCGGCAGACGATATCTGCATACGGAGGATTATCTGACAGGGAAGTTGTATGCGATTGGTATTCCGGCTATTCTTAATATGGCACTTCCGTCCCTGCTTACGACTGCACTGAATGCGATATTAAGTACCTATTCACAGATCTATGTTGTGATCCTTGGAATCTATTATAAATTGCAGACATTTTTATATCTTCCTGCAAACGGCATGATCCAGGGTATGCGTCCGGTAATTAGCTATAATTACGGAGCGGGAGAGCATAAGCGTGTCCGCAGCATTTATAATATTACACTTACGATCATTGGTCTGATCATGGTATTTGGAACAGTGATCTGTCTGATCTTCCCGGCTAAATTGATCGGAATGTTCTCGGATAATCAGGTAACGATCACGGAGGGCGTGACGGCACTTCGGATCATCTGTGCCGGATTTATTGTTTCTTCGGTATCCGTGACTTCATCCGGTGCATTAGAGGGACTTGGCAAGGGTACGCCATCATTGATGATCTCCCTGCTTCGCTATGTGGTTGTCATCATTCCGGCTGCATTTGTACTCAGTCGTATCTTTGGTGTTGTCGGTGTCTGGAATGCGTTCTGGGTAGCAGAACTGATAACAGCAGTTGCCGCACTTTTCATTTACCGACAGGCAGTTAAGAGAAAAAGTTAAGATTTCATAGATTGCACAGTTGCATGAAAAAGAAGATAATAAAAGAAGAAAGAAGGATTTATATGTGGTTTGTATTTGCATTGTTGTCGTCTGTATTTGCGGCATTGACATCAATTCTTGCAAAGGTAGGTATTGACGGAGTAAATTCGAATCTTGCAACAGCGATCCGAACAGCAGTTGTGCTTGTGATGTCATGGGGCATGGTGTTCCTGACACATACACAGTCCGGAATCAGCGCGATCGGGAAGAAAAGCTGGTTGTTTCTGATCCTATCAGGACTTGCAACCGGAGCATCGTGGTTGTGTTATTATAAAGCACTTCAGATGGGAAATGCATCCAAGGTAGTACCAATTGATAAATTAAGTGTCGTTATTACATTGATTCTTGCATTTGTATTCCTGCACGAAGAATTTACGATGAAGTCGATCATTGGTTGTGTACTGATCGGACTGGGAACTTTGTTGATGGTGTTATAAATAGATTAAGATAAGAGCGCAGGCGGCACAGATAAGGTGTATATTTTAGTAGAAGTCCGGATATGGCAGAAATGCTGTATCCGGATTTTTTATGGTTAAACTTGTTTTCCTTTTTAATATCCATTACAATCAAACTTGGAGAGACGGAGGCAATATACAAAGCTAAAATATGCATGTTATTCTGTTCTGTCGGGAAAGGAGATGGGACATGGATAACGAAATTGTATATTCCTCCAAGGCTACTGATCAGAAAGCACAGTATGATGCCAGTGCCAAGCGCCTGCTTGGACAGAAGATCATACTGGCGCATATACTGATCAGGGTAGTAGAAGAATTTAAAGGTATGGATGCAGATACGGTTGCCTCATTGATCGAAGGTGAACCGTATATCAGCCAGATTCCGGTTGAACCCGGACTAACGAACAAAGATATGGTGGATGCCAGAACCGGTGAACGGATTGTCGGGTTGAATACTGAGAATTCTGAGATTGATGAAGGAAAGATATATTTTGATATTATCTTCTATGTATGGATGCGGGATGGATTGGCAAAGGTGATCATCAATCTGGAAGCACAGAAGAATGAACCGACAAAGTATCATATCTTAAATCGGGCAATCTTCTATACGGCAAGACTGGTGTCATCCCAGAAAGAGCGGGAATTTACCGGTTCTGATTACAACGAGATCAAACAGGTGTATTCCATCTGGATCTGTATGAATATGAAAGAGAACAGTCTGAGTCATATCCATATGGTAAAAGATGATTTACTTGGTGATCAGGACTGGAAGGGAAATCTGGATATCCCTAACATCGTGATGATCGGTCTGGCAAAGGAGATTCCACCAAAGAAAGAACAATATGAACTGCATCGATTACTTGGAACATTATTGTCGCAGACAATGACGGCAGAACAAAAATTGAAGCTTATGAAACAGGAGTATGACATACCGGTAGACAGAAATGGTATTAGAGATGAGGTGAAAGTCATGTGTAATCTGAGTGAAGGCGTAGAAGAGATGGGATATGTAAAGGGCGAAGCCGCGGGCATAGTCAAAGGTGAAATAATAGGCGAAGCACGAGGAAAATCGGAGATTATCCTGAAAATGCATAAGAAAGGCTATTCCTTAGAGCAGATCATGGATGTAACCGAAATGAGTGAAGATGAAATCAAGGCAATCATAGGATAAAGACATAAGCAGAACAGATAACATGTATATTTTAGTAGAAGTCCGGATATGGCAGAGATGTTGTATCTGGATTTTTTTGTCGAAATTTAAATAATTAAGAAATATTTTGTGAACTATTGACAGTTATTTTTTTTTTATAATGTTTATGCTTTTTTAGAGACATCAAACAAAAAGTGTCAGATACAGATAAAATTGTGTTTAATTGTACCTAGCACTGTTTCTAAAAATGGGAAAAAGCAATGTAACTTATAAAAACAAGGAGCATAAGAGAAAAGGAGAGATGAATGAAAATGATGCAAAAGAAGATAAGAAGCCTGATCTATGCGGGCTTGGGATTGATTTTATGTGTGTTGCTGTGTGGCGGGGGCGGTATGACAGCACAGGCGGAAGAGTCAAAGACATATGGTGATTTTACATATGAAGAAGCTAAGGATGGAATTACTATTACCAAGTATAAAGGTGATAAGAAAAAGGTTGTAATCCCGGATAAGATTAATGGGACAGAGGTAATAAGTATAGGAGATTCTGCATTTTGGAATTGTAGCAGTTTAACCAGCATAACAATACTGGAGGGAGTAACAAGTATAGGAGATTTTGCATTTGATCTTTGCTTAAATCTGACCAGTATAACGTTACCAAATAGCTTAACGTGTATAGGAAGCTATGGATTTGCAACTACTGATCTAACGAGTATCACCATACCTGAAAATGTAAGAAGTATAGGATGCGAGGCTTTTTTTTCATGTGATAAATTAAAAAAGTAGTATTGCCGGAGGGGATAACAAGAATCTCCAGTAAAACATTTGCTATGTGCAGCAATTTAACCAGCATAACGATACCGGATAGTGTAACAAGTATCGGTAAGGGAGTTTTTTTTAGCTGTCCGAAATTAAAATCGGTTGTTATACCAGATAGTGTTATTGAAATTGACGTATTTAAAAAGGGTGAGAATGAGAGTGGATATTGGTGGACAGTTTTTAACCAAAATACTACAGTTATTTGCAATAAAAATTCCGTAGCATATAAATATGCAAAGGAGAATAATATACCAGTTAAATTAATGCCAAAGCCTGCTAAGAAAGGTACAATTCTTACAGTTCCTTCTAAGAAGATTAAAGTAAAGGTAACTTCATCTTCAAAGAAGAATCCAACTGTTGCTGTTATGAAGATCACAAACAAGAAAGCGAAAAAACTTACCATACCATCTACTGTAAAGGTGGGTGGTGTTACCTATAAAGTAACAGCGGTTGCGAGCCAAGCATTCAAGGGTAACAAAAATCTGACAAATATCACGATCGGAAGGGGTATAACGAAGATTGGCAATGAAGCATTCGCCGGTTGCAAGAATCTGAAAAAGATCACAGTCACAGCAGGAAATCTTACAACCATCCGTAAGAGTGCATTCAAGGGCATAAATAAGAAAGCAACCATTACTGTGAAAGGCACAAAGAAAGCAAAGACAGCTTTAAAGAAACAGCTGAAAAAGAAATCCGTCGGATACGTAAAGACGTGGAAGATTAAATAATTAGAAAATAGTTAATGTAAGCAGGATCGGTATTATATGACGTGGTATAATACCGGTCCTTTTTGCCAGAAAATCATTGACAAAGAACCTTTTCAGGCCCTATAATTTTGCCTAGCGTTTTAGTAGGTTATTTAGGAGAGATAGACATGTTAACACAGTTTTCCCGGACAGAATTATTGCTTGGTAAAGAAGCAATGGACAAATTGGCAAATTCAAAAGTAGCGGTATTCGGCGTTGGAGGCGTTGGCGGTTATGTGTGCGAAGCTCTGGCACGGAGCGGTGTCGGTTCCTTTGATCTGATCGACGATGATAAGGTATGCCTGACAAACCTGAACCGCCAGATTATTGCCACCAGAAAGTCTGTGGGGAAATATAAAACAGATGTTATGAAAGAACGGATTCTGGACATAAATCCGGATGCTAAGGTCGAGATGCACAAATGCTTTTTCCTGCCGGAAAATGCAGATGAATTCCCATTTGACTCTTATGATTATGTTGTAGATGCGGTAGATACGGTTACGGCTAAGATTGAGCTGGTGCTCCAGTCACAGAAAAAAGGAGTGCCGATCATCAGCAGTATGGGTGCAGGAAACAAGCTGGATGGCAGTATGTTTCAGGTAGCAGATATTTATAAAACAAGGGTATGTCCGCTTGCAAAGGTTATGCGTCGGGAACTTAAGAAGCGTGGCGTGAAAAAGTTAAAGGTTGTATATTCGGAAGAACAGCCGGTAAGACCACTTGAGGATATGTCGATCAGCTGCAGAACAAATTGCATCTGCCCTCCGGGAGCACAGCATAAATGCACAGAGCGGAGAGATATTCCGGGCAGTGTGGCATTTGTTCCGTCGGTTGCAGGACTGATCATTGCAGGTGAAGTGGTAAAAGATTTGTGCAAAGAAGAAAGGCAGCGTGCATATGAGCATTACAATAGCGGAATTAAAGAATCGAAATAAAGACAGTTACCAGTTGATCGATATTCGGGATGCCATTGAGATCTCTCATGGGGCAGTGCCGGATGCGGTCATGGTTTCGGCAGAAGACATAGAGACAAGCAGCGAGGTGGATAAGGACAAGTTGCTTGTTTTTGTTTTATAGTGATATGAATGAAACACAGATTACAGGAGAAGATGATATGTATAAAATTACAAAAGATAAGCTGACATTTATACTTTTTTTAGTAGGTATGAGTCTGTCCTTGAGTACAATTTTGAATGGATATCAGATTATGAGTAATTGGATTCAAAAATATGAAAGTCAGGATGGTATTTCAAAGTATAACGCTTATATTAATATCTACTCTACCACAGGAGCAACGGAATATAAATTGAATGATATAGAAGAATATCGACAAATACAGGAGATGGCGGTTCGGAGTACAAAAGCAATTCTGGAGCGTATAAGCGATGTTAGTTGTGATGCTGTAATCAGAGGAGATGAGTTTTCGATTGGCAGTTGTGAGGAAGATGCGGATGAAGTGCAGATTGCAGTGGCATATCATGGAAACTGGAACAGATTGCTTGAAAGTGGCAGATATCCAACAATGGAGGAATGGAATTCGGATAACATTTATCTTGTAGTAGGACATGGATGGAAGGATTCAGTAACAGTTTCAAAAGATGGAACGGAATGCTTGTCATTAGATGGAATTGATTGTCAGGTGACTGGGTATCTGGAATCATTTGGAAATGATTCAGATAAAATGATTATTGCGTTTGGCTCGTTAGAAAACTGGACATCGGAATCAGATGTATTTTTGAACCGGATAGCCGATGGAATGACCTATACTTCATCTTCTTATCCGGGAATGACAATCCAGCTTATGGATAAGAGTGTTCCGGTTGCAGAGCAGGCTGATGAATTGATAGAGATATTTGGACAATCAGATAATTATTATGCACAGCTGCTGGATCATTATGAGAGTCAGACAGATGTGTATATCGTTTATAAATTAAAAGCAGCTATTCTGATATTACTGTACATAGTGGGTATTATAAATTGCATAATGATTGCAAGAGTATGGTATGCACGACAGAAAAGAGATTTTGCAATTATGAAAACAGTTGGAATAACAGATAGACGAATCATAGAGTGGCAGTTGGTACGAATCGGGATATTAATGGGAATTTCTATTATTGTTGCAGGATGTTTACAGATTTTCTATTGTCTTGCAATGAAAAAGAAGATGACGTTTGTCTGGAATACATATATTTTGTGGTATTTTATATTTATGATTGGTATTTTGTTGCTGGTATTACTTTTTCCAATCTGCAAGCTGTTAAGACAGCTGGTGCCTGCAAAGGAGGTTAGGGATTAAGTATGAGAAAACGAAATATAATACGTTTAGCAGCAGATAATGTTATGTCTCATGTTTTACAACTGGGTGGTAATATTGTGTTGGCAATGGTGTTATTGCTTTTGATTGCTGTGCTGATCAGTGTTTATAGTATGTCAACCAATATCAGACATTCTTTGCAAGAGTCAGGAATCAGGAATATAGATACCTTGTGTGAAATCCGTTTTTTGGATGAACTGGATAGTGAATTACAGTCTGACCCGGCAATGGATATAATAAAATCAGTGGATGGAGTGGAAGCTGTAACCTGTGCGTGGCAAACAGGATATATAAATACCGATCCGGCATTGGAGAAATTGAAAAATATTCAGACAGGCCATAGTTTTCAGGCAATCGATGATGAAGATGGAAAAGATGGCTTATATTATATTGAAATAGATGCAACCATTCAGAATATATGGAAGATGAAATTAGACGAAGGAATCCTAATCGAAGAATTAAAACCGATGGAAGATGGCATGTATTTATATCTGGGATCTGCATATAAGGACAAGATAGAAGTTGGAACAAAATATATTGGCGAAGTGGGAGGTCAGTCATATACATATGTAGTTGCCGGGATATTAGAAAAGGGACAAAGTTTTCCAGTTTCACAAATGGAAATGCTGGATTTTTCAGATGTTACAGGAACAATTCCGTTGGATTATGAAGTGTTAGCCTGCCCGGGAGAGATATTTTGTAATAATTCGGATTTCTATTTTTCTATAAAACAAGGACACTCTTATGTAAAGATAAAGAGAAGTCTTATGCAAAAGCTGGCAAAGGCTGGATATAAAGATATAAAAGTGATTGATATTGGTAAAGCAATAGAAAATGGAGAAGAAATGAGTCGGAAGATTAATTATAATATTATTCAGATGTTAATTCTGGTGGGACTCACATTTTGTATTGTACTTTTATGTATACAGATACTTGATTTTTTGCGGAGACGAAGAGAGTATGGAATTATGCTGACGGCGGGATTTTCAATGAAAAATATAACCTGGATGATCCTATGGGAGAATATTCTTAAGTTTCTTCTAGCCTATGGCTGTTCATTATTTCTTGTATGGTGGTTGTTTATTCATATAATAGAGCCTGATCAGTTAATGGTATTTTCTTACAGAAGTATATACTGGAAGCGAGTGGTTCCTATCCTTGGAGAGATAAGCATACTATTTGTTGCATTATCAACAATTTGCCCGGTATTTATGATTTATAAGTGTTCACCGATTGATTTGTTAGGAAAAGAAGGAGAATAGTGATGATAAAACTTCGAAATGTTACAAAAATATATGAGCATCGGGAGCTTCCGGCGCTTAAGGATGTATCACTGGATGTCCAGGATGGGGAATACATATCGATCATGGGACAATCCGGATCAGGGAAAAGTACATTATTAAATATTATTGGGACTATGGATTATCTGACAAGCGGTGAATACTATTATAATGATATTGCTGTTCATGAGATGAAAGGAGATAAGCTTCACGAATTTCGTCGTAAACATGTGGGATTTGTATTTCAGAATTATGCCTTAATGAAATCTTATACGGTATTTGAAAATGTAGAACTGCCATTACTGGCAGGCAGATATTCCGGTAGGGAAAGAAAAAAACTGGTGAATGAAATGTTAGAATTTACAGGAATCAGGGATTTAGCAGACAAAAAGGTAACCAGGATTTCAGGTGGGGAACAGCAGCGTTGTGCGATTGCAAGATTGATGGTGGCAGGGGGAGATTTGATCCTTGCAGATGAACCGACAGGCGCATTAGATCATGAAATGGGAATCGCGATTATGGAGTTGTTAGAAATGTTGAATAAACGAGGAAAGACATTGATTGTGATAACACATGATCAAGAGATAGGAAGTCGGGCGGATCGTGTGATACGTCTTGCAGATGGACAAATATTGGAGGAAGCAAAGTGAGAAATAATTTGGGGAAAGTCACGCTTATGATATCTATATTATTGTGCTTTGGGGGATTAACTGCTTGTGAAAGTGCAAAAGAGAAGAATATATCATATGTAGGGGATGCGGCAAATAGTTTGCATATTCCGGATAGTTATATGGAAGAATGGAAAGTAAATAAGAATACAGTTAAGCTTGCGATAGAGGGTGTTGAATATATACCAGATTCTGATTTTAGAATATATGAATATAAGCAGATTCCGAATGCTGCAAAACAAAAACAGGAGATTGTTGAAGCTGTGTTTGAGGAAGAGAAAGGAATTTTTGAGAACCGTTTGGAAAATGATTATAAGAATCTGTGCAGAGAGGATCTGGAAACCATACATATATATCAGGAGAAAATTCGAGAATATTATTTGGATCAGGGACAAACATCACAGGCAGTTTCCTGCGATCAAGAAATAGAAAATATTATTGCCTGTGAGGCAGGTGCATCAGATAAACGAGCATTGATACAGAATTATGAGGGACAGAAATATGTTGGATATATCGGAGATAATTTATTCCTTTTGACATTTAAAGAAGAAAATGATTGTATTACAGGAATTACACTGGAGAATTATCTGGGAACTGCGGGTTTATATACATATTACGGAATGAAGACGGATGATACGATCACATTGGAAAATCATCTGGGAGATGTAACAGAATGTATTGTTGACTTAGAGAATACAGTGGAAAACAGATGTGCAAAAGATATGGATTGTGCGCGTGATGAAGCCTTGTTGTTTTTGGAAGCATGTGGAATTACGGATGTAGAGATTTTAGAAGAAGGACCGCTTGGTTATAGTACGTTTGAAAGTGCAAGACCAATTGATTTTAATGGCTATTGTTTTCAGTTTACCAGAGCTGCAGGCAATAGAGGGGCATATATAGCTGAAACGGAGTTGTTTGCGCCATATCCGTTCTGCACATCTGAATTATTTACTGTTTGTGTTGACGATAATGGTGTGATGAATGCGGAACTTTATATTGCAGGGGTGCAGGCAGGAGAAAAAGCAGTAACATTAATGGATTTTGAAGATATAGAACCGAAATTCGCAGAACAATATGAGGCATTTTATGCAGCATATCCAGGAATTGATAAACCAGCGGCATTTAATTTTATGGAGCTTGATTATATGCTTGTGGAGGGGGAAAAATTAGGGACGTTTGAGTACAAACCTGTTTGGCTCGTGGCGTATTATGAGGATTTGGATATCTGTTATACATATGATTATTTTTATTTTCCTGATTCGCTGCTGGTAATTGACGCTGAAACAGGAGAATATATTGACTATCTAAAACAGAGCTGTTTTCGTTTATATTCTTCAAGAGTAGCTGTTTTCCATAATTGCATTGACAAAGTAACTTTTTAGGTCATATAATTGCTTGGTATTTTAGTGTAGGTTAAATATATATGAAAGATTATTGGTGCACTAGGAAGAAAGGCAGCGTGCATATGAGCATTACAATAGCGGAATTAAAGAATCGAGATAAAGACAGTTATCGGTTGATCGATATCCGGGATGCCATTGAGATTTCTCATGGGGCAGTGCCGGATGCGATTGCGGTTCCTGCGGAAGAAATAGAGACAAGCAGCGAGGTGGATAAGGACAAGCTGCTTGTTATTTTCTGTGCGAGAGGCGTAGTCAGCATCGACGTAGCGGAGCATTTGAAAGAAAAAGGATATCAGGCAGAGAGTCTGGAAGGCGGTTATGCTGCATGGCTGTTAGATGTTATGAGCAAACCGGAGGAGCAGAACAAGGCGAAGGATGTTGAGCTGAGCCTGCGTAAGAAATTCAAGAAAAGCATTTGGTCAAAGTTCACCAAGGCGATCAACACATATGAGCTGGTGAAGCCGGGAGATAAGATCGCGGTCTGCATTTCCGGTGGTAAGGATTCTATGCTGATGGCGAAATGTTTTCAGGAATTGAAGCTGCATAACAAATTTGAATTTGAAGTTAAGTTTCTGGTTATGGATCCCGGTTACAGTGAGGCGAACCGGAAGGTTATAGAAGAAAATGCAAAAAGTCTGAATATTCCGATCACGATATTTGAATCGGATATATTTGAATCTGTATTTACGGTTGAGAAGTCGCCATGTTATCTGTGTGCACGAATGAGACGAGGACATCTGTATCATTTTGCACAGGAGCTTGGCTGTAATAAGATTGCACTTGGTCATCACTATGATGATGTAATTGAAACCATATTGATGGGTATGCTGTATGGTGCACAGGTACAGACGATGATGCCGAAGCTTCACAGCACGAATTTTGAAGGGATGGAACTGATCCGACCGTTATATCTGGTGCGTGAGGATGATATCAAGGCATGGAGGGATTATAATGGTCTGCATTTTATCCAGTGTGCATGTAAATTCACGGACACCTGTACGACTTGTAATAACGAGAATCGTTCGAAACGTGTTGAGATCAAGGAACTGATTCAGACTTTGAAGCAGGTAAATCCTTATGTGGAAGGGAATATTTTCAAGAGTGTGGAAAATGTAAATCTGGACACGGTTGTTGCATGGAAGCAGCACGGAGAGAAGCATCATTTTCTGGATGCATATGACAGGAAAAATATCTGTACAGAAAATGATTCAAAGGAATAATGTAACGATTTGACAATAAACAAGATAGGAAGAGGGAATACAAATGAAAAGCAGACAAATCAGAAATTCACTCCTGTTAGTTCTTACGGCATTTATCTGGGGAACCGCCTTTGTGGCACAGAGTAAAGGTGGACAGGCACTGGGACCATTTTCTTTTAATTGTATACGAAGTCTGGTTGGAAGTGTAGTATTGCTTCCGGTGATCAGGTTACTTGATAAAATTAATCCAAGTAATAAGAAGCCGAAGACAGTCGCAGAACGGAGACTGTTATGGATCGGTGGTTTGTTCTGCGGAATGGCATTGTTCTTTGCAAGCTCGGCACAGCAGCTTGGTCTGTATTATGGTACTCCGGCAGGAAAGGCCGGTTTCCTGACAGCCTGCTATATTCTGCTGGTTCCGATTCTTGGTTTGTTTTTAAAGAAAAAATGTGGTTGGAATATCTGGCTTGGAATGGTGATCACGATTGTAGGACTTTATCTTTTATGTATGACAGCGGGGTCGCTATCATTTCAGAACAGTGATCTCTTTGTATTGCTCTGTGCATTTTTGTTTGCTATACATATTCTGGTGATCGATCATTTTTCACCATTGGTTGATGGTGTACGGATGTCCTGTATCCAGTTCCTGGTTGCCGGGGCATTCAGTGCGTTCCCGATGTTCTTTTCAGAGATGGGACATTCGGCAGCAGGAATAGCAGCATGGCTTCTACAGTTACAGTCATGGGATGCATGGGTTGCAATTCTGTATGCCGGTGTGATGTCGAGCGGTGTTGCTTATACCTTGCAGATTATTGCACAGAATGGACTGAATCCGACGCTGGCATCTATGATCATGAGTCTGGAATCTGTATTTTCAGTACTTGCCGGATGGGTGGTTCTAAAAGAAGTACTAACCGTCCGCCAGCTCCTTGGCTGCCTGTTGATCTTTATTGCAATTATCTTCGCACAGATTCCTGTGGGGGAGAAGAAAGAAGCATAAAACAATTTTAGTAGCATTAAAAATATGCGCGCCAGCTTATCACTATATTTTATGGAGCAGACCTATTTGAACGTCGGTCCTTAACGAGTCACCAATAGGTGACGAGTTTAGTACCGCTACGTGAAAATAGAACGAGAGTGTTCTGCGCAATAAAGATATAGTGATAAGCCAGCGCGCATATTTTTTAGATAAAATCAATATATTATTTCTTCTTCTTTTCTTTCAGAATCTTCTTAATAGAATATTTCTCTAATGAATCCTCAAATATCTCACGGAGTGGTCGAGCATTTTTCATAGCAAGGAAGAAATGTGATTTTTCCTTGCGGAGCTCAGCTTCCTCTAACAGATGCTGTTTGAGTTCATCGATTTTAACGACGATCTCGTATTCGGCAGCCAGCTGACGGATCTTGACGATCAGGTTGAAGGAGTAAACGATATCGATCAGGAATACGCCATAGAAGAATCCAATGAAGAAGGAAAATGCAAGGTTTCTGGATAACCAGTCAAGTGCTGAGAGCACATGTGGATGAATCAGCAGGTAGTAGATCGCTCCAAGGACTGCCCAGAAAAATGAAAACAAAGGACAGATGATACCCTGGATATTTCCCCAGCGGTCTGTGTAGTCCCAGAGTTTTACATTCATTCCCTTAATGAAGATCAATCCGGTGATGTATTCGATCACGGTCATAGCGATCGCCATAAATACAAATAAAACAATCTTCTCAATGATTGGATGTTCATCCAGAAATGACAGGTTAATAGATGCTAACATATACAAGACGCATAGTCCTGATCCATATAGCGGAAGGTAAGGACCGACCAGAAAGCCGGGATTTACCCATTTCTTTGTTGTTCGACCATTTGGAGAACAGAATCTGCGGAAGAACAATTCAATCACCCATCCGATCAGACTTCCGATAAAAAATAAAAACAATAATACAAGAGCTTTATTCATAATATTTCAACCTTTCTGATTTATATTTTTCCATAGAATTATGGCTCTTTTTTTCATTGATACAAATTGTGACATATCGCGGTCATAAAGTCAATAAATTAAATGCTTTCTCAAGTTGTTTGTATTGAAAAAGTATGGCAAAATGTGGTACTCTCAGATCAGGTATATGAGGCATTGCAGATAGTGAGAAAGCATATATCTGCATTTTAGAAAATGAGGGATAGGGAGATATGTATAAGATCAGAGAAAATGCGGATCGGGAGAAATGTATTCTGTTGATTCCAGCAATGTTAGATGCACATTTTCCATTGTTAAAATATGCGTTTTATTCAAAAAATTATCATCCGGTGATTTTAAAAAATGAAAAGGATATAACGGATATTGGATTAAAATATGTCAATAACGATATGTGTTATCCGATCATCTTAAATGCAGGACAGATGATAGCAGCTCTTCAATCAGGGAAATATGATCTGAACCGTACAAAATTATTAATGCCGACTGCCGGAGATGCATGTCGTGGTTCAAATTATCTGCATGTGTTAAAGGCGGCTGTTCGGAAAGCAGGATTTCCGCAGGCTCAGGTATTGTCGTTAAACATTCAGGGATTGGAGAAGGGGGAGCAGATGAAGCTGGAACCTGATATGGTCTGGCGTGCGTTATTTGGATTGTTTTATGGTGATATTCTGATGCTTTTACTAAATCAGGTCAGACCAAATGAAGTGCATAAAGGTGAGGCACAAAAGAAATGGAAGAAATGGGTCAGGATTCTTGCATGCGATCTTCGGGAAGGAAAACATCTGACAATTTCAAGAATGAAACAGAATTTTATAAGGATTGCGGCGGATTTTTCAAAAATTGAACTGGTGAAGACAAGAAAGCAACGAATAGGGATCGTCGGAGAGATTTATATAAAGTATTGTCATTTGGGAAACTGGGATATGATCCGTTTTCTCGAAAAGAATAATTGCGAATCCCATACAAATGGATTATCCTGGTACGCGATGTATTATATAGATTCGCATTTATCGGATGTAAGCAAAATAGAACAGGTGGCTTATCGTATTGGGTTAAAACTGTTCGGAAGTCTTCAGAGATCCATGATTGCAGCAATGCGGCAGTATGGATTTTATTCGATGGAAGAATTTCAAATAATGAAAAAAGAGGCTGATGGTTATGTAAACTGGACATATAGAACCGGTGATGGCTGGCTGATCGGTGCAGAGATGGTAGGACATATTCTGCATGACTGCAAAAAGGTATTGGCAGTTCAACCGTTTGGATGTATGCCAAATCATATCTGTGGGAGGGGATTGTATCCTTCCATTCAGCAAAAGCTTCCGGAAGGGCGTATTGTGAGTGCTGATGTAGATTCCGGTTCTTCAAAGTTGAATGTTTATAACCGTGCCAGAATGTTGGTGGATATGCATATTTAACAGAATAGATGGTAATCTTTCTCAATATGCGGTATACTTACTGTGCATTCTTTAACAAAAAATGAAAACATAACAGACAAAGGAGAAAATTGTCATGAATATAAAAGAGATGCAGGATGAAATAATGAGAATAAAGAAGGAAAAGGATATTTGTATCCTTGCACATGCCTACCAGAGCCACGATATCTGGGAAGTGGCTGACTATGTAGGAGATTCCTTCGGTCTTGCACAGAGAGCAGCAGAAGCACCTCAAAAGACTATGATCATGTGTGGCGTGCGTTTTATGGCAGAGACTGTAAAACTGTTATCACCGGAAAAGACCGTATATCTGCCGGAGCCGGATGCCGGATGCCCGATGGCAGACCAGATCGACTATGATCTGCTGGCAGCACTTCGAGAGAAGAATCCGGGTTATACAGTTGTAGCATATGTGAATACTACAACGGAAGTAAAGACGCTGAGTGATGTCTGTGTTACTTCTTCTTCCGCAGTAAAGATCGTGAAGAATATGCCGGAAAAGGATATTTTATTTATTCCTGACTGTAATCTCGGTTCATGGGTAAAGAAGCAGGTACCGGAAAAGAATATTAAGCTGGTATCGGGTGGCTGTCCGACACATGTCAGAGTAACCGTAAAAGATGTAGAGAAAGCAAAAACAGCTCATCCAAATGCATTACTTCTGGTACATCCGGAATGTTTAAAGGAAGTAACGGAGCTTGCAGACTATGCCGGAAGTACAACCGGAATTATGGATTATGCAGCAAAGAGTGATGCAAAAGAATTCATTATCGGTACGGAGAATAGTATCGTGTCACACCTTCAGCTTGCACACCCGGAGAAGCGTTTCTATGCATTGTCTAAGGATTGTGTATGCCACAACATGAAGATGACGACACTTGGTGATGTCTATAACTGCGTGGTAAATGGTGAGGGCGAGAGCATTACCCTTACAGAGGAGACGATGCAGAAAGCCAGAAAGAGCATCGATGCGATGCTGCGCCTTGGCTAGAAGCCGGACGATCACTGTATTTCATATAAACAAAAATAGCAGGAAAAATGCGAAACTTACTTTGCTTCGATTGGTTTTTATATGCACGGGATTTCGGACACGATAAAATCGTTGTGTCCTCCATCCCGGCACAAAACCATCGAAACGCAGGCATTTTCGCAATATTTTCCTGCTATTTTGTTTATTATACAATATGGTGATCTGCCCGAGAGGTCAGTTTACATAATCTGATATCTGGTATTTGCATATGTGACATATTGATACGGCCAGTTTGGATATAAGAAAAAGTTTGAAATTGAATATTTCAATATGGTCAGATAATTTTATAATAAATCCTAGCAGGTTTGTAGTGAATCTGTTCGTGATTTTGAGTAGTGATATTCAAGGATGAATATGTTACAGATAAATACACACATCAAATGAAAAAAGGAGTTACGATTATGGCAAACAGACAGTATGAATTAAACAAAGAATTGGCACAGATGTTAAAGGGTGGCGTTATCATGGATGTAACAACACCGGAGCAGGCAAAGATCGCAGAGGCAGCAGGTGCTTGTGCAGTTATGGCACTGGAGCGTATTCCGGCAGATATCAGAGCAGCAGGCGGTGTATCAAGAATGAGTGATCCTAAGATGATCAAAGGTATTCAGGATGCAGTATCTATCCCTGTTATGGCAAAGTGCCGTATCGGACATTTTGTAGAAGCTCAGCTTCTTGAAGCAATCGAGATCGATTACATTGATGAGAGTGAAGTTCTTTCACCTGCTGATGATGTATATCACATCGACAAGACAAAGTTCAAAGTACCATTTGTATGTGGTGCTAAGGATCTCGGCGAGGCACTTCGTAGAATCAATGAAGGTGCATCCATGATCCGTACAAAGGGTGAACCCGGTACAGGTGATGTTGTTCAGGCTGTAAGACATATGAGAATGATGAACAGCGAGATCGCACGTATTTCTTCTATGCGTGAAGATGAATTATATGATGCAGCAAAGGTTCTTCAGGTTCCATATGACCTTGTATTATATGTACATGAGCACAAGCGCCTTCCGGTTGTAAACTTCGCAGCAGGCGGTGTTGCTACACCGGCAGACGCAGCTCTTATGATGCAGCTTGGTGCTGAAGGCGTATTCGTTGGATCCGGTATCTTCAAGTCAGGAAATCCGGAGAAGCGTGCAAATGCCATCGTTAAGGCTGTTACAAACTTCACAGATGCAAAACTGATCGCTGAATTATCAGAGGATCTTGGTGAAGCTATGGTTGGTATCAATGAGAGCGAGATCGAACTCCTTATGGCTGAGCGTGGTAAGTAAAATATCAGACAGACAAATAGATGCGGATATCGTAATGATGGATGATCGACATAAGCGAAAGGATGAACAGACACGATGAAGATAGCAGTATTAGCGGTTCAGGGCGCATTTATCGAACACGAGAAAATGTTAGAGAGCCTTGGAGCAGAAACAATAGAATTCAGACAGAAAAGTGATCTGGAACAGGATTTTGCCGGTATCGTTTTGCCGGGTGGCGAAAGCACTGTTCAGGGTAAGCTGTTAAAAGAGCTTGATATGTATGATGCATTAAAAGAAAAGATCGAACAGGGCATGCCGGTTCTTGCAACCTGTGCGGGACTGATCCTTCTTGCAGAAGAACTGTCCAATGATGATAAACGTCATTTTGCGACCCTTCCGGTCTGCGTAAAGAGAAATGCATATGGCAGACAGCTTGGAAGCTTTCATTATGATGGCGAGATCAAAGGTCTTGGAGTATATCCGATGGAATTCATCCGTGCACCATATATCGAGAGTGTAAAGCCGGGTGTTGAGGTATTAGCCGAGGTAGATGGTCACATTGTAGCGGTAAAATATCAGAACCAGATCGCACTGGCATTCCATCCGGAGCTTTCCGATGATACCCGTATCCATCAGATGTTCTTAGACATGATCAAATAAGGACAATAAAAGTAAACAATAAGATAACGGTATTTATTATTGAGCAGGTTGACTGTACGATAATAAATACCGTTTTTTATTGTCCATATATAAGAACTATGTGATATCCCGCCCTGCGCCTGTCCTTATAGAAATGCCATTGCGAGGATTTCGTTATGAACTGCACATGTTAAATTCGAGTAAGCTACACTAACCTCAAACTACGCTCACGCTTGTTTTCGCTAAGTGTACTTACATGGCACGCACTAACCTCAGACTTCGCGCTAACGCTCGTCTTCACTAAGTGCTCCGCTCAGCCGAAGGCGAGTTAGCACAGGAGTATTTACGAATTTAACATGTGCAGTGAGTAGAAAATGCAGCACGGCATTTCTATAAGGACAGGCGCAGGGCGGGATGCCATAGAGTTTTTGTCTATCTATAGAATGTAAAAAACTTGCATAATGCTTTCTTCCCACATATAATATTTTATAACTATGGTATCGCAAGGTGGCTTGGGATGCCGGCAGGAATAATGTGAAGGGCGGTTTGCTATGCTGACATATGCACTGGAAAATCGAGGAACAGATACGTTATATGAATATCTGTACAAGCAGATCAAAACAGATATTTTGTCTAAGAAGCTTGTAGCAGGGGAACGTCTGCCATCGAAGCGTCTGCTTGCAAAAAACCTGAATGTCAGCACGATCACCGTGGAAAATGCATACAGTCAGTTGGTTGCCGAAGGATATATATATTCGATTCCGAAAAGCGGTTATTATGTTACGGACATTTCGGCAGATCTGATGAAGCCGTTGCCGGAGCGACCGGCGAAGCAATTTGAAAAGCCGGAAGAAAAGAAAACATATTTTGCGGATTTTGCCAGTAACTCAACGGTAGAGGATGCGTTTCCATTCAGCATCTGGTCAAAGCTTTTAAAAGAAGTCATGGCAGAAAACAGCAAAGAGCTGATGTCCAGATCACCGTCCAAGGGCGTCTATGAGCTGCGAAGCGCGGTAGCAGGCTATCTGTATCAATTTCGTGGTATGGATGTGAAGCCGGAGCAGGTCATCATAGGAGCCGGAACAGAATATCTCTATGGTCTTATCATTCAGCTGCTTGGCTATGACAAATGTTATGCGGTCGAAGATCCGGGGTATCAGAAGATATCAAGGATCTATCAGGCACAGAATGTATGCTGCAAATTCGTAGCAATGGATGAAAATGGGATCAATATGGAGGCTCTGGAAGAATCCGGCGCAGATGTACTTCATATTTCGCCGGCGCATCATTTTCCGACCGGACTGGTAACACCTGTCAGCAGGAGATATGAATTGTTATCTTGGGCATCCAGAAAGGACAACCGCTATATCATCGAAGATGAATATGACAGTGAATTTCGACTGGTTGGCAAGCCGGTACCTACACTTGAAAGTATCGATGTGGGCGAAAAGGTCATCTATATCAACACATTTTCCAAGAGCCTTTCCTCTACGATCCGTATCAGTTATATGGTTCTTCCGGAGAGTTTGATGCGGCGATATGATGAGATGCTCAGCTTTTATGCATGTACGGTGTCAAATATCGAGCAATATACACTTGCAAGATTTATCACCGATGGTTGTCTGGAAAAACATATCAACCGCATGCGTAATTATTACAGAGAACAGCGGGATCTGGTGCTTGCCTGCATAAAAAAATATATGAATCCGGACAAGATTCGTATTCGCGAAGAGAATTCAGGGCTGCATTTTCTGTTGGAGATTGATACGAATTACAGTGACGATCGGCTGCGGAATAATGCCGAAGCAAGAGACATTCACATTTCATTTCTCAGCCAGTATTATAGAAATACCGAAAATGCCAGATATCATACACTGGTCATTAATTATTCCGGTATCATGCCGGAGCATATAGAAGAAGCAGTCAGAAGATTGATTGAAAGTATCGAATAAAGAGTGTGCGGATGTTAATATAAGGAACCATATAAGGAGGAATCATATGAAGATATCGTTTGATACAATCGCAGAATCAGCGATCGAGAATTTTAAAGGGGGAGAAGGAACATTCCATGTGCATATGTTTCAGGATATGAATAACAAGATCATGAAGGGCAGACTTGTGCCTGGTTCATCGATCGGAACACATACACATGAGACAAACAGTGAAATCATTTATGTACTTTCCGGTGTCGGAACGATGGAGTATGAGGACACCAAAGAGAAGCTGTATCCGGGCGACTGCCATTATTGTCCGCAGGGAGCAACCCACAGCCTGTCAAATGAAGGCACTGAAGACCTCATATTCTTCGCCGTAGTACCTGAACACGAGCACTGAGCGTCAAACATACTCCTAAGGTTTATATGATTGCTAATGTTAGTATATAAACAGATAAGAGACAGGGGCAGAGGATATATATTTTATGAAGCAGACCTGTTCGAACGTCGGTCCTTGGTGAACTGCATAAGCAGTGAGCCTAGTACCGCTACGTGATAACTGAGACCTTAGCGAGGCTCTGCCGAGGTTAGTTCGAAGTTATACAGAGTAGAATAGAACGAAAGTGTTCTGCGGAATAAAGATATATATCCTCTGCCCCTGTCTCTTATCGTTCGGGTATCATACAGCCACCACCTCACATACTGTGAGGACGTTGCCGTTGATGTGGAAGCGCACGTCGAAGCCTGCGAAGGCGACGCCATATCTGCGGTCGGGATCGTGCTGATAGCCGGGGCGCGGATCTTCTGCAAGAATGCCGATCAGGGCAGGACGTTTGGCTTCCGGGATTATTGCCAGAAGCTCCGGCGGAAAGATGACATTCAGCTTTTCCGTATGAATGTGTTCGGTAAAACCACCGGTGGCATCCGGGTGGCAGTCTGTGTATGGAATATAAGGTTTGATATCATATACAGGAGTACCGTTTAACAGATCGACACCAGAGATATGCAGGATTGGACCATAGTCATCGGTATATTCAATTCCTGTCAATTTTACAGAAGACAGACCTATATTATTTGGGCGGAACGGCGATCTGGTCGCGAATACGCCCATTCTTTTATTGCCGCCAAGTTTTGGCGGCTTTACTGTTGCACTCCAGTTCTCCCGTTTGACTTTATGGAATTCCCACAGGATCCAGATGTGGGAGAAATCCTCCAGCCCCCGGAAGGCTTCCGGCTGTCTGTATTCCGGCAGAAAAACGACCGTTCCGGTCAGTTCATCCACCAGACCACTCTGTCTGGGAATCCCAAATTTTTCCTGAAAATCTGTATATACATGTCCGATGATATTCATGATGCTTTTATTTTTCCTTTCAAAAACGGAATTGTATCTGCTGTTCATAGTAACATGAAAATTTTTTATTTTCCATAGAAACTCATAAAGTGCTTTTCTTCATAATTTTACATTTCTCCCATTTACACAAAGTTTTTACTTTCACTTTACTTTGAGATGGTGATGTATTTTACATAGATGCCGTATGATAATTCTGCGATCCGGAAAAGGGCGCGCGATTCGGTTTCGCAATTTACATAATTTTGAATGGATCAGAAAGATGAACGATTCTGAGTCCAAAGAGTCAATTGGAGGAAAATTAAAATGAAAAAAGGAAATAAGATTTTAGCGGTAACATTAAGTGCAGCACTTGCGGCAGGATGCCTTGCAGGATGTGGAAGTAAAGGTGGTTCAGATTCCAAGAGTGGAAGTTTTGATACAGTACAGGAGATCTCAGTTGTATCCAGAGAGGAAGGCTCAGGTACAAGAGGCGCATTTGTGGAACTGACCGGTGTAGAAGAAAAGGATGCAGATGGAAATAAAGTTGATAAGACAACTACGAGTGCGATTACAGCAAACAGTACAGAAGTCGTTCTCACAACAGTTGCAGGAGATGATTATTCGATCGGTTATATCTCACTCGGAGCATTAAATGATACCGTAAAGGCAGTTAAGATCGGCGGCGTTGAAGCAACGGCAGATAATATCAACAACGGTACATACACCTTATCAAGACCATTTAACATCGTGACAAAGGGTCAGGTAAGTGATGTAGCACAGGATTTTATCAACTACATTATGAGTGAAGACGGACAGAAGATCGTATCAAGCAATGGTTACATTGAGATTGCAAACTCCGGAGCTTTCAAGTCATCAGGAGCAACCGGTAAGATCGTAATTGCCGGATCATCATCTGTAACTCCTGTTATGGAGAAATTAACAGAGGCATATAAGGCAGTCAACAGTGGTGCGGATATCGAGCTTCAGGAATCTGATTCAACAACAGGTATTACAGCAGCGGCAGATGGTACATGTGATATCGGTATGGCATCCAGAGAACTGAAGGATAGCGAGACAAGTGAAGGCCTTACAGCTACTGTAATCGCAATGGATGGTATCGCAGTTATTGTAAATAAGAATAACCCTGCAACTGATTTAACGACCGATCAGGTAAAATCAATCTTTACAGGAGAAGCAGCAACCTGGGCAGATGTCAAATAGTAAGGAGTGTCCTCTATGCAAAAGTTTAAAGAAATATTCATGCATATCGTATTCCTGTTAGCGGCATTTGTATCGATAGCAGCGGTTTTATTGATCTGTGTGTTCTTATTTGCAAGTGGCATTCCTGCCATGAAGGAAATCGGTCTGACTGATTTCCTCTTTGGTAAAGTCTGGAGACCGACCAATGATTATTTTGGTATCCTTCCATTTATTCTTGGCAGTATCTACGTTACAGCTGGGGCGATCGTGATCGGCGTTCCGATCGGACTTCTGACAGCGATATTTTTATCAAAGTTCTGTCCGCCAAAAGCATATAAGATCATTAAACCATTTATCAATCTGATGGCAGGAATCCCATCGGTTGTATACGGATTTTTTGGAATGTGTGTACTTGTTCCGGCAGTCAGACAGATTTTCGGAGTGAACGGAAATACAATGCTTACCGCATCTGTACTGCTTGGCATCATGATACTTCCGACGATCATCAGTGTATCTGAAACTTCGATCAGTGCTGTCCCGGATAAATATTATCAGGGTGCATTAGCACTTGGAGCGACACATGAAAGAAGTGTATTCCTTACTGTAGTGCCGGCTGCAAGATCCGGTATCATGGCAGCAATCATCTTGGGCGTTGGTCGTGCAATTGGTGAGACAATGGCTGTTATCATGGTGGCGGGAAATCAGGTTCATATGCCGAAAGGGTTGATGAAGGGCGTAAGAACCATGACTGCAAATATTGTAATGGAAATGGGCTATGCCCAGGATCTTCACAGAGAAGCCTTAATCGCAACAGGTGTTGTATTGTTTGTATTCATTCTGATCATTAACCTGCTGTTTTCGATTTTAAAAAGAAAGACGGTGAACTAAATGGGAAAAAGAAATTTACTTGCGGAATATAAAAGACGTCCCGGCTCACTGATCCTTCGGATACTTGTTTATCTGGCAGCAGCTTTGACGTTGGTTTGTATTGCTTTTATTTTGGTCTATATTCTTGCAAAAGGAATTCCGAATCTGACACCGGATCTGTTCAAGTTGGAATATACATCGGATAATTGCTCGATGCTTCCGGCATTGGTTAATACGTTGTTTATGACATTACTGTCATTGCTGATTGCGGGACCGATCGGTATCTTCGCAGCTATTTATCTGGTGGAGTATGCAAAATCAGGAAATAAGCTGGTTGGAATTGTACGTATCACTGCAGAGACGCTGACAGGCATTCCATCTATTGTATATGGTTTGTTTGGAATGATCTTATTTATGACAAAGCTTGGATGGGGATTGTCCCTGTTGTCCGGCGCATTTACACTGGCGATTATGGTGCTTCCGGTTATCATGAGAACAACAGAAGAAGCCTTGCTGGCTGTTCCAAAGTCGTACAGAGAAGGAAGCTTTGGACTTGGTGCAGGAAAACTTCGTACAGTATTTAAGGTTGTTTTACCGAGTGCTGTTCCGGGTATTTTATCCGGTGTTATCCTTGCAACCGGACGAATTGTCGGAGAGACAGCAGCGTTGATCTATACGGCAGGCAGTGTGCCGAGAATAGCGAAGAATGTATTTTCTTCCACACGAACCTTGTCCGTACATATGTATCTTCTTTCCAAAGAGGGACTTCATACGGATCAGGCATATGCAACAGCCGTTGTTCTTCTTGTATTCGTAGTATTGATTAATTTCGCATCCGATGCAATTGCAAAGAAAATGTCGGCAAAAACAGAAAAAGACAGATAACAGATAGATATAAACGGAGATAAATCGATGAGCAATATAAAATTTGATGTAAAAAATCTGAATCTTCACTATGGTAAATTCCATGCGTTGAAAGATGTAAATATGGAAATACCGGAAAAACAGATTACAGCATTTATCGGACCTTCCGGATGCGGTAAATCAACATTCTTAAAATGTTTAAACCGTATGAATGATCTGGTGGAAGGCTGTAACATCACGGGTGATGTGAAGTTAGATGGTGAAGATATATTTGACGGAATGGATGTAAATCTGTTAAGAAAACGGGTTGGAATGGTGTTCCAGAATCCGAATCCTTTCCCAATGAGTGTATATGACAATATAGCATATGGTCCAAGGACACATGGTATTCATAATAAAGAAAAACTGGATGAGATCGTAGAGCGGTCTCTCAAACAGGCGGCAATATGGGATGAATTGAAAGACAGACTGAAGAAATCGGCGCTGGGTCTTTCCGGTGGACAGCAGCAGAGACTTTGCATTGCCAGAGCACTTGCGGTTGAACCGGAGGTCTTACTGATGGATGAACCAACATCAGCGCTTGACCCGATTTCTACGTCAAAGATCGAAGATCTTGCTATGGAGCTGAAGCATGATTATACGATTATCATGGTTACACATAATATGCAGCAGGCAACCCGTATTGCAGACAAGACAGCATTCTTCTTACTGGGTCAGGTGATCGAATTTGATGATACCGAGAAGATGTTCTCGAAACCACAGGATAAGAGAACTGAGGATTATATCACAGGAAGATTTGGTTAAAAGGAGTAAAGATAATGAGGACAAATTATGACAGACAGTTGAAAAAACTCAATGATGAAATGGTTGAGATGGGATCCATGATCGAGGGTGTGATCGAAAAGGCGATCAAAGCACTTGTAAATCAGGATGTTGATCTGGCACAGGAGGTTATCCGCAGGGATGATCAGATCGATCAGCAGGAAAAGGATATTGAGAGTCTGTGTTTTAAACTTCTTTTAATGGAGCAGCCGGTTGCAACAGATCTTCGTCAGGTTTCATCTGCGCTCAAAATGGTAACGGATATGGAACGTATCGGTGATCATGCAGCAGATATTTCTGAACTGACGATCCAGATGGCAGGCAAACCTTATGTAAAAGAATTGGAACATATTAAGGCAATGGCAAAAGAAAGCATGGTCATGTTGGTTGACAGTATAGAAGCATATGTGAATCTTGATCTTACAAAAGCAAGAAAAGTTATTGCCCAGGATGATGTGGTAGATGATCTGTTTATAAAAGTGAAGAGTGAATTGATCAATCTGATCCACAGGAATGCAGATGCAGGGGAACAGGAAACCGATCTTTTGATGGTTGCAAAATATCTGGAGCGGATTGGCGATCATGCAACGAATATTTCAGAATGGGTCATATATTATATAACAGGAGAACATATTTCCGGAAATTAAGAGTCTTATAGGATACAGGATCAGGAGGTGATTGTCATGAGACGTATATGGAATATGACAGCAGATGCCGGTAAAGGAAAAAGTAAACAGCACCTGATAAAAATGTTTTTGTTATTGAACAGTATCGTCTGGGGCGTGATCGCTGTGGTTGTAGCTGTCACGTTGAAAGGAATCGGGCTTATGTCATCATGGAGTATGGCAGAGAGCATTTTGGTATCGGCAGGATATGGTATTTGTCTGGTAGGATTGATTGGCGGTATCGTATGTATTTTACAAAACGACGGTCCTGACAGAACGTATCTTGAACAGCGACAGGAAGAATATTAAACGCATTCAGCGTGAAATGTAAAACAAATTTTAAAATTTTACACAGACTTTACGTAGGAATCCTTTCCTTTTTACATACCTGTTATACGATGATGTGCGAAGGTACAAATGTCTAATTTATGTAAAAAGGAAGGAATTTTTTTATGAGTATTTTTGATGTACTTGCACTGTTTGGCGGACTTGCATTGTTTTTATTTGGTATGAACGTAATGGGAGACGGTCTGACCCGTGCGGCGGGCGGTAAGATGGAACGTATCCTTGAAAAGCTGACTTCAACGCCGATCAAAGGGGTGCTGCTTGGAGCGGCTGTAACAGCGGTTATTCAGTCATCATCGGCTACAACCGTTATGGTTGTTGGCTTTGTAAATTCCGGGATTATGAAACTGCGTCAGGCGGTCGGCATTATCATGGGTGCCAATATCGGTACGACAGTTACTTCCTGGATCTTAAGTTTGTCAGGAATTCAGGGAGACAGTATCTGGATCCAGATGTTAAAGCCATCCTCATTTTCTCCGATCCTAGCGGTTATCGGTATTGCATTTCTGATGTTTTCCAAGAATGAGAAAAAACATGATATTGGCATGATCTTTTTGGGATTTACGATCCTTATGTACGGAATGGATGCAATGAGCGGTGCGGTTGCTCCTCTTGCAGATGTTCCTGAATTTGCAAATGTGCTTTTAATGTTCTCAAATCCTATACTCGGAATGATCGTAGGAACATTATTTACAGCAATCATCCAGAGCTCATCGGCATCGGTTGGTATCTTACAGGCACTTTGCATGACAGGAGCAGTTACATATGGAACGGCACTTCCTATTATAATGGGACAGAATATCGGTACTTGTGTAACGGCATTATTATCCAGTATCGGAGCAAAGAAAAATGCGAAACGTGCAGCTTTTGTACATCTTTACTTTAATCTGATCGGAACCATTCTCTTTATGATCGTATTCTATTCGATCAATGCATTTGTAAAATTCGGTGTATTACAGGATATGGCAACCCCGGCTGGCATAGCAGTGATCCACAGTATATTTAATATTCTGACAACAATTGTATTGCTTCCGTTTGGAAAGGGTCTTGAGAAGTTGGCAACTCTTACGATCCGTGAGAAGGAAGAACCTGTTGAGGAGATTGCGGAGCTTGTACCGTTAAAGCATCTGGATGCAAGATTTCTGGAGCAGCCGGCATTTGCCGTTACACAGAGCATGGATGTTATGAATCAGATGGCAGGGTATTCAGCTGAAGCGTTATATGATTCATTAGAGTTGCTGAAGGATTATTCGGATGAGAAATGGCAACGTGTTGAGGCTTTGGAAGATATCGTAGACAAATACGAAGATGAACTCGGAACATATCTGGCGAAAGTCAGCGGAAAAGAACTGGCGGAGGAAGACAGCAAACGTGTATCCAATGGGCTTCATTGTATCGGAGATCTGGAGCGTATCTCCGACCATGCATTAGCAATCGCAGAAATTTATGCCAAGATGCACAAGGAAGAAATGGTGTTCTCAGATAAGGCAATGGCAGAATTAAATCTGTATTCAAATGCAGTTTATGAGATCATGAGCATGACCTGTAAAGCGCTGAATGAAGATGATATGAAGATAGCAAAGCGGATTGAACCATTGGAGGAAGTAATTAATGGACTGAATGCTACGATCAAAAAGCAGCATATCAAACGTCTGCAGAAGGGAAAATGTACGATCGAGCTTGGTATTGCCCTTGAAAATCTTCTGAATAATTATGAACGTGTGGCAGACCATTGTTCAAATGTGGCTGCATCATTGCTTCAGGTTAAGACAGACAGCTTTGATACGCATGAGTATCTAAACCGGGTCAAACAGGAATCAAATGTAGAGTTTCAGGCGATGTACAGCATGTATAAGGAAAAGTATAGTTTATAGTAAAGTATACAATATCATAAAGTGCAAATTACTTTGACCATATATTAGAAATATATTATTATAAATAGGAAAGAACAGAGACAGGAGGAACGGCAGATGCAGGCATTGATTTATATTGTAGAAGATGATATGAACATTCAGGAAATAGAAATGTTTGCCTTAAAGAACACGGGATACGTAACAGAAGGTTTTGCGAATGCGAAGAGTTTCTTTTCCAGAATAGCTGAGAAGATTCCGGATCTGATTCTGCTGGATATCATGTTACCGGATCAGGATGGACTGGAGATTGTCAGAAAGTTAAGAGAACGTCCGGAGACTGTGCGCGTGCCGATCATTCTTGTGACGGCAAAGACGACAGAACTTGATAAGGTAAAGGGACTGGATATCGGAGCAGATGATTATCTGACAAAGCCATTTGGCGTAATGGAGCTTATATCCAGAGTTAAAGCATTGCTTCGCAGAAGTAAGAGTATTCAGGAGGATCAGATTCTTCGACTGAAGAACGTAACCCTTGATTCCGAGAAACGTATCGTGCAGGTGAATGATGTTCCGTGTGAGTTGACCTTTAAGGAATTTGAATTGTTAAAGCTGCTAATGATCAACGCCGGAATTGTACTGCGGAGAGAAGTGATCATGATGGATGTGTGGGGAACGGATTACGAAGGTGAATCCAGAACTCTTGATATGCATATCAAGACGCTGCGCCAGAAACTGGGAGATGCAGGGAATATGATCAAGACAGTTCGTAATGTCGGATATAAGATGGAATGAAAATGGATAAGAATAAATAAGAAGAAACAGGAAAATCTTATAACAGAAGAATCTTATAACAGAAAGAACAGGTTTTTATGGAAGAACAGAAAGATAAAAAGGATAAGAAGGTCAGAAAAGACAAACGATTATCCAGCAAGATCAACAGTCGCTTTATAGCATTGACGCTGATTGCGATATTGTGTACGATGATACTTTCGACAACGGTTTATTATGATCTGTTTAAAAAGGAGATCATGCGCGATCTGGAAAATTACACACAGACCTTGAAGAGTGCAGGATTATTTGATGATATCAGTGAGCTTCGCAATGTAAGGATTAAGAATACAGAACTGCGTATTACATTAGTTGCACCGGATGGAACGGTTAAATATGATAACATGGCAGATCCGGAGTCCATGGGAAAACACAACGACAGACCGGAGATCGAGGAGGCATTTGAGAAAGGAGAAGGCGAGGATACCCGTCTTTCCCAGACGCTCAATATGAGCACATTCTACTATGCGATCCGGCTTTCAAATGGTTGTGTACTTCGTGTATCAAAGGAGACAAGCAGCATTGTCAGTGTATTTTTGAAGGGACTTCCAAGCATGACAGTTATTATGCTGGTGCTTGTGACTGCCGTGGTTCTGATATCACGATATCTGACAAAGAGTATCGTCCGTCCGATCGGACAGATGGCAAAGGATCTGGATCATATTGATGATATTAACGCCTATAAGGAGATCCGTCCATTGATTGATACAATTAGGGAACAGCATAGTGATATTATGGAGAATGCACAGATGCGACAGGAATTTACGGCAAATGTATCTCATGAGTTAAAAACACCTCTGACAGCGATCTCCGGTTATTCTGAGCTGATTGAAAACGGGATGGCGACAGATGGTGATGTCAGACGATTTGCTACAGAGATCCATCGTAATTCAAATCGACTGCTTACCCTTATCAATGACATTATTCGTCTGTCAGAGCTTGATGTAACAGAGAATGCACCGTCTATGGAACGAATCGATCTGTGCGCGGTTGCAAGATCGAATGTGGATATGCTGATGCTGTCGGCAGAAAAACATAACGTTACATTGAAGTTTTCCGGTCAGCCAAGTTATATTATGGGTAATAAGATGATGATGGAAGAACTGGTATACAATCTGACCGATAATGCGATCCGATATAATAAACCGGATGGAACCGTAGAAGTAACTGTGTATTCTTATGAGAAAGATCATTCAGTTGTCATGAAGGTGAAGGATACCGGTATCGGAATACCTGAGGGGCATCTGGGGCTGGTGTTCCAGAGATTCTACCGGGTCGATAAGAGTCGGTCGAAGTCGACCGGAGGAACCGGTCTCGGACTTGCGATCGTAAAACACATCGTAGCGCAGCATGATGCGAAGCTTGATATAACAAGTGAACCGAATGTGGGGACAGAGATAACGATCACCTTTCAGAGCAGATAAAAAGACAAGGAAAAGGAGCCTGTAAGAAGTTAGGAAACAGGCTCCTTTGATTTATAAGTATTCACACACACCGATTTGAAATTCAAGATTGTATGTTATTTACTATTCTGATACTATATTAACACACGCTATTTTAAATTTCAAGGTAAAAATGTAAGAAATGCACAATTCATTTTATTAAAAATATACAAAACTTTACCGACATAAGAAATTTTAAGGCGTGAAAAAGATGAAAATACGATTTACCACTGGTAATTTTCGGTTTTTGTTGTATATATATAGTGAACGGAAAAATGATAGGACAATGAGTTAAACAGGTTGATTTAGACACAGATAGGAGGTTTTTAACATGTCATTAAATGATTATGTAAAAGCGCAGAAGCTTGGTGAAAAGAGATATCAGGCTGCACTTTCCAAAAATGAATATCCATATCTGCCGGTACTGGATGAACTGATCACGAATTCCGATATTGCAGGCGAAGTAAATCTTGGTTTACAGCATATTTCTCTCGATCGGGTTGTAGGTACAGCGACAAAAGGCCGTACTACAGCATTTGCAAGTAACTTCATGCCTATATTAGATGCGAATTCTGAATTCGGAAATAAATGGTCATCTCTCTGTGACTCTCATATAGAAGAAGGAATCCATGATCCGATCAAAGTATATGAATATATGAATAAATTCTATGTCATAGAGGGAAATAAGCGTGTCAGCGTACTGAAATATTTCGGTGCGGATTCTGTCCCTGCGATGGTAACCAGAAAGCTGCCGAAGCGGACAGATGAGCTGGAAAACAAGATTTATTATGAATTTGTAGATTTCCATAAGCAGACAGGAATCAACTATATATGGTTCACACAGCTTGGCGGATATGACAAATTAAGAGAATATATAGGATTGACACCGGATGGTGGATTTACGGATGATGATCGTATGAACCTGAATTCGGCACATCTGGCATTTGATACAGCATACAGGCAGAAAAACGGCAGTGACAGTCTTCCGATCACGGTAGATGATGCTATGCTTGTATTTTTAAATGTATATGGATACAAGGCATTACAGGATATGTCTTATGATGAGGTAAAGGCAAATCTGGAAAAGGTCTGGGACGAGATCGTGTTAAGTGCACAGAAGAAGAACATGACGATCGTTCCGAAGCTGGAACCGGTAGAGTCAAAGAAGAAGCTGTTCAGTATCACGCCGGTACCGAAGAAGCTTAAGATTGCATTTGTTTATGATAAAGAGCCTGAGAATTCTGTATGGATCTACAGCCATGATCTCGGAAGAATGGGCGTAGAAGGTAAATTCAAGGATCGGGTTGAGACACATACTTTTTCGAATATGGATGATAATACGAAGCTTGCAGAATGCCTGGAGAAGATCGCACAGGACAAATTCGATGTTGTATTTACAACCGGCCCGGAGATGCTTCCGGAGTCATTAAAGGCAGCGATCAAATATCCGGAATTGAAGATATTAAACTGCTCGTTAAATGTATCGACCAGCCATGTCAGAACGTATTATGCGAGAATGTATGAGGCGAAGTTTATAACCGGTATTATCGCAGGTTCACTCTGTGAGGATGGCAGGATCGGTTATGTGGCTGATTATCCGATCTATGGAACGACGGCGAACATCAACGCATTTGCGATGGGAGCAAAGTTTGTGAATCCAAGAGCGAAGATCTATCTGGAGTGGTCAAAGGTCAAAGGCTCCGATCCGAAGAAACGGTTTAAGGAACTGGGCATTTCTTATGTATCCGATAAGGATATGATCACACCGCTTACGGCCTCCCGTGAATTCGGTCTGTATTCCTGCGATGGGGACGAGATATCGAACCTTGCGATGCCATTTTACAACTGGCGCATATTTTATGAGAAGATCGTTCAGTTGATTCTGGATGGTAACTGGAAGCTGGAAGAAAAGAACGAGAAAGTAAAGGTTCTGAATTACTGGTGGGGCATGTCTGCCGGAGTGATCGATGTGATCTGTTCGAACCATCTTCCGGTTGGAACAGCCAGACTGGTAAATCTGATGAAACAGCTGATCAAGGATGGTACGGTAAGTCCATTCTACGGCAAGCTCTATTCACAGAATGGAGTGGTTCGTGATGATGAAGATGGTGAGATGAGCCCTGAGGAGATCATGAAGATGGATTGGCTGGCAGATATTGTTGTTGGTTCGATCCCGACTCTGGATGAGCTGGTAGAAGATGCCAGAGATGTTGTTACCTTCCAGGGAGTAAATACGCCGGAAAATCTGGAATTGAAAAAAACTACAGACATAGTATAATAAGGCTATGCGGGTCTTGTGATCCGGAGTACGAATGTAGATGAGCGTGTTTTCTTTATGGAAACAGGCGGGGTACAGTTTCGTAGAAAAGAAAAGAAAACACGGAGATACGGATATGAAGATTCTTGTTCTGGCGGATGCAGAATCAAAATACCTATGGGATTATTTTGATAAGAAAAAATTAGAAGGAATTGATCTGATCATTTCCTGCGGTGACCTTGCACCGCAGTATCTGTCGTTCCTTGCGACATTTACGCATGCTCCGGTTCTGTATGTATATGGAAACCACGATACCTGTTATGCAGACACACCACCGGATGGCTGTATCTGCATCGACGATCGAATCTATGTATATAAAGGAATACGGATCTTGGGTCTTGGAGGCTGCATGGAGTATCAGTACAATGGTGCGCCGCATCAGTATACCGAGAAAGCAATGGAGAAACGCATCCGTAAGCTGGGTCGGCAGATAAGAAAACATCGTGGATTTGATATTATGATCACGCATGCCCCTGCGTATCGGATCAATGATTCCGAGGATCTTTGTCATACCGGTTTCAAGTGCTTCCGGACAATGATCGAAGACTATCATCCGCAGTATCTGGTACATGGTCATGTGCATAGTAATTATGGCAGGGATTTTGCACGGGAATCCAGATACCTGGATACCACGATCATAAATGCATTTGAAAAATATATTATAGAAATAGATGAGACTGCCTTACAGGCAGCGAAATAGTCTTGCAAGCCAGGCGAAAGTTTGATAAACTTAAGCTTGGCTTAAATACTATATTCGAAAGGAGATAGAGGTTTGGAAAAGGGAAGTGCAGAGTACGAGAAAATTTTAGATGAACTGGTTGGTTATTGCAATGATTCAGGTACGATCGATCAGAACCTCTATGTTACATATGATGTTAAGAGAGGCCTTCGTGATTCAAATGGAAAAGGTGTCTTAACAGGTCTGACAGAGATTTCAGATGTATCCGGTTTTGCGGTTCAGGATGGTGAACTGGTTCCTTCAGACGGAAGACTCTATATTCAGGGATATAATATCGAAGATCTGGAACGTGGATTCCACGGAAGCAAGTTCGGCTTTGAGGAGACGATTTACCTGCTTTTATTCGGTGAACTGCCGACCAGAACTCAGTTTAATAAATTTAAGGAATTGATGGAGACATTTCGGGAGCTCCCAAGAAAGTTTGCTCGTGATGTGATCTTAAAAGCACCAAGTAAGAATATGATGAATGTCTTACAGCGATGTGTGCTTACTTTATATTCATATGATGACTGCCCGGATGACATCAGCATTCGAAATGTCCTTCGTCAAAGTATGGAACTGATTGCACAGTTTCCGCTGATCGCTGCGTATGGCTATCAGGGCTATAAGCATTATTATCAGGATAAGAGTCTTATCATTCACAATCCGAAGCCGGGCCTTTCGACAGCAGAGAATTTCCTCCGCCTGATCCGTGCGGATAAGAAGTATACTGAGCTTGAAGCGCAGGTACTGGATATCTGTCTGGTGCTTCATTCAGAGCATGGTGGTGGTAACAATTCCACATTTACAACACATGTTATATCATCAACCGGAACTGATACCTATTCAACCGTTGCCGGTTCTCTCGGTTCTTTAAAAGGACCGAAGCATGGTGGTGCGAACCTGAAGGTTCAGCAGATGATGGATGACTTGAAGGCTCATGTAAAAGACTGGAGCGATGAAGCGGCGATCCGTGAATATCTTCAGGGACTGCTTGATAAGAAGGGCTTTGATCATAGCGGTCTGATCTATGGTATGGGACATGCTGTTTATACGGTGTCCGATCCAAGAGCCAGGATCCTGAAGCGTTATGCCGGAAGACTTGCAGAAGAAAAGGGTATGCAGGAGGAGTTCAAGCTGTACACGGATATTGAACGGATCTCTATGGAGCTTCTTGCAAAGAAGCGAAACTCCGTTATCTCTGCAAATGTCGATTTCTACAGTGGATTTGTATATCGTATGCTTGATATACCGATTGAACTGTTTACTCCAATCTTCGCGATCGCAAGAATCGCAGGCTGGAGCGCACATAGAATAGAAGAGTTGGTAAATGCCGGTAAGATCATCCGTCCGGCTTACAAATATGTCGGAACGCATAAGACATATCTGGATATGGACGAGAGAAACTGGTAGGACTATATAAAATAAATACGGGACAATTATTAGGTTTGCTTCACAAAGATAATAATTGTCCCGTATTTGTTTATTTACTCCATCTTCCGGCAGCGCCGCATGGCAGTACCAGACCGGAGCCTGTAACCGGAAGTCCTACTTCGTCGGAGATAACATGACCGCCGAATTTAGACTGTACCTCGGTTGCTATCATATAGGTAAGAACGGCTGGTGCAAGTCCGGTCGTATAGGAATTAACCAGAAAGAAAAGCGGATCATCGCAGAGCAACTCGCTGCACAGCTTGATAAACGGATGTATCTTTTCTTCGATCTTCCAGATCTCGCCCTTTGGTCCTCGGCCGTAGGATGGTGGGTCCATAATGATCGCATCATAGTGATTGCCACGGCGGATCTCACGTTCTACGAATTTTACACAGTCATCAACGATCCAGCGGATCGGAGCATCTTCGAGTCCGGATGAGACTGCATTTTCCTTTGCCCATGTAACCATGCCTTTAGAAGCATCAACATGAGTAACTGCCGCACCTGCTTTTGCTGCCGCACAGGTTGCACCGCCGGTGTAAGCGAAAAGGTTTAATACCTTGATCTCTTTCTTTTTCGATGAGCGGATCAGGTCAGAGAACCAGTCCCAGTTGGCTGCCTGTTCCGGAAACAGACCGGTGTGTTTGAAGCTGAATGGTTTTAGGTTAAAGGTCAGATCTTTATAATGAATCGACCATTGCTGCGGAAGGTTAAAGAACTCCCATTCACCGCCGCCCTTATTGCTGCGGTGGTAGTGACCATTTAGCTGCTTCCAGCGTTTATCTGTTTTCGGAGTTGACCACAGAACCTGTGGATCCGGACGAAGGAGAATGTATTTGCCCCATCGTTCCAGTTTTTCTCCATCTGAACAATCTATTACTTCATAATCCTGCCAGTGATCGGCTGTCCACATAATCGATATCCTCGTTTCGTTTGAAATATTTATATAAAACTACTATATTATAAGGTGCAGTCATTTTCAAGTCAACGATGAAATCTGCATAGAAAGAAAATGAAATCGGCATATAAGGAAAACAAATTGACCGATATCTGCCGGGGTGATAAAATCACAGCAGTAGAGCAAAATGAAAATATATAATTGCAATAGATAATTTGGAATATAATGAATGCCAAATTATTTGCTCGTGAAAATGTTAATTATGTGAAGGACATTTCATGAGCTGTGTTTCACAAAATGATAAGCAGATACAAGACAGAAAACATGGAGAAATATATGGATATTATAAAAGAGATCGCGGAGACACATCCACATAAGGTCGTACTGAGCAATGGAAAGGGAGAATACAAGAAGATCATATTTGCCCGAAAGGTATTAAAGGGCAGAAATGCATACCAGCTTGAGAAATATACACAGACGCAGGTCTTTCATGAGAATATCGAAGAAGGAAGGCTGGCAGAGCATATTGCGATGCATTTTCCGGCAGAGTTTAAGCAGATGAATGCATTTTCTCTGACGACAGATTATGATGTAAAAGCAGGCAAAAAAGGAAATCTGGCAGTCAGCCGCAGACAGGCGGAGAATAAGACGATATTGGTCGGCGGTAATAATCGCAAGAAGAAATATATTCTGGATGAGGGAATGGATATTCCTGCATTCCGGGAGCTTGGAATATTTACCAAAGAGGGAAAAGTAGTTTCCTCCATGTATGATAAGTTCCGTCAGATCAACCGCTTTATCGAGATGGTCGATGATGTGTTAAAGACTTATAAAGGCGATGAGATCAACATTATTGATTTTGGATGCGGCAAATCCTATCTGACTTTCTTCTTATATTATTATATAGTAGAGATCCGTCATATGACGGCACATATCACAGGGCTTGATCTGAAAGAACAGGTAATAAAGAACTGTAATAAGCTGGCAGAAAAATGCGGATATACAGATCTGAAGTTTAAAATCGGTGATATTAATGGATACCGGACAGACCGTAAGGTGGATATGGTAGTGACCTTGCATGCCTGTGATACGGCAACTGACTATGCGCTCTATAATGCGATCTGCTGGAACACGACATACATCTTATCTGTTCCGTGCTGCCAGCATGAGTTAAATAAACAGATCCGGTCGGAGGAGTTGTCGGCACTGACCAAGTACGGAATCATCAAGGAACGGACAGCAGCATTGATGACTGATGCGATCCGTGGATGTATGCTGGAATATTGTGGATATAAGACAGATCTGTTGGAATTTATTGATATTGAACATTCACCTAAAAATATTCTGATCCGGCGGGCAGTGAAGAAACCGGTATCAGAGGAGAAACGGGAGCGGGCAAAAGCAGAAGCGGAACGGTTGTGCCGGACCTTTGGCATTCACCAGACTCTGATGCAGCTTGTGCTGACGGAAGAAAGGAGCCATTCATGAAGCGGATTTTAATATATGATTGTAATACAGTGGATACCGTTTATGCACCGCTTGTATGCAGAGAGATCATGATTCAGGATGATCTGATCGACCGTCTGGCATGCGGCTATGTTTCAAAAGCTTCGAAAGAAGAACTGCAGAAGCAGGGATTTCGCGTGATGGGAGCAGAAGAACGGGGAAATCATGCCGGCTGCACTTTTATAACAGAATTGGTTGCCCATGCATTTGACCGGCAGGTCGAAGGAATCGATATTGTGACCGATGATGATACGATCCTGGCGGCAGTTGTAAAGGCACAGGAGCAGGGCAAGAATATTCGGGTATTTGGCAGTAACGCACACAGTGAATCGTTTATCCGCAGATGTAATCGCTTCTGTTATATAGATATTTTGCAGGGCTATGAACCGGAACAGTGTCTGACACCATTATCAGAGATTGTATCTGATGTCTACCGCATTATAATAGAAGAAAGAGCTTCGGGTATCTGTACAGAACTGGCAGGATTGATATATAAGCTCACAAAGCTGCACACAGAATTCGATACCAGAAACTATGGATATACCAGCATGGAAGAACTAATCCTGAAAAATGGAAAAGATATTCAATTCTATAAAGCTGGAGAGCAGTATTATCTCGAGATGATCGATGACCGGGAAAACGTAGAACACTTTATTACATCGTATCTGTCAGAACGGAATAACAAGATAGATGATATGCAGGAGCTGTTTGATGCATTATCAGAAGAATTCGAACGATTTGATACCAGAAATTATGGTTACGCATCGGATATCGCTTTCCTTTTAAGTTTCCCGAAGCTGGAAATATATAATAACAGGGGCGTGAAGCTGAAGCAGAGCTTTAAGCTGAAATAAGCGATAACGTTTCTATTGTGCATTATATATAGAAGAAACAGATAAAATATAACAGTATGACGGATGAAGAAATGCAGGGAAATATAATAAAAAAATTCTTAAAAAATATAGAAAAAATGCTTGCATTCCGCAAAAACGTGTTATATAATCAAACGTGCTGTGACATGATAGCGTTGAAACGGAGGTTGCTGTATCGTATAGATATAGGTTTTTCGTGGAGCGAATGTCAATAAAAAATTACTGACGACAAGTCACTGTACCAATAACTGTCTATCAAAAGGATAGAAACGACGTGTTGATTCTGATTTAATTCAGGATACACACGGGAGAGTGTACAGTCACCACTTGTTGTACTATTAAAAAGTGCGAAAAGGAGGCGGCTTTTTTTATGGCAAAACAGATTATGAGAATCACATTGAAGGCGTACGACCACAAACTTATCGATCAGGCTGCTGGACAGATCATCGATACTGTTAAAAAGACAGGAGCTAAAGTCAGCGGACCGGTTCCAATGCCTACAAAGGTTGAGAAGATTACAATCCTCAGAGCTGTTCATAAGTACAAAGATTCAAGAGAACAGTTCGAGCAGAGAACTCATAAGAGATTAATCGACGTGATTGCACCAACACAGAAGACAATTGATGCATTACAGAAGATCGATTTATCAGCTGGCGTATACATCGACGTAAAGATGAAATAATCAGCCACAAAAATTAGAAGTGAACTAATCAAATCACAAAAAAACAAACATAGCACGAAACAGTGCACAAGCAGTAACCTAATGCATCCGAAGGATGTAATTTAGTATGATTGTTAAGACAATCCGCTGTGAATTAAATTAGGAGGAAAACTTAAAATGAAGAAAGCTATTTTAGCAACAAAAGTCGGAATGACTCAGATCTTCGACGAAAACGGCGTTTTAGTGCCGGTAACAGTTTTACAGGCTGGTCCATGTGTTGTAACCCAGGTAAAAACAGTTGAGAATGACGGTTATGATGCAATTCAGGTAGGATTCGGCGAAAAGAAAGAAAGAATCACAACAAAAGATGTATCAGGAAAGAAAGTAATCAGAAACCCACATGGTGCTGGTAAGGCAGAAGTTGGACATGCAAAGAAAGCAAACACAACACCTAAGACTTTCTACAGAGAGTTCAGACTTGATGACTGTGCTCAGTACGAACTTGGTGCAGAGATCAAAGCTGATGTATTTGCTGAAGGAGACAAGATTGACGTTACAGCAAAGACAAAAGGTAAGGGATATGCAGGCGGTCTTAAGAGACACGGCTTAAAGTCAGGTCCTTCAGGACATGGTTCCAAGTATCACAGACATGCAGGTTCAAACGGTTCAGCTACTACACCAGGTAGAGTATTCAAAGGTAAGAAGATGCCTGGACATATGGGTAGCGTAAGAGTTACAATCCAGAACCTTGAGGTAGTTAAGATAGATGTAGAAAATGATGTTATTTTGGTAAAGGGCGCAGTTCCGGGACCAAAGAAATCATTAGTAATGATTAAGGATACAGTAAAGACTGGCAAGTAGTCTTTAGGAAGGAGGAACGAAAATGTCATCAGTTAAGGTTTATGACATCGAAGGAAAAGAAGTTGAGACATTAGAACTCAATGATTCTGTATTCGGTGTAGAGATAAATGAACATTTAATGCATCTGGCTGTAGTTGGCCAGCTGGCAAATAGCCGTCAGGGTACACAGAGCGCAAAGACTCGTTCTGAAGTATCAGGTGGTGGAAGAAAGCCATGGAGACAGAAAGGAACAGGTCATGCAAGACAGGGTTCAACAAGATCTCCACAGTGGACAGGCGGCGGAGTTGTATTCGCACCAAAGCCAAGAGATTATTCAGTTAAGATGAATAAGAAAGAAAAGCAGCTTGCTATGAAGTCAGCACTTTCAGCAAAGCTTGCAGAAGATAAACTTGTTGTAGTTGACAAGATTGAATTAGAAGAGGTTAAGACAAGCGTGTTCGCAAAGATCCTTGCAAATCTTAAAGCTCCTAAGTCATTAGTAGTAACAAAGGACAAGAACGACAAGGTTGTTCTTTCAGCAAACAACATTCCAGCAGTTAAGACAACAGCTACAAACTCACTGAGTGTATATGACATTCTTAAGTATGATAAGCTTGTTCTTACAAAGGATGCTGTAGCAGCAATTGAGGAGGTGTACGCATAATGGCAGACATCAAATATTATGACGTTATACTTAAGCCTGTAATCACAGAGAAAAGTATGAATGCAATGGCAGAGAAGAAGTACACATTTCTTGTACACCCGGAAGCAACAAAGTCTCAGATCAAAGAAGCTGTAGAGAAGATGTTCGAAGGAACAGAAGTTGCTAAGGTTAACACCATGAACAATGACGGTAAGGTTAAGAGACGTGGCGTAACACTTGGAAGAACAGACAAGTACAAGAAAGCAATCGTTAAACTTACAGAAGCAAGTAAAGAAATCGAAATTTTCGAAGGACTGTAAAATAACGAAACAGATTTATACGCAAAAAAGCGTGACAATAAATTGAACCGAAAGGAGAACAAAAATGGGAATTAAGACATATAACCCATATACACCTTCCAGAAGAAATATGACTGGCCTTGATTTTTCAGAGATCACAAAATCAACACCTGAGAAATCACTCGTTGTATCAATGAGCAAGACAGCTGGTCGTAATAATCAGGGAAAGATCACAGTTAGACATCACGGTGGTGGTGAGAAACGTAAATACAGAATTATAGATTTCAAGAGAAACGATAAGGATGGAATTCCAGCAACAGTTAATGCAATCGAATATGATCCAAACAGATCAGCAAACATTGCACTTCTGTTCTACGCTGATGGCGAGAAGAGATACATCCTTGCTCCTTATAAGTTAGCAGTAGGAGATGTTCTTATGAGTGGTGCTGAAGCAGAGATCAAAGTTGGTAACTGCCTCCCACTTCAGAATATTCCAGTTGGTACATTAGTACACAACATCGAGTTATACCCAGGTAAGGGCGGACAGCTTGTTCGTTCAGCAGGTAACTCAGCACAGCTTATGGCTAAGGAAGGAAAGTATGCAACATTAAGACTTCCTTCAGGCGAAATGAGAATGGTTCCAATCATCTGCCGTGCAACAATCGGTCAGGTAGGAAACATTGAGCATGGCCTTGTTAACATTGGTAAAGCCGGACGTAAACGTCACATGGGTATTAGACCAACAGTTCGTGGTTCTGTTATGAACCCTAATGACCATCCACATGGTGGTGGTGAAGGTAGAGCACCAATCGGTCGTTCAGGCCCTTCAACTCCATGGGGTAAGCCAGCAATGGGATTAAAGACAAGAAAGAAGAACAAGCAGTCTAATAAGATGATCGTAAGAAGAAGAGACGGCAAGAGCATTAAATAGTTAATAAGGAGGTATGACAATGGCTCGTTCATTAAAAAAAGGACCATTCGCAGATGAGCATTTACTCAAGAAGATAGATGCTATGAATGCAAGCAATAGCAAAGAAGTTGTTAAGACCTGGTCAAGACGTTCAACAATTTTCCCATCATTCGTAGGTCATACAATCGCAGTTCATGATGGAAGAAAGCATGTACCTGTATATGTTACAGAAGACATGGTTGGACATAAGCTTGGTGAGTTCGTAGTTACCAGAACCTACAGAGGTCATGGTAAAGACGAAAAGAAGGGTAGAAGATAATATTTGGAATATTTGAAAGGAGGACTAAATCATGGCTAAAGGACATAGATCCCATGATAAGAGACTCAGAAATGAGAATAAAGATACCAGACCATCAGCTAAGGTATCATATGCAAGAGTGTCAGTAACAAAGGCTTGTTTCGTATTAGATGCCATCAGAGGTAAGGATGTTCAGACTGCACTTGGTATTCTGGCATACAACCCAAGATATGGTTCAAGTGTTATAGAGAAGCTGTTAAAGTCAGCAATCGCAAATGCTGAAAACAACAATGGACTTAAGGCAGAGGACCTTTATGTAGCAGAGTGCTACGCTAACAAGGGACCTACAATGAAGAGAGTTCATCCAAGAGCCCAGGGTAGAGCATATAGAATCGAGAAGAGAACAAGTCACATCACAATCGTGCTTGACGAGAGATAGGAGGTAAATAATGGGACAGAAAGTTAATCCTCATGGTTTAAGAGTCGGCGTTATCAAAGATTGGGATTCAAGATGGTATGCTGACACAAAGAATGATGAATTTTCTAACAACCTTGTAGAAGATCATAAAATCAGAACTTATTTAAAGAAGACACTTTACAATGCAAATATCTCAAAGATCGAGATCGAGAGAGCTGCAGACAGAGTAAAGGTTGCATTATATACAGCTAAGCCTGGTGTTATCATCGGTAAGGGCGGAGCTGGAATTGAAAAGATCAAAGCAGATGCACAGAAGCTTACAGATAAGAAGCTGTTCATCGATGTAAAAGAAATCAAGAAGCCGGATGCAGACGCACAGTTAGTAGCTGAGAACATTGCAGCACAGCTTGAGAACCGTATCTCATTCAGAAAAGCAATGAAGTCATGCATGAGCAGAACAATGAAAGCTGGAGCGCTTGGTATCAAGGCTTCATGTTCAGGACGTCTTGGTGGTGCTGATATGGCTAGAACAGAGTTCTACAGCCAGGGAACAATTCCTCTTCAGACACTTCGTGCTGACATTGATTATGGTTTTGCTGAAGCAGACACAACATTTGGTAAAGTTGGTGTTAAGACATGGGTTTACCATGGTGAAGTACTTCCTGTAAAAGGAAATAAGGAAGGAGCGGATAAATAATGTTAATGCCTAAGAGAGTAAAGCGTCGTAAGCAGTTCAGAGGAACTATGGCTGGTAAGGCACTTAGAGGCAATAAGATTACAAACGGTCAGTATGGTTTAGTAGCACTTGAGCCGGCATGGATCAAGTCAAACCAGATCGAAGCAGCCCGTATTGCGATGACAAGATATATGAAGCGTAGTGGTAAAGTATTTATCAAGATCTTCCCTGATAAACCAGTTACAGCTAAGCCGGCTGAAACTCGTATGGGTTCAGGTAAGGGAGCACTTGAGTACTGGGTAGCAGTTGTTAAGCCGGGCAGAGTTATGTTCGAGATTGCAGACGTACCTGAAGAAGTAGCAAAAGAAGCTTTAAGACTTGCTATGCACAAGCTTCCACTTAAGTGTAAGATCGTTTCAAAAGAAGATTTAGAGGAGGTAGCAGGCAGTGAAAACTAAGGACTATATGAACGAATTAAATGCTAAATCTGTTGATGAGCTTCAGAACGAATTAGTAGCTGCAAAGAAGGAATTATTCAACTTAAGATTCCAGAATGCTACAAATCAGTTAGAGAACACAAGCAGAATCAAAGACGTAAGAAAGAATATTGCAAGAATACAGACAGTTATAGCCCAGAAGGCTAATGCTTAATTATCTTAGAAGGAGGAATATATTGTGGAAAGAAATCTGAGAAAAACACGTGTAGGTATCGTTACAAGTGACAAGATGGACAAGACAATCGTTGTTTCTATCGTAGATAATGTTAAGCATCCTCTTTATGGAAAGATCGTAAAGAGAACTTACAAGTTAAAGGCTCATGATGAGAAGAATGAGTGCAATATTGGCGATAGAGTAAGAGTTATGGAGACAAGACCTTTATCAAAGGATAAGAGATGGAGACTTGTTGAGATTATAGAGAAGGCTAAATAAGGAGGCAAATAAAATGGTTCAGCAGGAAACAAGACTTAAAGTTGCTGATAATACTGGTGCCAAAGAGCTCCTTTGCATCAGAGTTTTAGGCGGCTCAGTAAGAAGATATGCAAATATCGGCGATATCATCGTTGCCTCAGTTAAAGACGCAACACCAGGCGGAGTTGTTAAAAAAGGTGATGTTGTTAAGGCCGTAGTAGTAAGATCAAAGAAGGGCGCTCGTCGTAAGGATGGTTCATACATCAAGTTTGATGAGAATGCAGCAGTTATTATAAAAGACGATTTAAATCCAAGAGGAACACGTATCTTTGGACCAGTTGCAAGAGAGTTAAGAGACAAGAAGTTCATGAAGATTGTCTCACTTGCACCTGAAGTATTATAAGGAGGTGTAGACCATGGCAACATTAAAGATTAAGAAAGATGATATGGTACAGGTTATTGCCGGCAAGGATAAAGGCAAAGAAGGCAAGGTCCTTCATGTTGACAAGAAGAACGGTACTGTAGTCGTTGAAGGCGTAAATAAAGTATTTAAGCACAGCAAGCCAAGCATGGCTAACCAGGCAGGCGGAATTATCGAAATGGAAGCTCCAATGGACATCTCCAATGTAATGTATCTTTACAAAGGCAAGCCGGTAAGAGTTGGTTTTGAAGGAACAGGTAAAGATAAAGTCCGTGTTGCTAAAGTAGATGGCAAAACAGAGAAGATAGATTAATTGGAAGGAGGTCGTCTTAGTTGAGTAGACTTAGAGAAAAGTATGACGCTGAAATTAAAAGCGCCATGACTGAAAAATTTGGATATAAAAATGTAATGCAGATCCCAAAGCTTGATAAGATCGTTATTAACATGGGCGTTGGTGAAGCAAGAGAAAATGCTAAAGTTTTAGACGCAGCTATCAAGGATCTTGAAACAATCGCCGGTCAGAAGGCAGTTGTTACACGTGCGAGAAAGTCAGTTGCTAACTTCAAGTTAAGAGAAGGAATGCCTATCGGATGTAAAGTAACACTTCGTGGCGAGAAGATGTATGAGTTCTTAGATCGTCTTGTAAACCTTGCACTTCCTCGTGTACGTGACTTTAGAGGTGTTAACCCTAACGGTTTCGATGGCAGAGGTAACTATGCTTTAGGTATCAAGGAACAGCTCATTTTCCCGGAAATCGAGTACGATAAGATTGATAAAGTCAGAGGTATGGATATCATCTTTGTTACAACAGCAGAGACAGACGAAGAAGGTCGCGAACTGTTAACATTATTTGGTATGCCTTACAGCAAATAATTAAAGGAGGAAGATTCGTTATGGCTAAGACAGCAATGAAAGTTAAACAGCAGCGTAAACAGAAGTTCTCATCAAGAGAATATACACGTTGCAAGATTTGTGGACGTCCACACTCAGTATTAAAGAAATACGGAATCTGTAGAATCTGCTTCCGTGAATTAGCATACAAGGGACAGATCCCTGGCGTTAAGAAATCAAGCTGGTAAGAGATAGAAGGAGGAAGAAACATTATGTCAATGAGCGATCCAATAGCAGATATGCTTACAAGAATTCGTAATGCTAACACAGCAAAACATGATACAGTAGAAATCCCTGCTTCAAAGATGAAAAAGGCTATTGCTGACATCCTTTTATCAGAAGGATATGTTCAGGCAGTAGACATTATCGAAGATGGTAAGTTTGAGACAATCAAAATTACATTGAAGTATGGTGCAGATAAGAACGAGAAGATCATCACAGGCCTTAAGAGAATCTCTAAGCCAGGTCTTCGTGTATATGCAAGCAAGGATGAGCTTCCAAGAGTACTTGGTGGACTCGGAACTGCAATTATTTCAACAAACAAAGGTGTACTTACTGACAAGGAAGCAAGAAAGCAGAATGTTGGTGGCGAAGTATTAGCATTTGTTTGGTAGGCATTGAGCACTTAGTGAGCACAAGCTGAAAGCGCCGTGCGAAGTTAGTGCGAAAGCCCATCCCGAGACTTAACGAATACGAGTCGAAGACGATGGATGAGTTTAGTTCGAGTGGATGTCATTAGAGCACTTAGTGAGCACAAGCTGAAAGCGCCGTGCGAAGTTAGTGCGAAAGCCCATCCCGAGACTTAACGAATACGAGTCGAAGACGATGGATGAGTTTAGTTCGAGTGGATGTCATTAGAGCACTTAGTGAGCACAAGCTGAAAGCGCCGTGCGAAGTTAGTGCGAAAGCCCATCCCGAGACTTAACGAATACGAGTCGAAGACGATGGATGAGTTTAGTTCGAGTGGATGTCATTAGAGCACTTAGTGAGCACAAGCTGAAAGCGCCGTGCGAAGTTAGTGCGAAAGCTGATAAAACAATCCCTCCGGCATCATTTCCTGAAAAATACCGGAGGTTAAAGCCTGCATGGATACACTCCATGCAGCACAAATACAAATAATATAAATTTTAAGGAGGAAGGCGAAATGTCACGTATCGGAAGAATGCCTATCGCTGTACCTGCAGGAGTGACTGTAGATATCGCAGAAAATAATAAAGTGACTGTTAAAGGACCAAAGGGAACACTTGAGAGAGTTCTCCCAGCAGAAATGGATATTAAGTTAGAAGCTGATGTAATCACAGTTTCAAGACCTAATGATTTAAAGAAGATGAAGTCTTTACACGGACTTACCAGAACACTTATCCACAACATGATCATTGGTGTTACAGAGGGTTATGTTAAGGATCTGGAAGTAAACGGTGTAGGTTATAGAGCTCAGAAGCAGGGCAATAAATTAGTTCTTGCTCTTGGTTATTCACATCCAGTTGAGATGGTTGACCCAGAAGGTATCGAAGTAAAGGTTGATGGTAACAAGATTTCAGTTGTTGGTATTGACAAGGAAAAAGTTGGTCAGTATGCAGCAGAGATCAGAGAAAAGAGAGCACCGGAACCTTACAAGGGCAAAGGTATCAAGTATGTTGACGAGACTATCAGACGTAAAGTTGGTAAGACTGGTAAGAAATAATAAAGGAGTGAGATAAGATGGTTAATAAAGAATCAAGAAGCGAAGTTCGTATTAAGAAGCATATGCGTGTTCGTAATCATTTAGCTGGAACAGCAGATAGACCACGTTTAGCGGTTTTCAGAAGTAATAATCATATGTACGCTCAGATTATTGATGATTCAGTTGGAAACACAATTGTAGCAGCATCAACAGTAGAGAAGTCAATCAAGGAAGCACTTGAGCAGACAGATAATGTAGATGCAGCAGCATACGTTGGTAAAGTTGTTGCTGAAAGAGCACTGGAAAAGGGAATCAAGACTGTTGTATTTGACAGAGGAGGATTCATCTACCAGGGTAAGGTTCAGGCATTAGCAGATGCAGCAAGAGAAGCTGGTCTAGAATTCTAAGAAGGAGGAAGAACAACATATGAAGCGTGAAATAATTGATGCTAGTAAATTAGAATTAGAAGATAAAGTAGTAGATATCAAACGTGTAACTAAGGTTGTTAAGGGCGGACGTAATTCTAGATTTGCATGTCTTGTAGTTGTTGGTGACAAAAACGGTCATGTAGGCGTAGGCGTTGGTAAGGCTGTAGAAATTCCTGAAGCTATCCGTAAGGGTAAGGAAGATGCAGCTAAGCACCTTGTTACAGTTCCTGTAAATGAAAACGGAAGTATCCCATATGATTGGAACGGAGAATTTGGTAGTGCAACAGTATTGCTTAAGTCAGCTCCAGAAGGTACTGGTATTATCGCCGGTGGTCCTGCTCGTAACGTACTTGAGCTTGCTGGATACAAGAATATCCGTACAAAATCCTTAGGATCAAACAACAAACAGAACGTAGTTCTTGCAACAATCAAAGGTCTTTCAGAGATCAAGACTCCGGAAGAGATCGCAAGACTTCGTGGAAAATCTGTTGATGAGATACTTAACTAAGGAGGTATTATAAGATGGCAGATAAGTTAAAAGTTACTTTAGTAAAATCACCAATCGGATGCGTACCAAAGCATAAGAGAACTGTAGAAGCATTAGGTCTTAAGAAGGTAAACAAGTCAGTTGAACTTCCTAACAATGCTGCAACTCTTGGTATGGTTAAGCAGGTTAGTTATTTAGTAAAGGTAGAAGAGATTTAATTATATTTGAAGGAGGTGCAGGTCGTGAATTTATCAACATTAAAGCCAGCAGAAGGTTCTAAGCATAGTACTAATTTCAGAGTAGGCCGTGGTCATGGTTCAGGAAATGGTAAGACTGCAGGTAAGGGCCATAAGGGTCAGAAGGCACGTTCAGGATCACCTAGACCAGGATTTGAAGGCGGACAGATGCCTTTATATAGAAGAATCCCTAAGAGAGGATTTACATGTATCAATCACAAAGATATCGTTGCAATCAATGTTTCAGTTCTTGATCGTTTCGAGGATGGAGCAGAGGTTACAGTAGATACACTTGTTGAATGCGGTATCGTAAAGAATCCACGTGATGGAGTTAAGATTCTTGGAAATGGAGAGTTAACAAAGAAGCTTACAGTTAAGGCAAATGCTTTTTCAAAGTCAGCAGCCGAGAAGATTGAAGCTCTTGGCGGAAAAGCAGAGGTGATCTAATAATGTTTAAAACCTTTATCAACGCATTCAAAGTAAAGGAATTAAGACAGAAATTATTATACACATTCTTTGTTCTCATAGTAGTCAGGCTGGGAAGCCTGATTACTGTACCGGGAATCCGTGCAGATGCAATTAAAGAATATCTAAGTAACGCACTTGGAGATTCCTTCAATCTGTTCAGCTCATTCACCGGAGGATCGTTCGATCAGATGTCAATATTTGCATTGAACGTAACACCATATATTACATCTTCCATTATCATCCAGCTTCTTACCATAGCAATTCCAGCTCTGGAAGAAATGCAGAAAGATGGTGAAGACGGAAGAAAGAAAATTACAGCAATTACCCGTATCTTAACGATTGGTCTTGCAATTCTGGAAAGTGCAGGTCTTGCGATCAATTTCGGAAGAAAAGGATTCATGGACAGCTACAATTTCTGGACAGTGCTTTCAATGATCGTTATCCTTACAGGTGGTAGTGCATTTGTAATGTGGCTTGGCGAACGTGTAACAGATCGTGGTGTGGGAAATGGTATTTCCATTATCCTGTTGATTAACATCGTATCAACCATGCCAAATGATTTCAAGAATATTTACACACAGTTCATCAAAGGCAAAGATGCAGTCAGAATGTGTCTGATCGCACTTCTGGTTGTTGCAATTGTTGTATGTGTAACCATTCTTGTATGTATGCTTCAGGGAGCTGAAAGAAAGATTCCTGTACAGTATGCAAAGAAAGTTCAGGGTAGAAAGCAGATGGGAGGTCAGTCCTCCAACATTCCACTTAAGGTAAATACAGCAGGCGTTATTCCTGTAATCTTCGCTTCTTCACTGATGGCGATTCCTTCTATTATAACGAGTTTATTTGGAAAGAGTCCATCCGGTGTTGGTGCTAAGATCCTTCAGGGAATGAGCCAGTCATACTGGTTTAATCCGAACTATCCTTGGGGATTCCTTGGATTGGCAGTATATATCTTACTGGTATTCTTCTTCGCGTATTTCTATACAGCAATTACCTTCAATCCGATGGAGATTGCAAATAACATGAAGAAGAGCGGTGGTTTTGTACCGGGTATTCGACCAGGTAAGCCAACCCAGGACTATTTAAATAAAATACTGAACTATATTATATTTATCGGAGCAGTTGGTCTTTTGATCGTTGCGATGATTCCTATGTTCTTCAACGGATTTTTCAGTGTAAATGTTTCATTCGGTGGAACATCCATCATCATCGTAGTTGGTGTTGTAATTGAAACCATGAAGAGTCTGGAATCACAGATGTTAGTAAGACATTATCAGGGATTCTTATTAGATTAATTGTAAGATACAGATATAAAAAACACGAAAAATGGGAGTGTACACTTGTGCACTTCCTATTCGTGTATTATAGTATAAGTATCTATGGCTTGTTCATTTGGAGGACGGCTGATAACAGGAGGGATTGCAATGAACGTATCCCGCAGGAAAATAAAAAATGGAGGTTATATATGAAGATAATTATGTTAGGTGCGCCAGGCGCAGGCAAAGGTACACAGGCTAAAATGATCGCTGAGAAGTACGGAGTACCACATATCTCAACAGGAGATATTTTCAGAGCAAACATCAAGAACGGAACAGAACTCGGAGCAAAGGCAAAAGAATATATGGATAAGGGACTTCTTGTTCCGGATGAATTAGTTGTAGATCTGGTAATTGACAGATTCAAAGCAGACGACTGCGCAAAGGGATATATCCTTGATGGATTTCCAAGAACTATTCCACAGGCAGAGGCACTTGACAAAGCATTATCAGCAATCGGTGATTCTGTAGACTATGCGATCAACGTAGAAGTACCGGATGAGAATATCGTTCGCAGAATGTCCGGAAGACGTGCATGCGTTGGTTGTGGTGCAACATATCATATTGTATATAACCCTACAAAAGTGGAAGGCAAATGTGATGTATGTTCATCCGATCTTATCTTAAGAGATGACGATCAGCCGGAAACAGTATTAAACAGACTGAAAGTATATCATGAGCAGACACAGCCATTGATCGATTTCTATGCTAAGAAAGGAATCCTGAAAGAAGTTGATGGAACAATGGATATGAATGATGTATTTGCAGCAATCGTTAAGATTTTAGGTGAATAAAATGGCAATATCTATAAAATCTGAGAGAGAAATTGAATTGATGAAAGAAGCCGGTAGAATTCTGGCTCTCACACATGAGGAGCTGAAGAAGGCGATCAAACCGGGAATCACAACCTATGAGATCGATAAACTTGGTGAAGAAGTGATCAGAAGCTATGGCTGTATTCCTTCCTTCCTGAATTATAACGGTTATCCGGCATCTATCTGTGTATCCGTGAATGAGGAAGTTGTTCATGGTATACCATCAAAGACAAGATTTCTGAAAGAGGGCGACATAGTAAGTCTTGATGCAGGCGTTATCTATGAAGGATATCACTCCGATGCAGCAAGAACTTATGGAGTAGGAAAGATTTCGCCGGAAAATGAGCATCTGATTGCAGTTACAAAGCAGAGCTTTTTCGAAGCAATGAAGGTTGCTGTTCCGGGAAATCATATTCGAGATATCGGAAGGGCTGTAGAGCAGTATGTTTTGAAATTTGGATATGGAATCGTAGAAGATCTGGTTGGACATGGTGTTGGAGCAAATCTTCATGAGGATCCGGAAATACCGAATTTTGAAACGATCAAAAAAGGACCAAAGCTGAAACCGGGAATGACGATCGCAATCGAACCGATGATAACAGCAGGTGATTATGAAGTAGACTGGCTGGATGATGACTGGACTGTCGTAACCGTGGATGGTTCCAATGCAGCACACTATGAGAACACGATCCTTATTACAGAGGACAAACCGATCATCTTGTCGCAGGCAGAAGGATTGGAATTATAGAAAATAAAAAATGAATTCAAAATCTCAAGGATTTTAAGGAGGATTAAAAATGTCAAAGGCAGACGTAATTGAAGTAGAAGGAACAGTAATCGAGAAGTTACCAAATGCAATGTTTCAGGTAGAGATCGAGAATGGTCATAAGGTTTTAGCACACATTAGTGGTAAGCTCAGAATGAATTATATCAAGATCCTTCCGGGTGATAAGGTAACAATTGAATTATCACCATACGACCTGACAAAGGGAAGAATTGTTTGGAGAGATAAATAAATTCTTCTATATAAAGAGGTATGTAATGAACATCCTGTAAAGATATTCCCTTTATAGGATGTGATTTATCATAATAATCCCATTAATATGAAAAAAATAGAAAATGGGACTTGCATTCTATTGTGAAAAATGATAGAATGCTTATTCGTAGCGGACTTTTTTTGAAAGGAGATTTTCTAATGAAGGTTAGAGCATCAGTAAAACCTATATGCGATAAGTGCAAAGTTATCAAGAGAAAGGGTATCGTTAGAGTTATCTGCGAGAATCCAAAGCACAAACAGCGTCAGGGTTAATCAAAAAAAGAAACTGGGTATCCGGATGATAGCCCATCCATATGATATCTTGTTTTTTAAGTATCAACACACACGGATGTGTTGTAAATTTTAAAAGCGGCTGTAGCATAATCATTATATGCTAGTAAAAATAAAAAAACAGGCAGCGAGATGGAAACATATGCATTTCACCTCAGCATTTTTATGTTGAGATATGTCGAGATCCGATATGCCGGACAGAAGAATTTTTACGGAGGTTAATTAGAATGGCTCGTATTTCAGGTGTTGATTTACCAAGAGACAAGCGTGTTGAGATTGGTCTTACTTATGTATATGGTATAGGTTTGACATCTTCACAGCGTATCCTTAAGGAAGCAAATGTTAATCCTGACACACGTTGTAATGATTTAACTGATGATGAAGTAAGAAGAATCAGCGAAGTAATCAATGCAACACAGACTGTTGAAGGAGATTTACGTAGAGAAGTAGCGCTTAACATCAAGCGTTTACAGGAAATTGCATGCTACCGTGGTAAGCGTCATAGACAGGGACTTCCTGTTCGTGGACAGAAGACAAAGACAAACGCAAGAACACGTAAGGGACCTAAGAAGACAGTAGCAAACAAGAAAAAATAATACTGTTTTCATTTGTTCTTATATATAGTAGAAGATAAGAGATCTTCTGCACCGGGCAGAAGATAAAGTACATTTGTATAAATTTGGAAAACCATAGGAGGTTTAAGAGTTAATGGCTAAGCAAGTTACTAAAAAAGTGGCTAAGAAGCGTGTCAGAAAGAGTGTTCAGCACGGACAGGCTCATATTCAGTCATCTTTCAATAATACAATCGTTACATTAACAGACGCTGAAGGTAATGCACTTTCATGGGCAAGTGCTGGCGGTTTAGGATTCAAGGGTTCTAAGAAGTCAACACCATATGCTGCTCAGATGGCTGCTGAGACAGCTGCAAAGGCTGCTGCTCCTTACGGATTAAAGACTGTTGATGTTATGGTAAAAGGCCCAGGCTCAGGTAGAGAAGCAGCTATCCGTGCTCTCGCAGCTTGCGGTATCGATGTTGTAAGTATCAAAGACGTTACACCAGTTCCACATAATGGTTGTCGTCCACCAAAGAGAAGAAGAGTCTAATTAGGAGGTACAGAGTAAGATGGCAGTAGATAGAACCCCAGTTCTTAAGAGATGCAGATCTTTAGGCATGGAGCCAATGTATCTCGGAATTGACAAGAAATCAAATAGAAAATCAACAAGAGCAAACAGAAAAGTAAGTGAGTATGGTTTACAGCTTCGTGAAAAGCAGAAGGCTAAGTTCATTTACGGTGTATTAGAGAAGCCTTTCCGTAACCTTTACGCTAAGGCAGAGCAGCAGAAGGGCTTAACAGGTCCTAACCTTATGACATTACTTGAGTTAAGACTTGATAATGTTATCTTCAGATTAGGTTTTGCAAGAACAAGAAGAGAAGCAAGACAGATTGTAGATCACAAGCATGTACTTGTTAATGGAAAGAGTGTTAACATTCCTTCATACCAGGTAAAGGCCGGAGACAAGATCGAGATCAGAGAGAAGAGCAAATCCTTACAGAGATATAAGGATATCATTGCTGCAACAGAAGGACATTTAGTTCCAGGTTGGTTAACCGCTGACAGAGAAAACCTTTGTGGAGAAGTAGTTGAGAAGCCAAACAGAGAGCAGATCGATGTTCCTGTAAACGAGACCCTTATTGTCGAGTTATATTCCAAGTAATAAGAATAAATATGATCATCCGTACATCCATCCGAGGTTTACCCGTGTGGATGTCTGGATGCAGAATATATTTATGATATTTGCAAAGTTGGAGTATACCAGTTAATTACCCATAAAGGAGGGGCTTAAATGTTTGAGTTTGAGAAACCAAAAATTGAGATAGTTGAGATTTCAGATGATAACAAGTATGGTAAGTTTGTAGTAGAGCCTTTAGAGAGAGGCTATGGTACAACCCTTGGTAATTCATTAAGAAGAATTATGCTTTCTTCATTACCTGGTACAGCAGTAACACACGTTAAGATTAAAGGTGTTTTACATGAGTTCAGTTCTATTCCCGGAGTAAAGGAAGATGTAACTGAGATCGTTATGAATATCAAGTCTTTAGTAATAAAGAACAATTCATTAACAAATGAGCCGAAGCAGGCTTATATCGATGTAGCTGGTGATTGTGTTGTCAGAGCATCCGATATTCATGTAGACGGCGATATCGAGATCATCAATCCTGATCTTGTAATTGCAAATCTTAGTGGCCCGGATGCAAGACTTGAGATGGAACTCACCATCGGCAACGGCAGAGGCTACGTTGGTTCTGATAAGAATAAAGAAGCAGATGCACCGATTGATGTCATCGCTATTGATTCTATATATACACCGGTTGAGAGAGTTAATCTTACAGTTCAGAATACTCGTGTTGGTCAGGTTACAGATTATGATAAGCTGACACTTGATGTATTTACAAATGGTGCTATCGCACCGGATGAGGCTGTCAGCCTCGCTGCAAGAGTCCTTGTAGAACATTTGAACCTGTTCGTTGATCTGTCTGAGAACGCAAAATCCGTTGATGTAATGGTTGAGAGCGTAACAGATGAGAAGGAAAAGGTTCTGGAAATGAATATTGATGAGCTTGAATTATCAGTTCGTTCATACAACTGCTTAAAGAGAGCCGGTATCAATACAGTTGAAGAATTGATCAATAAGACCCCGGAGGATATGATGAAAGTTCGTAACCTCGGTCGTAAGTCATTAGATGAAGTATTAGCTAAGCTGAAAGAATTAGGCTTATCACTGAATGACAGTGAGGAATAATACTTTTTACCACTCAAGCCGAATAATAGTAAGCACAGTGAAGACCCGCAAGGGTAAGGAGGATAAATAAAATGGCAATGTATAGAAAACTTGGAAAAGCAAGCGCACAGAGAAATGCATTACTTCGTAACCAGGTAACACAGTTATTATACCATGGTAAAATCAGAACAACAGAAGCTAGAGCTAAGGAAGTTGTTAAGATTGCAGAGAAGCTTATCACATTAGCAGTTAAGGAAAAGGATAACTATGATGAAGTTACCGTTACCGCTAAGGTTGCTAAGAAAGATAAAGATGGTAAGAGAGTGAAGGAAGTTGTTGATGGTAAGAAAGTTACTGTATATGATGAAGTAGAAAAGACCATCAAGAAAGATCAGCCTTCAAGACTTCATGCAAGAAGAGAAATGCTTAAGGTATTATATCCGGTTGTTGAAGTTCCTGCAGATGCTGCCGGAAAGAAAGCTGGTACAAAGAAAGTTGATTTAACAAGCAAGTTATTCGATGAGTACGGTACAAAGTACGCAGGACGCAAGGGTGGTTACACAAGAATCATCAAGATCGGTCAGCGTAAGGGCGATGCTGCAATGGAAGTTATTCTTGAGTTAGTATAATTATAAACATAAGGGCTGTCAGGTACATGTATGTGTATTTGGCAGCTTTTTTATTTCTAGGAGCGTGTACATGAGTTTTATTCAGGTGAGAAAGCTTGGACATAAATTTAATATCAAGGACAAGGATGGAAATGTTACAGGTGAAAAATGGGCTGTGAAGGATATGGATTTTGATGCCCATAAGGGACAGATCATTGCCGTTCTTGGACGTAACGGTTCGGGAAAGTCAACATTTGCCAGACACCTGAATGGCTTATATGCACCAAATCAGGGAACGGTATGGATACAGGGAGATTCTGATGTATTAGATACGAGCCGGGAAGGTGATCTGCTGGCCATCCGTCGTGCAGTCGGGATGATCTTTCAGAATCCGGATAACCAAATGGTAGGAAATACGGTTGCGGAAGATGTAGGATTTGGTTTGGAAAATCTGGGCTTCCAGGCAGAGGAGATATGGGAGCGAATCAACGAAGTACTTCGATTGACAGGGATGGAGGCATATCTGGAACGAAATGTATCACATCTAAGCGGTGGACAGAAGCAAAGACTGGCAATCGCATCTGTGATGGCCATGTCACCGGAATGTATCGTTATGGATGAAGCAACTGCCATGCTCGATCCTGTGGGAAGCAGACAGATACTTGATACCTTATATCATTTGAACCGGGAGTTTGGCATCACGGTCATTATGATCACACATCGAATGGAGGAAACGGTTCGGGCAGATCAGATCTATGTAATGGATGATGGAAATGTAGAGTTGATTGGCGCACCATATGAGATTTATCCACAGGTAGAGAAGTTAGAGCAGCTTGGTCTTGACAGTTTATTGCCATATAAGCTGTTGCATGAGTTGAAAGTAGATTATTCCGATGATAAGAAATTTGTCAGAGATTCAGACGAAGACGCAAAAAGTGCGTTGGTTGATAGAAAAGAGGGGCTTTTGTCGGTACAGGATGCTGCGGACAGGATAAAGGCATGTTTGCGTGATGGAAAATCTTTTGTAAACAGACAAGAAGCAGCAGAACATTTTAATTCGGCGCAGAAAGATATATCGTCAAGTAAAAATGAGGATGGAATACATGAGGATATCCTTGATAATAGAAATAACATGGATAGAGAAGAACACAATGGTATGTTATTGGATGCCGGGATAAAAAAAGATATCTTGGTCGAGGCTGATAATCTGGAGTATTCTTATAAGGATGGTGCGGTACTGGTTCCTGCGGTAGAGCAGGTGTCATTTCAGATCAGAAAAGGAGAGATCCTTGCGGTGGCAGGACATACCGGTTCAGGGAAAAGTACGCTGTTATATATATTAAACGGTATTTACCGTCCGATAGGGGGAACACTTAAGGTTGATGGAATTGATGTAGGAAAGACGAAGAATCTGAAAGAATTACGGAAGAAGATTGGATTTGTGTTTCAGTATCCGGAGTATCAGTTATTTGAAAGTACGGTGTTAGCGGATGTAATGTACGGTGCATTGAACTTCGGCATGTCGAAAGCAGAAGCAGAACAGGCGGCAAGGGAAGCATTGGCACTTGTGAATATATCAGAGGAATATTTTGAATATTCTCCGTTTGACCTTTCAGGCGGACAGAAGAAGCGTGTAGCACTTGCAGGAATCCTTGCATATAAGCCGGAGATCCTTATTCTCGATGAGCCGGTTGCCGGCATGGATCCGAAATCCAAACGGGAATTATTTGCACTGATCCGCAGATTACATGAAGAACGGAATATAACTGTAATCTTTGTATCACACGACATGAAGGATGTGTATGAGATTGCAGATCGTATTCTGGTTATGGGACAGGGAAAGCTGGTCTATGATGGAGCAGTAGAGCAGGCATTTGGAACGCCGGAGATGGTAGAAAAACTGGGCTTAGAGATGCCGGAAATGGCGATATTCCGGGAGGCATTGTTGCCGGAGATCAGGCTCATAGCAAGAAGCATGGCAGGCGTGATCGACGAGCTTAGCGAGCTAAAGAATATATAAGAAGAGATATAAAATTAATGAAGCTATAGAGATGAATGGTGACATTTCAAAACATGAACGTAGCATAAGAAAGTGGATAGTTATCAGATAACATAGAGGAAAGAAGCATGGTAAGAGACATTACGATCGGACAATATTATAATACCAGATCACCGATTCACGAGCTGGATGCCAGAACAAAACTGGTGCTCACGATTGTATATGCGGTTACGATCTTCTGGTGCAGGGATTTGTGGACTTTTCTTGCTGCAACAGCATTTCTTATTGTGTATGTGGCATTAAGTCGTGTTCCACTTTCTTTTATCTGCCGGGGACTTAAGGTTGTCTGGGCGTTTATATTATTTACAGCATTTTTCAGTCTGTTTAACGGTGATGGAAGGGTTCTGGTCAGTATCTGGAGATTTCATATCACGACCGGCAGCTTAAAGACAACAGGAATTGTAGTATTTCGTTTCGTATATCTGATCATTGGTTCATCGATCATGACATATACAACGCTTCCATTGGCACTTACGGCAGGGTTGGAGAAACTGTTTGGATTTCTGAAGATCTTTCGTGTTCCGGTATCGGATATGGCATTGATGCTTTCAATCACGCTTCGATTTATTCCGATTCTGATGGAAGAACTGGACAAAATTATGAAAGCACAGCTTTCGCGTGGAGCCGATTTTGAAAACGGAAATATTTTCAAACGGATACGAAGCTATACCCAGATATTTATTCCGTTATTTGCATCTGCGATCCGACGTGCAACCGATCTGGCATATGCGATGGATGCCAGATGTTATCACGGAAGTGAATGTCGTACCAGCATGAAACCATTGAGATATAGCAAAAAAGATGTATTTGCATATGGTCTGCTGGTGGTATATGTGGTAGGATTGATCTTGATGAAGATATTTTTATAACAGGAAACCGGGAAAATGAAACGAGTAAAATTAGTAGTAGCCTATGATGGTACGAACTATCATGGCTGGCAGGTACAGGACAACGGAATAACGATAGAGGAAGTGCTGAATCGGACGATCAGCGAGCTGGTGCAGGAAGATATCAAGGTGATCGGAGCCAGCAGGACAGATGCTGGTGTACATGCCTGTGGAAATGTGGCAGTATTTGACACTGAATCCCGGATACCGGGGGATAAGTTTTCATTTGCGTTAAATCAGCGGCTTCCGGAGGATATACGGATTCAGGAATCCTGCGAGGTGGATGCGGACTTTCATCCAAGGTATGCAGATACAGTAAAAACCTATGAATATAACATATTGAACCGGCGGTTTGAACTGCCGTCAAAACGGTTATATGCGGCATTTTGCTATTATCCGATGGATATAGAGCGGATGAATCAGGCGGCGGCGTATCTGGTTGGTGAGCATGATTTTAAGAGCTTCTGTTCGGCAGGCGCACAGGTGCAGACGACGGTTCGGACGATCTATGCAGTGAATGTGACAAAGGATGATGACATGGTTCATATCAGGATCACAGGAAATGGTTTCTTATATAACATGGTAAGGATCATTGCAGGAACTTTGATGCAGGTCGGAACCGGGCTGATGGAGCCGGAGCAGGTGAAGGAGATTCTGGAAGCGAGAGACCGGAGCAAGGCAGGACCGACAGCAGTAGCGAAAGGCTTGACACTGGTGGAGATCCGATATGAATAAAAGAATCGTTTGTATATGTATGAGTGTGCTTTTATGTCTGACGATTATATGTATGGACACAGGCACAGATGTACATGCCGGATATTATGAAGAAAATGACAAATATATAAAACAACGTGTAGCTGACAGGATGAAGGAAATGAGCTGGGAGGAGAAAATAGCCCAGATGATCCTGGTGAAGGCTCCTGCTAAAAATGCTGCAAATATCCAGGAACAATATCAGTTTGGCGGATATGTTTTGTTTGGGGAAGATTTTGAAAACAGTACACCGGAGAAACTTAGAAATCGGATCTATGGAATTCAGAAAGCGTCAAAGATTCCGATGTTGATCGCAGTGGATGAAGAAGGCGGAGCTGTAGTAAGAGCATCCAGATACCGTCAGTTCCGATCCACACCATATGCTTCGCCGAGGACAGTATTTTCTGCAGGCGGATGGAATGGTATAGTAAAGGATACGAAGGATAAAGCGAAGTTTCTGAAAAAGCTTGGAATCAATACGAATCTCGCACCGGTTGCCGATGTTGCATATGATTCGAGTAACTTTATTTACAATAGAAGCTTTTCTACAAATGCAGCGGATACTTCCAGATATATCAATCTTGTGGTGAATAACATGAAACAGGAGGATATGATCAGCTCATTAAAACATTTTCCGGGCTATGGAAATAATGGGGATACGCATACAAACCTGATCCATGATTATCGGAGCTATAGTAGCTTCAAGAACCGGGATCTGAAGCCATTTCAGGCGGGAATCCGGTCGGGATGTGATATGATCATGGTAAGCCATAATATTGTACATTGTTTTGATTCTAAAAATCCGGCATCTATATCACCGAAGGTAAACAAATACATTAGAAATACAATGGGATTTAAAGGTGTGATCGTTACGGATTCGTTGTCGATGGCAGGAGTACGGAGCTTTACCGGAAGTGAGGGTGAGAGTGCTGTCAGAGCAGTTCAGGCAGGAGACGATCTTCTCTGCACGGAGCATTATAAAGAAACATATCAGGCATTGCTTCGGGCTTACAAGACAAAGCGGATATCGAAAAAACGGATCAATGCATCTGTCAAAAGAATTCTCATGATGAAATACCGCCGTGGTATGAACGGAAGATTTGCGGTCAGACATAGATAGCATATTTGAATGCGAAATGGCAGATGAATGCTGAAAAATAAAGAAAAACGCCTGAAAAAATAAAGAAAGTTTATTGACACACACGGATGAGTATTGTATAATGTCCAAATGTGTGAAGTTTAAAGATACGGTGTGAACCAATGCCCCGGTAAACAACGTATTTGAGGATATACCATATTAATATTTTAGAAAATAATTTAGGAGGTACCACGATGAAGAGCTTTATGGCAAGCCCATCAACAATAGAAAGAAAGTGGTATGTAGTTGACGCTACAGGACATACTTTAGGACGCTTATCATCAGAGATAGCAAGCATTTTAAGAGGAAAGAACAAGCCAACATTTACACCACATATCGATACAGGTGATTATGTAATAGTAGTAAACGCAGACAAGATCAAGGTTACCGGTAAGAAGATGGATCAGAAGATCTACTACAACCACTCAGATTATGTAGGCGGAATGAAAGAGACTACATTAAAAGAGAAGATGGCTAAGAAGCCAGAGGATGTTATCCGTTTAGCAGTTAAGGGAATGCTTCCAAAGGGACCACTTGGAAGAGATATGATTACAAAGCTTTATGTATACGCTGGACCTGATCATAAGCAGCAGGCTCAGAAGCCAGAAGTTTTAGAGATTAAGTACTAAGAAGGAGGATATCATCAATGGCTAAAACAACTAAGTTCTATGGAACAGGAAGAAGAAAAAGCAGTATCGCCAGAGTTTATATCGCTCCAGGTACTGGTAAGATCACAATCAACAAGAAAGATATGGACGAGTACTTCGGACTTGATACACTGAAAGTTATCGTTAAGCAGCCATTAGTTGCTACAGGTACAGATGGTAAGTTCGACGTTATGGTTAACGTAAAGGGCGGCGGCTTCACAGGTCAGGCCGGTGCTATCAGACATGGTATTTCAAGAGCATTACTTGAGGCTGATTCAGAAGAATACAGACCAATCCTCAAGAAGGCCGGATACCTTACAAGAGATCCTCGTATGAAGGAAAGAAAGAAGTACGGCTTAAAGGCAGCTCGTCGTGCTCCACAGTTCTCAAAGAGATAATTCAAAACACGATTTTTGTCCCATGGATATTGGAAAAATCCAGTATCTGTGGGATTTTTTATTCCTCAGATCTATAAAATTGTAAGTATTTTCAACGCATGGTTGAATCCCTGCATGAAACTCACTTTTGTGGTTATTGTTTTGTGCATGCAAAGTAAACTATTATAAAATAAAAACGGAGGTATTTATATGCTTGACAGTATTAAAGTTGGAAATTTTATAATGGGAAAACGAAAGAGCCTTGGCATGACGCAACAGCAGTTGGCGGATAAGCTAAATGTTTCTTTTCAGGCAATTTCAAAATGGGAAAATGGAACAACTTATCCCAATATTGAGATACTAAGAGATTTGGCAATTGTGTTGGATGTGTCTGTTGATGAAATCCTGGCAGGGAGTGAAAGAGGTGCGGAAGGGTTATCTTACAGTAAGGCGGGAATTGATATAACCTATACTGATACCATTAAAAGAGAGATGGCAAAACATTTGGATACAAAGGATGACCGTGTTTTAAATGGTCTGGGACCATTTGCTTCTTTATATGATATAAAATTTCAGGAGATTGAAAATCCGGTTCTGGTATTAAAATCTGAAGAACCCGGATCAAAACAAAAACTCGCGATAGAGTATGGATATTCAGAATCTATTTGCCATGATATGGTCAATCATTTAGTAAATGATATTGTGGTTATGGGTGCAAAACCGTTGGCAGTACTTGACACGATTGTTTGTGGAAATGCGGAAGCGGATACAATAAAGACATTGGTTAAGGGTGTTTCAGATGCATGTAAAGAAAATGAATGTTCTCTGGTAGGTGGGGAAACTTCTATTCAGCCATTGGTTGTTGACCCAGGCGTATATGTACTTACTTCAAGTATTGCTGGAATTGTTGAACGATCAAAGGTAATCGATGGTTCCCAGATTAAAGAGGGTGATGCAGTTCTGGCAATTGCATCAAATGGCTTACATACAAATGGATATTCGTTAGTACGGTTATTGATGGACAAAATGCCGCAGATAAAACTGGATAAGATAGATGGTTTAACCTTTATAGAGCAGATTATGAAACCACATACACCATACTACAGATCAATCAAAGATTTATTTGATAAAGATGTTATACATGGCATGGCGCATATCACTGGCGGTGGTATAGAAGGAAATCTGTGCAGGATAATTCCGGAGGGACTGAGTGCAAAGATCGATCTGTCGAAAATAAAGATATTAGACATATTTAAGTATATCAGAAATAATGGGAATATCAGTGACGAAGAAATGCTGCGGACGTTTAATTGTGGTGTAGGCTTTAATATTGTGACGAATCAAAAAGATAAGGCAGCAGTAATGCATCATGTCAGTCGGTTTTATGATTGCTATGAGATAGGAGTTATAGAATCAGGAGACCGCAAAGTAAAATTTGAAAACAGGCTTAACTGGCTGTAGTTCTTGGAAAATACAAATTCATAAAAACCATAAGATTACGTTTGACTTTATTGTGATAAACTGTTACTATGTTATCGTGTTGCGCCCGGAAGGGGCAGACATATATCTTTTAATTATATTCAGGAGGAAATAATCATGAAAAAGTTAGTAGCACTGGTTTTAGTAGCAGTAATGGGACTTTCTATGGTTGGCTGTGGAAAGAAAGATTCATCAAATGACTCAAAGAGTGATCTGGAATACGTAAAGGAAAAGGGAACTCTTGTTGTTGGTGTTACAGATTTCGCACCAATGGATTACAAAGACGACTCAGGTAACTGGATTGGATTTGATGCAGACATGGCATCCGCATTTGCTGAGAGCATCGGCGTGAAAGCAGAATTCGTAGAGATAGACTGGGACAACAAGATCATGGAGCTTGATGGTAAGACAATCGACTGTGTATGGAACGGTATGACACTTACAGACGAGGTTACAAGTTCAATGGCATGTTCTGATGCATACTGCAACAATGCACAGGTAGTAATCGTGCCACAGGACAAGGCAGATCAGTACCAGACAGTAGACAGCATTAAGGAACTTACATTTGCTGTAGAAGCAGGAAGTGCCGGAGAAGATCAGGCAAAGGAACTTGGACTTAATTATACAGCAGTGAAGGCACAGTCAGATGCACTTATGGAAGTTGCAGCAGGAACATCTGATGCAGCAATTATCGATTCCCTTATGGCAGCAGCTATGGTAGGTGAAGGCACAGGCTATGCAAATCTTACATATACAGTAGGCCTTAACAGTGAGGAATATGGTGTAGGTTTCAGAAAAGATTCTGATCTTGCAGCAGAGCTTAACAAGTTTTTCAAAGACAGCAAGGCTGATGGATCTATGGAGAAATGTGCAGAGAAGTACAAGGTACAGGCAGCACTTACAGAGTAATTAACAGACTATAAGACGGTTATTTTGATTATTACTTAGAGAGAAAATTATTATGGATTTGTTTTTTGAACAGCTCCCAATTGTACTTGGGGCGCTTAATACAGGATTTATTCAAACTTTAAAATTGTTTTTTGTGACCTTGCTTGGTGCATTTCCACTGGGACTTTTAATAGCATTTGGCTCTATGTCAAAGTTTAAGCCACTCAGCTATCTTATGAAATTTATCGTGTGGATCGTTCGAGGCACACCTCTGATGATCCAGATGCTTATCATCTATTATTTCCCGGGACTTGTATTCCATAACCCGATCTGGGGTGGTGGCGAAGGCGGAAGATTTGTGGCAGCATCGGTATCGTTTATCGTGAATTATGCCTGCTATTTTTCAGAGATATATCGTGGAGGAATTCAGGGAATTCCTGTTGGACAGGAGGAAGCAGGTCTGGTGCTTGGTATGACTCCAAGACAGATATTCTTTAAGGTCAAGCTTCTTCAGATGATAAAGAAGATCGTACCTGCAATGTCCAACGAGATTATTACGCTGGTTAAGGATACATCACTTGCACGTATCATTGCGTTGCAGGAGATTATCTGGGCAGGACAGGCGTTCATGAAAGGTTCACAGGGAATCTCAGGTGCGATATGGCCATTGTTCTTCTGCGCATTCTATTATCTGATCTGGAATGGTGTACTTACTGTTTTACTTGGAAAATTAGAGAAGAAACTGGATTTCTTCAGATAGAGGAGGAGCTGTATGGCGATATTAGAGGTTGAACATATAAAAAAGAAGTTTGGTAAGACCGATGTACTTAAGGATATCAGCTTCTCATTAGAGCAGGGAGAGGTTCTGTCGATCATAGGATCATCAGGAAGTGGTAAGACTACATTGCTTCGCTGCCTGAATTTCCTTGAAATGCCGGATAACGGAATTATCCGTGTAAATAATGAGATCCTTCTCGATACGGATAAGCCGGAGACACTTAAGGAGTCGGAGGTTCGGAAGAAACGGTTGCACTTTGGACTGGTATTTCAGTCATTTAATCTGTTCCCGCAGTACACAGCACTTCAGAATGTTATGCTGGCAAGGGAGCTTCTGGCAAAGGAAAGACCGGACTATAAGGCAAATAAAAAGAACATACTGGATGAGATAAGAGTACAGGGCGAAGATCTTCTGCGTCAGATGGGACTAGGAGACCGGATGAACAATTATCCACATCAGTTATCAGGCGGGCAGTGTCAGCGAGTTGCGATCGCAAGAGCACTTGCTATGCAGCCGGATATCCTGTGTTTTGATGAACCGACATCAGCTCTTGATCCGGAGCTTACCGGCGAAGTGCTGAAGGTTCTCAGAAATCTTGCAGATAAAAAGACAACGATGATAATTGTCACTCATGAGATGGCATTTGCAAGAGACGTAGCCAGTCAGGTTATATTCATGGATGATGGATATATACTTGAGCAGGGCAGACCGGAAGAGGTATTTGACAATCCGGAGCAGGAACGTACAAAGCAGTTTTTATCATCATATTCATAATTATTTATTTGACGCACGACAAATGATTTTATATCCTATAAGAGGAATAAAATTTGCCGTGCGTTATTTTTTGTATCAAAATATTATAGGCAGGAAGTATCGCAGGGTAAAGACGATAGATAAAAGATGGGAGCGGTTATTTGTGACCGTGAATAGATGAAGATGAAAAAAATACCACACAAAAAGATTATCATTCTGATGCTTATAATCATTATTTTGATTCCGTTTTGCCTGTTTCAGAATAAGCATCTGGTAATTACCACATATACATATGAATCAGAAAAGCTTGGCGCAGATCTCGATGGATACCGGATCGTACAGATATCGGATCTACACAACGCTGAATTTGGAAAAGAGAATAAGAAGCTGTTAGAAACCATACGAAGCTGTTCGCCGGATATCATTGTTATTACCGGGGATCTGGTGGATTCTAATCATACAAATGTGGAACGTGCGGTAGCATTTGTGAAAGAAGCAGTGAAGATCGCACCGGTATATTATGTGACCGGCAACCATGAATATTGGCTTGAGCCATCGGAAAATGAACAGATGATGCAGGGGATTCTTGCTGCCGGAGCATGTGATCTGGATGATGAAGCCGTCTGCATTGAAAAAGGGGATTCCTCTTTTATGTTGGCAGGGTTAGATGATCAGCACTTAAGTGATGAGACATTAAAGAATCTGCTTCAGGAGCAGAAAAATGAATTATCCATCGTACTTGCGCATGAGCCACAGTACCTTCAGAACTATGCAAATGCCGGAGCTGATCTTGTCTTGACCGGACATGCACATGGAGGACAGATCAGACTTCCATTTGTCGGGGGAATCGTTGCACCCGATCAGGGATTTTTACCGGAATACACATCAGGAAAATATAACCGCGCAGATACAGAAATGATAGTCAGCAGGGGACTTGGCAACAGCATAATTCCGGTTCGCCTGTTCAATTATCCGGAGGTTGTGTGCGTAGAGCTTAGATGTAAAAACTAACGATTTATGGAGAAACAATATGCCAAAGCTACTTGTGATTGAAGATGACAGAGAGATCAATCATCTCATCTGTGAATATATGGCGGAAACCGGACAAAGATAAAGAAATATGACGACCGGGAATACATAGAAATCATATGTGTTATCATATAATAGCTATAAGAAAAGATGGTTCAATTAGGGTGTTGGATCTTTGATAGCCTGAGGAGAATTTGTATACATGGATAAATGGTATATCATAATTTCAGGACTGTTGCTTTTACTGGCAGCAGTCCTTTTTATACGTTTGATACAATATAAAAGACAGATGCGGATATTTGCAGCCAAGCTTCAGAAACGCTTGCATGGAGGAGTGGATCAGGAGATCCATGTGGAATATTTTGATCGTGACATCGTAGCTCTTGCAAAAGCGTTAAATGATTATTCGGATCAGATCAAGGAGAGAAACCGTGCGCTGGAGCAGGACAGAACCAGACTGAAAAATGTGATCGCAGGCATTTCTCATGATTTCAGAACACCCCTTACAGCAGTAAAAGGATATCTGCAGTTGATGAAAAAAGGTGGACGCATAGACGACCGGGATATGGAATATCTGGATATCGCGATCGCAAAGACAGAGTATCTCCGTGTGTTGTCGGATGCATTTTTTGAGGTATCTTATGCAGAGGCAAAGGATGAAGCCATTGACATCAGGAATATAGATGTGGCAAGAACTTTGACAGCACTTGTGCTGGAGCAGTATGAATGGATTCAGGAGTCCGGGATTCAGGCAGCATTTGACATACCGGAAAGTGTAGTCTGGGTTCAGAGCAACGAGAAAGTGCTGAACCGGATATTTACAAATTTCTTTTCTAATGCCAGAAAATATGCGGATACCAGAATCAGCGTCTGCTTACAACAGGATGCGGACGGAGTATCCATTACATTCACGAATGACATAGAGGCTGACAATGAGATCGATATCGACCATGTATTTGACGCCTTCTACCGTGGCAATTCCCGCCGGGAGGAAGGCGCAGGACTTGGTTTATATGTTGTAAAATGCCTGGCCGATAAGCTGGGGCATGTGGTTTCAGCAGAGGTAAAAGATAAGCAGTTTTCGGTAATGCTGCGAATAAAGTGAGTTTTTATACCCTTGCAAATGAAGGCAGGATATGCTATCCTAACCGTACAATTCTATGAGTTGATATTGAAAGGATTAAGATTATGTTCTGGAAAATGACAAATCTACAACTGAAAAAAGGTTATACATGTGTTCCTTACGGGGATAGTGCGCCTTTTTTTAGAACAAGTCATATATCAGAACAATGATATAAAACGTAATAAAAAAGTACACTATCTCCTTATCCATTTAAGAAAAATAGATAAGGAGATTTTTTTATGAACACAATTAGAAAACAAATAGGATATTTATACACATCATCCGTCCTTGGAAATTTATCTTTAACAGGGGCTTGGGTGGCAATATTGGCTGCCAGAGGATATAGTTTGGTCGAAATAGGTTTTGTGGAAACGGTCTTTCATGTAACCAGCATTATTTTTGAGATACCGTCAGGAATATTTGCGGATGTATTTGGAAGAAAAAATATGTTGATTGTGAGCAGTATTTTACGAATGATTGCAAATGTTGTTATGATCGCATCAGGGAATTTGTTTACGATATGTCTGTCTATTGCACTTCATGCGATGAGTTACAATTTTTCATCAGGATCGGGAGATGCTTTAGCATATGATTCTTTAAAAATCTATGGAGAAGAATCCTATTATGCAAAATATGAATCAGATCAGTTGAGTATATACCGTTTGTGTAATGGAATATCAACTTTGTGTGCAGGATTTGCGTTATACATTGGTTATAGAGCCGCATATGGAACGGATATTTTAATGTGTCTGGTTCAGATATTTGTTTTAAATAGAATATGGGAACATAGAGAACACAGGGATCATAAGGCAAATACAATTGTCCGTGCATTGGTTGACTGCTGGTGGGAAAGTATTCAGTTTCTAAAGGATGCAAGGAGAGCAATAGTTTTGATGTTGGTAAATTCGCTGGTAGGAGCAGGGGATATTTTACTGTTATTTTTCTTACAGGCTAAGCTGCCGGAGAGTGGAATCCCAAATGCCTTGCTTGGAATGGCACTCTTTATTATGGAACTTGGAGGAATCCTTGGAGCAAGGGTGATTCTGTTGTGTGATCGTTTACGGTACAGAACAGTATTTGTATTAACCGGATTCCTTGTTCTTCTTGGTATAGCAGTGGAACATTCTGGTAATTATGTGATTATGACATTAGGTGGATTTATTGCGGCATTTAGTGATGATGCATTACAGGTAAGAACAAATACGATACTTCAGAATATGTTCCCTTCGGAACAGAGGGCAACATTGATCTCTATGGAATCTTTTACATTTTCCATGATCATGATCGTGTTGTCACCGCTTACAGGTATTCTATTTTCATGGTGGTAATTGTAACACCTGTATATTTGTCATATAAGAAATAACGCCTGTCATGTGATTTCCAACCTGTTCAAAATCTATCAAAAAACTATCTTTTTTCCCATAAAAGTGAAAAGCATGTTATAATAAACACATGATTGTTTGTATGTAAAATAATAGTTTTGTGGTGTATAGAGTAGTAAAGATGAGAGGGAGGATCACCCGTGACAGTGGATGATATCAGAGAGAGAATTAAGAAAAAAGATATAGAACTGTATGTACAGGAATTACTACAGTTTGAGAATACATTTGATGGATTCAAAAAGGCGATCGAACCTCTGGCTGAGCGGCTTAAGATCGGCAGGGTAGCGGGACATTTGCACATTGAGGCAGATATCAAATCTGTACAGGATGAAGATCGTCATGATGTATTCTATGCCGGGGATGGCTTGTATTCCGAGAAAGGCAAATATCAGAAGACATTTCAAGCGGTAGAAAACGGATATTGTGAGCTTACGGCATTCCCATATGAAAATGTAGAATGGAGCGAGGAAGAAAAAGAAGATATAGCTCTTCTCCTTGAGGTTTTATATCTTCATGTGACGAGATCCAGACTGATCCGTAAGACAAGAGAATATTCGTATTGTAATCTGATCACGATGCTCCCTAACAGTGCAGGCTTTGTCAGGATCATACAGCAGCATTTGCAGGATCAGACGATCTGTCAGTACAACGGCTTTTATTTTAACCTGAAAAGCTTTGGACTGCTCAGCTATAAGTATGGTGGTGCAGAAGGTGATCTGATGATCAAGCGTTATGCAGTCGCTGTCAGAAAATGGCTGGCAGAGGACGAGACACTGGCGCATCTGGGCGGAGATAATTTCATGGCGCTGGTCAAGAAAAGCAGAACGGCAGAGTTCCTTCATCTTCTGGAAAAGGTTGAGGTAACAGCAAAGTATATGGGACGGGTCGTTCCGGTATATATAGCGGCAGCGGCAGGTGCCTATGAGATAACGGCAAAGGACAGAGATCCCGGAAATATTATGAATGGTTTGTCGATTGCCGTCAGTTATGCCAGACAGCACAAGCTTCCGTATGCGTTTTTAACGGACAAGATGCTGGAAGAAACAGTAGATGTTCAGCGGATGGAACAGATGCTTCCTGAGGCGTTGGAGAAACGGGAATTTCAGGTGTATTATCAGCCGAAGGTTGATATCCGGACAGGTCAGATCGTAGGTACAGAGGCACTTGCAAGATGGATTCATAACGGAGAAGTGATACAACCATTTCGGTTTATTCCGACCATGGAGAGGAATGGATTTATCATTCATCTGGATCTGTATATTCTGAAGCGGGTCTGTGAGGCTATAAATGAATGGATTGAGAAAGGGTATAAGCTTGTTCCGATATCTGTGAATATATCGAGAAATGATATTTCCGGGGTTGGGCATGATCCACGGATGTTGGCGGAACGAATTATAAGGATCATAAAAGAGTATGATATTGATCCAAAGTATATCATCATAGAAGTAACAGAGACGACAGAAGCGAGTGAACAGAAGGATCTGTATGACTTTATCAAGAATATGTCAGAAGCAGGTATTGCGACATCAATTGATGACTTTGGTACAGGCTGTTCGACCTTGAGTGTTCTTCGGGATTTCCCGGTAAACGAGATTAAGATCGATCGGTCATTTATCAATCATGAGGCATTTTCAACACAGGATCAGATCATTATTAAGAGTATCATTCAGATGGCAAGACAGTTGAATCTGAATGTCATAACCGAGGGAGTTGAGACGGAGGAGCAGGCAAGATTTCTTCTGGAACTTGGCTGTAACCATGCACAGGGCTATCTGTATGATAAACCATTAGAACAGAGTGCATTTGAAAGCAGGCTGTCAGTGGGAGGATATGATCGAAAGATATAGAAGATAATGAGCATTATATATGATACAAACGGACTGGGACATTTGTATAAGGCCGGAAAGCAGTTTGAAGGTATCGGATTTCAAATAATATAAGGAGAAAACAGAAAATGGGATTTTTAACAGGTAAAACAGTTATTGTCACAGGTGGAGGACGTGCCGTATTAAGTGATGGCAGATGTGGTTCGATCGGTTACGGTATCGCTACAGCATATGCAAAAGAAGGCGCAAATGTCGTGATCACAGGACGAAATGTGAAGAAGTTGGAAGATGCAAAGGAAGAACTGGAACGCTTATATGGTATAAAGGTTCTGGCTGTTGCAGCAGATGTATCTGCCGGTGCGGATAATGAGGCAGTTGTTGCAAATGTTGTAAAGCAGACGATCGATACATTTGGCAGTATCGACGTATTGGTTAATAATGCACAGGCATCGGCATCCGGTGTTCCGCTTGCTGACCATACAACAGATCAGTTTAATCTGGCATTATATTCCGGACTGTATGCAACCTTCTATTATATGAAAGCGTGCTATCCATATCTGAAAGAGAGCAAGGGATCCGTTATCAACTTTGCATCCGGTGCAGGACTGTTCGGTAACTTTGGACAGTGTGCGTATGCAGCAGCAAAAGAAGGAATTCGTGGACTTACAAGAGTTGCAGCAACAGAATGGGCAAAGGATGGCGTAAATGTAAATATCATCTGCCCGCTTGCATGGACAGCACAGTTAGAACAGTTCAAGAATGCATATCCGGATGCATTTGACAAGAATGTTCATACACCTCCGATGGGTCATTTCGGTGATTCAGAGCTTGAGATCGGACGTGTATGTGTACAGCTTGCATCCCCTGATTTCAAATATATGACAGGAGAGACGATCACTCTGGAAGGCGGACTTGGACAGAGACCATAGTCTTAGGTATTAACGGAAAATCTTTAGATCATTCAATAAGAAAAAAATGATAATAAAACCGGAAAAAGCTACTTGACAGTGCGGAACAGTTGAAATATACTTTGAATAACGTGTTGATGAGAACAGTACTGAACGAAGAATCTACAGAGAGAGATACATTTGGTGGAAGTATCTTAGAGGAGTCATTCAGGAAGACCAGCTCTGAGCGGCCCTAATCCGGTCCGGTGATTCCGTTATCATCATGAATGAGATATTTCCACAGGAAATAAAAAGGGTGGAACCGCGATATAAGAATTATAATCGCCCCTTGTATAGATGAAAAAACGTCTGTACAGGGGCGTTTTTTGTGCAATAGACAAAGAAACAGAATGATTCCTGTACAAATAATTATCGGACATTGTACCATCGGGTGGGATGTCACTTCAGGTAAAAGAAAGGAAATAAGAAAATGGTAGATTTTAAAGCAGACGAGAGATTAAATACTCTCAATCATTCCTGCGCCCATGTTATGGCACAGGCCGTAAAGCATTTGTATCCACATGCAAAGTTCTGGGTTGGACCGGTTGTAAAAGAAGGTTTCTATTATGATATCGACCTTGGCGATGATGTTGTAAACGATGATGTGATCGCAGCTATTGAAAAAGAAATGAAGAAGATCTGTAAAGAGGGCAAGAAGATTTACAGACGTGAAGTTACAAAGGCAGAAGCACTTGAAATGTTCAAGGATGATTTCTACAAGCTGGATCTGATCGAAGGCTTAGAGGATGGAAATATTACAGTTTACGATCAGGGAGATTTCACAGATCTCTGTCGCGGACCACACGTTGATAACACAAAATTATGTAAGAACTTCAAGTTAGTAAAATATTCCGGTGTATACTGGAAGGGTGATGCCAAGAACCATGTAATGCAGAGAATCTATGGTGTATGCTTCCCTACAGCAGAAGAACTGGAAGAACATCTGAAGTTATTGGAGGAAGCAAAAGACCGTGACCACAGAAAGATCGGTAAAGAGATGAATCTGTTCATGTCAGATGATCTGGTTGGACGTGGACTTCCTATGTTCCTTCCAAAGGGTTATATCGTATGGCAGGAGCTTGAAAATTATATCAAGAACAAGGAAAGAAAGCTTGGCTACCGTCATGTTATGACTCCTTGTGTTGGTACGGTAAATCTTTATAAGACATCCGGTCACTGGGATCATTACAAAGACAATATGTTCCCTGCAATGGAAGTTGAGGGTGAGTCTTTCGTGCTTCGTCCAATGAACTGCCCGCATCATATGATGATCTATGCAAACAAAATGCATTCCTATAAAGATCTTCCGATTCGTATCGGCGAGATCGCACATGATTTCCGTTTCGAAGCCAGTGGTACTTTAAAAGGAATCGAGAGAGGCAGACATTTCTGTCAGAACGATGCCCATCTGTTTGTAACACCGGAGCAGATCGAATCTGAATTCAAGCAGGTTGTTGACTTGATCTTCGACACCTATAAGGATTTCAATATCACAGATTATCGTTGTGTTCTGTCATTAAGAGATCCTGAGGATAAGGTGAAATATCATGATGACGATGAGATGTGGAATACAGCGGAGGACGCACTCCGTAAAGTGTTGGATGATATCGGTATCGAATACACGGAAGAGATCGGTGAAGCAGCATTCTATGGTCCAAAGCTTGATGTAAATGTTAAGCCGGCGATCGGAAATGAATATACATTATCTACATGCCAGCTTGACTTCTGTCTTCCTGCAAAATTCAACCTGACATATATTGATAAGGATGGTACAAAGAAGACTCCTGTCGTTCTTCACAGAGCAATCCTTGGTTCCTTAGATCGTTTCATGGCATACATTCTGGAGGAGACAAAGGGAAATCTGCCACTTTGGTTAGCACCGGTACAGGCCAGAATCCTTCCTGTAAAGAATGAAGATGAGGAATTAAATGCATATGCACATGAGCTGTATGATTTCTTAGATGATAACAACATCCGTGTCGAGATCGATGAACGTGCAGAGAAGCTTGGCTATCGTGTAAGAGCTGCTCAGGTTGAGAAGGTTCCGTATCTGATCATCCTTGGTAAGAATGAGGTAAATGATAAGACTGTCAGCTACAGACTTCATGGTGAGCAGAAGACAACAACTGTTCCTATGGATGAATTCCTTGCAATGCTTCAGGATGAGATCAAGACCAAGAAATTAAATCCTGCCGCATCCAAGTAATACAGAGTACAAATAAGGATAGCCGTCGGAAGCAGATTTCCGGTGGCAGATCCTTCAAAATATCATCTTTCAAAATATCAGAAACCGGCACTTGATGTATGGGTAACCGCATGCTATAATGTATCAATACTTTTTGCACTGCATATCAATCTACAGTACAAACTGAGCAGGCGGTGGGATGACCACAGGGCCGGGCCACACAGGGTGGCAGCAGATAAAGAATGAATTTATGATCTGCGGGACAGTAGTTACTATTTGTTCCGCAGGTTTTTTATTATTCCGGCTACAGCCGGTCAGAGATAATTCTATTGATCTGATGGAAAGATTATTAATTGCGTTGCATAAAGTTATCTTATATATGCGGAGGTAACTATTATGGCACAAGAAAATCAGGATTCTAAGAAAAGGGCAGCGGTCGGTAAGATGACCGGTTTCATAGGGGTATTGTGTAACCTGCTGTTGGCAGGCAGCAAGCTTGTGATCGGAAAGTTGGCCGCATCTACATCAATTATTGCAGATGGATTGAACAATCTGTCAGATGCAGCAAGCTCCATTGTAACATTACTCGGATTTAAGCTGGCAGAGAAGCCGGCAGACAAAGAACATCCATACGGACATGCGAGATTTGAATATCTGGCAAGTCTGGTTGTGGCTGCTATGATCCTTGTGATCGGATTTGAATTGGCAAAGACATCGGTACTCAAGCTGATCCATCCGGCATCGATCGAATTTTCCATGCTGATGATCATTGTGCTGATCGGTTCGATCCTGGTAAAACTCTGGATGATGTTTTTTTATCGTAAGACGGGAGATAAGATTCAGTCAAATACCTTATTTGCTGCAGCCGCAGACAGCAGAAATGATGTGCTGACAACAGCTGCGGTTCTTGCCGCAACAGTTGTAGAACATATCAGCGGATGGAAAATGGATGGTCTTATGGGTGGGCTGGTATCTGTTTTTATCATTGTAAGCGGAATTTCGCTTGCAAAGGATACAATCTCTCCGCTTCTTGGAGAAGGTGCAAATACCGGTTTGCGGGAACAGCTTATTGGATATATAAGCAGCTGTCCGTTGGTACTTGGCTGCCATGACCTGTTGGTACATGATTATGGTCCGGGCAGACAGTATGCAAGTATTCATGTAGAGATCGATAAGAAGATCGATCCAATGGTGTGTCATGATGAGATTGACCGCATCGAACGGGAATGCCTGAACCGATTTGGTGTGCATATGGTCATTCATTACGATCCGGTTATCACAGATGATGCAGAGCTTGATCAGATACACCATCAGGTACTTACTATCCTGCAGCAAATAGATACAGAAATAACAATCCATGATTTCCGCGTACACACTCATGAGGGAAAGAAAGAACTTGTTTTTGATATGGTTGTTCCATCGGAATGGCAGGGGCAGGAAAAGAATATCGTGCGGGAACTGACGGAACGGTTGCAAAAAGAAAACAAAGAGACATATTTGACAAAAATTACATTTGATCTTGAGGACAGGGCGTAGTACATTAACAGAATAGTTTACGCTGGGGGAATATTGGAAGACAGGGAACAAATGAAACAATTATAAAGATAATGGGGAAGTATATATGTCCGGGCAGAAGAATCAAAAGGGAAAATACAGAAATTATATATTGGCCATAACAGGACTGGCAGTTTTTAATTTTTTATTTCTGGGAACGGAATATTTCTTTGATGATCGGATGGCGGAACTGGTACCTGCAGGTCGGGTCATATGGGCACAGAGCATTATTCTTACAGTCAGTGTAGCAGGATTTCTGGTCTATCCGATTTTGAAACACTATCGGGGAAGCCGACAAGGAATGGTTATGCAGATTATTTCAGGAGTGATCTGTATGTTAAGTATTTGGATGATGACAGGTAACAGATCGGAACGGAGTTTGTTGATCTGGGGTTGCGTGTTCTTTTTGTTTGCGGGTATGTATGGCAGTAAGGTGCATGATCAGGCAGCGGATATCCTGAAAAACAGCAATCATATGGCATTGATGGTTGGAACTGCTTATGCGGCAGGCCTGCTGCTTCAGTTTATAAATAATAATCTGATCACAGACAATCGGATTCAGGCATCTATGCTATTGATATTTGTTGTGATCTTTGTAATACTTGTAGATTGTTTTAAGATAGAGGATGAGGTGGAGGTGCAGAATAATGCTTCGATCCATCCGGGACTTACCTGTGGAGCACTGGTTTGTTGTGTCCTTTTAATGACATTCATATTTGCGGCTCTGGATAACATTGTTACTTACTATCATGCAAAGGGTGCGATCGATGTAGGTGAATGGCCGAGGCTTCTGCTGGCTTTAAGTGGAATCCTTGCGGGAATTTTATTTGATCTGAAGAAACGCAGATATATGAGTCTGGTCATGTACTGTGTGACGGTCTTATCCGTGCTCTGTATCTTATTGATCGGTATAGGTGGCTCGATCCTTGCGGGACTGCTTGTGTTCTATCCGGCAGCAGGATTTTTCGTTGTGTTCTTCACAACCGGTTTTATGGAAGTATCTTATTATACGCGAGTCCCTGCATTATGGGCAGGATTCGGCAGAGCTATTAATAATATCGGAGCGGGTATCGTCGGCTTTATCTCAACCATGCTGCCGTATGCCATGTCGGTAAATGCAGATGGAAATGGAAACGGAAGCGGAAGCGGCGAGGGATTATCTCCTATACTTCTTGCCAGCATCGTGATCCTTATTTTGTTTGTGATGATCAGTATTGCGATGTTCATTTACAGCAGTCAGCTTCGCGTGAATATCATAGAGGAACGATTTGAACGTAAGGAAGATATGGATGGGCTTACGGTGGAATCTGCATCTGCAACAACGGGTTCTGTATTTGATTCGGTTTCAGGAAAACACGGTATTGAATCGGAAAATGTGATAAAAGAGTCGGGCGGTACAGACGCTGTTGATTATTTTGCCCGATTTGCAGAGGAATATCGTCTGACAGACAGAGAGCAGGAAGTGTTAAGAGAACTTCTGGAATCGGATGAAAGTGTGCAGGATATTGCAGGAAAGCTGTATATTTCAAGAACCGCGCTCTATAAGCATATCTCATCGCTGAATGAAAAGACAGATACAAGGTCAAGGATCGGCTTGATCCAGTTCTATTATGCGTGGAGAAACCGATAAAGGTATAAATAAATGAGATCATCCTATGAAATAGGATCAGATTCAAGCCTATATGATGATCAATCCTGGAGGATGTGAGTCCTGTTAATAAAAACTTACTTTTGAATGGATTTATGTGACGATATTGCACTAAAATATAAAAAAGAACAAATGTAAACTTATAAACCGCCGGTTTATCAGATATACTTCATGGCATAGTATAACCATGAAAGGAGGAAATGGGTATGAAACATTTCAAAAAGGTATCTCTGATGCTGGCGGTTTTGTGTATGTGGGTTGGATGTGTGCTGACCGTACAGGCAGCAAACGGACCAAATACAGGAGAGTATAGTGCAGCGTATATCAATATTTATAATCGGGGGGGCGGAACGAATACAAATCATTTTGTATATGTTACAGGTTCACAAAAAGCAGAGACTGTAAAAGGGGCAGTTTATGATAAGAAGACGAATACCTTAACGCTTACGAATTATAAACACCCAACGATGTCAATCGAGGCAAATGAGATGGGGGATGACTTCAAGATCAAGCTGGTGGGTGATAACCAGATCAAGAGTCTTATTGTATGGGGCTATGGTTATGGCGGATCTGTTGAGATTCTTGGTGATGGTACTCTGACGATTAATAAGAACAAGGAAAAAAATTGTGGAATTACCATGCAGCCGGAGGGTACAAAAGCCGTTCTCAAGGTAAGCGGAAAGGCAGTTGTAGATGTCTACGCCGGAACGGATAAGATGCCGTTTTATGTAAACTCGATATCAGAGAAATATAAAAACTGTGTCGATGCAGACACAGACAAAACTTTAAAGACGGAGGCGGCATATACAGACCGGTATATTATGCATCGTGTTGTATGTCTGAGTGATGAGCCTTCTGTATTTGAGGTGTACATGAAGGATGGAGATGCGAATTCTAAATATGCGATAGACATGTATGATACCAGCTATTATATCTATAAACTGATCTACTGCAAATCTTTGAATCTCTATTATGCACATGAGATCGAACATGGATATTCCGCATTTAACCCATCGAACATGGGCTATTACAAAACCTTGGAGGAGATATCAGCATATACCTATAAGAGTAAATCCTCAGGTGAGCAGGAATACATCGAAGATAAGACCGGTAAGAAATGCATATTTGAGCTTGATATTAAGAATGGTGTGATATCTTATGTAAAAAGTGACCTGATCAGCATAGGATCGATCACTGATTCAAACGGAGGAGCAGAAGACTGGTATATCGGTCAGCCTTCTTCCGACAATGTAATTCTTACACAGGATGAATGGTATAATCTCGGCAAAGAGGGAAGCGGATATACAGCATCCTATGTAAGAGAGCCGATCAAGGGATATGTGAACATATATGTATCAGGAACATCCTATCATCTGACAGCAAAGAAAACGACAGGATGCAAGCATAAGGAGCAGGCTCAGAGTGTAAAGAAGAAAGCAACCTTTAGTGTTGATGGAAAGCTTGTAACGAAATGCAAGTCCTGTGGCGAGACTTTATCTACAAAGAAGATCAATAAGATCAGCAGTGTAAAGCTTAGCAAGAGCATTTATACATATGATAAGAAAGCGAAGAAGCCAACTGTCACGGTAAAGGACAGCAAGGGTAAAAAACTGAAAAATGGTACGGACTATACAGTGACCTATGCAAGTGGAAGGAAATCGATCGGAAGCTATAAAGTCACGGTTCAGTTAAAGGGTAAGAAATATAGTGGCAAGAAGACATTGACATTTCGTATCGCACCTGCCGGAACAACGGTCAAATCCGTAAAGGCAGGAAAGGCAAAGGTTACGGTCAACTGGAAGCAGCAGACGAAGAACACCAGTGGCTACATCATTCAGTGTTCTACCAATAAGTCATTTAAAGGCTCGATTCTGACAACAGTATCTTCCAATAAGGCAAAGAGTAAACAGATTACAAAGTTAAGTACAAAGAAACAGTACTATGTGCGGATCTGTACTTATAAGAATGTGAAGAAGAATGGAAAGACAACAAAAATCTGTTCAGACTGGAGCAATGCGGTGGCAGTAAAAACAAAATAAATTCATGAAGCGTAAATGCGGCATGGAAGGATTCCAAAGAAGTTTGAGGTTTGGGGATCTAAAATAGACGGCTGCCGGCAGATTTTTATCTGCCGGCAGTTTTGGTGTGCCTTAATCTGATTTTAAATAAAGGTACAGAATTATTGCACGCGATTCAGAAATTATGGATTGACCGGAGATATTCAGAGTAGTAAATTGTAAAAAGCCGGAAGTAAAATATCATGGGATGAGGTATATGAAATGAATTTATTATTTACGATTAATAAGGGCTTTATGGAACATCTGGATGATTGTGTACGATCAATTATCCGTTTCCCATCAGAAGGTGGGTATGATATATATGTGATTCATTCTGATCTTGATCTGAATGATCAGAAACAGTTGGAACGATATGACAAAGATATAGAGGGGAATTCCGTAACATTTCATTTTATCGATATGAAGTATCGTAAAGATATGAATTTTCCGGAGACAGACCGTTATCCGATGGAGATATATTACAGAATATATGCATCTGCATTATTACCGGAGACATTGGATCGGATCCTGTACCTTGATGCGGATATAATTGTCATTCGTTCATTGAAGGAACTGTATGAGATGGATTTTGAAGATAACTATTTTTTAGCTTGTACACATATCAGAAAGTTCTTAAATAAGATGAACCGGTTAAGACTGGGAATAGAGGAAAAGGTTCCATATATCAATACGGGCGTAATATTAATGAATCTGGATGTTTTGAGAAAAAAACAGGATTTTCACGAAGTGGGAACATTTGTGGAAGAACACAGAAAGACATTGACTTTACCGGATCAGGATATCATTGCTGCACTGTATGGTACACATATCGGTTTGATCGATACCATGCGGTATAATTTAAGTGACAGAATGATAGCATTTTATAATATGGAACCGAACCATGAGAAGATAGATAGAACATGGGTACGCGAGAATGCAGTAATCCTGCATTACTGTGGCAAACAAAAGCCATGGAATAAAAATTATGTGGGTATATTGGATGCATTTTATCATGAATTAAAAGATGAAGAAAAATTACAGGTGAAGGAATAAATTCAGGGGAAACAAAATGGAAACAAACAGTAGTTTTTACGGCACAGAAAAGATCAATAAGATCTTTTTTAAAATCGCACCGCCTGTCATGCTGGCACAGTTGATACAGGCTCTTTATAATATAGTAGACAGTTTATTTGTCGGGAAATACTCAGAGAGCGGTCTGACGGCGTTATCGATCATTTATCCTGTTCAGCTTCTGATGATCGCACTGGCAGTTGGAACCGGTGTTGGAATCAATACAAATATTGCACATTTTCTGGGAATAAAGAGGTATAAGAAGGCGGATGAGGTAGCAGGCATCGGCTTTAGTCTGGCGATCATTATGTGGATCTTATTTGCAGTAAGCTGTTATCTGTTGATGCCTGCATATGCACGGTTGCAGACAAATTCAGATACAGTAATTGCTGATGTAATTACCTACGGAAGGATTGTGTGCGTGGGCAGCATTGGATTGTTTACAGAGAGCATATGGACAAAGGTACTTCAGGCAAACGGAGATATGAAGACACCGATGATCGCACAGATCACAGGAGCTATCACGAATATTGTGTTAGATCCGATTTTGATCTTTGGGCTTTTTGGTATACCAAAGCTTGGAATAGCAGGAGCTGCATTTGCAACGATCACAGGACAGGTTGTAGCGGCACTTCTTGTTATGAAGAAGGGATTTCATCGTTCGCCGTCTCTTTGCAAATATCCAGAGGATATCCGCAGGATCTATGCGCTTGGAATTCCGAATATCATCATGCAGGCAACGTATACATTTTACATATTTGGATTAAATATGATCCTTGCAGGATTTTCCGATGAGGCAGTGACAGCACTTGGATTGTATTACAAATGGCAGACATTTTTCTTTATACCACTGGGTGCTCTTCAGACCTGCATTGTACCCATCATTAGCTATAACTATGCGGCAAAGAGTATTGATCGTTGTAAACATACGATGACGGTTGCCTTTATATGGGGAATTGCATTGATGTTCATCGGAACGTTATGCTTTGAATTTATTCCGGAACCTATGCTTTCTGTGTTTACGAAGGACAGCGAAGTTATCCGTATCGGAGTGCAGGGATTCCGATTTATTGGGATCAGCTTTATACCGATGGTAGGTGCGCAGATTTATCCGGTCTTTTTGCAGGCAACCGGCGAAGCCTTTAAGAGTTCGTTTCTAACCATTATGAGAACGGTGTTCTTATTTGTACCGCTTGGATATCTGTTTTCCAGATTCGGATTTGTGTATTTCTGGCTGACTTTCCCGATTACAGAGGTAATCACTACTATAGTAGGATTTATGTTTTATCGAAGGTTTTACAGACAACATAAGATGATAGTTCACGAGTAGAACAAGTGTACATGTTTGCGAATGATCAGATGTAAAAAATATGTGAATAAAATGATAATATACATGCAAAAAAAAGAAATGATGCTATAATGTGCTTCAAAATATATTAATACAATCAGGAGGTAAATTATCATGGATATTAAGAAAGTTGGAATATTTGCAGCAGGTTTATTGTTTGGTACGGCAGGTATCAAGGTATTATCAAGCAAGGATGCAAAGAAGGTTTACACAAACTGTACAGCAGCGGCTCTTCGTGCAAAGAAGTGTGTTATGAACACAGCTACAACCATTCAGGAAAATGTAGATGACATTTACCAGGGCGCAAAGCAGATCAATGCAGATCGTGAAGCAGAAGAAGATGTCGTTGTAGAAGATATTCCTGCAGAGACAGCAGAAGAAACTGCTGAGTGCGCATGTGAAGCTGCAGCAGAAAATACAGAAGCAGCAGAGGCATAAGAAAAATTTAGATAAGAGGATGAGCTGAATTGAAATTCATAATAAAAGATAAGATGAAGGGCAGACTGCGTGTACATATGTGTCAGAATCATATGTCATATGAAGAAGCTGATATTCTTTTATATTATCTGGAGTCTTTTGAACCGGTCAGCTCGGCAAAGGTGTATGACCGGACGGCGGATGCAGTGATCTGTTATACGGGAAATCCGGATATCATTATCGACAGACTTCGCAGATTTCATTATGAAGATGTAAAAGTCCCAAATGGTTATCTGGAACGAAGCGGCAGAGAGACGAATGCGATGTATCAGGAGAAGCTGGTCGATAAGATTATCTTCCATTATGCAAGAAAGTGGCTTCTGCCATATCCGATATCAGCAGCTTATGCAGGTCTGATGTCTGTTAAGTATATCTGGAAAGGCGTTAAGACTCTGACAAAGGGCAAGATCGAAGTTCCGGTGCTGGATGCAACATCCATTGGAGTATCTGTTTTACGAGGGGATATGAAGACTGCAGGTTCGATCATGTTCCTGCTCGGAATCGGTGAACTGCTTGAGGAGTGGACACATAAGAAGTCGGTCGATGACCTGGCACGTACGATGTCATTAAATGTCGGAAAAGTGTGGTTAAAGACAGAGAATAACGAGATATTGGTTGATTCTGATACGATTGCAAAAGGAGATCATGTCGTTGTCAATGTCGGAACGATCATTCCGTTTGACGGAACTGTCTGTGATGGTGAAGCAATGGTGAATCAGGCATCACTTACCGGAGAATCCGTATCCGTCAGACGTACGGCAGGAAATGTCGTATATGCCGGAACAGTGGTAGAAGAAGGCTCGCTCATAATAGAAGTAAAAGAGGTATCCGGTTCCAGCCGATATGAGAAGATTGCGCAGATGATCGATGAGTCTGAGAAACTGAAATCCAATCTGGAGGGCAAGGCGGAGCATCTGGCAGACCGTTTGGTGCCGTACAGCTTAGGCGGTACGATACTTACCTATCTGCTTACAAGAAATGTAACAAAAGCCCTTGCGATCCTGATGGTTGATTATTCCTGTGCATTGAAGCTTGCTATGCCTGTATCGGTATTATCGGCGATCCGTGAGGCAGGAAACCGTAAGATTACAGTCAAAGGCGGAAAGTATCTGGAAGCGGTAGCAGAAGCGGATACGATCGTATTTGATAAGACCGGAACACTGACAAAGGCACAGCCTACAGTTGCGGGAGTCGTTTCCTTTAACGGAACAAATGAAAACGAATTGCTTCGTATCGCTGCCTGTCTGGAAGAGCATTTTCCACATTCAATCGCAAAAGCCGTAGTGGATGCGGCAAAACGAAAAAATCTGGATCATGAAGAGATGCATTCAGAAGTAAAATATATCGTAGCGCATGGAATCTCGACAACAATTGGGGATTCCAAGGCGATCATCGGCAGTTATCATTTTGTATTTGAGGACGAAAAATGTACGATACCGGATGGGATGGAAGAAGTATTTGAGAATCTTCCGGCGGAATATTCCCACCTCTATCTGGCGATCGATAACGAGCTTGCGGCAGCAATCCTGATTGAGGATCCGTTAAGGGAAGAATCTGCAGATATTGTAGAACGGTTAAAGTCGGTTGGAATCTCCAAGGTCGTTATGATGACCGGTGACTGTGAACGGACTGCAAAGGCGATCGCAGAGCATGTCGGTGTCGATGAATATTATTCAGAGGTACTGCCGGAGGATAAGGCTGCATTTGTAGATCGAGAGAAGGCAGCAGGCAGAAAGGTTATCATGATCGGTGATGGTATCAATGATTCGCCGGCACTTTCAGCAGCAGATGCAGGCATCGCGATCAGTGATGGTGCGGAGATTGCCAGAGAGGTTGCAGATATTACGATCGATGCGGACAGTCTGGATGAGATCGTGACATTGAAGATACTTGCAAATCTTCTTATGAAACGGATTCACAGAAATTATCGTTTTATCGTAGGGTTTAATACCGGGCTGATCGTGCTTGGAGTTGCGGGTGTGATCGCACCGACAACATCTGCACTTCTGCATAATACATCAACCTTGATGATCGGATTAAACAGCATGAAAGACATGTTGCCCGAGTTATAATAGATGTGCTATACTATCTCCATGTGTTTCAGGTGCGGAAGAAAATCTGCATTTTAGACATATGGGGATATTATTATATAGAAAGAGTTATACGAATATGCCGGAATCAAATCTTACAAAGAAAGCGATTGCATTAAGTGCAAAAGAACTGACCAAAGAGAAACCATATGACAAAATATCGATCAGTGATATTGCAGACCGATGCGGAATCAAGAGACAGACATTTTACTATCATTTTCAAGATAAATACGAACTGTTGGTCTGGATCTATTTTAATGAATTATTTGCTCCTAATATGGAGGACATATCCTTAGAGAACTGGGATGAGAAATTAGGCGCGATCCTCACACAGATGCAGGAGGAGAAAAAGTTCTATATTAACACGATCAAACATGCAGAGGATTATATTATCCAGTATATGCTTGAGGTTGCAGAACAGACCTTTGAAGAGGCAATTGATAAGTTAGACGAGAAATCTCATCTGAAAAACGAGGAACGTGGTATATTTGCCCGGTTCTTCGCATATGGGATCTGTGGGATTATCGTTGAATGGGCAAAGGGTGGCATGAAGATGGCACCGGAGAAGCTGGCTGATTATATGAGGGAGATGCTTGAGAAGTGTAAGCAGGCAGTCTATATATCCGATCATGACAGACAGTAGCAGAAGCCGGGCAGACCTTGGTGTACAGACAGTACAGAAAATGATAGAATTTATCAGGTATTCAGGCTTTTTTTATACTTATTTTAGAATTCGTTTTGACATTTCCGGATAAATGTCAAAAAAATTGTCAACCCTAAAATCTTGTATAATTACAAACAAACAAAATAATCATATTCTATGAACGGAAACAAGAAAAAGGTTTCCGTTCATTTTTTGTATTAACGAAAGGATTGATTCTATGAACAAATTTGGAAAGGCGATTGTAAAGCTTCGTGTACCGATCTTAATTATCAGTATCCTGCTTTTGATCCCGGCAGCGATTGGTTTCTTGAAAACCAGAGTAAACTATGATGTACTTTCATATTTACCAAAGGATATCGAAACCATGAAAGGTCAGGACATTCTGGCGGATGATTTCGGAACGGGTGCTTTCTCCCTGTGCCTGGTAGAAGGGATGGACGATAAAGATGTCGTCAAATTAAAAAAACAAATGGAACAGGTAGACAATGTTGATTCTGTAATCTGGTATGACTCGATTATGGATATTTCTATTCCGGATGAGATTTTACCGAAAGATATCAGAGAGGCATATCGTAATGATGATTGTACGATGATGGCAATTATCTTTAAAACAACAATGTCTTCCGATGAGACAATGGAAGCGATCACTCAGATCAGAAAGCTTGCAAGTAAGCAGTGTTTCATCAGCGGAATGTCAGCCGTTGTTACGGATACGAAGGATCTGTGTGATAAAGAGGTTCCAATCTATGTAACCATAGCAGTTATCTTATCGCTGATCGTATTATCACTGACTATGGATTCCTTCCTCGTACCGATCTTTTTCTTATTAAGTATCGGTATGGCGATTGTATATAACTTGGGAACAAATGTATTTAAAGGAGAGATCTCCTACATAACACAGGCACTTACCGCAGTCCTGCAGTTGGGTGTAACAATGGACTACTCGATCTTCCTGTGGCACAGTTATCAGGAAGAGAAAAAAGTAAATGGCAAAGAGAATAAAGAAGCTATGGCAGATGCGATCGCTTCCACCTTCTCATCTGTTATCGGTAGTTCGATCACAACAGTAGCAGGTTTCGTTGCACTGTGCTTCATGACCTTTACCTTAGGCCTTGACCTTGGTATCGTTATGGCAAAGGGTGTTGTTATCGGTGTTATCTGTTGTGTAACCGTACTCCCATCCATGATCCTGATCTTTGATAAGCCGATTGAAAAGACCTGTCACAGATCTTTACTTCCTAAGTTTGATAAGCTTAGCAAATTTATCGTGAATAAGTACTGGATCTTCCATATCTTATTCCTGATCCTTCTGGTTCCTGCGTTATATGGTTATACACATACAGATGTTTACTATAACCTCGACAGCTCATTACCGGAGGATCTTCCAAGTATTCAGGCAAACCAGAAGCTGGAAGAAGAATTCAATATGAACTCTACACATATGATTCTGCTTGACAGCAATCTGGATGAAAAGAGTATTAATAAAGTTATTTCAGAAATTAAGAATGTCAAGGGTGTTAAGACTGTACTTGGTCTGGAATCTGTAGTTGGTCCAATGATTCCACAGAGTATGATCCCACAGGATTTGAAATCCAAGCTTGACAATGGTGAATGGAAGCTGATGTTAGTCATGTCAGAATACAAAGTAGCAAGTGATGAAGTAAATACACAGTGTGATGAGATCAATACGATTCTTCACAAATATGACAGCAAGGGTATGCTGATCGGTGAAGCTCCTTGTACAAAGGATCTGATCGAGATCACAGATAAGGATTTTAACACAGTAAGTACCGTATCCATTGGCGTTATCCTGCTGATCATATTATTCGTATTCAAATCCGTATCACTTCCGATCATTCTGGTATGTGTAATCGAATTTGCAATCTTTATCAATATGGGTATTCCGGCATTTACAAATACAACATTACCGTTCATCGCATCCATCGTTATCGGTACGATCCAGCTTGGTTCTACCGTTGACTATGCGATCCTGATGACAACAAGATATAAGAGAGAGAGAAGTAATGGCCTTGCTAAGAAAGAAGCAGTTACAGTTGCACTTCAGACATCTATGATTTCCATTATCGTAAGCGCATTAAGCTTCTTTGCCGCAACCTTCGGTGTTGGCTGTTACTCCGAGATCGATATGATCAGTTCTTTATGTACGTTGATGGCAAGAGGAGCTATCATCAGTATGTTTGTCGTCATCTTCCTGCTTCCTGCAGCGTTGATGTTATTCGATAAGCTGATTATCCATACAACAATCGGATTCAAGGGTATTACCGGCAAACAGAAAGTAGCTTATGCCGGAGCGGGAAATGTTGATCCGGCTTCGGAACAGAAAACGGCAGATGATGATGATTTCCTGAATGAAGACAGACCATTTGCAAAGAAGAAATCCGGAAACTTTGATAACTATGATTTTGATGACAGTTACAGTGACGATGATAAATATATAGATGTAAATAATGATTCCAATGGTCCTGCTGACCGGCAGTAGTAAATTAGGAGGTAATTAGTATGAGTTATAAAAATATGAAAGCAAGAAAAAGATTTATGGCGATCGCTCTGAGTGGTGCAATGATGTTATCCGTTACAGGCTGTGGCAGTACAGCAACAGGAGATGTACAGACATTAGAGAACCCGGAGATCATGAGTAAGAGCGATGAAGAATTGTCAGATGTACTTGAGAATTCTGTCGGACTTTCCGAGAATACAGACAGTGATAAAGATGAAACCGTTTACGTTATTGCTGATGCAGCAGGTAATAAGCAGGACGTTATCGTCAGTGAGTGGTTAAAGAACACAGATGGTGAGGCAACCATTAAGGATAGCAGTAACCTGACTGATATCGAGAATGTAAAAGGCGACGAGACATTTACAGAGAATAATGGAGAACTTGTATGGAAGGCAGATGGCAATTCCATTTATTATCAGGGCAAGTCAGAGGAGCAGGTTCCTGTAGAAGTTAAAGTTACTTATTATCTGGATGATCAGGAGATCACACCGGATCAGCTGGCAGGCAAGAGCGGCAAGGTAAAGATGAGATTTGAATATGTCAATAATTCAAAGAGTGGAGATGTATATACTCCTTTCCTGATGGCGACCGGTATGATCTTATCAAATGACAAATTCTCAAATATCAAGGTTGAGAATGGTCAGGTTGTAAATGATGGAAACAACAGTATCGTTGTTGGTATGGGTATGCCTGGTCTTCAGGACAGCCTGGATCTGCAGAAATTAGATGTTGAGATTCCGGATTACTTCGAGGTTACAGCAGACTGTACAGATTTCTCTCTGGACATGACAATGACAGTTGCTTCTACCGGATTCTTATCCAAGGACAGCGATAACAAGGATCTGAAGGATGCTGAATCTGATATCAACGAACTGATCGACACATACAGCGATGGTATGAATTCCCTCGTTGAAGGAATTACAGAATATACAGATGGTGTATCTTCCGTATCCGATGGTGTTGGTCAGGTAAAGGATGGCGCAGACAGCTTATATCAGGGTTCCTTAACTCTGGCACAGGGTGTTGATTCTGCAACAACAGGTGCTGGTACATTAAAAGCAGCATTTGAAGGTGAAAATGGTATCTTATCCGGTTCCAAGCAGATCAGCGACGGACTTGCAACATTAAACAAAGCTGTAAAGGGAATCGAACTTCCAACCAAGACAGAATTAAGTGATAAAGAAAAGAAAGCAATCAAGAGCACGATCACAGAAAATATTACAAATAACCTGACAGCAAACAAGGATAAGATCGCAGATGGTGTTGATAAGGATGCTGTAACAGCAGAGGCACAGAAGAATGGTAAAGCAGCAGCACCTTCTAAGGAATCCGTTGTAAAAGAAGCACAGGCAGCAGCGCCTTCCGCTGATACAGTTGCAGCAGAAGCACAGGCAGCAGCACCTTCCGCTTCTACGGTAGCAGCAGAGGCACAGGCAGCAGCACCTTCATCATCAACAGTAGCATCCGAAGCATCTGGTCAGTTTGCAACTTATTTCCAGGAATTTGTATCTGCTTATACACAGATGACAGGTTCCCAGCCGGATGATGCAACACTTGCTGCATTACAGGGAGCATTTGCAACTGCATATGGTGATGTATATGGAGCAGCTTATAAGTCAGGATATGGTACAGCTTATGGTTCCGGTTACAAATCCGGTTACGGTACAGCTTATGGCACAGCTTATACATCCGGCTACAGCACAGCATACGGTACAGCATATACCAATGCTTTCACAGCAGGTTATGGCAGTGCATATGGTACAGCTTATAAGTCAGGATATGGTACAGCTTATGTAGAAGGTTATAAGTCAGGATATGCAACAGCATATCAGGATGGTCTTTCCTATGGTGCGAATCTGGTACTTGGCAAGCTGAGTTCATTCTCCGGACAGATCACAACTCTGAAGAAGAGTGTAGACGCTCTGGCAACTGGTGCATCAGCACTGAACACAGGTCTTGGCAAGGTATATACAGGCACTTCTGATCTGTATAATGGTATGGTTAAGTTGAATGGTGGTGCAGGCAGCCTTACAAAGGGTGCAAATACTCTGAAAGAAGGCGCAGGCACATTAAAGGATGGCGCATCAAAGCTGACAGATGCAAGTGGTGACTTAAAGGATGGCAGTAAGCAGTTATCAGATGGTACAGATAAGATCGTTGATGCAGTAAATGACGCAGAAAAGGATCTGGATTCTCTGTCAGAAAAGTGCGATAAGGTCATCAAGGCCGGTGAAGCTTATGAATCCTTCGGTGGAATCTCAGATGATATGAAGGGTAGTGTTAAGTTTATCATCAAGACCGATTCAATCAGCAAATAATTAATAAATGAAAATCGTTTGCCCTATAAAAAGCATTGGTTGGATTTTGTTTACGATTTAAGACAAAAGGATACCTTGTTAGGACATCCGAAGTAGGAAAAAAGAATATAGTTTGACATAGGGGCTCCGGTTTCGCATGTTTTTCAATGAATCAATCCTTGAATATATGCCGGAGCCCTTTTAATGTGTACTAAGTGCATTTCCGGTTTTATATTCTGAATATGCCGATTACTTCCTCTTGATAAAATCTCTACATGAGACGCACTTGTTTTTCTATTTGAAACACATGCCTGATTCACACCTGCTCCGTGCTAACTCGCTCTTCGAGCTCAAACAAGCACCCGCAGGTGTTGGCAATGTGTTTCGCATAACGAAAAACTGCGTGAATGTCGTCATGTAGAGGTTTTATTATACGGAAGCAACGGCAATTATGTTATATGAACCGGAAATGCCTGTTGCAGCATGGAAAGGCGTCAGGCAGATTTAATGTTTAGCCGGAAATACAGAGGCTATTATATAAAAAAGGGGTTGACATATATACAGTTTAGATGTAACATAACGGTGTTATGTGAATGGGCGTTCATATGTTAGAGCAGGATTAAATTGGTGGTGAGATGAGATGAAGGACGATCGGGAGACAAAAGAAAAGCTGCTTGCAAGTGCAGAGCATGAATTTATGGAGAAGGGCTATCAGGGTGCATCCCTCCGTAATATCTGTAAGAATGCAGGTGTGACGACCGGTGCATTATATTTCTTCTTTAAAGATAAAGATGATATATTTGCTTCACTGGTGGCACCGGTGCTTGGAAGTATCCGTACGATGATGGAAGCACATATGCAGCAGGAGTTGCAGGAGGTAAAAGGCGAGCTTCAGGAGGGGAAGGATGATTTCAGCGATGACATCTATGCATCCCGGCGGATCATTCATGAACTGTATCAGAATTATGACCGGGTACAGCTTCTGCTGACAAAGAGTCAGGGATCAAGTCTTGCAGGATGTATTGATGAATTTGTGGCATTTACAGAGAAGAATTACCGGATGCTGGCAGACGCACAGGCAAAGGTGTGTGGAGTTGCTGCACCGGATGATTATACGATACACTGGATGGCACATATGCAGATCGATGCATTTGTCCATCTGCTGACACATGAATCCGATGAAGAAAAAGCAGTTGCCCATCTGAGAGACATATTGAAATATCTGCTTGCCGGATGGTATGCACTGTTTCAGAGAGATGAATAGATAACAAAAAGCTATGTGAAATTTTATTTTGCATAGCTAAAAAAATGATAACAACATAACGGTGTTATGTAAGCGAAAAAATAACAGGAGGAAGCGAGTATGTATTTAGAGGTATCAGATGTAAAAAAAAGTTATGGAGAAGGTGGAAGCTACATACAGGTTTTAAAGGGAGTATCCCTTCAGGTAAAGCAGGGCGATATGTGTGTCATTCAGGGAACCAGTGGTTCCGGTAAGTCTACGTTATTGAACTGTATCGGTGGACTGGATACGATCGAATCCGGTTCGATCAAGGTAGACGGAACCGAGATCGCAGGCATGAAAGCAGATGAATTATCTGACTACCGAAGAGATTATCTGGGATTTATCTTCCAGTTCTATAATCTGGTACCGAACCTTACCGTGCGGGAGAATATACAGATCTGTGAATATCTGACAGATCAGCCGCTTAATATGGATGAGCTGCTTGAGATACTGGGACTGACAGAGCATCAGAATAAGTTTCCGGCACAGTTGTCAGGTGGTCAGCAGCAGAGATGTGCGATCGCAAGAGCGCTGATCAAAAATCCGAAGCTGCTCTTATGTGATGAACCCACCGGAGCACTCGATTCCAAGACATCAAGGGATATTCTGATCCTTTTGGAGAAGATCAATGCGACTTATGGAACGACAATGCTGATCGTAACGCATAATAATTCCATTAAGAATATGGTCGATCAGGTCGTGATCGTAAAGGATGGTCAGATCAGGAAAGATTATTACAATGAGACAAAGGTACCGGCAGCAGAATTGGAGGATTTATAAGATGCAGAAAGTATTGAGAAAAAGGATTTGGAGAGATTTCAAAAGCAACCTTCCAAGATATCTGGCATTGTCCCTTCTGATCATACTTACCATGTATCTGGTAGTCAGTCTGGTCGGTGCGGCAGAGACGATCATTCGCGGAAGTAAGAATGCTGACAGCAGACAGTGTGTTGAGGATGGAGATTTTTCACTGTTCGTACCGATGAAGAATGAAGAAATGGAAGATCTGGAAGCTGATGGTGTGGCGATCGAGCCACAGTTCTATATGGACTATGAGATTGACGAGGATCATACGCTCCGTATCTTTGCAAACAGAGATGAGATCAATAAGATCGATCTGGTAAAGGGTACACTTGCAGAAAAGGAAAATGAGCTGGTGGTAGAACGCCAGTTTGCAGAGAAGAATGATATATCAGCAGGTGATGTGCTTACATTTGGCGGACGGGAATTTACCGTTACCGGAATCGGTACAACACCGGATTATGATAACGTATTAAAATCTTTGGGAGATACCGGGTGCGACTGCCTGCATTTTGGTACGGGATTTGTTGCAGCTGATGTATACGATACACTTCGTGCAGAAGAAAAAAGTATAAAGTCAGAGGAATATTATTATGCATACCGGTTAAATGGTGCTATGACGGATGATGAATTAAAAGACCGCCTGGAGAAGCTGGAATTTACATCCGGAGATGTAGAAGATCCGTTTTTTCAGGAATACTGGAATCGTACTATGGGACAGAAGGACGATCTGACAGATGGTATTCAGGAGCTGTTAGATGGAGCAAAAGAGTTAAAGGAGCTTAAGGCATTTGACGATGGAATTATAGAATATACAGATGGAACAAAAGAGGCTGAAGATGGTTCCGATGAGTTGCTGGATGGTATTCAGGAGTTAAAGGATGAGACAGATGATATGATCGATGACATCTTCTCAGAGGATGCACAGAACCTTATGACCTTTGTAAAGGCAGGGGATAATGCGAGAATTCAGGCGGCTTCTGGTGATCAGGAATTATACCGGAGCGTTGGTACGATCGCAGGTGCGATCCTGTTGATCCTGATCTCTTATGTATTATCAGTGTTCGTTGTACATTCGATCGATCAGGAAAGTGCCGTTATCGGTGCGTTATATGCACTTGGGGTAAAGAGAAAGAATCTGATGGCACATTATGTAACACTTCCGACTGTGATCACATTTGTTTCAGGTCTGATCGGAACACTGCTTGGATATTCAAGCCTTGGTGTGCCGATCCAGATGCAGGACTGCTACAACTATTATTCCCTTCCGGATCTGGATGTTATCTATATGCCATATCTGTTCATTTATGGAATCGTGGTTCCACCGGTTATTTCTATAATCGTTAATTCACTGGTTATCCGAAAGAGGCTGTCGAAGCCGGTTCTTACAATGATCAGGAATGAGCAGAAGGTTGGTAATGGTAAGGATATAAGGCTTGGAAATATGAGCTTCATGAATCTGTTCAAGATCCGCCAGATGCTTCGTGAGAGCCGTACCGGATTTACGGTAGTATTTGGAATGTTTGTAAGTCTTCTGCTGGCGATGATGTCACTGGAGATATATACTTACTGTGCGAATGTAAATCGTGATTATGTAAATGATACAAAGTATGAGTATATGTATACCTACAAATATCCGACAGAGGAAGTTCCGGAAGGTGGATATGAGGCATATGCAAAGACACTGAAAAAGAAAATTTACGGTTACAACTTTGACATAACAGTTATGGGACTGACAGAGAATAATCCGTTCTTTGATGTGAATCTATCAGATTCATCCAGTAAGGTTGCGATCAGTTCTTCGATCGCTTACAAATACGGCCTGGATGTTGGTGATACTCTGACACTAAAGGATGATGAAGCAGATAAGATCTATGCATTTGAGATCGCATCTGTTGCGCAGTATGCTCCATCCTTTATGGTATTTATGCCATATGACAAGGCGCTTGAGTTATTCGACGAACCGGAGGATTATTTCAATGTTGTATTTTCCGACCATGCACTCGATGTCGAGACCGGAAGATTATATGCAACAACGACAAAGACCGATGTGAAGAAGGCTGCCGGTATCTTCTCGGATATAATGCAGGGAATGATCCTTACAATTGGAGGAGTATCTGTTCTGATCTTCATTGTTGTAATGTATCTGATGATGAAGGTTATGATAGATCGGTCTTCTTTCAACATTGCGTTGATTAAGATCTTCGGATACCGGAATAAGGAAGTGAAGAAGATGTATCTGGATGGTAATTTCTATATCATAACGATAGGAGCATTGATTTCGATTCCACTGACCAAATGGATCATGGATGTGGCTTATGAGCCTGCCTTTGTTCCGAATATTGCCTGCGGTATCGACAAGTCCTTCTCATTCTGGATGTACCTTGCCATCTTCGCAGGTATCCTGATCCTGTACTTCATCATCAACCATCTGCTGATCCGCAGAATCCGCAAGATGGTGCCTGCTGAAGTGCTGAAGAACAGAGAGTAGTAATTGCGAACATATAAGTTTTAATGTGAATGAGCTCGCTTGATATTACCAAGCAGGGGACGCTTTCGCTCGTTTCGGTCTGCAGCGGTACTAAGATGCCGCATATGCGCCATCTAAGGACCGGCGACCTCAAATGCCCCTGTCTCGGTAATTCAACGAGCTCATTCATAATTTAAGCTGAGAAGTTCGCAATTATTCTTTTTCGCCCAGTATTATAGCTCAAACAAGCACCCACAGACGCTGGCAATGTGTTTCGCATAACGAGAAACTTCGTGAGTGTCTCATGCAGGGGGATTATGTGGAAGTAATACCAGTTATGATGTAAGAACCGGAAATGCTTGTTGCGTTCATATAATTAAGATGTTACAGCAGATATAAGATAAGAGCAAAAAGGCGGTTGTGTTGAAAAGACAGGTTGTGGTAAACTGGCATTGCAGGCAGGTGGACCAGGTATAGCATAAAGAGAGTCTCAGGATGGAAGTGAGATATGGCACATGCCTGCGGATAGTATATATCAGGAGGATATTGCATGTTATTAATAAAGAACGGCAGGGTCGTTGATCCTGTGACAAATACAGATCGGAAGCTGGATGTGCTGGTTGATGGTGAGGTGATCACAGAAGTGGAACAGCAGATAGATCCGGAAGCATGCAGGGAAAAGTATGGTACAGATGATGTTTGCGTGATTGATGCGGAAGGTCTGGTGGTTGCACCGGGGCTGGTCGATACACATGTACATTTCAGAGATCCGGGCTTTACTTATAAAGAGGACATCGAGACCGGAGCAGAGGCTGCCGCTTATGGCGGATTTACGACGGTTATCTGTATGGCAAATACGAAGCCGGCAGTTGATAATGTAGAGACACTTGAGTATATTCAGAGAAAAGGGGAAACGACCGGGATCCATGTGATCCAGACGGCGACCGTTACAAAGGATCTGAAGGGAAAAGAACTTGTAGATATGGAACTGCTGGCAGAACATGGTGCTGCCGGATTTACAGATGATGGTATCCCGATCATGGATGAAGAAGTCTTAACGGAGGCAATGTTTCGTGCGAAAGCGCTTGATCTGCCGATTAGTCTGCATGAAGAAGATCCTGCATTTGTAAAAGGTGCAGGTGTGAATATGGGAGCCGTATCCGAGCAGCTTGGCTATGGTGGGGCTTCCAGAACAGCAGAGGATGTCATGGTCGCAAGAGACTGTATCCTTGCCCTTCATACAGGAGCATCTGTCTGTATTCAGCATATCAGTTCCGGAAATTCCGTTGAGTTAGTAAGGCTGGCAAAGAAGCTTGGTGCGGATGTTCATGCAGAAGCAACACCACATCATTTTACACTGACAGAGGATGCAGTTCTGACCTATGGAACAATGGCAAGAATGAACCCACCGGTCAGAGAAGAAGCGGACCGGTTGAAGATCATTGAAGGTATTCAGGACGGCACGATCGATATGATCGTAACCGATCATGCACCGCACAGTGCAGAAGAAAAGGCACGTCCGATGGCACAGGCACCGAGTGGAATCACAGGCCTTGAGACATCACTGGCACTGGGAATCCGTTCACTGGTACAGCCGGGCTACATCACACTTATGAAGCTTATGGAGCTGATGAGTAAGAACCCGATGGAGTTCTACCGGATGACACCGGGCAGCATCCAGGCGGGAGCGCCGGCTGATATTGTGATATTTGGAGAAAATGAAGAATGGACCGTTGAACATTTTCATTCCAAAGCCTTGAATTCACCGTTTTTTGGTTGGACACTTCCGGGAAAGCTTCATTACACGATCTGCAACGGTAAGATCGTAGCAGAGAACTAGAACACAGGGGATACGGGTACATACAGGGAATCATACATTTTTTTGTACAGGAGAAAGAAGAAATGGCAAAAGAATTAAGATGGGCAGTACTTGGTACAGGTGTAATTGCAAATGAAATGGCACAGGCACTGGAACAGATGGGTAAATCCTTATATGCGGTAGGAAACCGTACCCATGAGAAGGCAGTTGCATTTGCGGAGAAATATCATGTAACAAAGGTATATGATGATTTTCATGAGATGTTTACAGATCCGGAGATCGACATTATCTATATTACAACGCCGCATAATACCCACATTGAATTCCTGAGACAGGCACTTGCAAACGGCAGGCATGTATTGTGTGAGAAGTCGATCACGTTGAACAGTGATGAATTAAATGAGGCATTGCAGATCGCAGAGAAGCATCATGTGATACTGGCGGAAGCCATGACGATCTGGCATATGCCATTATATAAGAAATTATGGGAGATCGTATCATCCGGTGAACTCGGAAAAGTTCAGATGATACAGTTGAACTTTGGAAGCTATAAAGAATATGATATGAATAATCGTTTCTTTAACATCAATCTTGCCGGTGGTGCATTGCTTGATATCGGAGTATATGCACTCAGTCTGATGCGCAGCTTCATGGCAGAGACACCGGATCAGGTGATGAGTCAGGTGCGGTTCGCGCCGACAGGGACGGATGAGCAGGCAAGCATCATCCTGATGAATAAAGAACAACAGATGGCAGCTATTACGCTGTCCATGCATTCAAAGCAGCCAAAGCGTGCAATGATCAGTTGTGAAAAAGGGTATATCGAGATCATGGAATATCCAAGAGCTGATAAAGCGATTATCGTAGATGCTGCAAGCGGAGCAGTTACACCGGTAGAAGCCGGTGAAACAAAGCGTGCGCTTGAATATGAGATGCGGGATATGGAAGAAGCGGTACAGTCCGGAGATGTAAGCCGGATGCAGATGCCTTTTACCAGAGATGTCATGAACATCATGACAGACCTTCGAAAGAACTGGGGCTTAGTCTATCCGGAAGAATCAGGAAAGACGGAGTAGATCCCATTTTGATGAGGTTCCGGTCTTTCGGAAGATATTCTGTAAGTGCTTCTGGATCGTGTTCTCACTGATCCCGAGAGTGGATGCAATCTCATCGTTATTTGCAAATGAAAAGATCAGAGACAGGATCTCTGTCTCTCGTGGAGTAAGGTCATAGCCTTTTGCAAGTGCCGGGATACGGTTTGCAAGAGCGGTATGGCCTTTCTCTTTTTCCGGATATAGGATCTGTTCATAGGTTACGTTGATATGCTTGCCAAGAGAACGGAAGAAGAACATATCATCGTCTGTAAAATCCCCATCGATCTTGGTCCGAAACAGCGTCAGGATACCGGAGAATTCTCCACTGCAGATCATGCTGTACTGTAAGGAATCGTAGACATGGAATTTCTGATAACAGTGCTGATAGAGAGAAGAGTTCAGACGGACATCATCATTTACCAGATCGCTTTCTCTTACAAGCTGGGATTCCCGTACATTGTTGATCCAGAGCAGATGATCCTCACTCATATGATCGATGTAGAGCAGTTCTGCTTCATAGAAATAATCAGGAAAGCAGACCGGAGTCGGTACGATCTCAGTTCGGTTTTCCGGATTGACGGAGATAATGCTCGCATAAGTAAATGGGATCAGCAGGCGAAGCCTTGGGAGAAATTCATCTCTCAGTGCTTCATAGGATTTACATTGGTACAGCGTATATACGATATCGTTATAGATCAGAAAGTTGTTCTTTTCCATTGTGGGTCTCCTTCGTGTGAAATGATGTTGATTTTCAGGCAGATGCCAAGACTGCTTCATTTGCGTAGCAAGCCATCCGGTCGAAAGTTATATAAATACAATTATATATTGCAAAATACTTGTTTTCAAGTATATACTACCGAAAATGATTAGCATTTACCTCAAATTAATAATTGAAAAACAGTAGGAAATTGAGATAAGCTATAAAATGAAAAAGAGATCAGAGAAAGGAAGCGTTGCGGATGAAGGATAAAAAATATGTTATAACAATTACGAGACAGTTCGGAAGCCTTGGAAGACCAATCGCAAAACTGATGGCAGAACAACTGGGAATAGAGTATTACGACAGAGATATCGTGGATCAGGCAGCCAAGCAGTTGAAGCTTCCCGCTTCTGTTGTAGACGAAGAAGAAGAAAGCGCAAAGAAGATCTTCAAGAATCCGTTTTCCAGGATGGTACTTCCGCTTGGCGGTGGCACGAACAGTACACAGGATGATATTTTCGATGCACAGCAGAATATCATACGATTTCTTGCAGAGAAAAGCTCATGTGTGATCGTTGGACGCTGCTCTGACTTTATCTTAAGTGAGATGGACAATGTGATGAATATATTCATCTATGCTCCGTACCCGGATCGTGTTGAGAATTGTGTGAATTCGATGGGACTGGAAATCGATGAAGCCCGTAAGATGATCGTAGCCGTTGATGAGGCGCGTGATTCCTATCACATGAATTATGCCGGATATAAGCCGGGGGACATCAATCATTGTGATATCCTGATCAACAGCAGTCTGCTCGGTGTAGAAAATACTGCAAAGTATCTGGCAGAACTGGTACGTGAGAAGTTTATCAGTGATTAATAAGGATTAGACGTAATTAAAATCAAGTAGAAACTTATCATATATAATAATTGTAAATAAGTAAATGAAATTGTAAACTAAAAGCAGTTGATACGAAGGCGTATCTGCAATGCTATAAGGCATTGCGGATGCGCTTTTTGTTGTTTTATAAGGAAAAATACAAAACGGAAAGGAAGAATGGTTATGACACATGGCTTGGTGGCACTGTTAATAGTGCTGATCGTAATTGTCGGTTCGATACTGACACATCGCTGCGAAGAATTTATGATCGGGGGTTCTCTGGTCGGCGCGGCATTTTTATTTAAAGGTTCATTTCTGACACAATGGTGTACGATGCTTCAGGAGACGATTTCGGAAAATGTCTGGATCGTTGTAGTATGCGGATTGTTCGGCAGCCTGATCGCCTTACTTCAGACAGCAAAGGGAAATTATGGTTTTTCTAAGTTGGTTTCCAAATTATGTAACTCAGAGCGAAAGACATTACTTACCACATTTATACTTGGTATATTGATCTTTGTAGATGATTATCTGAACGTTTTATCGATCGGTGCCTGTATGAAGGGTGTTTATGATAAACGTAAGATACCGAGAGAGACACTGGCGTTCATGCTGGATTCCACAGGTGCTCCGGTCTGTGTTCTTCTTCCGTTTTCAACATGGGCAGTTTTCTATGCAAGTCTGTTCATTGATCAGCCGAGTGTACAGGCATATGGATTCACCTCCGGTATGAAAGCGTACTTAAGTGCCATTCCATTTTGTTTTTATCCAATCATTATATTACTGATCGTATTTTTATTCTGTATGGGAATCATGCCCAAGCTTGGTGGTATGAAGAAAGCATATAAGCGAGTAGAGGAGACCGGCAAGGTCTACAGTGATGCCAGCAGAAAGTACAATCATGAAAACCGTGCAGGTTATGAAGAAGACGGAAATATCTGGGATTTCGTTATTCCGATGGCAGTCCTTGTAGCGATCGCCATTATTACAGGTGATCTTCTTCTGGCAGTTGTTCTTGCGATCGCATGTTGTATGCTGATGTATCTTCCAAGAAAGATTATAGCTGTAAATGAGATCTTTGGTGTGATCGTAAAGGGATTTGCGGATATGCTTCCAACCCTTACCTTACTGGTACTTGCGTTCTTATTGCAGAAGGTAACAGAACAGCTTAACATGACAGATTATATAATCGATCTTGCACAGCCATTATTAACAGGCTCTCTGTTCCCGATGATCACATTTATCCTTGTTGCGGCGCTTTGTTTTGCAACCGGATCCTTCTGGGGCATGAGTGCAGTCGTTGCACCGATCGTATTCCCGCTTGGCGCAGCAATCTCCGCAAACCCGGTTCTGATCATGGCAGCAATTATCTCCGGTGGTGCATTTGGAAGCCATGCATGCTTCTACTGTGATGCAACGCTTCTATCATCGAACAGTGCAGGCATTGATAATATGGAACATGCAGTATCCCAGCTTCCATATGTTATGATCGCAGCTATGTTGTCAATCATTGGCTTCCTGATCTGTGGATTTATAGTTTAGAGTAAAAGGGGGCATGTGATATGGCAGAATATATTATAAAGAGCCGAGCAGTATTTGATGGTCGGGCGGATAGCTGTAAGCCGCTTGCTGTCTGGATCAAAGATGACAGGATAAAGAAGCTCCTGCCATATGATGAGACAAATGCCGTTCCGGCGGATGTTCCGATATACGATATGCGTGACAAGCTTGTCATGCCGTCCTTTATCGATGCACATACCCATATATTTACCGGAGCGGTAGCCGCAAGTGAATATGTATGCAACACGTTGGATGCCTGCCATTCGGAACAGGAATGTGTGGAGCAGATGGCAGCATATGTAAAGGCGCATCCAGGACAGAAGCGAATCCGCGGAACTGGATGGTTTATCGGGAACTGGACGGAGGATCGTATGCCGGACAAGCGAAGTCTGGATGCATATTTTCCGAATACTCCGGTATATCTGGAATGTGCGGATGCACACAGCATGTGGCTGAATTCAGCAGCACTTGCTGAAGCCGGGATCAGACCGAATCCGAGTCTTGCAAATGGCATGATCGAGACTTACCCGGATGGAGAGCTTACCGGAATGTTGATCGAACCGGAAGCCTATGCGCCCGCCATGGAAAAGTTCATGGATTTTACGGATGAAGAAATGACAGAAATACACAGACATTTCAAACAGGTACTTGCGGAGAACGGAGTTGCAGGCTTAAGTGAGATGTTTGCAGAAGATTATACAGAAGAGACTTATAAGAAATATGAATTGCTGAAAAAGCTGGATGATGAAGAAGGGCTGTATGCAAATGTATATGTCTACACGAAGTTATTTGGCTATACCTCATTTGAAAAGTTCTTTGAGATGAAGGAAAAACTGGATTCCAGACATTTTCAGATCACCGGTTTAAAGGGGTTTATTGATGGGGTGACGGAGACTTATACCGGACTGCTCTTAGAGCCATATACAGACCGCCCGGATACCTGTGGGGAGAAACTTCCGCTCTGGCCGAGAGCGAAGATGCAGGAGGAGATCACTGCGGCAAATGAGGCAGGCATACAGGTCAGACTTCATTGTATCGCAGATGGTTCTGTGCGCATGGCGCTTGATATGTACGAGGAAGCGGAAAAAAGAACCGGAAGAAAGGATCTCAGAAATACGATCGAGCATATCGAAAATATTCATCCCGATGATATCAGGAGATTCAAGGAACTGGATGTCGTAGCATCGATGCAGCCATATCATCTGATCCTGTCCAATAATGATAAGATCGTGCGGCTTGGAAAGAAGCGGTGCAGATATGAATGGCCGATGAAAAGTATCACGAATACAGGAGCGGCATTTGCAGTCGGAACGGATTACCCGGTTGTGGGATTAGATCCATTTCAGACAATCTATGCGGCAGTGACCAGAAAGGATGCAGACGGAAGAATATCCGGTCAGAATCCGTGGGAGGCCATTGATATGGCGACAGTCTTAAAAGGATATACCTACGGAGCTGCTTACGTCTATCAGGCAGAAGACCGAACCGGTTCGATCGAAGAAGGCAAATGTGCAAATCTCATCGTGCTGGATCAGAATCTGTTTACGATCGATCCTGAGAAGATACCGGATACCAAAGTGGTATGGAATATATTGGAGGGACAGACGATATATGACAGACTGAACAATCTGGCAGGTGCGAGTGGAATATAAGCCGTTGCAAACAGACAACCGGCGGAAGATAGATTTGGCAGATGTAAGTAGAAGGTAAGCCGGAAATCAATGGCAGAAAATATAGGATAAAGAAATAAGATGTTCTGATAACAGTATATAGATATTTTGATAACAGGAGGATATGAGTATGAGAAAGGTAAAGGTAGCGGCTACCCAGATGAGCTGTAGCTGGAATAGAGAAGAAGTGTTAGACAAGGCAGAGAAGCTGGTTCGAAAGGCAGCAGCAGAAGGTGCAAATATTATCTTGTTACAGGAATTATTTGAAACTCCGTATTTCTGTCAGAAGCAGAAATTTGAATAGTTTGATCTGGCAAAGCCACTTTCAGAAAATGCAGCAGTAAAACGATTTACCGAGGTTGCAAAAGAGCTTCAGGTTGTTCTGCCGATCAGTTTTTATGAAAAGGCGGGAAATACAGCATTTAATACAATAGCGATCATTGATGCAGATGGAACGATCCTTGGAACATATCGTAAGACCCATATCCCGGATGGACTTCCATATGCGGAGAAGTTTTATTTTACACCGGGAGATACCGGATTTAAGGTATGGAAGACAAAATATGCAGATATCGGCGTTGGCATCTGCTGGGATCAATGGTTCCCGGAGGCTGCCAGAAGCATGGCACTTCTTGGTGCAGAGCTGTTGTTCTATCCGACTGCGATCGGAAGCGAGCCTACATTAAACATTGATTCGAAACCACACTGGCAGCATGCGATGCAGGGACATGCAGCAGCCAATATCATGCCGGTGATCGCATCGAACCGTATCGGAACCGAGACGGACGATGAATCTTCAATGACATTTTACGGTTCTTCCTTTATCGCAGATCAGACCGGAACGATCGTGGAGGAGGCAGACCGTGAGACAGAATCTGTGCTTGTCCATGAATTTGATCTGGATGCGATCGCACAGATGCGTAGAGAATGGGGCGTGTTCCGTGACCGCAGACCGGAGATGTACGGAACTTTGATGCACCATTAATTAAAAATATTTCAAGTATAAGATCACACACATAAGTTCAAGAATGAAGATTGCAGGAAGCCCAATGTAGAATTTGGGCTTCCTGATTTTATGTCGGAATAACAGCATACCAAGAATCGCACCAAAGATTCCGAACACTCCGGCGAGGATCAGGTGGGCTTCCGGGATGCGCCACTTGTGGTGGATGGCTTTCCATTTGTCGATGCCATACAGGAAAAATACGATCAGATTGATCAGGATATATGTACTTAAGAATAAATGATCTTTTATCAGTTCAAATAACATATGTGGTTGTACTCCTTTCATCCGTACAGACTGCTTTCACAGAGAAGAAGTTCGTCCCTTCGCAGTTTCCAGTCAAGCAGATTTTCATTATATGCATTTTAAGATGATTTTTGTGGATTGTCTATATTTATATTCTTGAAGCCTGTTTGATACGGGCTTATAATGATGCATAAAATAAGAAAGAAGGACGAAAGATGAATATACAGATCAGAGAATATAAAGATTCAGACATACAGGAGATGAACCGCATCTGGAACCGTGTGGTAGATGATGGAGTTGCTTTTCCACAGGAGGATGACCTGACAGAGGAGACAGGCAGGGGATTCTTTGCAGGCCAGACCTATACTGCGGTGGCAGAGGATACAGACACAGGAAAGGTGCTCGGACTTTATATCCTGCATCCAAATAATGTCGGACGCTGCGGTCATATCTGCAATGCCAGCTATGCGGTAGATGCGGATGTAAGAGGACTTCATATCGGAGAGAAGTTGGTGTCTGACTGTCTGGTACAGGCAAAGGCGTATGATTATCTGGTGCTGCAGTTTAATGCGGTGGTGGCTACAAATGTGCATGCAAGACACCTCTATGAGAGGCTTGGATTTACGCAGCTTGGAACGATTCCGGGTGGTTTTCGCATGAAGGATGGACACTATGAGGACATCTGCCCATATTACTTTGACCTGCGTGAACTTGGCAGATGATCGTTGTTAATTGAAAATTGATTTCAGACATGGAATGGCGGTCAGATAATATAATGTAAGACAGTAAAGATTTCTATTCGGTTCGTGCACTGATTTGTCGGCAGTCGCCCAAACTCGTCCGTATGGACTCAAACATGGGCTTGGTGCTGACAGTTAGCACAAACCTCATAACGAAATCTTTTCTATGTCATTGCATTATATTATCTGACCGGCAATTCATTGCCTGAAATCAAATACAGATTAAGATACGATCATCTGCCAAGTCTTTACGGATCAAAGTAATATGAGTTGAATAAAATGTAATTTTAAGAGCGAAGACAGTATGTGGTAGAAATATATAATGAAGAAAGCAGTATGTTTTCTTTACACAAGTCAATTAAAATGGTAAAATAATTAATGTGCGTAATAAGAACGATATAATTTATTTGATGTGTCAAATAAGACTTTAGAATAGAAATCAGGATAGATAATCATGTTTAAATATAGATTTTTTCAGGTGATCCTTGCGATCGCAGTTGTAATGCTGATCGTGTCGTCTGCGGTGTTTATCTCATTCCAGGGAGTGAATATCAGTGAGGCAGAGTACACATCAGAGATGACCGGACGAACATTTGAGACAGATGGAGCAGATGGTTCGGAAACTGCTCTGACGGAGTTCGAGGCGTGGCTGGAGTACAGCATCATTGCGGATGGCCTGAAGGAAACCGGAAATAATGTTGATTTTGATAAAGGAAATGTGAAGCTTTGCGACTATAACCTGACGCAGCTTAGACAGTTGAAGAAGGTGAAGGATGAGGCGAAACGAATGATGTTCCTGTCGGTGATCCTGCTTATCATAGGATTTCTGGCAGTAAAGAAAAGACGAATGTATGAGTGTGTCGTATGGGGCGGCGTTGCAGCAAGTGTGATCGGAATAGTATCACTGATCCTGCTCGCGGTATCCGGAAGCGGCATTTTCTATGGCGTTCGTGAGATGGTATTTAAAGGCAGGTATGATGTATTTTTCTCAGGGGATGACAGACTGATCGCGCTGATCCCGGATAATCTGGGACTTCGGATGTTCCTGATCTATACAGGAGTGATACTTGCCGGACTTGTTATTACGATCATAGTACGACTGATAAGCTGGCGAAAGACACAGCCACACAAATTCTAATATATTCAGGAGGGTTATATGAACAAGAGAATCAACGATTGGATCAACTGGGTACTGTATGATGAACTGATCGCAGGTAAACTGAATGCACCAAAGCATCTGCTGGGTATTCATGAATATGGGGAAGGACAGATTATCACAGCCTATCGTCCACATGCGGTGGAAGTGAAGGTTACATCCAGAACAGGTAAAAAAGTTCATACGATGGAGAAGGTAACGGATGAGGGATTTTATGCGATCTTTTTCCCTAAGAAGGAATTTAGCGGAACAAAATACAATCTGGTGACAACTTATGAGGATGGAACGACTGTTACGACAGCAGATCCATATGCATTTGACAGCCAGATTTCAGATTTTGATTCTTATTTATTTGCAGAAGGCAAGCACTACGAGATCTATAATAAATTTGGAGCACATCCGATGACGATCGATGGCGTAAAGGGAACCTATTTTGCAGTATGGGCTCCGGACGCGCGGAGAGTCAGCGTTGTCGGTGATTTCAATATGTGGGATGGTAATTTACATCCGATGCAGCTTCGACCAAACGGTGGAATCTATGAGCTGTTTATTCCAAATGTGCTTTCCGGCGCAGTATATAAATACCAGATTTTGACCCGTTATGATGAGATCTTATATAAGAGTGATCCATACGGAAATCAGGCACAGATGCGTCCGGACAATGGTTCGGTTGTTGCAGATCTGACGACCTACAAGTGGAAGGATACTGCATGGATAAATAAGAGAAAAACCTACAGCAGAACAGATCGCATGAAGATGCCGATGACCATCTATGAGATGCATCTCGGTTCATGGAGAAAGAAAGTTGAAGACGATGACAGCGGCTTCTTCAGTTATAGAGAGTTAGCTCCGATGGTTGCGGATTATGTAAAGGATATGGGCTATACACATGTGGAGATCATGGGTATCGCAGAGTATCCGTTTGATGGTTCCTGGGGCTATCAGGTAACGAATTATTATGCACCGACATCCAGATACGGATTGCCGGAAGATTTCATGTATTTTATCGACTATTTACATAGTAAGGGAATCGGTATCATCTTAGACTGGGTACCTGCACATTTCCCGAAGGATGCACACGGACTTGGCAGATTTGATGGTATGCCGCTCTATGAGCATCCGGATCCAAGAAGGGGCGAGCATCCGGATTGGGGTACTTATATTTTTGATTATGGCAGAGCAGAGGTTGCAAACTTCCTGATCGCAAATGCACTTTTCTGGGTAGAGAAGTTCCATATCGATGCGTTACGGGTAGATGCTGTTGCATCCATGTTATATTTGGACTATGGTAAGCAGGATGGACAGTGGCTTCCAAATGAAAATGGCGGCAATGAGAACCTGGATGCAATTAAGCTGCTGCAGAATATTAATGCAGTTATGGAAGAAAAGAATCCGGGAGCATTCCTGATCGCAGAGGAATCAACTGCATGGGCCGGTGTGACTGCTCCGGCATCCATGAACGGACTTGGCTTCCTGTTCAAATGGAATATGGGATGGATGAATGACTTCCTCGAGTATATGAAGATGGATCCATATTTCAGAAGCTTTAACCATAACAAGCTGACCTTCAGCTTATCCTATACATATGCAGAGAATTATGTTCTTGTCATTTCACATGATGAGGTCGTACATCTGAAATGTTCAATGATCAATAAGATGCCGGGAAGCGAACCTCAGAAATTTGCAAATCTTCGTCTGGCATATGGTTATATGTATGGCCATCCGGGCAAAAAGCTGTTATTCATGGGTCAGGAATTTGCACAGCCGCGCGAGTGGAGCGAGGCAAGAAGTCTTGACTGGTTTGTCCTTGACAATCCGTTGAATCAGGGTGTACAGCGTTGGGTAAAAGCGTTAAATAATCTGTACAATGCGAATGATGCGTTATATGCAAATGACAGCGATGTGATGGGCTTTGAGTGGATCGACTGTGACCATCCGGATAAGGGTGTGGTTTCGTTTATCCGTCGAGGTTCTACACCGAGTAAGCAGTTGTTATTTATCTGCAATTTCGTGCCGGTTGAATATGATAATTATGAAGTTGGAGCACCTTGCTTCACAACATATAAAGAAGTCCTGAATTCCGACGACGTACAGTTTGGCGGAGCAGGAAGATTAAACAGTGGTAAGATCAAGGCTATCGATAAGAAGACAGAACGTATGCCTTATTCGATCAGTGTAACAGTACCGCCACTTTCTGCTGTTGTTCTGGAATATGATTACACCGATGTAACACCGGAGGATATTCTGAAGAAGAAAGAGGCAGAAAAGAAAGCGGCAGCAGCAAAACGCGCGGCTGAGAAGAAAACGGCTGCGAAGAAAACTGCAACGGAAAAGAAGGATGTAGAGACGACGGAAGTTGTAAAAAAGGAGCCGGAGAAGAAGACGGCTGCGACAAAGACAAAAGAAACAGTAAGTAAGACAAAGCCTGCACAGACAAAAGCGGCAGTTTCAAAGAAGACTACTAAGAAATAATAAAAAATGCTGGATCGTACTTGTGCGGTTCAGCATTTTTTGTAGGCATAAGGAGAAGACATGAAGATAGAAAAAGTAAGTACAGCGGATGCGGAGGAGCTTCTCGCAATCTATGCACCCTATGTAGAAGAAACAGCAATATCATTTGAATATGAAGTACCGTCTGTAGATGAATTCAGGAACAGGATCGAGCAGATCTCAGCAAAGTATCCATACATAAAGGCAGTCGTGGATGGGAAAATCGCAGGCTATGCATATGCAGCAGGTTTCAAAGACAGAAAGGCATATGACTGGTCAGTGGAAACAACGATATATATCCGAAAAGACTGCAGGCAGCTGGGGTTTGGCAAAGCCCTATATGAGAATCTGGAAAAACTACTGAAGGAAATGGGAATCCTGAACATGAATGCCTGTATCGCAAGTCCGGCAGCAGAGAGCGGACATCTGACGGATGACAGTTACAGATTCCATAAAAAAATGGGCTTTACGCTGGTTGGGCGTTTTCATAACAGCGGCTATAAGTTTGGTGAATGGTATGATATGATCTGGATGGAGAAGATGATCGGCGAGCACGAGAAGGATATGCCGGATGTAAGATTTGGTCAATGAAAAAGAAATTTATAAAAAACACTTGCAAAAAGATAATCCAAGCAATATAATACAGGAGAAGTGCAAAGAGGCACAGAGCGAGAAGCTCTGTGCCTCTTTAGTTTTCCAGGTATTAAGTTTTAGGAGGAAATTCAAATGAAAACAGGTACAGTAAAATGGTTTAATGCAAAAAAGGGATATGGATTTATCAGCGATGAGAATGGTGATGACATTTTTGTACATTTCTCAGCTTTAAATATGTCTGGTTTCAAAGTATTGGAGGAAGGCGACAAAGTTGAGTTCGAAGTAATTGAGGGAGAAAAAGGACCTCAGGCTGCAAATGTAACAAAGCTGTAAGCTGATACATAATGAAGATACCTCATGACAGATCATCGGTACTCAGAATTTTGAGAACCGATGATCGCCATGGGGTATTTTTTTGCGGATTCTTGCGGAAATTATGATTATATATTAGAATAGCGGCACAGGAGAAAGAAAACATGAACAATCCAATAAAAGAATTAACAAAGAAGGAATGGATCATCTGGTTAGGATCTATTTGTATCGTATGCGTATCGAACTTACTGACAACAGATTTTGATCTGCTGACTCTGGTAGCTGCATTAGTGGGTGTAACTTCGCTGATCTTTGCAGCAAAGGGAAATGTATGGGCGCAGATCCTGATGGTGATATTCAGCATCCTTTATGGGATCATTTCCTACCGGTTCCATTACTGGGGCGAGATGATTACATATCTTGGCATGACAATGCCTATGGCGATCTGGTCTATGATCACATGGCTCAGAAATCCGTCCGGCGGAAACGGAAATGTCGTAAAGATCCAGAAGCTGAACCGGAAGCACATCATAGGGCTTATTATATTCGGCGTGATCGTAACGGCAGTATTTTATTATATTTTAGTTGTATTCGATACCCCGAATATTATATTCAGCACCATATCGATCGTAACCAGTTTTCTGGCAGCGGCACTTACGATGCTCCGTTCCTCGTATTATGCAGTATGGTATGCGGCAAATGATATCGTGCTGATCATTTTATGGGTGCTGGCATCCATGAAGAATCCTGCCTATATCCCGGTCGTTGTGAATTTCGGTATCTTCTTTATCAATGATATGTATGGCTATATCAGTTGGAAAAGGCGGGAACGGATACAGCTGTAAAATGCAGAAAAAGTGGGTTGTTGGTACTATTACTTTACACAAGAGAGTTTGTAGCTGTGGAGCTGAAGAAGTTATCGACTAATAAAAAACAGAATCCCCGCTATGGTGTGTTTTACTATTCATAAAGCAAGCCTTTGGGAGCGTCGGTTCTTAGTGAGTCGCTATATGCGACGAACTTTTCATAGGTATGGAATAGTGAGACAGGCAGAAAATAAATCAGCCCTTGGGGTATATTATAACCCCAAGGACTGATTTATTTCGTATGTGTGATTAGTTCTTCGAACAGCGGAACAGCAGATCCTCCCAACGGCGATCCACTTCCTCCTGATACTGAACGAGTAAATGCTCATTTTCAGGCTTGAACAAATGCTTGAAACGTCCCTGTGTCCGTAAGAAGTCCTCGATCGGAAGCTTCCTCTTAGGAGAATAGCTTAAGATCCATTTGCCTTCGATGACTTCAAATAAAGGCCAGTAGCATGTCTCAACCGCCAGCTTACAGATATCCATGATCTGTTCGGTAGGATAACGCCAGCCACGAGGACAAGGAGCCATAACATTTAAGAAAGCAGCACCCGGTGTGTAGATGGCTTTTTCGGATTTCTCATAGATATCACGCATATTGCCAAGCAGAGTAGTCTGACCGACATAAGGAATATCATGAGCTGCCATAACCTGTGCCAGATCCTTACGGTTCTGCATCTTACCGTTTGACTGGGAACCGACAGGAGTGGTAGTTGTATCTGCATACATCGGAGTAGCGGAAGAACGCTGGATGCCGGTATTCATGTAAGCACCATTATCGTAACAGACATATACCATGTCATGACCACGCTCCATAGCACCGGATAAAGACTGAAGACCGATATCATAAGTACCGCCGTCACCGCCAAATGTTATGAATTTATATGTTTCATCTAATTTACCCTTTTTCTTTAATACATGATAAGCAGTCTCTACACCGGAAAGGGTAGCACCTGCATTTTCAAATGCATTATGAATGTAACTGTCTTCATAAGCAGTATATGGATACATGAAGGTGGAAACCTCCAGACATCCGGTAGCGTTACCGATAACTGCTTTGTCACCCTCATGAAGGGCACGGAGTACATTACGAACTGCGATCGTACCGCCGCAGCCTGCACACATTCTATGACCCGGAGCAAGACGCTCAGGCTTGTTCATTACTTCTTTAAAATTATATGCCATTTTGTCTTACCTCCTTACTTTCTAAGTCCAATATACTGATACTGCGGAATGGTCTTGCCCTGCTCGATCATTTCCTCTAACTGGTTAAATACATCGGTTGCTTCCACTGTTGTATAATCTCTGCCACCAAGACCGTAGATATAGCTGACAGCCTTTGTAGAAGCTCCGATATCATACAGGTGCTCCTTGATCTCAGCGGATAAAGGACCGCCGCCTGCACGGAAGCCTTCGGAACGGTCTAAGATCGCAACTGCTTTTGTATGAGCCAGCGCCTTTGCAATTTCTTCACCGGGGAATGGACGGAAGACACGGAGCTTTAATAAGCCGACCTTCTTGCCCTGTGCGCGCAATGCATCGATTGCTTCTTTTGTCGTTCCTGCTGCGGAACCGATCATAACGATCGCATAATCAGCATCTTCTAATTTATATTCCTCAAAGAAGCCGTACTGTCTGCCGGAGATCTTTGCGAAATCATTCGCAACATCCAGGATCACCTGCTTGGCATTCTTCATACCTTCGTTCTGATTCATTTTGGATTCCATATAGAATGGAGAAGTTGCATATGGACCGACTGCCATAGGCATCTTTGGATTCAACAGGTACTGTTCCGGATTGTATTCACCGACAAATGCTTTTACCTTGTCATCCTCTAACAGTTCGATATTCTCAACTGCGTGGCTGGTGATGAAACCATCCTGACAGATCATGATCGGAAGACGGACATCCTTGTGTTCTGCGATCCGGTAAGCCTGTACGAAATTATCATAAGCTTCCTGATTATTCTCTGCATAGATCTGGATCCATCCGGTATCTCTTGCACCCATACTGTCTGAGTGGTCGCAGTTGATATTGATCGGGCCGGATAAAGCTCTGTTTACAAGAGCCAGTGCAATCGGCAGACGATTGGAAGCTGCAACATAGAGCTCCTCCCACATCAGCGCCATACCGCAGGAAGAGGTTGCTGTTAAGACACGGCAACCGGCAGCACTTGCACCGATCGCAGCACTCATAGCACTGTGCTCACTCTCGACCGGAATAAACTCTGTATCGATCTCACCGTTTGAAATATATGTAGAAACAAACTGTGGAATCTCTGTAGAAGGGGTGATCGGGAATGCCGGCATGACATCCGGGTTGATCTGCTTGATCGCATAAGACACCGCTTCATTTCCTGATAAACGTTCTCTGATACCCATTTATTTGCCCTCCTTCATCGTAATAGCACCAAACTTACACTGATAAGCACAGATACCGCAGCCCTTGCAGTGGTTCAGATCGAAGTCAAGGCGTTTGCCGCCTACGACCGGGATGCAGCTGTCCGGACAGACCGGTGCACATAACAGACAGTGTACACATTTGCTCTCATCTATGACGGGAGTAGCAGTTCTCCATTCACCTGTGTTAAATGCTTTGGAAGTACCACCGCCGTACACATGGTTACCGGGTGTGATTTCTGTATATTTACTTTTTTCATGTATTCTGCTGATATCTGTTCTCATTACTTGGTTACCTCCTTAAATGCAAGCTCAAGGGCTTTCATATTTCCATCGATAACCTCAGGCTTCTTTGCAAATTTGTGCTGATAGGAAAGTCTCATATCTGCAAGGAAATCATCCTGCTCCATGATACCGCTGACTGCAACGATAGCAGCAAGCATAGGAGAATTCGGGAAGTTCTTGCCGAGTGTCTGCATCGAGATCTCCCGGGCATCTAATGTATAAACTTTTCCTTTGTAGCCATTTAAATGAGGACGAACCTCATCCGGTGTCTTTGGGGTGTTAATGACGATCGCACCATCTTCTTTTAATCCGGCGGTTACATCCACGGATTCCAAGAGGGACTCGTCAACGACAACAACATACTGTGGGGTGTAGATATTGGAATGAACGCGGATCGGATCGCTGCTGATTCTGTTATAAGCAGTGATCGGCGCACCCATTCGCTCCGGACCATATTCCGGAAAACCCTGAACGTATTTTCCTGTTTTAAAAGCTACGTCTGCAAGCAGCAGAGCAGCAGTTTTGGCACCCTGGCCGCCCCGGCCATGCCATCTGATCTCAATCGTATCTTTCACTTTTTAATCTCTCCTTGTGACTATAAACGCATCGATATGTCAGAATGAATATAGAAATGATTTCCCCTATTATTTCAGACAAATAGAAGGTTTATTGAAAAAAATTCTTAATAAAACGTAGACTTTTTTATTATATCATGTATAAATAAGAAGTAAATAAAAATTTTTTTGTAAATAAGAGAAGAAATTTGAACGAATAAAAGACGGAAAAGTGCAGATAACAGAATTTCGTCATAATGAAAAATGAGGTATAATGAATCGCACCAAGAATGTAAAAAAAGAGGAGAGAAAAATGTCAAAGGGGAAAAAAGTAAAGATCGTAATTGAGGGAATCATTCTGTTGTTTATTGTTTACTGTGTCGTTTTAAAGATGCTGCCGGTATCGACAGGAAGACTGTCAACATACGAAGAGATCAATGATGCAGTAGCAACAGCCGCTTCAAGGTATAAGAATACGGTTACGCTAAAGACAACAGGGGAACCGTATATGGATTATCAGTCGGTCCTTGACAAGCTGATGGAAAAGAATATGTATGCAGGTGGAGAATTCTATGCATTTTCTTATGTATATACGCCGGATTCAGGTGGAGAAAAGGTAGCGGTAAGGATCAGTCATATGAGCCGGTTAAAAAGCTTTCTTGTATTTATCCGTTCCGGTCAGATTTCGGGGAAGATAAAGGGGCTGTCAGATTACGAGAAAGTGAAAGCGGTACATGATTATATTATCTTACATAATGAATATAACCGCTCATCCGGTGGTGCATGTAATACTCTGTACAGAGGAGATTCGGCATGTAACGGATATGCGCTGGCATTTTATATCATTATGAAAAAGGCCGGAGTCCCTGTTACCTGTGAATACGGTTATGGACTGGAATCCGAGCATCTGTGGAATCGGGTTCAGGTGGATGGACACTGGTATAATATCGATCTGACATGGGATGATCTTGGTGGACAGAATGTCGGATATGATTATTTCCTTAAATCTGATGCGGACTGGCAGGGACATGATCATGGCGGTTCCGATGCAGAAGTTTCTATGGATGTGACAGGAAAGACGGCAGCGGAATATTATAGAATGTTCCCGAATTATAATGCGATCATGATCTGGTCGATCATCGGAGTGATCGCAGCAGGGTTTGCATTATATATCTGGCTGCTTGACCGGAAGATGAAACGGAAGAAGTTAGAGAAAGCCCGTCTGGAAGCACAGGAGGAAGCGCAGAGAATGGAAGAACTCCATAAGAGAATGCAGGTGGTTACAGGTGCATTTACAGATGAAGCGACCGTTCCGGCGAATGAAAATGCGGTCACGGACTATCAGACAGCACCATATACAACACAGATGGCAGAGAACGTAGATGAGACTATCATGAATCATGAACAACCTCAGACTGCGGATCCTTCTGAAAGTGCTTCACAGAATAAAAGCAGTGGTGCTCATTCGGGGTTCCGGTTGAAGCAGGATGATTAAAAATATAATAATGAAAACTTTCATCGGCATAGTTGTTCACAACTATGCCGATTTGTGTTAAAATAAACAACGATTGACAAAATGAGAAAAAGAATCACCAACAAATCAGGAGGAAATAGAATGATTAAATTATTTGACAATGGTGCTTATCTTTTAAATGGCACAGAGCTTGTAGAAGACAATGCCGATGCAAATGCGATTCTTACACAGAAGTTAGGTACAGCTCCATCCAAGGAAGAAGCTGCAAAGAATACTATGGCATACGGTATCCTGGAGAAGCACAACACATCTGACAATATGGACAATCTTAAGATCAAATTCGATAAGATGACCTCTCATGATATAACATTTGTAGGTATCATCCAGACAGCAAGAGCTTCAGGACTGAAAGAATTCCCGATTCCTTATGTCCTTACAAACTGTCATAACTCCTTATGTGCAGTTGGTGGTACGATCAATGAGGATGATCACATGTTTGGCCTTTCCTGCGCAAAGAAATTCGGTGGTGTCTATGTTCCGCCTCATCAGGCTGTTATCCATCAGTTCGCAAGAGAAATGCTTGCAGAATGTGGTGCAATGATCCTTGGTTCTGACAGCCATACCCGTTATGGTGCGCTCGGTACAATGGCAATCGGCGAAGGCGGCGGAGAGCTTGCAAAGCAGCTCTTATGCAGAACTTACGATGTAGCTAAGCCCGGTGTAGTAGCAATCTATCTGGACGGAGAAGTTGCAAAGGGAGTAGGCCCTCAGGATGTTGCTCTTGCGATCATCGGTGCAACCTTCCAGTGTGGTTATGTTAAGAATAAGGTAATGGAGTTCGTAGGACCTGGTGTTGATAAATTATCTGCTGATTTCCGTATCGGTATCGATGTAATGACAACCGAGACAACCTGTCTGTCCTCTATCTGGAAGACAGATGAGAAGATCAAAGAGTGGTATGATACACACTATAGACCGGAAGCATACAAGGAAATGAATCCGGGCCCAGTTGCTTACTATGATGGCGTTGTATATGTGGATCTGTCAAAGGTAAAACCAATGATCGCTATGCCATTCCATCCAAGCAATACATATACAATTGAAGAATTAAATGCAAACCTGATGGACATCTTAGACGACTGCGAGAAGCGCGCACTGGTTAGTCTGGATGGTAAGGTTGATTTCACATTAAAGGATAAAGTCCGTGATGGCAAGTTATATGTAGAACAGGGAATCATTGCCGGATGTGCCGGTGGTGGATTCGAGAACATCTGTCAGGCAGCGGATATCATCCGTGGAAGAAGCATCGGTGCAGATGAATTTACATTATCTGTATACCCTGCATCAACTCCTATCTATATGGAGCTTGCAAAGAACGGTGTACTGGCTGACCTGATCGAGACAGGTACGATCGTTAAGACAGCATTCTGCGGCCCTTGCTTTGGTGCCGGAGATACACCTGCAAATAATGCATTATCAATCCGTCATTCAACCAGAAACTTCCCGAACCGTGAAGGTTCCAAGATCCAGAATGGTCAGATCTCATCCGTTGCACTTATGGATGCACGATCGATCGCAGCGACAGCAGCTAACAAGGGATACCTTACAGCAGCTACAGATCTGGATGTTGAATACAAGGGACAGAAATATTTCTTCGATAAGAGCATTTATGACAGACGAGTTTACAATGGTGTCGGCAAGGCTGATCCATCTGTTGAGATTAAGTTTGGTCCGAATATCAAAGACTGGCCGGAGATGATCGCACTGACAGACAACCTGTTATTAAAGGTTGCATCTGTTATTAACGATCCTGTAACAACTACAGATGAACTTATTCCATCTGGTGAGACATCTTCCTATCGTTCAAATCCGCTGGGACTTGCTGAGTTCACTTTATCCAGAAAAGATCCTGAATATGTAGGCCGTGCAAAGGCAATTCAGGCAGTTGAGAAGAAGAGAGAAGAACTTGGATGCTTCTGCAAGGCAGATGAATCCATGAAGCCTATGATGAAAGAAATCAAAGCAAAATTTGCAGATCGTGAGATCACAGGTTCCAATACCGGTTACGGTAGTACGATCTTTGCAGTAAAGCCGGGTGACGGTTCTGCCAGAGAGCAGGCTGCTTCCTGCCAGAAGGTACTTGGCGGCTGGGCAAATATTGCTAAGGAATATGCAACAAAGCGTTACAGATCCAACCTGATCAACTGGGGTATGCTTCCATTCATCATGGAGGAAGATTTCGCATTTGACAATGATGATTATGTATTCATTCCGGGTATCCGTGAGGCTGTCCAGAATAAGAATGAGATCATCAAGGCATATGTTGTAAATAAAGACTTCAAGGAATTAGATCTGAAGCTTGGAAGCCTGACCGATGATGAGAGACAGATCATCATGGATGGCTGCCTGATCAACTACTATAAGAACAATTAAGAATCAGGAAATGATATAGATACAAAAAAGCCGGAGTGATCCGGCTTTTTTGTTAAGTACAATATAGGAGAAACAACATGATATATATAGGAAATCACCTGTCGTCCTCCAAAGGCTTTGAGGCGATGGGAAAGGCGGCATTAAAACTTGGTGCAAATACATTTGCATTTTTTACAAGAAATCCACGGGGCGGAAAGGCGAAAGAGATCGATCCGGCAGATGCGGAGCGGTTACGTTCCCTGATGGAGGAGCATCATTTTGGGAAACTGGTCGCACATGCACCATATACGATGAATGTCTGTGCAGCAAAACCGGATATTCGGGAGTTCTCATGGAATATCTTAAAGGATGATATGGGGCGGATGGAGTATCTTCCGGGAAATTATTATAATTTCCATCCGGGTGCACATGTTGGTCAGGGGGCAGAAGAAGCCATACCGGTAATTGCTGACGCATTAAATCATGCGATCAAACCGACTCAGAGTACAGTTGTATTACTTGAAACAATGGCAGGCAAAGGCTCGGAAGTCGGAAGAAATTTTAAAGAACTGGAACGTATCATAGAGCTTGTTGACTGCAAGGATAAGATCGGGGTATGCTTTGATACCTGTCATACATGGGATGGTGGCTATGATCTTGTGGAAGATCTGGATGGTGTACTTCACACGTTTGATCAGATCATCGGACTTGACCGTTTAAAAGCTGTTCATCTAAATGACAGCATGAATGTGAGAGATTCACACAAAGACCGACATCAGAAGATCGGAGAGGGTGAGATCGGAGCAGAAGCATTAAAACGGATCGTAACGCATCCATTGCTTGCAGGCAGACCGTTTATCTTAGAAACACCAAATGATGATGCCGGATATGCAAGAGAGATAGCAATGATAAAGAGCTGGGCGGATGAAAGCATGGAGTAATTGTAAGGATAACAGATAAAATAAAAACGGCCACTATCAGAATGGTTACCCAATAACGGTTTCATTCTGACAGTGGCAGTTTTTAATATTACCAATGAATCAGTTCAATCTTATTTCTCTGTTTTTACTAATTCCGATAATGAAGTTGCAAGTCCTGCAACACCCTGAATATCAGATGGAATAATGATCTTGGTTGACTTGCCGTCAGCAGCCTTTGCGAATGCTTCCAGACTCTTGATCGTAAGAACCTGATTAGATGGAGCAGATTCATTTAAGAGACGGATACTGTCTGCATTTGCCTGCTGTACAGCGAGGATAGCCTGTGCCTGACCTTCAGCTTCACGGATCGTTGCTTCCTTCTTAGCTTCTGCGCGAAGAATCTGTGACTGCTTCTCGGCTTCTGCTTCCAGGATAACGGACTGTTTGTTACCTTCTGCAATAAGGATTGCAGATTTCTTTTCACCTTCTGCTTTCAGGATCTGTTCACGTCTTTCACGTTCTGCCTTCATCTGTTTTTCCATGGCATCCTGAATCGCTGCAGGTGGGATAATATTCTTTAGCTCAACACGGTTTACCTTGATGCCCCAAGGATCAGTTGCTTCGTCCAGGGTAGCACGCATCTTTGTGTTGATCGTCTCTCTGGATGTCAGTGTCTGGTCAAGTTCGAGATCACCGATAATGTTACGGAGAGTAGTGGCTGTCAGGTTTTCGATTGCCATGATCGGATTTTCAACACCATAGCAGAAAAGCTTTGGATCTGTGATCTGGAAGAAAACGACAGTATCGATTCTCATTGTAACGTTATCTTTCGTGATAACCGGCTGTGGAGCGAAGTCTACAACCTGTTCCTTTAAGGTAACACGACGTGCGATCTTATCGATAATAGGCATCTTCATATGAAGACCTACGGACCATGTACCGCAGTAGGTCCCCAGACGTTCGATAACGTAAGCATGTGCCTGTGGGACGATCTTGATTGTGCTGCAGATAATAATGATAGCAATGAATACTAAGATAATTACCAGCCATGTGAGTGGTGAATCCATAATAAGTACCTCCTTTAAGTGGCGACAGATATAGTATCTGTCAAATTAAATAAATTATATTCTGCTGACAATAAGTTTTACGCCGGAAACCTCATTGATCGTGACTTCGGTCCCCTGGGGAATAATATCAGTTTCATCAGCAGCACGTGCGGTCCATTCGAGACCATTTACTTTTACCTGCCCGGTAGCCTTTAGATTATCAATGGTTTCAGATACGATCACCTGTTTGCCGACCAGACTTTCAACATTTGTTTTTTCCATATCGGATAATTTGAAATGTTTTAAAGCCACAGGCCTTGTAGTAAACAGAAGAACTAATGAAATAACTGCAAAGATCAATATCTGGATGATCAGTGATGTACCAAAGAATACAGAGATCGCAGATACCAAAGCTCCTCCCGCGAACCAGATGGTTGTAAGTCCGAGAGTAATGATTTCGATAATTATACAGACCATAAAGATAACGGACCAGATAATTAATTGACAGATTAATTCATTTTCCATAAGAACACCTCCTTTATGCCTCCCCGGTCTTAGGCAAAATAAGTTTTGTGGTTTGTTAAGAACCCTTAAACATGTCACCATTTTACTATGTAACTCAGATATCGACAATGCTTTTTTCAAAAATATAGGGTTATTTAAGGTTCATTTTTTGAACGATTTTGGATTTGGTAAAGTCATGGTTAAATCTATTTTAAATCTATTAAAAATAGGAAATTCTATTGCTTGACTTTTTGAAACAGTATATAATTTTTTCAGGTTGTTTATAATTATATGTAAGAATAAATCCATTGATGTGTTGTTACAGGAATGGAATGAAACGACATATCCGATGTTGGGTTTTGAATGCGGAAAGGGAAAGGTTATCAGACAAAATTGGGAAATGAAAAAAAAAGACGGCTGTTTAAGGCGGGAACGATCATATTTCTGGTAATTGCAGCAGCGCTTGTATTTAATAAGATATTGGAGGAGTGGACAGGCTTTCGGAAGGTACTGGATACGATAACCGGGGCGGCAGCACCGATTATAATTGGTTTTGTGATCGCTTTTTTGTTGAATCCGGTGCTTATCTTTTTTGATCGCCTGTGTCATACGATCTTACAGGATCGGGTGATCATAGACAAGAAAAAACTGTTTCATGTATCAAGAGCCATATCGATCATTATAACGATCATTTTGTTCCTTGGTCTGCTCACGGGTTTGATCTGGATGGTAGTGCCACAGGTCATCGACAGTATCAATCTTCTTATATCCAATATGGATAATTACTATAATAATATCATGAAGGCGATCAATACCATTTATGATAAATTCAAGAACCTTGGCGAATCCGAAGAAATGGTAATGAATGTCGTAAACACTGTATATGACCGCTTACAGAAATGGGTAAATACAGATGTTGTTCCGAATCTGGATAAGATTGTATTGAATATCAGCTCCGGTGTTGTGGGCGGATTGAAGTTCATTTATAATTTCCTGATCGGTATTGTAGCATCTATCTATGTGATGGCGAATAAGGAATATTTGGCTTCCAGAGGCAAGAAAATCGTCTATGCACTGTTTAAACTGAAAAACGCGAATATCATTCTGGATGGACTTGCAAGTGTAAATAAGATATTCAGTCAGTTTATCAATGGTAAGATCGTGGATTCGATCATAATCGGGATTATAACATTTATTTTGACAACGATCGTAGATATGCCATATGCATTGCTGATCAGTGTTATCATTGGTGTGACAAATGTAATTCCGTTTTTTGGTCCGATCATCGGTGCGATCCCATGTGTGTTTATTGTTCTGATCGCAGATCCGATCAAGAGTATCATATTGCTTATCATGATCCTGTGTATTCAGCAGTTTGATGGAAATATTTTAGGACCAAAGATCCTTGGTGATGTAACGGGACTTTCCAGCTTCTGGGTTCTGACCGCGGTTATCGTAGGCGGTGGTATCTTCGGATTCTACGGAATGTTACTGGGTGTTCCGGTATTTGCATGTATCTACATGTATATCAATAAGACATGTACCGACAAGCTGGAAAAGAAGCATATGGTATCGGTGTCCTCGGAATTTGAGCGGATCAAACGGATCGATGAAGAAACCGGAAAGCCAATCTATCTGACAGAGGAAGAGGAGGATATCCGTTTTCATAAAAAAACTCCGGAGGAAAAAGCAGCCGCAAAGGCAGATCGCGAAGCAAAGAGGCATGCGAAGAAGCTTTATCAGCAGATTGAGAAAGTGATGCATGCAGAGAAAGCTGACGATCAGTTGGCAGCAACGAAGCATGAAGCGGAAAAACAGAGCAGTGATGACGACAAAGATGATCAAATGTAGGAAACGTAGCATATTCAGAAATGACAGGGCACATATAGTGTAGCTTTATGTGATAGAATAAGCCGGCAGATTTCTGTGGGGTAAATACCCGGTTAGAGATTTGCCGGCGTTCCTTTTGCAATAGGATAAAATAGTTATTTTCTTTGAATTAGAAGCATTTTATCAGATAAATCGATTTAATTTTCCATCGTAGTTAAAACCGGCAGATGCCAGTTTTTCGGAAACATCATTTACATTCAGATCCAGATCCGTACATAATTCATCCAGACTTGGATAAAAATCACGAAGCTTCATATTAATAAAGCTGAGGAGCATAACAGGATCTTTTGGAATATTTGGATTAGCCATAGGTGGAAAACCTCCTTTTATGAAAATCTTTTACATATTTTATTTGTAATAAGTATAAAAAACTGGTATATATATAGGGTATTGGAAACGTGTGTCATTTCCGATGTTAGTATAGCAGACGCCGGAAATATGTGCAACCAGATAGAATGGTAGCTGATCGTCTTGTAGTCAGTTACAAAATAATCAGGAGAAACAATCATGCAGAATGATAATGAAAAGAAGATAATAAAGAAGCCGTCCGGTATGAGGACAAATTTTGCTTTTCAGGCGGCAGTGCTGGCAGGTGCAGGTATATTATCCCGAGTGATCGGTCTCTTATACCGGTCACCGTTATTTCAGATTATCGGAGATGAGGGAAATGGATATTATGGTACAGCGTATGCAATATATTCCATGATATTGATGATCGCTACGTACAGCATTCCAACAGCGGTTTCTAAGATTATTTCAGGAAAGCTGGCCCTGGGAGAATACAGAAATGCGAGACGGGTATTTAAATGTGCTTTTATCTATGTAGTATCTGTCGGATTGGTGGCGGCTGTCCTGACATTTGCATTTGCACCGGCTTTGGTGAAGGAACAGCCAAATGCGATTTTAAGCTTACAGATCCTCGCACCGACAATATTTCTGTCGGGCTTTCTTGCTATCTACAGAGGCTATCTTCAGGCATATAAAACGATGATTCCGACCTCCATATCACAGATTATAGAGCAGATTGCAAATGCAGTTGTCAGCGTTCTGGTTGCTTATCTGATGTCCAGACCATTTGTACCGGGAACCTCTGAACATGCAAAATATGGTGCAGCAGGCAGTGCAATGGGAACAGGGGCAGGTGTTCTCTGTGGAATTATTTATATTCTGATCGCATATGCAGGAAGAAGAAAAGAAATCATGGAGACAGTAGAGTCTGATGTTTCGTCGAATGTAGAATCATATGGAAAGTTATTCCGGCAGATCGTTATGATCGTAACACCGATCATTATTGCTGCATTTGTGTATAATATTACGACCACCGTAGATATGAAAATTTTCTACAATGTCTTAAACAGTAAAAATGTAGATCGTGTTGAATCTGCAAATTTGTACGGTATTTTTTCCGGTCAGTATATGGTGCTGATCAATCTTCCGGTATCGATCGCATCTGCGGTTGGAACAACCCTGATACCAAATATTTCGGGAGCATTTACCAAGGGGGATAAAGCGGAAACGAATCATGTATACAATCAGTCCATGAGTATCACGATGATGGTGACGATACCATGTGCAGTCGGAATCGGTGTGCTATCAGAACCGATCATCACACTGTTGTTCCGTGGCGCGGATCCGCTGGTATTTAAGGCATTGACTGCCGGCTGCATATCTGTGGTATTTTATTCATTATCAACACTTACAAACAGTATCTTGCAGGGAATCGGAAAGGTTATGGAGCCGGTGAAGAATGCGACACTTGCATTGTTGATCCATTTAGTATTTCTTGCTGCTATTTTGAAATTTACAGATGCGAAGCTGTTCGGTCTGGTAGCGGCTACGATCCTGTATTCATTACTGGCTTGTATCTTTAACCATATATCTGTATCCAAATATATGTCTACAAAGCTTAATGTGAAGAAGATTTATCTTGCTCCTGCTGTTGCATCGATATTTATGGGAATCGTTGCATGGGGTAGTTATCAGATCTTCTACCACCTGATCCATATGAATTCAGTCAGTGTTGTTCTGGCAATCCTGCTTGCAGTTATTTTCTATGCAGCAGCTATTCTGGCAGTCGGTGGATATACGAAGGAAGAAATCCTTGCTATGCCAAAGGGAACCCTGATCCTGAAGCTTGCGGAGAAGTTACATCTGGTGCGAGAATAGAGAAAGGATAGAAGAGTCCGGCAATGAAAGCAGAGATATAAACTAAAAAACTCCATGTCCGGTGTCTATATATTTTATGAAGCAGACCTATCCGGAACGTCGGTTCTTAACGAATTGCCAACAGGTGATGAGTTTAGTACCGTTACGTTCCGGATCGAACGAAAGTGTTCTGCGAAATAAAGATATAGACACCGGGCATGGAGTTTTTCTGTTATCGTGTGGTGGCTTTGTATGCTTATGCCATCATAGATGTAAGGATCTGGTTGACCAGTTTTCCGTCAGCTTTGCCTTTAACCTTAGGCATCAGCTCTTTCATGATCTTACCCTTGTCTTTGGCTGTTGGAGCATCGATACCAAGACCTGCAAGAACTTCTTTGATCGTAGCAGTGATCTCTGCTTCATCCATCATCTTTGGTGCGAATTCTTCGAATACGGTGATTCTTGCCTTGCATTCATCTATGATATCGGTACGATCAGCAGGTGTTGTATCGATTGTTTCCTTTGCGAGCTTGATTTCTCTTAATACAACTTCGTTTTCTTCTTCCTCTGTCAGATCAGCACGTTTGTCTATAAATTTATTTTTCAGAGCTGTAAGGAGTGCGGATAATGCGTCCTTTCTCTCTTTATCATGTGCCTTCATAGCGGCCATCATTTCGCTTCTGACTTCATCAATTTTACTCATTATATTCATACCTCCGTATAAAGTTATATATAGGTAATTGCAAAACTGTCGATGTTTTGTAATTGCTTCACATATTGTGATCGGACAGGTTTACAACCTGTCGCTCCTTATTATAGCACCGGAAAAGCGATAATTTCAATATGGCAACTGTATTTGAATTATCGGTTGCATTTGTCCGGGGGGAAGGTATAATGAGCGCATATGGGTAAATATGCCAAATAACAGGAGATGAAAGACTATGTCACTTACTATGAAAATGACAACATTATGTTATATAGAGAAAGACGGAAAATATCTGATGCTTCATCGTACAAAGAAGGAGAAAGATATTAATAAGAATAAATGGATCGGAGTCGGCGGACATGCGGAAGGAACAGAAGGACCGGAAGACTGCCTGCTTCGGGAAGTAAAAGAAGAAACAGGACTGACACTGACATCTTATCAGTTCCGTGGCCTGATCACATTTATCAGTGATGTCTGTGAGCCGGAGCTGATGTGTCTGTTTACGGCAGATGGCTTTACCGGAAGCTTAACCGCCTGCAATGAAGGAGAACTGAAATGGGTAGATAAAAGCATCGTGCCATCTCTTCCAACCTGGACAGGAGATGCCATATTTTTAAAACTTTTATTAGAAGATGAACAACGTTTCTTCACTCTGCGGCTGGTCTATGAAGGAGATGAGCTGGTGGAACACCGACTGGAGTTTTATTAAAAGAAAACGCCAGCCGGCATTCGACTCTGTATAAGTCATGACTTTTGCAGGCACAACACAACCATTTCATAAGTCTTGACGCTGAAGTTATTTACGAACAGCTTCTTTTATTATTCGTGTGATCTGGATGATAAAGGTTGGGATAAATGCAAGCCCTAAAATGCTCAATACATTTTTAACTGTCAGGTCGGCAATCATGAATAAGCCATGCATAAATGGTGCGAGCAGGACAAAGCCAAGCAGCAGGACACCGGCGAAGAAAGCGGCGACACTCCAGAGGTTGGAGCGGATACCGATCTTTATAATAGAGGATTCGCTGCGGCATGTAAATCCGTGGAATAATCTTGCAAGCGTCAGTGTGGCAAATGCCATTGTGCTGGCAGTCAGGGCATTTACGGAATCACCCAGATAAAAGGCGACGGTTGTAACAATACCGATCAGAACACCGTAGCAAATAAGCTGGAGCGAGAAGGCTTTATTGAAGATTCCTGCTTTTGGATCTCGTGGTTTGTTACGAAGTAATTTCTTATCGGATGGTTCCATACCGATGGCAAGTGCCGGAAGTGAATCGGTCAGCAGATTGATAAAGAGCAGATGAACCGGCTGGAATGGGGTATCAAGCGCCATGATGGAGCAGTAGAGAACTACCAGAATGGCTGCGAGGTTTCCGGACAAAAGGAACAGGATGGCATTCATGATATTACGGTAAACATTTCTTCCTGTCAGGACAGCTTTTATGATCGTTGCAAAATTATCATCTGCAAGGATCATAGCTGAGGCATCCTTTGATACCTCGGTTCCGGTGATTCCCATAGCGACACCGATATCTGCTTTTTTCAATGCGGGAGCATCGTTTACACCGTCACCGGTCATGGCGACAATGTGACCTTTCTTCTGCCATGCATCAACGATACGGATCTTGTTTTCCGGTGAAACTCTGGCATAGACGGAGATCTTTGGAAGGACATCTGTAAGTTCGTCATCGGTCATACGGTCGACTTCCTGACCGGTTACGGCCATATCACCATCGTGGAAGATACCAATCTGTCTGGCAATAGCGGTTGCCGTTACTTTATGATCTCCGGTTATCATGATCGGTTTGATTCCGGCGGAGATAGCATCCGAAACTGCAGCCATGGATTCTTCTCTTGGCGGATCGATCATGGATACAAGTCCGATAAAAGTATAACCATATTCGGAGGCTGCGGTCAGAACTTCAGAGCCTGCACATTCTTTATAGGCAAGTGCCAGAACTCGTAAGCCTTGTCTGGAAAATTGCATGTTTTGTTCCAGAATTCTGTCGCGGTCATTCTCTGTAATCGGACGGATACCGTCCTCTGTGATGATTGAAGTCATACGGGTAAGAAGAACATCGACTGCACCTTTTGTCAGAAGCGTAGGTACGCCGTGCAATAGGTATTTGCTGCTCATCAGCTTCCGTTCGGAGTCAAATGGAATCTCTTCCAGACGTGGCATCAGATCACGCAAAACTTCTTCTGTTACACCGACATCAAATAGTTTCGTTTTCCTTGCCATCGTAAGGAGACAGGTTTCAGTCGGATCCCCGATATCCTTGCCATCCCGGATACTGCTGTCGTTGTTTAAGATACAGTTGTACAGGAAATAACGATGTGCCGGAATATGGAGATCCAGTTGGTCGGCATTTAACAGAGTATCACAGGTATAAAGCTGCTGAACTGTCATTTTGTTCTGTGTCAGTGTGCCTGTCTTGTCAGAACAGATAACAGAGACACAGCCCAGACTTTCGACTGCCTTCAGATCTTTGATAATCGCCTGGTCGGCAGCCATCTTTCTGGTACCCATTGCCTGAACGATCGTAACGATCGAACCGAGAGCCTCCGGAATGGCAGCGACAGCAAGGGCAACTGCGAACATCAGAGAATCCAGTATTTTCTCGCCCTGCATCAGGCGGAGACCGAATACGATCAGGCTGATCACCATAATGATCGTTGCCAGTTTTTTACTGAAATTATCAAGACTGATCTGAAGTGGGGTCGCTTTGGATTTTGTATTATTCATAAGGGTGGCTATCTTACCCATTTCTGTATGCATTCCGGTTGCTGTAACGAGAACATTTGCACGACCATAGGTAACAAGACTGCCGGAGAATACCATATTGATGCGGTCACCGAGAGCAACATCCTCGGTGATATCAGAGTCGTCTTTATCCACATTTGTAGACTCTCCGGTCAGAGAACTTTCATTTACCTGTAAAGAGAAATTTTCGATGATACGGCCATCAGCGACGATCATATCACCGGCTTCTAAGAGCAGGATGTCTCCCGGTACGATGTCTTTTGATGCAATCTCCTGTTTGATTCCGTCACGTAATACTTTCGCTTTTGGTGCAGATAATTCTTTTAAGGAATCAAGAGATTTTTCTGCCTTTACATATTGGATCGTACCAAGGATCGCATTCATGATAATAACCGCAAATATAACAATCGTACTTTCGATGTTGCCGGATGCCATAGAGACGATCGCGGCAGCGATCAGGATGATAACGAGCAGATCGGCAAACTGGTGAAAAAAGACAGAAGCAACACTTTGTTTCTTTTGCTCGACCAGAGTATTTTCACCATAGGTTTGAAGTCGCTCTTTAGCATCTGTAGTGGTAAGTCCTTCCGGATTACCGCAGGTTCGGAATAATTCTTCTTTGTTCAGCTGATAGATTTCTTTCATAAGACCATGTCCTTTCTTTTGCTTTTTTTCCTGAGACAGATAATGAATAGTAGTTTTTTAAACATACTGCTTGTATTTCGGAAAAATTCTGATTGGTACATGCTGTTTTTTGTAATTGATAATAAAAAACGAGACTTTTTGTGCACAAAAAATATGCACAAAAAGTCTCGTTTTAACGTATATATCGGTTATCCGATCCCCGGCCTTTTAAGGCGTACTGACGAGAATCGGCACATGCACAGCATGAAACTACTCCCTTTTTGAATGATATATTTTTATCATGTATGAAAAGCTTAGTCAACCGTTTTTAGAAAGGTTTAACCATTTTTTTACCGGAAAATTCGATTTGAAGAACTATGCTTTGACAGAATCTTATAAAAACGATCAGAAAATATCGAAAATAAAAAAGAGGTGTGGTACAATGAGTGTAATTGTTTGGACACAGGTCTTGCAGTATATTAAAGCATAAAGTACCTGTATAAAAAGAAAACATATAAGGAAGCAATCGGGAGGCACAGATATGACATTACAACAGCTTGTCTATGCTGTAAAGATAGCAGATACCAAATCCATGAATAAGGCGGCAGCAGAATTGTATGTATCCCAGCCGGCACTTTCCAGTACGATACGGGATCTGGAAGAAGAATTGAATATCGAATTATTTATCCGAACCAATCGTGGTATCGTGATCACGGCGGAGGGAGACGAGTTTTTAAGCTATGCAAGACAGATGGTAGAACTGAATCAGATGATCGAAGATCGATACATAAATAACGAAAAGAAAAAGAATAAATTCAGTGTATCCATGCAGCACTATTCATTTGCGGTAGAAGCCTTTATCGAGCTTGCAAAGGAGATCAGGCTGGATGATTTCGAACTGGCTGTGCATGAGACACGGACAAATGAAGTGATCGAGTTTGTAAGAGACTACCGGAGTGAGCTTGGAATCTTATATTTAAATGAGTTCAACCGAAAGGCTTTGCAGAAGATCTTCTCAGAAAACGGACTGGAATTTACGGAATTATTTGACTGTGATGTATTCGTGTATCTGAGCAACGAGCATCCACTGGCAGGAAAAGAGAAGATCGCATTTGAAGAATTAAAAGATTATCCTTGCCTTTCCTTTGAACAGGGCGAACGAAATTCGTTCTATTATGCAGAAGAAGTATTCAGCACTCTGGAATACAAGCAGATCATCAAAGCAGATGACCGTGCAACAATGCTGAATCTGATGGTTGGTATGAACGGATATACCTTGTGCTCCGGTATTATCTGTGAAGAATTAAACGGTAGTGCTTACCGCGCAATTCCGCTTGACACGGAGGAGAAAATGACGATCGGCTATATCAAACGAAAAGGCATGCGGCTGAGTACCCTTGGCAGACGCTATATCGAGATACTGACCCAATACGGAACACAGGAAAATGTAAAGAAGACGGCTGAGTAAATGCTCAGCCGTTTCCTTTGTTATGAAGTCTGAGCCTGCAAGGAGTGGGGCAAATGACAATTAAGCAACAAGTTGGCTATAAGCTGTATTTATAACCAGCTCACAGAAATACATAGTACCGAAATCTTATTCCTACTGATATACTATGGTATAAATAATGCATGAACTTATGGTTTGTTCTGACAGGCTATTATGACTTGCCAATACAGGGGCATTTGAGACCGCCGGTACTTGATGGTGCGAAAGCAGCATCTTAGTACCGCTGCAGGGCTCAACGAGCGGAAGCGTTCCCTGATTGGTAATGTCAGTAATAGCCTGTCAGAACAAACCATAAGTCAAAAACGCAGGCAGCAGGAAAGGATGACGGTTATTATGGATACAGGAATTGCTACAAAATGTATATATGGAAATCATGAAAAATTTGAAGGCGACAGAACGGGAGCGATCAGCTTTCCTATCTATCAGACAGCAACGTATGCACATCCGGCAGTTGGACAGAGTACGGGGTATGATTACAGCAGACTCCAGAATCCAACCAGAGAACAGTTGGAGAAGATCGTTGCATCATTAGAAGGAGGACTGGATGCTCTCGCTTTTTCTTCCGGCATGGCAGCTATTACAACATTGATGGAGATCTTCAAACCGGGCGACCATATCATTTCGGAAGCAGATCTGTATGGCGGAAGTATCCGTTTATTTGATCATATTAATCAGAAAAATGGTATTGAGTTCAGCCGGATCAATTTTGCAGAGGAAGATCCGGAAAACTACATCAAAGAAAATACAAAAGCAATCTATATCGAGACACCGACTAATCCAATGATGAATGTTATTGATATCCGCAAGACGGCGGAACTTGCAAAGAAACATAATCTGCTGCTGATCGTGGATAATACATTTCTGTCACCGTATTTCCAGCGGCCATTTGAACTGGGAGCCGATATCATTCTGCACAGCGGAACAAAGTTCTTAAGCGGACATAACGATACGCTGGCCGGATTCATCGTGGTAAATACACCGGAGCTTTCGGAGAAATTACGATATATCATAAAGACGACAGGTGCGGGACTTGCGCCATTTGACAGCTGGCTGGTGCTTCGTGGCATCAAGACACTGTCAATCCGTATGGAGAAGGCACAGGAAAATGCACAGGCGATCGTGGAATTCCTGTTGCAGGAGAAGAAAGTAAAGAATGTCTATTATCCGGGAATACCGGGAACAAATAATTATGAGGTCTGTAAGAGCCAGGCGAGTGGATTTGGAAGCATGTTGACATTTGAAGTGGAGAGCAAGGAGCTGGCACTCCATATACTGGAATCCCTAAAGCTGATCCCATTTGCAGAAAGTCTCGGCGGCGTAGAGACCTTGATCACATATCCGACGACACAGACTCATGCGGATGTACCGGAGGAAATCCGTATAAAGAACGGTATTACAGACAGTGTTCTGCGTCTGTCGGCAGGAATCGAAGATAAGAAGGATCTGATCGCGGATCTGAAACAGGCAATTGATTCTTTTGGGGAATAAAACAGTGTAATATATGAATAATGATGAAAAAGTAATTTGCCTGAAAAATATTTTGATATGGAAATATATTTACAGCATAGGATCTGAGACATAACGGGAGGATAATTATGGAAGAAAAAAACCTGAATTTTGATGAAGTAATAGATAGAAGAAATACAGACTGTTTGAAATTTGACTTTGCAGAGCGGAGAGGAAAGCCTGCGGATGTACTTCCTCTCTGGGTTGCAGATATGGATTTTAAGACCTCGAGTCTGGTCCTGGATGCGTTGACAGAGCGTGTACAGCATGGAATTTTTGGCTACACGGAGAGCAGAGAGAGTTATTTCGAGGCGGTCAGCAAATGGATGGAAGCTCACCATGACTGGAAGGTGGAACGAAGCTGGCTGACAAAGACACCGGGTGTTGTATTTGCACTGGCGATGGCGGTCAAAGCATATTCCAAGGCAGGGGATGCCGTTCTGATCCAGCAGCCGGTCTATTATCCGTTTTCAGAAGTGATCCGTGACAATAACCGGAAGCTTGTGAGCAATGATCTGGTACTTGGGGATGATGGAAAATATCACATCGATTTTGATGATTTTGAGAAACAGATCGTTGACAATCATGTTGTGCTGTTCCTGTTGTGCAGTCCGCATAATCCGGTCAGTCGTGTATGGACGGCAGAGGAGCTTACGAAGATGGGTGATATCTGTATCAAGCATGGCGTTACGGTTGTAAGTGATGAGATACATGAGGATTTTGTTTTCGGAGACCACCAGCACACGGTATTTGCGACGATCAAGAAAGAATTCGAACAGAACTCCGTTATCTGTACTTCTCCTGCAAAGACCTTCAATCTGGCAGGACTTCAGGTGTCGAATATCTTTATTCCAAATGGAACTCTGCGCGCAGTATTTCGTAAGCAGGTGGATGCGGCGGGCTACAGCCAGTTAAATGCAATGGGACTTACCGCCTGTGAAGCAGCGTATACTCATGGCGAGACATGGTATCAGGCAATGATGAGATATGTAGAGAGTAATATCGCATTTGTGCGTGATTACCTGAAAAAGGAACTTCCACAGATCAAGCTGATCGAGCCGGAAGGAACTTATCTGCTGTGGCTGGATTTCAGGGCACTCGGAATGACAGAGAAGGAACGGGAGAACCTGATCGTGAATCAGGCAAAGCTGTGGCTTGACAGCGGTGCGATCTTTGGGCAGGTAGGCGAAGGCTTTGAACGTATCAATGTGGCATGTCCGAGAGCAACGATCAAGGAGGCGCTTGACCGTCTGAAAGCAGTGATCACAGCATAACCACAGGCAAGTATGATGGCTTTGCAGAAAACATCAAAGGTGTGAATCGCAATGTAATAGTGTTAGCCGGTGTAACTGTTATAAGAGTTACAGATTGGTTCGGTTATAAGCTGTGGTTATAACCAGTTAAAATATTTTGACTGGTTGACAAATTATGGAACTGTCACTATAATAGGCGCATAACATATAAAACCTACTTTAATACTATGATAAAGAAACGCTATAAGATGTGCCGGATGAGAAAATCATTTATCCAGAGTTGGATGGTGACTTGCAAACAGACATTTACCCGGAGGTTGATGCTTCCGGGTTTTATAACGGCAATAAAACATACTAACCAGATAGGAAAAGGGAGAAATAGAAAAATGGCAAATATTCATTCATCAATTACAGAACTTGTAGGACATACCCCATTGGTAGAATTCGTAAATTATGAAAAAGAGTTAGGGCTGAACGCCCACCTCCTTGGTAAGCTGGAGTATTTCAATCCATCAGGAAGCGTAAAGGACCGTGCAGCTCTTAACATGATCTTAGAGGCAGAGAAATCAGGTAAACTGAAGCCGGGCGGAACGATCCTTGATTTTACAAGTGGAAATACAGGAATTGCAACAGCAGCATTTGCAAATTCCAGAGGGTATAAATATGTAGTAGTCATTCAGCCGGGAGTATCAGTAGAACGTACATTGATCTTAAAGGCATATGGCGTAGAACTGCTTCAGGCAGCCGATGTACCGGGCTTCATGGAGATGCTGCAGAACGGTGGTTTAAGCATGGCAAAGCTTACAGTTATCATGAACAAATATGCAGATGAGCATGGTTACTTCTATATTGATCAAGGAACAAATCCTGATAACCCGGAAGCGCATTACCGTACAACGGGTCCTGAGATCTGGGAGGATACAGACGGAAATGTTGATTATGTGGTAGCACTGGTCGGAACCGGTGGAACACTGGCTGGTCTGTCCAGATATTTCAAAGAGAAAAATCCTGGTATCAAGATCATCGGCGCACAGCCGGCAGTACAGTCCAGAAAGAATGTCAATCATCCGGAAGCAAATACGATCGACGGCGTACTTGCATTTAACGATGTTCCGGCACAGAGTGTTCCGGTATTCTTCAATCCGGAGCAGGTCCCATATGATGAATGTCTGGATATTGTAGCAGAAGATGCATATGAGACAGGAAGAAGACTGGTAAAGAGTGATGGCGTATTCCTCGGACAGTCAGCGGCAGCAGCATTAAAGGCAGCAACAATCATAGCTGAGCGTCCGGAAGCATCAGGAAAGAATATTGCAATCATCATGGCTGACAACGCATTCAAATATCTGTCAACCAAGATGTATGCGGAGGAATAAAGGAATATCGTATGTTTTATATTACGTATAATATATGTTTTGACTTACCAAAACAGAGGCATTTGTGTCCGCCAGTACTTGATGGTGCATAAGCAGCATCTTAGTACTGCTGCAGGACACAACGAGCGGGAGCGTCCTCTGTTTGGTAAGGTCAAGAACATATATACGTAATATAAAACATAGAACAGGAAGGAGACAACATGGCAGACTATCTTACATATGCGAAAGAAACCATGAATTTCATAAACAGCCGGAAGAAACAGGGACCGGAAGGTATCTACTGGTCTTTGCAGGATGCGGCAGAAGGAAGATCCATTTATTATGATGAGATCTGTATGTATGCCGGGGCGTCCGGAATCATCGTATTTCTTCTGGGATTATATCAGGCGACGAATGATGTGAGCTATCTGCAGGAGGCAGAAGAAGCAGCCCCATATATCCGTTATCGTTTTGATCATGACCGGGATCTGAAAAGAAACTTTTCAAAATACGCATTTTCCAGTGGCTGGAGCGGAGCAGGCTTTGCCATGATACAGCTCTATAAGACAACCGGAAATGAGAAATATAAAACATTTGTGGCAGATATTATTGAGTCTGCAAAGGCAGATGCAAAGCCCGGAAAAAATGGCAGAGGTTATAGCTGGACTTCATTTCCGGGTATCGTAGGAGATGCCGGAACGGTTCTGTTCTTCTTATATGCAGCAAAAACATTTGGCAGAGAGGACTGGACAGCATTTGCTGCAAAAGCAGGAGAGAATTTCCTCGGGCAGCGTCATGATGCTGGAAACGGAACCTGTTGGTATCCGGGTGTAGATCCTGTTTACTTTGGAGCAAAAGAAGATTATATCGATCCGAACTTCCCGATGGGAACCGGAGGAATCGGATTTGTACTGCTGAATCTGTACGAAGCATCCGGTGATCATAGGTTCTTAGATGCGACAAAGGGAATCGCGGATTTCATGATCGCACAGGCGGTTAAGATGAAGGCAGGAAGCCTGATTCCACATGGTTTGCCGGATCGTAAGGATCTGTTCTATCTTGGCTATTGTCATGGCCCGGCGGGAACAAATCGTTTCTTCTATAAATTATATGAGATGACAGGAGAAGACCGGTATAAGCGGTATATCGATATGCTGACACAGGGTGTAATTGATACAGGCGCACCTGAGGTTCGGACGGAAGGATACTGGAATACTTACAATATCTGCTGCGGAACTGCGGGCCTGTTAAATATGTATCTGGGTCTGTGGGCTGCATTTGGTGATGAGACTTATCTGGAACAGGCAAAGAGGTGCGGTAAGGTCATCACAGACGGAGCAACGATCACAGACGGTACGGAAGGAAGAGAGTGCGCATGGAGATTTGCACTTGACCGTGTCGCACCGGATGCATTAAGTACACCGATCGGTTTATTCGATGGTGCAGCAGGTATCGGAGCTGTATTGCTGCAGCTTGCTTCTGCAGAAAAGGGTCAGTTCCATGCGACAAGAATGCTGGACGATCCATTTCCGGAGAAGAACAAACTATGATAAAACGATTGAAGATTTTATATGCGTAAATAACAGTGATTATTTTACTCGGTGAATGATTTTTTCGTTTCATAATTATTCAAAAACTTACGTTGAGAGGAGACACATAAGATGAGTCAGATAAATAACAACATTGATCCTGACAGCAGGGATTATGATTTGAAATCAATAGAGCCGGATGAGCGTTTCACCCAGACAACAAAGGAATTCTGGATCACGCTTGGAACCTATCTGGTATTTATGGTGCTGATGATCGCCAACCTGTATCTGGTGGGTGGTAAGGATGTATCAAAGTACAAATACATTCTTGGATTTCCACAGTGGATTTTTAATGAGATCATTATTTTGATCGCAATGGTAGTAGCGGTTATTCTGGTTGTAACATTTGTATATCGTGACATGGATGTTACTCCAAACGGAAAATTAAAAGAAAGAAAACATAAGGAGGGCAAATAGAGATGAACTTATCTACAAATCAGAGAATTATAATCATTACTGTATTTGCCGCATATACGATTTTCCAGTTGGTATACAGTCTTGTTACCAGAAAAGCAATGGCAAATGGAAAAGGTGATTACCTGAGCAAATTCTATACCGGCGGCAGAAGCGGTGGTGTGCTTGTAACTGCCATGATGGTATCAGCTGGTGTTGCCGGTGCCGGAGTATTCATGGGTGTACCGGGTTATACATATACATTTGGTGCGACCTGGATGGTCTGCTGTTTCTGGTCCATGTGCACGAACTTCATGGTACTTGGACTGATCGGTAAGCGTGTCGGTATCGTAGCCAGAAGAACGGATTCCAAGACATTTGTTGAACTTCTGATGCACAGATATAATAACAGCAAGATCGTTGGTGCGCTCTGCGGACTGGTTATCCTGTTCTTCCTTGGCGCATTTGCCGTATCTACAATTACCGGCGGCGGAAGAATCTTCCAGATCTTAACCGGTCAGGATTATCGTATCGGACTTGCTATTTTCACTGTACTGGTTATCATCGCAGCCATCACGGGTGGTATTAAAGGCATTGCATCTGCGATCGTTTTTCAGGGAATTATCATGACAGTTTCCGTTATTATCTTATTTATCATGGGCATCAACGGAACAGATCTCAGCTATACAGAGACGATCCAGTCATTAGTTAAGAGTAATCCGGACTGGTTCGTACCTGCAAGTGTAAAGACGGTTCTTTCGTTTGCATTCTTATGGGGTATCACAACCTGTACAATGCCTCATGTAACAATGACAACGCTTACTTATAAGGATACACAGACTCTGCATCGTGCGATCAAGGTTGGTGCGGTTGTAGTTGCAATCTGGCTCATTGGCTTAAATGGTCTGTGCTTCACGATCAAATATATGTTCCCGGAAGGAAGCCTTGCAACTCCTGACCTTGGTATTCCGACACTTGCAGTAAGTGTAATGCCTGCATGGGCAGCAGGTCTGGTTCTCGCCGGTGTATGTGGTGCGGTTCAGTCATCTGTTGGTGGAATGATCGTATCTCTTGCAGGAACGATCGTCAGTGATCTGTACAAGAACCTGTTCAATAAAGATGCAAAGCAGGAGACATTAAAGAAGTTAAATGTTATCAGTGTTATCGTTGTTGCTCTTGTCGTATTCTTATTTGCATGTGATCCACCGGAACTTCTGGCTTCATTGATCACTTATGCGACCGGTGGTATGACAGTAGCATTTCTTCATACTTTGCTTCTCGGACTGTTCTGGAAGCGAGCAAATGAGTATGGCGCGATCGCAGGTATCATCAGTGGTATTGGCTTATATCTCCTGATCGATATGGGTGTTCTGCCAATCTCACTTGGTTTCAATTCCTGTATCGTTGCCTGCCTGATCTCCACGATCATTATGGTGGTTGTCAGCCTTGCAACGCCGAAGTGCCCATATCGTGTGATCGCCACATGGTTTGGCAAGGAGTATCCGGCGGAAGCTTCAGTTGCTGAATAAAGTTAAGATATATATAGCCTGTCTGGCTGTAGACTAGACCACTGCACTATGACTCACTGTGGTTTCGATGAGCTGCATATACCTGATTCGTAAATGTTCCTGTGCTAACTCGCCCTGATGGGCTAAGACAAGCACTCACATTTGCCGGCATATGCATTTCATAACGAAACCCTCGTGAATGTCATAGTGCAGCGATCAAGTCAACAGCCAGACAGGCTATATTTGCGTTTGTATATGTGAGTTATTGCTTGATGATGCTTGATTTCTGGGTATGGCAGTGGATGAGTAAGTATGATACCCGAGGTGTCTGGTTAGATGTGGGTATGGTAGATGATAAGTAGGCGTCGTACCCGAGACGACTGATCAGATATGGGTATGAGATAGGATATGAGCGCACGATACCCACAAGGACAAGTCTGATGCGGGTATTAGGAAGAATGTTGAGGGAAAATATCCGACAGAAGCTAAATAAATTTGGTATGAAGACGAAAAAACAGGTGCGATACCCAAGAGTGGCATATAATAGAGGGTATAAGTGTGAGAATACAGAGATTATACCCATGATTCGGGAAGCTCTTTTTCACAGGTTGACACTGTGAGGGGATAAGGCTAAAATGAGACTGGCAGGCGATGTGTCTGACTATACAGGTAAGGCTGGTAATTAAAATGAAAACCATAGTAGCGAAAGCTGATCTGGAAAACGAAGAATTATTCCGGAAGGCTTCGGATATATTAAAAAATGGTGGGCTGGTTGCATTCCCAACAGAAACCGTATATGGACTAGGTGGAGATGCGTTAAATCCAAAGGCATCCGAAAAAATTTACAGTGCCAAGGGAAGACCATCGGATAATCCGTTGATCGTACATATTGCTGATACGGCAAGTGTATGGGAGTTGGCGGCAGAGGTATCCACACAGGCACAGATGCTGATGGAAGCGTTCTGGCCGGGGCCACTGACGATCATTTTCAAAAAGAAAGACATTGTACCGCATGAGACAACCGGCGGTTTGGAAACGGTAGCGATCCGTATGCCATCACATCCGGCAGCTATGAAGCTGATCAAAGATTCAGGCGTGTATATTGCAGCACCGAGTGCAAATCTGTCCGGAAGACCATCACCGACAACAGCAGCACATGTAGAGGAAGATCTGTCCGGCAGGATCGATATGATCTTAGATGGCGGACCGGTTGGAATCGGAATTGAGTCCACGATCGTAGATGTGACAGGCGATCGTCCGACAATTTTACGTCCGGGTTATATCTCAGCGGATATGATCAAGAATATCTTAGGAGATGTCATGATCGATCCGGCATTGGAAAGCGTGGATATGAAGGTCAGACCAAAAGCCCCGGGTATGAAATACACACATTATGCACCGAAGGGAAAACTCACGATCGTAGAGGGGGAGCGGGAAAAGGTTGCCGCAAAGATCGCAGAGCTGGTTGCTTGTAAGCAGGCAGAAGGATATAAGACGGCAGTTCTGTGTGATACAGAAAATACGGATTTATATTCCTGTGAAAATGTCCTTGATGCAGGAAGCAAGAAGAATGAGATTACAGTATCTTCATCCCTGTACCGGCTGCTTCGTTTGTGTGATGATATCGGCGCAGACTATATTTACAGTGAATCCTTCCGGGAAGGTGATATGGGATATGCAATCATGAACCGGCTGATCAAGGCGGCAGGACATAGAATCATATCGGTGTGATGTAATGAGCGCAAAATTATTTGCTCGCAAGGATGTTGATTTTGCGGAATGCATAGAATGTGCGAAGCACATGATATAATGAGCGCAAAATTATTTGTTCGCAAGGATGCTGATTTTGCGAAATGCATTGAGTGAGCTATGCTCACGATATAATGAAAAAAGTTAACATAGAAAAAACGGGTTGGGTGACAACCACCCGAAAAGATTTTGAAAACAAGAAAGGCAGGACAAAGAATATGATAGCACTTGGATGTGACCACGGTGGATACGGATTAATGCAGGATGTGATCAAGCATCTGGAAGAAAGAGGACTGGAATACAAGAATTACGGATGCTACAGCGAGGAATCCGTTGATTATCCGGTATATGCAAAGAAAGTTGCACACGCAGTAGCAGATGGAGAATGTGAGCGAGGAATCCTGATCTGCGGAACAGGAATCGGAATCTCTATTACAGCAAATAAAGTACCGGGAATCCGTGCAGCACTTTGTGGCGATTGCTTCAGTGCACAGGCGACAAGAGAGCATAACGATGCCAATATCCTTGCAATGGGTGCCCGTGTAACCGGACCGGGACTGGCACTCAAGATCGTTGACACCTTCCTTGACACACCATTCTCAAATGACGAACGTCATATCAGAAGAATCAAGATGATTGAAGAGTAAAGAAAAATACTATAAACTGCATATACCAGCAAATGTGAGTGCTTGTTTGAGCCGACAGGCGAGTTGGCACTGGAACATTTGCGGATAAGGGATATGTAATTTATAGAAGATTATAAGTAGTAAGAAAAACATCATCTATCAGGGTGGGATGTACAGTTATAGTTTTGTAACAGTTTTTTGCATTGGTATTTAATGTATGTAAAATAACAACAACCATATAATAAGACCGCAGTCAGAAGACATTATCGAGGATTTCGATATGAACTGCATATATCAGCAAATGTGAGTGCTTGTTTGAGCCGACAGGCGAGTTAGCACTGGAACATTTGCGGATAAGGGATATGCTGTTCATAGAAACCGCAGATAGTCTTTGACTGCGGTCTTATTATATGGCTGTTGTTAATCACAACAAAAATTGTGCAAAATGACGTGAAAAATGGTTAAACTAAATTTGACAGTTTGTATTGTTTGTCAAAAATGCCTTAAAAACCGGTAAAATTTCATGACCTTTTGATGAAAAATCTATAAAAGAAAATAAATATTGCTTGAAAAGAGCACACTAACATAATAAAATATTAACAGAGCGGCATTTCATGCCGAGATTAATAATTACGGAGGGAGAAATTATGCTACAGGAAGCCATGAAGACATTAGAAGATGCAGAAGCAAAGGCAGCCGAGATCGTAAAAGAAGCCGGTAAAAAAGCAGAAGCAATTCAGGCGGAAGCAAAGGAAAAGGCAAATGCGATGATCGTAGATGCAAATGCAGGTTCTAAAACAGATCTGGCGGCTATCGCGGTCGACCAGAAGAAACTGGAAACTGATCTTGCAGAAGAAGCTTTGAAAGAAGCATCCGACGAGATTGCTTCCTTAAAAAAACGTGCATCCGAGCGAGAGGGTGAAGCCGTAGAGCTTGTGATCAAGCAGCTATTGTAAATGCTTGAATATCAGGATGCAGAAGGGAGGTAATCATTATGGCGGTATTGGCTATAAAAAAGATTGACATATGCGCCATGAAGAAAGACAGAAAAGCCATATTGGAGAAACTTCAGTCCATGGGAGCTTTGGAGATCCGGGCCGGTGGGGATGAGACGGATGGATTTAAGAAGATCAACACAACCAGTCAGCGTTCCAAATATGAAAAACGTGTCCAGAATACCGACGAAGCTTTAGAGATCCTTGACAGATATGCACCGGAAAAAACATCAATGCTGCAGGCACTTGCAGGCAAAGCTGATGTAGACGATTCTGTATATAAAGAGATTGTTGAGAATCGGCATGATTATAATATGATCGTGCAGAAGATCCGGGAAAAGGATAAGAAGATTGGAAACTGCAAAGCAGAGATTGCCAAATGTCAGCTTGCAATCGATGGACTGAAACCGTGGATCAATATGGATGTTCCGATCAATACGACCGGAACCGAACATACAGATGTGATCATGGGAAGTTTAGGACCCGGTTTTACAGAGAATATGATAGAAGAACTGGTTGCAAAAAGGCAACCGGAGTTATCAGCTCATGAGATCACGGTGATATCTTCTGATAAAGATCAGACATGTATATTTGTGGTATGTTTGAAAACAGAGACGGAAAGACTGGAAGAAGCCTTAAGGGCAGAAGGATTTACCCGGATGTCGTATTTTTCAAAACGGACACCGGAGAATAAGATCAAGAAATACCGACTCACGATAGAGGGGTATGAGGATGAGATCGAGGATCTGAAAAAACAGATTTCCGGATTTGCAGAAAGCAGACAGGCACTTAAGACCTTATCCGATTATTACAAGATCAGAGCTGAGAAATATCAGGTGCTTGGAACTCTGCTTCAGTCGAACAGTACATTTATCATAACCGGTTATGTACTGGAGCGGGATGAAGAAAGGGTAAAAGAAGAACTGAATCAGAATTTTGTGCTGATGGTTGAAACCAGCGAGATACCTGAGGATGAACCGGCACCGGTACGGCTAAGTAATAAGATGCCATTTGCATCGGCAGAAGGAATCCTGGAATCCTATGGACTTCCTGCCAGAGGCGAGATGGATCCGACGACACCGATGAGTTTATTCTATGTATTCTTTTTCGGATTGATGTTATCGGATGCGGCATATGGACTTATTATATTCCTTGCATGTTTCATCCTGCTTCGGAAGTTCCCGAAGATGGGAGATGGCATGAAGAAGTCACTGACATTATTTGAATATTGCGGTATATCGACATTGATATGGGGTATCTTGTTTGGAGGATATTTTGGAGATGTGGTAGCAGTCGTATCACGAACCTTCTTCCATCATGAGATCACGATTGCACCGGTATGGTTTGCACCGCTTGATAACCCGATGAAGATGCTGATCTTCTCCCTGTTATTTGGATTGATCCATCTGTTCGGCGGTCTGGCGTTAAAAGGTTATATGTGTTTAAAGAAGAAAGATTTTGTAGGCTTCTTCTCAGATGTTATATCCTGGTATCTGCTCATCATCGGTCTGGTACTGATGCTGATGCCAACCAGTTTATTTGCATCGATCGCACAGGTAAGCTTCCATTTTTCAGATGGACTTAAGACCTTCAGCTATGTCATTACGATCTTAGGTGCAGCGATCATCGTTGTGATGTCCGGCAGAAGTCATAAGAATCCAGTGCTCCGACTGGCACTTGGTTTGTATGATATTTACAATATCACAGGCTGGCTGTCTGATCTGTTATCTTATTCCAGACTGCTTGCACTGGGACTTGCAACCGGTGTTATCGCACAGGTTATCAATCAGATGGGAAGTATGGTAGGAGATGGAATATTGGGCGCGATCGTATTCATTCTGGTATTCATCATCGGACATACATTTAACCTTGCGATCAATATGTTAGGTGCTTATGTCCATACATGCCGACTTCAGTATGTAGAATTCTTTGGTAAGTTTTATGAGGGTGGCGGAGAAGCGTTCCATCCATTTAAAGAAAATACAAAATATGTAGATATAGGGAATGCAGGCATGAAAACCTGTAAACCGGAAATTAAGGAGGAATAATCAATATGACAATGGGTACAGTTTTAGCTTTAACAGGAGCTGCATTAGCAGTTATTTTGGCAGGTATGGGATCTGCTTACGGTGTAGGTATCGCAGGTCAGGCTGCATCAGGTGTAGTAAGTGAAGATCCAAGCAAATTCGCAAAGGTTCTTATCATCCAGCTTCTTCCCGGTACACAGGGTATCTATGGACTGCTGGTAGGATTCATCGCTTTATCAAAGATCGGTATTTTAAATGGTGCTCCTGCAGAACTTTCAACAGCGACCGGATTACTGATCCTTGCAGCATGTCTTCCAATCGCATTAGTTGGTCTTGTATCCGCTATGCATCAGGGCAAAACCGCTGTATCAGCAGTTGGTATCGTAGCAAAGAAGCCGGATCAGTTCGGTAAAGCAATGCTTTTCCCTGCAATGGTAGAGACATATGCGATCCTTGCTCTGCTCGTATCAATTCTTGCAATTAACGGTGTACCGGTATAAAACAGGCGTTGATTTGAAACATGATTGAACAAGTAGTACAGGAGGATTTGTATGACAGGATTAGAGAAGATCGTTGAACAGATTCTGGAAGAAGCAAACACTCAATCCGATATGATCCTTGAAGATGCACAGAAAAAGGCAGATCAGATTATAGAAGATGCAAAGGTGGAAGCAGATAAGATCAAGGCGGGTTCGGCTGAAAAGGTCAGCCATGTAAAAGCGGACGGAATGGCAAGGGCAAAATCCTCTGCCGACCTGAAGAAACGCCAGACAGTCTTAAAGGCAAAGCAGGAGATCATCAATGAAGTGATAGGTAAAGCCTATAACGGAATGATCGATATGGAAGTTGACAGATATTTTCATATGATGGAGCGTATGATCGGAAATGCAGTACAGCCGAAGAGTGGACAGATCAGCTTCTCAGCCAAAGATATGGAGCGGCTTCCGGCAGGATTTGCAAAACGGGTATCAGAGATAGCAAAAGCACATGGAGGAGAATTAACGCTTGCAGATAAAGCCAGCGATATAGACGGAGGATTTATCCTGATCTATGGCGGTATCGAGGAGAATTGTTCATTAGCTGCCATGTTCCATGCGCAGAAAGAAGAAATGGCAGACAAATTAAATTCCCTGTTATTCACATAAGGGAGGTAGAAAAATGGCAGACAAATATATATATGCTGTTGCCAGGATCCGGGCACTTGAGATGTCCCTGTTTTCACAGGCTGTGATCGAGCAGTTGATTGCCCAGAAAACATATGCGGACTGCCTTCAGTTCTTAGGTGAAAAAGGCTGGGGTGATACAGAAGCCGGAGTGCAGGATGCAGAGACCATTTTGAACAGGGAACTGGAAAGAACATGGACACTGGTCAAGGAGATGGTATCCGATCAGACAGTATTTGACGTATTGTTGATCCAGGATAGTTTCCATAATCTGAAGGCAGCGATCAAAACCGTTGTAGACGGAGAAGTTCAGGCAAATATATTTTATGACAATGCATCTGTTTCGGGTGAAGCATTAGTCGAGATCATTAAAGATAAAGATTTCCGGTCATTACCGGAATCTATGCGGGAATGCGCATTAGAGGCATATGAGTGTCTGGTGCATACCGGAGATGGTCAGATGTGTGATGTTATCATTGACCGGGCAGCCATGCGGGCAATGCTTGCGGCAGCGGAGAAGAATGGAGATGCATTATTAAAAGAATATGCAGAGACAGTTGTGGCAGTTGCAAATATCAAGATCGCAGTCCGTTCTGTAAAGACAGAAAAAGGACTGGATTTTATGAGACGTGCGATGGAGGAATGTCAGACGCTCAATGTGGAACGGCTGATGCGGGCAGCACTTTCCGGTATGCCGGATGTGATCAAATATCTGGAAGAAACACCGTATTCCGGTGGAGCTGCGGCATTATCAGACAGTTCATCCGCATTTGAACGCTGGTGCGATAACCGGATCATAGAGGCGATCCGGCCGCAGAAATATAATTCATTTACGATCGGACCACTTGTTGCTTATGTACTTGCAAGGCAGAATGAGATTAAGACAGTCAGGATCATCCTGACCGGAAAGTTAAATCATCTGCCGGATGATGCAATCAGGGAAAGGGTAAGGGAAATGTATGTATAGAATTGCAGTATTAGGTGAATATGACAGCATCTATGGCTTTGCGACTCTGGGACTTGAGACCTTCCCGGTATCCGATGCAGAACAGGGCAGTACACAGCTCAGAAGACTGGCAGAAAGTGGATATGCCGTTATCTATGTAACAGAGAGCATGGCAGAGCAGATCAAGAAAGAGATAGAGAGATATAAGACGCAGATGCTTCCAGCGATCATCCTGATCCCAGGAGTTTCCGGTAATACATCTGCAGGTATAAATGGAGTAAAGAAATCCGTAGAACAGGCAGTCGGTTCGGACATTCTGTTCAGTGGAAACTAGGAAGGAGCGTGACCAGAAAACGTGGCAACAGGTAAGATAAAAAAAGTTGCAGGACCTCTTGTTATCGCAGAGGGAATGCGTGACGCGAATATGTATGACGTTGTCAGAGTAAGTGAGAGCCGACTGATCGGCGAGATCATAGAGATGCATGGAGATCAGGCATCTGTTCAGGTTTACGAAGAGACATCAGGACTTGGACCGGGTGCACCGGTAGAGTCAACCGGAATGCCGCTGTCCGTAGAACTTGGACCCGGACTGATCAGCAGTATCTATGACGGTATCCAGAGACCTCTGGATGATATCATGAAAATCTGTGGAAATAATTTGCAGCGAGGCGTTGAAGTTCCATCATTAAAGAGAGACATCAAATGGCCATTTGTTCCATGCGTTAAGGCAGGGGACAAGGTAGAGACCGGAGATGTGATCGGAACCGTACAGGAGACAGTTGTCGTAACTCAGAAGATCATGGTTCCATATGGTATAGAAGGAACTGTAAAAGAGATCAAGAGCGGAGATTTCACAGTAGAAGAGACTGTATGTGTGATTGAGACAGCAAAGGGTGATAAGGAACTGACACTGATGCAGAAATGGCCGGTTCGTAAGGGCCGTCCTTATGCAGAGAAGATTCCGCCGGTTATGCCGCTTATCACAGGACAGCGAGTTGTCGATGCATTCTTCCCGATCGCAAAGGGTGGTGTAGCAGCAGTTCCCGGACCATTCGGTAGTGGAAAGACTGTTATCCAGCATCAGCTTGCAAAATGGGCAGAAGCCGATATCGTTGTATACATCGGATGTGGTGAACGTGGAAACGAGATGACAGATGTATTAAACGAGTTCCCTGAACTGAAGGATCCGAAGACAGGATACTCCCTGATGGAGAGAACCGTTCTGATCGCAAATACATCGGATATGCCGGTTGCAGCCAGAGAGGCTTCTATTTACACCGGTATTACGATCGCAGAATATTTCCGTGATATGGGATATTCCGTTGCGCTGATGGCTGACTCTACTTCCAGATGGGCAGAAGCACTTCGAGAAATGTCAGGACGTTTACAGGAGATGCCCGGTGAGGAAGGTTATCCTGCATATCTAGGAAGCCGTCTGGCACAGTTCTATGAGCGTGCCGGTATGGTTAAGACACTTGGTTCGGAAGGAAGAACCGGAGCCTTATCCGTAATCGGAGCCGTATCACCTCCCGGTGGTGATATTTCAGAGCCGGTATCGCAGGCAACCCTTCGTATCGTTAAGGTATTCTGGGGACTGGATTCGGCACTGGCTTATAAGAGACATTTCCCGGCGATCAACTGGCTGACCAGTTATTCGCTGTATGTAGATAACATGGGAAAATGGTTTGAGGAAAATGTCAATGAGCACTGGATGGAAGATCGTCAGAAGCTTATGACATTATTACAGGAAGAAGCAGAGCTGGATGAGATCGTTAAGATGGTTGGTATGGATGCCTTATCTGCAGGCGACCGTCTGAAGATGGAAGCCGCCAGATCTATCCGTGAGGACTTCCTGCATCAGAACTCATTCCATGAGATCGACACCTACACACCACTGGATAAGCAGTTCCGCATGATGGAACTTGTGCTGGCATTCTATGAGGAATCATCAGAGGCCTTGAAGAGTGGTGCAACTATAAAGAATATTCTGAATATGGAGGTTCGTGAGAAGATCGGACGTTTCAAATATACACATCCGGAAGATGTGGAAGCAGAATATGACAAGATCATAAAGGCACTTCATCAGGAACTGGAAGCAGCCATAGCAAAGGAGGACTAAGCATATGCCAAAAGAATATAGAACCATACAGGAAGTTGCAGGACCTCTGATGCTGGTACATGGTGTAGAAAATGTTACCTATGATGAACTTGGTGAAATCGAGCTTGCAAGTGGCGAAGTCAGAAGATGCAAGGTTCTTGAGATCAATGGTGAAGATGCACTGGTACAGTTATTTGAGAATTCAACAGGTATCAACCTTTCAAACAGCAAAGTAAGATTCCTTGGACGAAGTATGGAACTTGGCGTATCAGAAGATATGCTTGGTCGTGTATTTGACGGACTGGGAAGACCGATCGATAAAGGACCGGATATCCTTCCGGAGGAGAGAAGAGATATCAACGGTCTGCCAATGAATCCGGCAGCAAGAAATTATCCATCGGAATTTATCCAGACAGGTATCTCTGCTATTGATGGATTAAATACACTGGTAAGAGGACAGAAGCTGCCGATCTTCTCAGCATCGGGACTTCCACATTCGAAGTTAGCAGCCCAGATCGCAAGACAGGCTAAGGTGCGTGGAACAGATGAACCATTCGCCGTAGTATTTGCTGCTATGGGTATCACCTTCGAAGAAGCAAACTTCTTCACGGAGAGCTTCAAGGAGACAGGCGCGATCGACAGAACCGTACTGTTTATCAACCTTGCAAATGACCCTGCGGTTGAGCGTATCGCTACACCTCGTATGGCACTGACCGCTGCGGAATATCTTGCATTTGAAAAGAACATGCACGTACTGGTTATTCTGACGGATATCACAAACTATGCAGATGCATTACGAGAAGTATCCGCAGCCCGAAAAGAGGTTCCGGGTCGTCGTGGATATCCCGGATACATGTATACAGACCTTGCAACATTATATGAAAGAGCAGGAAGACAGCGTGGCAAGAATGGTAGTATCACAATGATCCCGATCCTTACCATGCCAGAGGATGATAAGACACATCCAATCCCTGACTTAACAGGATATATCACAGAGGGACAGATCATCTTAAGTCGTGAGCTTTACAGAAAGGGTGTAACACCACCAATCGATGTACTTCCATCTCTGTCACGTCTGAAGGATAAGGGTACTGGTGAAGGAAAGACAAGAGGAGATCATTCCAGCACTATGAACCAGTTATTTGCTGCATATTCCCGTGGTAAGGATGCAAAGGAGCTTATGACGATCCTTGGTGAATCTGCATTGTCGGATATCGATATTTTATATGCAAAGTTTGCAGAAGCATTTGAAAAGGAATATGTATCTCAGGGGTATGAGACAGACAGAAGTATCGAAGAGACATTAAACATCGGCTGGAAGCTGTTATCGATCCTGCCTCGTGTAGAACTGAAACGTATCGATGACAAGTGGTTAGATCAATACTATGGAAAGTAACGAGAAGCGCGTGAGTAGACTTGCAAATGGGATGCTTGAGCTTGCTTATAGCAGACGATTTGCAAGGATGCGAGCATGGTTCGACAGAACCCACCGAGCCGTCAGGCGAGGTGAAGCGCTTCACAGTCTATAAACCCTTTATAAGGAGGCAAAAATGGCAGCTACACAGGTAAATCCTACCAGAATGGAACTGACCCGTTTAAAGAAGAAGCTTGTTACGGCAACCAGAGGCCATAAGCTGTTAAAAGATAAACGAGATGAGCTGATGCGGCAGTTCCTTGATATGGCAAGAGAGAATATGGCACTTCGTGAGAAGGTTGAGGCCGGCATCAAAGCCGCTAATACGAATTTTGTCATAGCAAAAGCCGGCATGTCTGAACAGATCCTTCATACAGCACTGATGGCACCGAAACAGGAAGTCCAGCTTACCTGCAAGGATCGAAATGTTATGAGTGTAGATATTCCGGTATTTGAATATACAACAAAAAGTGCGGATGAGAATGATATCTATTCTTACGGTTTTGCATTTACCTCCGGTGATCTGGATGATGCAGTAAAGTCACTTGCTGACATCCTTCCGGATATGCTGAAACTGGCGGAGATTGAGAAATCCTGTCAGCTTTTGGCATCGGAGATCGAAAAGACCAGACGACGTGTAAATGCGCTGGAGCATGTTATCATTCCTGAGACAAAGGAGGGCATCCGATATATCAGTATGAAGCTTGATGAGAATGAGCGAAGCACGCAGGTGCGGCTCATGAAGGTCAAGGATATGATGCTGGAGGAAGCCCATCACTATAAAGAGCATCAATTTGAGTGATGCAGACGAACGAAAACTCCTGATATTATACATTGTTATTACGCAAAACGCTTGCACTCTATCCTCGGTGCAACGGTACGTAAGGCAGCAAGGGACGCTGCCTAAGAACCGGCACTCGGATAGGTTTGCTACATAACAAGTATAATATCAGGAGTTTTCTGCTTGTTGTTATATTAGAAAATAAGATTTTATTTGTTTCGCTCGGCAAGTTGCGCCTTTAATTTTGCAATCTCAGCATTTTTTTCAGATAAGGTAGCATTCATTTCAGATACTGTAGCATCTCTTTCGGCTAGAGCAGTGACTGCTTCGTCCCGTTCTTTTTTCAGTTCATCGATCATGTAGTTGACGGTATTTTCATCCAATTTTCGTAATGCTTCAGAAAACATGGTAACAACCTCCTCCGGGTGATACAGATATTCTGACATATCCATGCAGATGGCTTCCATCCACGGATAGTCGGATATCAGTGCTACAAGGTCATCCAGGGTAGTTGCCGTTAACAGGGATAACCATGCGTTAAGTTCGTTGATATCTTTAGAATACTTACTTTTTTGGAAGACGTCAAGTGCAACGACATAGTATTCCTGCAGAAGATGGAAGTTGATCCCGGTATCAAATGCAGCCTTTCCATGATGCAGATAGATATCGGATAATTCGGGATCTTTACATTCTTTTGGACTGTTTTCAAACATCACGATCGTATAAACGGTTTTCAGATCCTGATAGGTGAATGTACTTCCCTTTTCCCCTTTTACTCTGGTGTACTGGCGGAGCAAAAGATCAGCAGAGTAGCAGGACATCCGCTCACCGGGAAAGGTGTATGGGATCTTCTGGATCTCCACATTTGCAATCGAACCATCTTCTAACTGAACAATGATATCCAGAAGCAGGAGAGAAGTTGATGGCAGCATGCTGTCCTCATTTGACAGGATACATTTTACGGTTACTTTTGTGCCGATGATACTGCTGATCAGTCGTGATAACCGTTCCGGGTATATATCTGGGTTGAACAGTTTTTTGAAAAATGGATCATAGGTCAATGGCAGGCTTTTCTTACCTTCCATGAATTCCAGAAAGTTTGATTTCCATTTGTCAGGCCAGTTCAGATATGTCCGGTAAACGGATGGATTCTTCTTTAATTCTAATAGACATTCATCTTTGGTTCGGGATGGGAAAAGCTGATGGATGTTTAATGCGGCAGGCTGTATAGCATTGCCTTTCTGTGAGACAGCAATGTTTCTTTTTTCATTTTCATTGTACATAAATTTAATTCCTCGTAATATCCGGCGCCTGTTTTGTCGACAACATAACCATAGCAGAAAAAGAAACGAAAAAACGGTTGATGTAACAAACAGCATGTCTGGATGTAATAACTTGCATATTTGCAGAATATTTTTATTAATTTCTTTTGGTATATTGACGACTCTTTTTTTTATAATGTTTATGCCATTTTTTCGAGTCATATTGACTTGTAGAAATAGAGCAGAGACAGGAAGATCTGTTATGGTATTGCAAAAACAGAATCTGGTAAATAAAGGAGATACGAGATAAGCTTTCGTTGAAAACAAATGAGTTTAATCCGTATCGAGACAGGTTAAAGAAAAGGGGTATTATTGATTGCAAGGAACATGGGTATGTTTTCTTTTCATTACCTGAATTTGGGGAATATGTATTAACGCATTTGTAATATTAGATAGATGGATATAACTTCTATAAGAAATAAACATTTTCAACTTGTACCTCTTTTGTTCGCACGATAATATGAAAGAAATGAATTCTTTGCGTGTAACAGAGAATTTATTGGAGGTATCCTGTGTTTGATCAAGGTCATCGTTGACCGGCAGGGGAAAAAGCTTCCGGGAACGATTACTGACTTTGTCAATGAAAATGGTGTTGATTTTCCGGTTGTGCGGTTTCAGTATAATGGACAGGATATGAAATTACGAGCTGCAAATGGCGGAAACAAAAAGTTAAACCAGAATGATCCGGTGGAGATCATTTATCGTCCGGGCAAAGCAAAGTATGTGAACATTGTTGGAGATAACAAAGATGTAGTGATCGCAGTTGGAATAACCGTATGTGGTATCGGTCTGATCAATTGTAAGATTTTACGGTAAATAATTATAAACTTGTTTTCCTTTCTGATATCCGTTACAATCAAACTTGGAGAGATGGAGGCAATATACAAAGCTAAAATATGCATGTTATTCTGTTTTATCGGGAAAGGAGATGAAATATGGATAACGAAATTGTATATTCCTCCAAGGCTACTGATCAGAAAGCACAGTATGATGCCAGTGCCAAGCGCCTGCTTGGACAGAAGATCATACTGGCGCATATACTGATCAGGGTAGTAGAAGAATTTAAAGGTATGGATGCAGATACGGTTGCATTATTGATTGAAGGTGAACCGTATATCAGCCAGGTTCCGGTAGAACCGGGATTAACGAACAAAGAAACGGTGGATGCCAGAACCGGTGAACGGATTGTCGGACTGAATACAGAAAGTTCCGAAATTGATGAGGGAAAGATATATTTTGATATTATCTTCTATGTACGGATGCGGGATGGACTGGCGAAAATGATCATTAATCTGGAAGCCCAGAAGAATGAACCGACAAAGTATTTTATCTTAAATCGGGCAATCTTCTATACGGCAAGACTGGTGTCATCCCAGAAAGAGCGGGAATTTACCGGTTCTGATTACAACGAGATCAAACAGGTGTATTCCATCTGGATCTGTATGAATATGAAAGAGAACAGTCTGAGTCATATTCATATGGTAAAAGATGATTTACTTGGCGAACAGGACTGGAAAGGCAATCTGGATATTCCTAACATCGTGATGATCGGATTGGCAAAGGAGATACCGCCTAAGGAAGAAAGATATGAACTGCATCGCTTACTTGGAACGCTATTGTCGCAGACAATGACGGCAGAACAAAAATTGAAGCTGATGAAACAAGAGTATGACATACTAGTAGACAGACACGGTATCAGAGACGAGGTGAAGATCATGTGTAATCTGAGTGAAGGCGTAGAAGAAATGGGATATGCGAAGGGCGAAGCCGCTGGCAAAGCAGCTGGCAGGGCAGAAGGCGAAAAAATAGGCGAAGCACGAGGTAAGGTCATTGGAAGGTCTGAAGGAAGATTAGAAGGAAGATCGGAAGAAAGAGTTGATATTATCCTGAAAATGCATAAGAAAGGCTACACCTTAGAACAGATCATGGATGTAACCGATATGAGCGAATCGGAAATTAAGGCAATTATAGACTAAAGACACAAGCAGGACAGGTAACATGTATATTTTAGTAGAAGTCCAGATATGGCAGAAATGCTGTATCTGGACTTTTATGCTTTTTTATAATAAAACAGTATCTGAGGTTGACATGTAAATATATACATGCATATACCAAAAACGACAAAAATGAGAAAGAAAAGAGGAATAACAGATGAAACAGGTGATGAAACGATTAACGGCATTATTGCTTGTAGGGATAATGGTTATCAGTATGATTCCCGAGCTGACAGTAAAGGCAGCGGGCAATGCGAACATTCAATGTGTGTTCAAATGCGGAGCAAATGTTACAGGGGTTCTGGATATTACGGGTACTCTGACTCTGACCGGTACCGGAAGTACATATGAGGGAGATAGTGGAAAAAACTGGATCAATTCATTCTGGTATGGGGATAAAGATAAGAATGGATTTGAAACATATCAGTACCGAATTAATTGTGTTGTAATTGGGGATGGGATCACATCAATCGGAAACTATTTATTTAGAGCTTGTAGTAGTTTGAATTCTGTAACAATCGGTAAAGATGTCCAGACGATTGGTAAATATGCATTTGAAAATTGCGAGATGTTAACAAGCATTAATATACCGGGTAATGTACAGGTTATTGATGAATATGCATTTTATCGCTCCGGACTTAATGATGTTCGGTTGAATAAAGGACTGCAGTATATTAATAAAGGTGCGTTTGAAAAGACAAAGATTACCGCTGTGACGATACCGGAAAATACAATTAATATAGAAGAGTGTGCGTTTGGAGATACAGTAAAGAATATCACGATCTCAAAAGGTGTATCAGCTATTCAGGCAAATGCTTTTTTGGCAGAAAATGCATATGTTGATGTGTTAGATGATAATGTTGTTCTTTCCAGATACGCATTTGGAAAAGGAACTACATTAAAAGGAAATGCTGCCTCAACTGCAGCAAAATTTGTAAGTGACACCAATAAAACAGCTTCTTATGATGGTTATTATAAATTTGAAGTCAGACCGATCAAGGTTTTCTTCGCAGCAAATGGTGGTACATGTAAACAGCAGAGCATGTCGGCTATTCCTAGTAAATATTATGGTACATTGCCTGCTTCGGCCAGAAAGGGATATACATTTGCAGGTTGGTATACAAGCCCTGCCGGTGGTGTTAAAGTATCCAGACAGAGTAAGGTTGCAAATAAGAATATTACATTATATGCACATTGGACAAAGGTTAAAGTAGCGAAGGCAAAGAAACCTGGCGTTAAGAGTACATCAAAGAAAAAAGCAAAAGTAACGATAAAAAGAGTCAAGAATGCATATGGATATCAGATTTGTTATTCTACTAAGAAAAACATGAGTGGAGCAAAGAAAAAAGTAACAAAGAAATTAACCAAGACATTAACCAAGACATTAACCGGATTAAAATCTAAAAAGAAATACTACGTTAAGGTTCGTGCATTTAAGAAGGATTCTACCGGAAACCGGGTGTATGGAAAATGGAGTGCTGTAAAAGCAGTCAAGATTAAATAATCTGGTATTAGATGTGCAGCGCTTACAGAAAAAAGTAGAGTGTAAGTATAAGGAAGAGCAAAAACTGCCGCCAGTCATTCAACTGGCGGCAGTTTTTGTGTTCTTTCGGAGTGTATTAATTTTTCATATTTGAATGCTGCCGGTCGTATAAGATCATTTCCGTCCATATCGGAAATCACAAAGATCTGCACCCTCAGCGATCGTCTTCGTCCGGGTGAGCTTCATTTGCATCATATCCGCGAGAACATAGTCCATCCGACAGAGATATTTCGCCAGTTCAAAGCATCCTTCATCCCGACAGAGATTACAGATACCGCAGGTATGATAGTCGTAGCCAAGTTCAAAATCATCTTGAGGAGTTCCCTCAATGATATCAACGACCCAGTCATTTTCATATCGGCGCAAATGAGAATCTGCTGACCATTTTAGTCTGCCCGGCATCTTCTTTTTATCAAGATAGCTGTTGGCATTTCCAACCGCTATATGAAACAGCTTGTTGGAAGATAAGCCGTCCTTGTACAGTTCATAGCAGGCTTCCGGTGACAGTGGGGTTTTACGGTTTAAGGCGATAAAATATGCTCCCATGCAATAGGAACTCATAAGTCTGGATTTGCCAATGTCCTTCGCATTTTTCATAATCGATACATATTCCTGCTTTATTGCTTTTTTATTAATATTCAATTTCTGTTTTGCTGCCTGCTTCATACAGGAGCTGTGATAAAAATATCCAAATAATTTCTGTGTAAATCCATATTCCATTTTAAACTGCCTCCATACTAGTCAAATTCCAGTTCGATGATCTGGCATATTTTCTTCCATATAGAGGAATTAATAATGTTTCCTGTACGGTTCCTTTTTCAATCTTAATTTTTTCCATGTTTTGGTTCCTCCTGTTTTTTTATTCCAAGTGCTGCTTCCAGTCCATGAAGCAGAATGCTCATTGCTTCTAAAAATGCCTGTTTGCACTCAGGTGTGATCCCGTTTTTGCAGGAATCATCTGCGATTATTTCACAGACCATCGAGAACTCAGAGGATGAGAGAATATAGACTGTTTTTTCTGATAATTGATTTGATGCAAGTCCTCGTTTGTATAATTCGGAATAATACTGCATTGCAAATCCGGTGCATTGTTCAATGTAGATTTTACGAAAACGGCTCAGGTATGTACCGGAGTCATTTTTTAAGAGCATGTGAAATAACTGCATGTCATCCTCTAACAGCTCAAAGGTGCGGATGGATATCCCGGAATATAAGACCTGAAGTAACTGATCATCTGTCATGGAAGTAAAATCTGCATGCAACATAGATTCGGAAAGCAGCATAAGCTTATTTCCGCTTTCCGCAAAGATTTCTTCAAACATATCTTCTTTGCCGGAAAAGTGTTTATAGATCGCTCCGGGGGTGATTCCGGCTTTGGCTGCGATCCTGCGCATGGAGGCTTCCTGATATCCATATTCTAAAAAGATATCTCTGGCACTTGCAAGGATGGCTTCTTTTGTTGCTTTTGTACTTTCTCGAATTGTTCTCACTCCTTGTCTGTTTAAAATTGTAAACACTGTTTACTTTATAGCACAGATCATAAATGAAATCAAGAAAATAATGAATACAAGATTAAAACAATTACTTGCGTTATAGAAGAAAGTTAGGTAAAATAATCTCTGTATGTAAAATGCTAGAAATGAATGATACTATATAGAAGAAAGTAAAGTAGTTGTGAGGGAGATGGACGATGAAATTATCCATTTTGTGTTGTTTAACGGACGACGAAGAATTAAACAAGGCGACCATTGAAGTATTTGAAAAGATGGCGGCATATGGGCTTGGTAAGAATAATAAAGTCCGGATCGGTGAAGAATTTGCAAATGCAGCAGGGGAAGGCAGTATGGCATCTGCAGAAGGAAGTAGTACTGATATTGGCGACAGTGATCTGTCGGCGGATGATATTTCTCAGGAAAAGATCAGCATGGGTGAAAAGAAGAAGCATGCTGAGACTGAGAAAGAAAAAGAAGAAAAGAAATCAGAGACTGTAGTTTCGGATGCGCAGATGGCAGAGTATTCGGTTCAGTTTGTGCTGAATACCAGTCAGGTAACAGCAGATAAAGACTGGTATAATAATGTGATCACCAGGATCGGTAATCCTGCATTTACGGTAACAATTGACGATACCGCATATACTGCACCGGCAGAAGCATATCATCAGATGGCAGAGAAAGCAGAGGGAGATTACTGTGCATTTATAGAAGCCGGAGATGTGATCTCAGAGAATCTGGCAGAGATCCTTACAAATGGAATTACAATCTGCCCGGGACATCATGTATATATGGTCGCAAAAACATTTGCAAATGCAACGAAAGGTGCATTTCGTAATTTCTTAAAAGTCACAGACAGTAAAAAGGAATTAAAAGCATTTTATGTGATCGATTTGAAGAATAAATACGACTGTTATCCATTTACTTTTGCAGGAACAATTTTAAAAACGGATATTTTAAAACAACATAATGTCAATACATCACTGGGATTGGAAATAGAACGTGATTTCTTCCTTCGTTTGATGACAGAAGAAATGAAGGTTGTATATCTTCCGGGTGTGGAATATACAGCATACGAATATGAGGAACATGATATTACATTTTATCGTGGATTGTATATGCAGGAGTGGTATTTTGATTCTATTACAGAATTCTGGATGCCGTTCTTAACAGAAATGAAAGAAAAATATGGAAGGATACCGGTATTTATCCAGTATAATTTCATGTATTCCATACATGCCAGATTTGAAGGCAACATGGACAATCGGAACAAGCATGTGATCGAGGAAGGCCATGGCGAGGAATATCTGGAACTGATAGGTAAGGCACTTGGATTGATTGAAGAGAGTATCATGCTGAACCGGAATAAGATAGCGGCCTGTATCACAGGTGATACGATGAAATGGGTGTATGGTATCTTACGAAATGGACAGGATTATAAGTTTCAGCGATTTTTCCTTGCAGGAAAGATCTATTATGGAATCGGGGATACCCTGTTTAATTCAGTTATGAGCTTAAGCACTAACATCCTGTTCATCAATTACAGAGATGGTAAGCTGGAGATCGATGGAACGGTTCATCCAATCCTGTATTCCATGGCGGACGAGATTTATTTCAAATATAACAATGTCAAATATAAGATCGAATATAACGGACGATATGGTCTGACAAAGGCATTTGGAGCAGCGATCTGTAAGAGACATTCGTTCCATCTGAGTATTCCGGTTGCAAAGAAAAATGAAACAGCAATATCCTGTGAGGCGAAATTCGGAACGCAGATCGAGACGATCACCCTTAGTTTCCCATCCCATTTCAGTCGGGTATGCGGAGCGTTTGCAAACAGCCACTGGTTTTTTGGAGATAACAGAGAGTATATGATGACATCTGAGCGGAGAAGTATGGTCATCCGTAAGGTGAGCAAGTCACAGAAATTTGTAAAAGAGCTTAAGTTACTGAAGGATATGTTTAAGAAGAATAACTGGACAAGAAAGTATGCGATATTCAGAATGCTGTACTTTATCTGTCGTCCATTCATGACCAGAAAGCCGATCTGGATGTATATTGATAAGATTTACAAGGGCGGAGATTCATCCGAGTACCTGTATAAATATGCCAGTGCACAAAACAGCAAGGATATCAAGCATTACTATCTGGTTGATAAGAAGAGTACGGATTATAAGCGTCTGAAGAAAGAGGGCTACAAGCCATTGGTGCGTGATTCCTTAAAACACAGACTGGTATTCTTATATGCAGATATGATGGTTATATCGAATTCGACCGTGTATGCGTTTAATGGTTACAAGCTGAAGAATTCGGCATTTATCCGTGACCTTCCGCATTTCCATGTCTGCTGTGTTCAGCATGGTATGTCGATTCAGAAGATTGCGATCGCCCAGAATCGTCTGCGGGATAATCTCAGACTTTACTTCTGCGCATCTAAGTATGAGATCGAGAATCTGTCTCGTCCGGTATATGATTATGTCGGCTATGATGCATTGAAGCTGACAGGCGTTCCTCGTTATGATGGATTGAAGGATCGGGCGAAGAAGCAGATTATGATCAGTCCGACCTGGAGAATGCAGGCAGCGATGCCGGTTCGTACCAGTGAGAGCGAACAGCGTGATTACAATCCGCTGTTTAAGGAATCAGAATATTTCAAGGTATTCAATGCACTTATTAATGACAAGCGTCTGATCGATGCGGCAGAGAAATATGGATACCGGATCAAATATGTTCTGCATCCGATCGTAAGCTCACAGGTGGATGATTTTGATAAGAATGATTTTGTAGATATCGTTCCGGCAGTTGGAGATATGAGCTATGAAGATATGTTCTGTGAATCCAGTCTGATGGTAACGGATTTCTCTGGTATCCAGTTTGACTTTGCTTATATGAGAAAGCCATTGGTATATCTCCATCACAAAGATATACCACAGCATTATGAGGAGGGTACCTTCCATTATGATACAATGGCATTCGGGGAGATCTGTCATGACAACGATGAACTGATCGATACCTTGATCGAGTATATGCAGAATGATTGTAAGATGAAGCCGGAATATGTAAAACGCGCCGATGACTTCTTCTACTACAGAGATCACAATAACTGCGAGAGAATCTACAAAGAGATGATCGATTATCAGGAGAAATATGTTCTTCCTGAAAGATATTAACTAAATACAAATTAATAAAAACAGGCGGTTATCAGTCTGGATATGCATGATAAAGAGTGAATGCATATCTGCGAAGATCTGGTGGCTGCCTGTTTTTTTTGCTGCCGCGATATGGAAAGAAAGAAAAAATTTTACAACATCTATAGATTAGTGATTGTGCAGAGCGTAAATGCAATGATAAAATATGTTTAATATCTGCGGAGATGAATAGAGGAAGACAGATCATATAAATGAAAAGGAGCGAGTGACTATGAAAAAATGGAAGAAATTAACTGTGGCATTAGCTGGAATTGTCGCTTGTGTTGAACTGATCGGAAGTCCGGCTATGGTACAGGCAAAGGAAGATTCTGCAAAGGCTGTATTGCAGACACAGACAGTATCTGAATCAGACCAGACAGAAGCGGAGTTGTCGGCTGTAAAGGCGGTAAAGCTGAATGCGGATAAGGTTGGGGAGACGACCTCCTACAATGATATGGTGTATTCACCGGAGAAGAATGGAATTTATTTTGTCCATACAGTAGGTGAGGTTTATGGAAATTACAGGGCATACGAGATCGTATTCTATAATATTTCCAAGAATACATATACGACGGTATATACAAGTGAACGAGGGGTTGAAGAGTCTTATATGGATGATAATGCCATATATTTTGCGAAAACGGATGTATCATATACGAAGAACGAAAAATCCGGCTCTTATGATTATACATGTGATTTAGAGATCACAAATTATAATTTTAAGACAGGAACAGTAAATAAGCAGGCATTTGAAACATTGGATATTGGTGCGAACTGGGCAAATCTTATATCTACATTTGGAGTCGATTCATATGGAAGATATTATATTGCGACCAATGAAGATAAATTGTATCTGTTCAATTCCGAAGGAAAATTATTGAGTACGACCAAATGTGGAAGTGAGATATATGAATTTGCAGGCTTTGATAAAACGAATGGTAATTTTTATTACCGAGGATCAGAGAACTGGAGATATTGGGGATATGATCACAGCATGGCAAGTCTGAAGGCTGGCAAGGTAAACAGCGATAATTCTATCACGATCAAGGGCGAGAATATGATGTATCTCTACCAGGATGGATGGTTTGCACATAAGGCTCCGATCCGGATGTTAAATGACAGGTATCTGGTATCTCTGTCTACATTTAATGGGAACATCTGTGTACTGATAGATTCGAATCAGTATGATATAAATGATGTAACCCAGAGCTCTACAAGTATTAACCTGATTGATAGCAGTGTATCCGTATCACCGATCAACATTGCAAATAAAAAAGCATTGAAGATGGCGTTTTACACAGCTGATTCATATTACGGTGATGGATATATTGACCTTACAGGTATTGGACCAAGATGTGCATTAAACAGCACAGCAACGTCTCTGATCGTAAAAACAGATGAGACGGTATTAACAGAATACGACATAGCAAAGCAAAAAGAGAAGATACGGTTACAGACAAAGTACCCGGTCTATACATTTTTCATGGACAAATCCACCTGTGTAGTAGTAGAGAAAAAGGATGACAATTATTATCTGGAAACATTTGACTGGACATATCCGACAACCTTCCGTGTGAATGCACCGGCCAGTATGAAGGTAGGAGCATCAGGAACAGCCGCCTGCAGTACAAATGGTGGCTTTGCTCTGGACTATACTTATAAAAGTTCAGATCCAAAGATCGTAAGTGTAGATAAAAACGGAAATCTGAATGCATGGAAAAAGGGAACGGCAACGATCACGATCAAGGCAGACCCGATCAATGTGAAGAAGACGATCACGCTCAAGGTAACAGATTCGACTTTATCAAAGAGCAGTAAAACTTATAAATCTACAGGAGCAGTCGGTACAGCATCAGCAACCATGCATCTGAGTACAAACAGTGGATATACATATGGAAATGTACAGACCGCTTATCTGAATGCAAGATCCGATGGAACCTTTGAGCGTGTAGAGTATATCAGAGGTTCGGTAGTTCGCGAGGTTTATGATTCTTCTTATCGGTTAAAGAGCCGGAAAAAGATCAAATGCGAACTCCCGTTATTTGGTGGATATTATAGCGGTGAGAAATACAACTATCTTGTATTTGGACAGTCAAATACAAAGGAGAGCAAGACAAAGGAAGTTATCCGTGTTGTAAAGTATGATAAAAACTGGAAGCGGATCGGAGCCTGCCGGATCAAGGGAGCAAATACATATATGCCATTTGATGCAGGTGGACTTTCAATGACAGAAACAGCAGGTAAATTATATATACACACCTGTCATACGATGTTTGCAAGCAGCGACGGATATCATCATCAGGCGAACTGTACCTTTGTTGTAAAAGAGAGCAATATGAAGCTGGCAGATTCGTATTATGATGTTATGAATCTGTCAGAGGGTTATGTCAGCCATTCATTTGCACAGCAGATTGAAACAGATGGTAAGTACATTTATCGTGCAGATCTGGGAGATGCTTATCCAAGGGGTATTGCGCTTACAGCAACGAAAGTCGGAGATCAGGTAAAGGATCCGTCCATGTATGGAACGGTTATTGCGATTCCGGGAGACACAGGATATAACTATACCGGTTATACATTAAATGATCTGAAACTTGGAACCAATAACTATATTCTGACCGGAACAGGCATCAAGAACGAAAAGACCTCTGTAAGAAATATCTATGTGAATGCAGGATCGAAGACACATTTGCAGACAGGTGCAAAGTGGATCACGAACTATACAGCGAAGGATAAGATCACGGTTATGAATCCAAAGCTTGTAAAATTGTCGGGAACACAGTTCCTGTTATTATGGGAAGAAAAGAATACAGTGAAGAATACTTATACAACGAAGATGGTGCTGCTGGATGAAAGTGGAAATAAAACCTCGGAGATCTGTTCTTCTCCACTGGCACTTGCGATGTGTGAGCCGGTTGTAACCAAATCCGGTACGGTTATATGGTATGTAACCAATAACGATTCACCCGTATTTGTCGAGATCAATCCATATCAGTTATCCAAGGTACAGACAAAAGCCAGGAACGTAAAGACCTTCAAAATCGACAAGACAGAGTCATTTGATAATGGACAGAAGAGTGGATACCGGAAGGGTGATATCTATATCAAGGATAAGATGATCTATAAGATTACATCATCAAAGACGGTTGCCTTTGGCGGAGTTACTTCAAATACCATCACATCACTTTCAATTCCTAAGACTGTGAAGATTGGAAAGAAAACATATCAGGTAACGGCGATCGCATCCCGTGCCTTTGTAAACAGAAAGAAGCTGAAAAAAGTAACGATCGGTGCAAATGTATCCAAGATTGGAAATTATGCTTTTTATGGATGCACAAATCTGAAGACCATTACGATCAAGTCAACAAAGTTAACAGCATCGACTGTTGGCTCTAAAGCATTTTCAAAGATCTATACAAAAGCAACGATCAAGATCCCAAAAGCAAAGAAGACGGCATACAAAAAGATCCTTTTAAAGAAGGGTGTAACAAAGAAGATGAAGTTCAAGTAGAAAACACCTGAATTTGTGATGGAAGTGAGCTGTATTGGAGGTGTCAGGCATTTATGTGTCTGGCACCTCTTTTTGCTATATTGCAAAAGAACGTAAGTCTGCAGTATCTGATCTGCCTCATGGATATGAAGATTATGATGTACGTCAGCAATCCAAGAAGTTCCTGGAATAAAAGCACATGATATTGTCCAGAATATGGATATAGGAAAAGGATGGTAGATGTATACATGAAGCGTTCGGCGAAGATATATATGGTGCTGCTTGTCTGGATCGCAGCAGCATTGCAGTTTTTTATAAATGAGAAAATGGATATGGAAGAAGTGTTCGCCAGTATGCAGGAGGCAGATACACAGCTGGAGGTTCATGCTGATATAAGTGTATGGGGCGTATATGAGATGGCAGATTCAGAAAAATCTGAAAATAAAGATTCAAAGGATGTCTGCCCGCGTCTGACTCCGGCGAAGATAAATAATCTTCTTTTGAATACTGCCGGATGCTTTGGGGTATCTGCAGGCGAACTGACTGTTACCGGATGGCATGATTCGATAACAACTTTTCAAAGTAACGGAGATCCGGCATTCTGGAGATTTACATTTATTGACAATTCAGTTACCGGACAGGGTTATCTGGTCGTTCAGACGGATCGTATAGAGGCAGTCGATCAGATTCATACATTTTTTGATAATCTGAATATCAAGGAGATGGTAAGTGTTGAAGCTGATATTTATGCAGATTCCTTGACGCAGGAGCAGGTGATGACAGCAGCGGTGGCTTCGTATGGATTGACATCGGACACGGTAGTCGTGAGCAGGGAACAGACAGAGAGATCACATACCGGCAGAATACTGGAGCAGATATTACAGGAGCTTCCAGTCACAGGGCTTACGCAGACTCCGGAAGGCTGGTATGGACGGCTGAATTCCAACGTGCATCTGAGCGATCTTGCAGCAAATAAAAATGTCCGGATTCAGGAGACGGGTTACGGTTCGGTTCATCTTCAATTCGGTGATAAGACAGATCTGGTCAGACTGTATGCTTCGGTACTTACACAATAAAAATCCGTATGAAAAATCTATACAAAACCTAAGAAAAATAACACGAAATATATATTAATTTTCTCCCGGATATGTTAGAATTAGTTGATTTTTGTCTAATGATAAAAATTATAAATAACTTGAAAAGGAGAGTGTATAAATAATTGGAAAACATTATCGAGTTAAAGCATATCACAAAAAATTTTGATGATAACTTTACGGCTGTGGATGACTTTAATCTGGAGGTGCAGCGTGGAGAGTTTGTAACCTTTTTAGGGCCGTCCGGTTGTGGTAAGACGACCACACTTCGAATGATAGCCGGTTTTGAGATGCCGACAGAGGGGGAGATTTTATTAAATGGTAAGGACATCAGTAAGTTGCCGCCAAATAAGCGCCCGATCAATACGGTATTTCAGAGATACGCATTGTTTCCACATTTAAATATTTATGACAATATCGCATTTGGCCTGAAGCTGAAAAAGCTTCCAAAGGCTGAGATTGAAAAGAAAGTAAAAAAAGCTCTTGAGATGGTAGATCTTGAAGGGTTTGAAGATAGACGCGTTCAGACATTGTCCGGTGGACAGCAACAGAGAATTGCAATCGCACGTTCGCTGGTAAATGAGCCGGAGATTCTGTTGCTTGACGAGCCGCTTGGTGCGCTGGATCTGAAAATGAGAAAAGAGATGCAGCTCGAATTAAAGGAAATGCACGAGAGACTTGGAATTACCTTTATCTATGTAACCCACGATCAGGAAGAAGCGCTTACAATGTCAGATAAGATCGTTGTAATGTCAGAAGGACGTATCCAGCAGATTGGTACGCCGGAGGATATTTACAATGAGCCGAAGAATGCATTCGTTGCGGACTTTATCGGAGAAAGCAACATTTTTAATGGTATCATGACAGGCAAATTAAAGGTTCGTTTTTGTGGTGCGGAATTCGAATGCCTGGATGATGTAGAGCATGGAACACAGGTGGATGTCGTAGTGCGTCCGGAGGATATCCTGATCGTGTCGCCGGAGCAGGGAGCAGTAAAAGGAACGGTTATCTCTGTGGTATTCAAGGGTGTTCATTATGAGATCACAGTACAGTCCGGTAAAAATGAGATCGTGATACAGTCCACAAAGTCTGCAAAGGTAGGCGACATGGTTGGACTTAACGTAGAGCCGGATGGCATTCATGTTATGCCTGCGGAGAAAGCACTGAACCGCATCGAGACAGGAGTTGACAAATATTATAAGCTGGAATTCTTAGCTGGTGAGCTTGCGTGTGATCTGAGTAAGATCGTTCCGTCGTCTCATTATGAGGATGGTGTATTAATGGATGCGTCCGGAGATGTCATCGATCATGAGCGGCTCAAGGTGATCTTAACGATCAAGCCGGATGATATTACGATGAGTGATGATCAGGAGGAAGGTATCATATCCGGTCATATCATTAACCTGATCTATAAAGGAGACCACTACAGCTATGTAGTCCGTACGGAGAATGAGGAAGACTTCATTGTTCACGATGAATATCTCTGGAATATGGATGACTTTGTCAGCCTTGTGATTCCAAAGGATAAGATCCACTTTGAACTTAAGAAATAACCGAAAGCAAAAGGAGACAGAGATGAGTACATTACGTTTTTCCAGAAAACAACTGTGTGTGCCATATGCATTGTTCCTGATATGCTTTGTGGTTGCACCGCTTATAGTCATTATATATTATGCATTTACAAATGGAGAGGGGCAGTTCTCACTGGAGAACCTGACAGGATTCTTCACCAGTCCGAACACGATCGGAACCCTTGCCTACAGCTTTGCGATCGCCTGTGTATCGACGGCAGCAGCTTTGTTGCTGGCGTACCCGATCGCTTATATACTTGCCAGAAGTGAATGGAAGAAAAAGTCGATCATTGTTATGATCTTCGTTCTTCCGATGTGGATCAATTTTACGTTAAGACTGACTGCTTTAAAGGAAGTCCTGACGTTGATCGAGCATAATCTGGCATATTATCCGTTTTTTAATTCCGTGATCGGTATGGTATATGACTTTCTTCCGTTTATGATCCTGCCGATCTATACAACATTGATGAAGTTAGATAACAGTCTGTTAGAAGCAGCAAATGATCTGGGCGCAAGTTCTGTTCAGACATTTTTAAAGGTGACGCTTCCGTTATCTGTTCCGGGTATCATCAGTGGTATCGTGATGGTATTCCTTCCGTCTATGACGAACTATGTTGTATTGGATATGTTGTATAACAGCACTTATGTTATGGGTAGTCTGATAGGCAGCTATTTTGCTGCATACGATTGGCACAATGGATCCATGATCGCACTGGTGCTTCTGTTGATCATATTAATCTTTACTCTCTTTACAAATAAATATGAGGGAGAAGACAACAACAGAGGAGGTGCATTATTATAATGAAAAAAGGATTTCGGGTTGCTTTTATTATATTGATGTTGGTGATCCTCTATCTGCCGATTCTGATCCTTGCAGTTTATAGTTTTACGGATTCGGCAAATATCGGAACAATACACGGATTTTCCGTTCAGAATTATGTTACATTATTTACCAAGCCTGAGCTTGCAGATATGATCTGGGGTACGGTTCTTCTTGCGGTTGGATCAGCGTTAATTGCGACATTGCTTGGAACACTGGGTGCGGTCGGTGCATTTTATTCCAAGAAACTTGCATCGGGGATCGTATCTGCGATGAATCAGGTTCCAGTTGTAAATGCAGATGTTGTAACCGGTTTTTCAATCTGTATCTTGCTGATCGTAGTATTTGGTGTCAGTAAGGAATCCTATGTGCCGCTGGTAGTCGGACATGTCGTGCTGTCTGCACCATTTGTCTATCTGTCAGTTGTACCGAAGCTAAAGCAGATGGATGGAAGCTTGTATGAGGCTGCGATGGATCTGGGTGCATCACCATTTACTGCGCTGATAAAAGTAGTCCTTCCACAGATCTTACCGGGTGTGATTTCAGGATTTGCACTGGCAATAACTTTGTCATTAGATGATTATTTCATTGCGAGTTATACAAAGCCGGCTACATTTGATACGATCAGTACTTATGTCGTAAATGCGACCAAGGGTTCTCAGACAGAGATTAAGACTGCTTTATGGGCGTTATCAACAGTGATCTTCGTGATCGTTATACTGATTGTTGTTGGTATGAATATGACATCAAAGGCAAAGGCGAGAGTCGGAAAGGCAGGTGGCAGATATGAATAAGAAGAAGTTATTCAAAGGATTTGCCGGCTTCTGTGCCGGACTTATGATGTTTACACCTGCGGCTTATCTGGTACATGCGGAGGCAGATGATAAAACGCAGGATCAGGCAGAAGCGTCTGCAGCATCAGATAATACAGGAAGTGATGCAGCAAAGACAGATGCTGCCGATGTACAGAAGTCGGATGATACAATTGTGCTTCGTGTATCCAATTGGGAAGAATATATCGACCTTGGAGAATGGGATGAGGACGAAGTGATCGACCTGGAAGATGGAACCGAGATCTTCGGTGAGAATTCCATGGTGACAGATTTTGAGAACTGGTACTATGAGACATATGGTCAGAAGGTAAAGGTGGAATATTCCTGCTTTGGAACAAATGAAGACCTTTATAACATGCTTACCCTTGGTGATAAATACGATCTGGTCTGTCCATCCGACTACATGATCATGAAGTTGATGGCAGAAGAAAAAGTAGTTCCGTTTTCGGATTCGTTTTATGACACAAGTATAGAGGAAAATTATTATGCAAAGGGAGTATCTCCATATATCAGACAGACCTTTGATGAAAATGAGATCAATGGTGAGAGCTGGAGCAAATATGCAGCCGGATATATGTGGGGTGTAACCGGTATCTTATATAATCCGGAGAAGATAACAGAGGAAGAAGCAGGTACATGGAATATCCTGAATAATCCGAAGTTTGCACGTCAGGTTACGATCAAGGATAATGTGCGTGATTCTTATTTTGCGGCACTTGGCATTTTGAAGCAGGACGAACTGACATCAGAGGAATTCATAAATGCAGATACTTATCATGATGATCTGCTTCGGGTAATGAATGATGTCAGCCCGGAAACGATACAGGAAGTACAAGATTTGCTTCAGGATATGAAGGACAATGTATATTCCTTTGAGACAGACAGTGGTAAGGCAGATATGGTATCCGGCAAGGTGCTTGCAAATTATCAGTGGTCCGGTGATGCGGTTTATGCGATGGATCAGGCAGAAGAAGATGATCTTTATCTTGATTTCGCCGTGCCGAAGGAATCTACCAATCTCTGGTTTGATGGCTGGGTGATGTTAAAGGATGGTATCGATGAAGATGCCAGAAAACAACAGGTAGCAGAAAGCTTTGTGAACTTTCTTTCAAGACCGGACAATGCAGTCAGAAATATGTACTACATCGGATATACTTCTGTTATTGCAGGAGGCGAAGATGATAATACAGTATTTGATTATCTGAACTGGAATTATGGTGCGGAAGATGGAGAAGAAGATACAACAGAATATCCGCTTGGTTATTTCTTCAGTGGTGATAATTCGGATCCTGATTACATCATAACAGCTCCGGAGGAGCAGACAAGACGTCAGCTCTATGCCCAGTATCCGGACGAAGCGGCGATCGAGCGAAGTGCGATCATGCAGTACTTCGATGTAGATGCCAGCAAACGGATCAATCAGATGTGGATCAATGTCCGTTGCTATAACATTAAGGATGTAACGCCGCAGGTGTGGGCGATCGTGGTGATACTGATTCTTGCGGCAGCAGGGCTGATCGTACATTATAAGCGTTCTCATTACCACAGCTAAGTGGTGTGATTTCGGCGATCAGCTGGGAGTTTATAGGCGTTACCATTCTTTGATAATGATAAAAATAGAAGCCTGGGAGAAATTTCTCCCAGGCTTCTATTTTAAATACTATAAATTATAATTCAGAATAACCATAGCTGTTAACAATGGCTTCAATGCGGTTTCCGGCCTGACACATTGGACACTGATCATGAGGATAGGTCTTGTAATCAGGAAGATCCTTTTCAGTAAACAGTGCATGTACCGGATAGCCGTCAACCTCTGTTGCAACAGAGAAGATTGCTGAGATACCTGCAATAGAACCACCGTAGTATTTGATACACTCCAGACTCTTTTTGATTGTTTTACCGGTTGTAGCAGATGCGATCAGAAGAAGCACATGCTTGCCTTCGATCATTGGCTGGAGGTTGTCACGGAAGATCAACTGGCCGGAGCTGTGAACCTCAGGTGTAACAACGTAGATGGATTTGTGCTGGTTCATGGAAGTGATACCGTTCTGACTTAAGGTTTCTGCCAGATAAGCACCGATCACTTCAGTTCCGTCCATGCAGACGATCGTGTCAACGATGGTTGATGCCATATATTCGGTTCCCATGGATTTGGCAGCGGCAGCAGCCATAGTGCCTCTGACCTTCAAGGTTGTCATATCGATATACTGGTTGATATGAGAATGGTTTGTAGCAAAGTGACCGTTCATCACTTTGATATATAACTGATTATTGTAAGAAGATGTTAATTTCATTGATTCATGTTTCATATGTATGTACCACCCTTTCATTTAAATAACATATATAATTTGTTATACAACCTCTAAAATAGTGTTAACGACCAGATCATTCTGTTCCGGATTCATGAAGCAGAAGCGGATATAAGAATTATCCAATCCTGTGATGTCGGCACAGTTTCTGATATACAATCCCTTACTCTGGCAATGTTCCACAACTGTCTGAGCAGTAATATCGTTCTTTAATAATTTAACCAGAATAAAATTTGCATCCGGCTTATAGAGCTTAATCGTCTTGCGGCTTGCCAGTGCAGAATAGACGAGATTCCGTTCCGTCTTCATCAGTGTCTGGGTCTTACTTATGTAAGAAGCATCCTTGAACATATCAATGCCGGCTGCCTCGGCAAGTGCGTTGATCGCATAAGGAAAACCGGTGATTGACATTGTCTTTTTAAAAACCGGATTAGATGTGATCGCATAGGCTAATCGAAGGCCGGGTACTGCAAAGAATTTACTTGTGTTTCTGAGAACGTAGAGATTGTCATATTCCTTAACCAGCGGAATAGCGGTGCAATCATCCTTATCCTGAACGAAATCCATATACTCCTCATCAACGACCAGTGCAATATCATTTCCTGCACAGATCTTTGCGATGAATTCCAGAGATTCGCGGTCGATGACCTGTGATGTTGTTCCATTTGGATTCGAGATAAATGCCATATCAATGGACTCATTTAACGTAGAGATGAAATCCGCAATATCCAGTTCATAATTTTCCTCTTCGGATAACTGATAATATGTGATATCACAGCCGTTCATTTTCAGGATCTTCTCATAATTTTGTGCTCCCGGTGAAAGAAGAACAGCATGCTTTGGACTGTTGAATTCGATCAGGAGTTTGATAAATTCATATGAGCAGCTTCCGACAATGATATCGTCCGGATCCGCACCAGAATAGCCTGCAATACTGTCTTTTAATCTTGTATATGAGCCATCCGGGTAACGCTTCAGATCTTCGATACTGTTAAGAATGACATTTTTGACAGAATCCGGAACCCCGAGCGGATTCATGTTCAGGTCAAATCTTACAGATTCATTCTGGGAGAGCAGATTGCTCCCAGAAAGATGTGACGTACTTTTTCCCATAAAAAATTCCTCTTTTTCCATATATAATGTTTCAAAAAACTATTTATTTTGCTATAATCAAAATATATGTTTTTATATAATTATACCGATTCGGGGATTTAATTACAAGAAAAATACATGAGTTTTAATAAAATGATTACGAAAGCAAGGAGAACCAGATGAAAGGGATCGTAGAACAGTACGCCAGAGGAGAATTCAATGTAGAAAGACCGGATATTGATATTTCCATTGCAAAGCTGGAACTGGCTGTGGAAGCCGGCTCCATATTTCAGGGAACCTTTAAGGTGGTGTCAAAGAATGATGTACCGATCAAATTGATGGTATATGACAGCAGATACCTGTTCGATTTCAAGAGTCATACATTTGTAGGCAGACGGAATACGGTTGCCTTTTCTTTTGATGCCCGCGGAATCGAAGAAGGCAAGAGCTTTAAAGGACATATCAACATCATAACGGATGGTGGAGAATATAAGATCCCGTACAGCGTAGAGGTTGTTCCGCCTTATGTTCTGGTAGAAGACAAACGGATCGAGGATCTGTTCCAGTTCGCGACCTTCGCAGAGGAGCACTGGGATGTAGCAGTTCAGATCTTTGACAGCCCGGAATTCGTGCGTACCTTTTTAGGGGATGACGCGATCATTAAGGGAGTCTATGAGAGCCTGAAGAAATCGTTATCCATCAATCAGGCAATGGAAGAATTCCTTGTATATACCCATAAGAAACGTGTGCTTACACTGACAGCAAAGCAGCGTGAGTTGTTGATCGAGATGCCGGATGAGCTGGTTCGTGCAACGATCTCCGTAAATAAGAACACCTGGGGTTATACCCATACCTATATTACATCAGACAGCGATTTCCTGATCCCGGAAGCAACCCGGATCACAGGTCAGGATTTCACTGGAAATAATTATGAGCTGAACTTCCTGATCGATCCGACGAAGATCCCGGAAGGGGTATCGGCAGGTTATATCCATTTTAATAATACCCTGCAGAACATCAGCGTGAAAGTCAGCATAAAGAAGCCGGAGGTTCAGAGAACCGAGCCGAAGAACCGTCATGTGAATTTCATGATCAAGAAAGGTCATGAGGCACTGGCAAAAGCATACATTGATTTCCGTACGGATAAGATGTCACTTGCTGATTACACGAAACGTTCGACAGAGGCACTGGAAACACTGGTCAAATACAGACCGGAGGATAACATCTATCGGCTGGGACTGCTTCATATGAAGCTGTTAGAGGGCAAGACAGAATATGTAAAACAGGAATTTGTCCGTATCGATGCAGATGCCGATCTGAACGAGGCAGGCAGCATGGAGAAGTGTTATTACAGTTATCTGAAAGCACTTCTGACAAAGGATAAGGACATGATCGACAGCACGGCAAGACTTGTCCGCGGACGACTGGAACAGGAGAAGAACAAGCTGTTCTATTTCTGGCTGTTATTATTTGTAGATTACAGCTATACGGAAGACAAATGGAACCTCTATGAGGATATCCGGAAATTATATAATGAGGGTGTCAACAGCCCGGTTATTTACTTTGAAATATGTGATATGTTCAATAAGCAGCCGCTTATGATGAAACGGATCGCACCGCTTGAGATCTCAGCTATCCGCTGGGGTATGCGGCATGAATTTGTATCCGAAGATGTCATTATGGAATTCGTAAAGACGGCTGCAAGAATGAAGCTCTTTGATATTCACGCATTCAAGATGCTGGAGAATATCTATGCAGCAAAGCATGACCGTATGACACTGGATACGATATGTGAAATTCTTCTCAGATTTAAAAAATGTGATAAAGAGTATCATGTATATTATCAGGATGCGGCAAATGCAGGAATTAAATATGTTGGTTTGTATGAGGGCTTCTTAAAGAGCATGGATAAGAAGACGTATCAGCCGATACCAGAATCCATTCTCCGTTATTTCAATTACAAGAATACGTTAGATGATGAAGAGCTGGCATATCTCTATGCAAATGTTATAATGAATAAGGCACAGAACATGAATGTGTTCCATGAGTATATTCCGGCAATCGAGAACTTCATGGAGAAGAAGATCATTGACGGAGAAGTGAGTGATGATCTGACGGTTATCTATGAAGAATTTCTGGAGCCGGAGAGTGTGAAACCGGAATTTGCATCAAAGTTAATTAATATCATATTCAAGCAGAAGCTGACCTGTCGGAATAAGAATATTGTATCAGTGGTTGTAACACATGAGGAACTGGAAAAGAGTGAACAGGTGGATGTGATTGACGGAGAAGCTTATGTAGAGATCGTGTCAGAATCCGCTATCATTACATTACTTGACAGTCGGGGCTGCAGATATATCAATACGGTACCATACCGGCTTGAGCCGGTTGTCGGAGAAGAAAATTATCTGGATATCTGTAAAGAGTATAATCCGAAGGATTATCGTCTGTTATTATTTGAGTATAACGATATAGACAGCTTTTCATATAAGGATGCATCCGAGATCAACCTGGCTCGTGATATCTCTAACTGTCCGAATATCAGTTATCTGATCCGGCAGAGAGCACTCCGCCATATGGTTGAGTATTATCATGAGAATTATGATGCGGACATTTTATATAAATATCTGTCGCGAATTGATCTGGATTATGTGGAAGTAGAGGACGCTTCCCGGATCATTACATATTACATTTCTTTACGGATGTATGAGCAGGCATTTAACGGAATACATCGGTTTGGATATGTAGATGTGGATGTGGATGAACTGATACGGATCGCGGAATTCGGAATATCCGATAAGCGCTATGATGATGACAGGACGTTATTATCCATTTGTGTATATCTGTACCGGAGGGGGTATGCGACACAGAAGGTTCTGGCATTCCTGATCAATAACTATAATGGCTCGTTAGAGGAAATGGCAGAGCTTTTTAAGGCAGTTAACACAAATTATCGTGATATTGATATGCTTGCAGAGAATATCTTGGCACAGATGATGTTTGCGGATGCTTATACAGAGGCAATCTTTGATATCTTTGCGCTTTATTACGCAGGCAGAAGCAGGGGCATGGTAGTCAAGGCATTTTTACGGTTCTGTGCATACCAGTATATTATCAAGGATCTGAAGATTCCTGCGGATATCATGGAATGTCTGTATAAAGAGGTGGCGAAGAAGAACATTACAGATGAGATTTCAGAGATGGCGCTGCTCTCTTATTTTGCAGGCTGCGGTGGACGGTTCTCGGCAGAACAGAAGGAATGGATCCGGAATACAGTTCGTCATTTTATAGACAGCAGTAAGATCCTGCCGTTCTTTAAAGAATTTGCATCCTTTGTAACGTTGCCGGATGATATGAAGTTTAAGACCTATCTGATCTTTAAGGGTGAGAGCGGCAGACAGATCTGGGTAAGCTACAGCTTCGGACAGGAAAGCAACAGTATGGCACATTACAAATCGGAGCGAATGAATGAGATCATACCGGGAATTTATATCAAGGAATTTGTTGTGTTCCACGGAGAGACGCTGTTATATTCCATTGATGGTGCGGAGAGCGGTAATTCATCCATCGTTGAGAGTGATATTTTAAAGAATACAACATGTCATAAGAAGAACAGTAATCGATTTGAGCTGATCAACAGTATGCTGATCAGTCAGGAGACAAGAAATGATCAGGAGCTGATCCAGGCGATGGATACCTATCTGAATAACACACATTTCTTTGAGGAGAATCTGATATTATTATAAGACAGCAGAAACAGGAGGAGATAACATGACGGAACATCCATTATATCTGGGATTGGATCTGAGTCCGGAGTATACACAGTTAAGTTATTATAAGCTGGATGAAGGGGTACCGGAATCAATCTGTCACAGTGATTCCAAAGATACATATCTGCTTCCAAATATTATGTTTTATACAGATAAATATAAAGACAGAACCGGAGCAAAGGATGAATCCGGTTGGAGTGTCGGGGCGGTGGCTGCAGGGAAACGGTTCAAGGAAGATGGCGTGATGGTTGATCGTATTTACCAGAAGACGATCATCAACGAGGACACGGAGATCTATGGAACAAGTTATAAAGCAAAAGACCTTCTGGTCAAAATGCTGCTGCTTCATATCCGGGAATTTACAAAACAGTTTGAAAGCTATGAGATCAGGCGGCTGGTAGTAACGATCGCAGATGCCGATATTCATATCATTAAGGCGGTGCAGGAGTTACAGAGAGCGCTTCATTTAAGTGATGAACAGTTTGAGATCACAAGCCATATAGACAGTGGAATTTATTACATCTTTAATCAGCCGGAGTCGTTAAGAAATAACAGTGTGGTGCTGTTTGATTTTAACAGCAGCGGGCTTGATTATTACAGATTCGATATTACGCATAACAAATCACCGGAGATTGTGGATGTATTTCATCAAAACCTGAAAGACCGCTTGACATTTTCAGCGTTTAAGAAGGACGATGAGGAGCTGGATGAGCAGTTCGCAGCGATCTGTCAGGAGCTTCTGGCAGAGACTTATGTGTCCTCGGTGTTTCTGACCGGAATTGGCTTTGCGGATAACTGGCTGAAGGAGTCGGCGACGATCCTCTGTCAGGGAAGACGGGTATTTGTCGGTCAGAATATCTATACAAAGGGAGCCTGCTACCGGGCATTTGGCGATCGGCACAGCAAGGTGCTTGATCGTTATCTGATCCGGTCGGAATATACAGTTGGCTTTGATATAGGTATCAGTTTAAATGATGACAGCAAGACATTTGTGCCGATCACCAGAGGAGGACAGGAATGGTTCCACACAAAGGGAAAATTATATATCTTTCCGGACGAATCAAATCAGGTGGAGCTGATCTATCGCAACATATTGACAGGAGATTATGATAAGGAGCATATCGAGATCCACGGACTGCCGAAGCGTCCGCCGAAGACGACCAAGATCTCACTGGAAGCGGAATTCTACAGTGCGGAAAAGGGCGCGGTTGTTATCAGGGATGAAGGATTTGGAACGATGTTCCCGACCACAAATAAGATATATAGGAAGGAATTTGACCTGAAATGGGAAAAATAATTGTATGTAATACAAAAACTGCACAGAATCCATATACGTTCCTGAATACCAAGGTATCTGTATATTCCTACGAGGAATTGTGTTACTACCTGTATAATAATATGGTGCTGGTTGGGGAAGAAGATGTGACGGCGAGATTGTCGGCATGGATCAGAAGAGAGCTTGATCTCACAGAGCTTGCGGATAAGATCGATACATTACTTGACAAGCATGCATTTGTTCAGGATATCATGGTGGAGATTCTTGTGTATGGCGGATATTACAGCAGTGAAGAAGTACGGCAGTTTATGGCGGAATGCCAGAAGCTTCGTACGTTAAAATCATACGAAGTCGAGAAACTGCGGGCGGATGGATATCTGCGGTACAAGCATTATATAAAAGCGGGTGCGATCTATGATGAGGTCATCTGCTATCTGGAAAAAGAAAAACAGGAGGATGAATTCCTCGGAAATGTATATCATAATAAAGCAGTTGCTCTGGCCGGAAATCTTCAGCTTGATGAAGCAAAGAGCTATTTTATTAAGGCATATTCGTTAAATAAGAATGAGGAATCCCTGATCGAATATTTCTGTGTGCTGGCAGTTACAGTGGATACTGCGACACTTGAAAAAGAGATTAAGAAACGAGGACTTCCTGCGAACTTTTTAGAGGATCTGATGAGTGAAGTCGGAGATTCTAAAGAAGATGTGCGGGAGCTTCCAATCTACAATAAAGTCCAGAAAGCGGTTTATAACCGACTTCATGGACATATTGAAGATTATGACAGGCGTATGGATACGATCCTGTCGGAATTAAAAGACGAATTCAGGGATCAGCTTGTCTGATAAATGAAAGGTAAAGTTGTGTATGAAGTATGATGTGATTATTATTGGTGCAGGACCGGGAGGAATCTTTGCGGCATATGAACTGATGAAGAAGAAACCGGAGTGTAAGATCGCTGTATTCGAAGAAGGATATACTTTAAAAAAGAGAAAATGTCCGATTGATGGCGATAAGATCAAGAATTGTATTAACTGTAAGCATTGCTCGATCATGTGTGGATTTGGCGGAGCAGGTGCATTCTCAGATGGAAAATACAATATCACAAATGATTTTGGTGGAACACTGTATGAATATATCGGTAAGCAGAAAGCTGTTGACCTGATGAAGTATGTAGATGAGATTAACATGGAAAATGGTGGCGATGGAACAAAGCTTTATTCAACCGCCGGAACGAAGTTCAAGAAGCTCTGTCTTCAGAACAAGCTGAAGCTTTTGGATGCGTCGGTTCGGCATCTGGGAACTGATATCAACTATGTTGTTCTTCAGAATCTGTATGATCAGATGAAGGATCATATAGACTTTTATTTTGATACACCGGTTGATACAGTACAGGTTATTGATGGTGGTTATTGTATCATCTGCGATAAGGGTGAATTCGACTGTGAGAAATGTATCGTATCCGTTGGACGAAGCGGAAGCAAATGGATGGAAAAGGTATGTAAGGAGCTTGAGATCCCTACAAAATCCAACCGTGTCGATATCGGAGTCCGGGTGGAGCTCCCAGCAGTTATCTTCTCACATCTGACGGATGAATTATATGAAAGCAAGATTGTATATCGTACAGAGAAATTCGAAGATAATGTCAGAACCTTCTGTATGAATCCAAATGGAATTGTGGTAAATGAGAATACGAATGGTATCATCACTGTAAACGGACATAGCTATGAGGGTGATGAGAAGAAGACAGAGAATACAAACTTTGCACTTCTGGTTTCCAAGCATTTTTCAGAACCGTTTAAAGACAGTAACGGATATGGTGAGAGTATCGCAAGATTATCTAATATGCTGGGCGGTGGTGTAATTGTACAGAGATTTGGAGATCTGGTTCGAGGCAGAAGAAGTACCGTGAAGCGTATTGAAGAAGGGCTGGTAACACCGACCTTAACGGCAACACCGGGTGATCTGAGTCTTGTCCTTCCAAAGCGTATCTTAGATGGAATCATGGAAATGATCTATGCACTGGATAAGGTAGCACCGGGAACAGCCAATGATGATACTTTGTTATATGGTGTAGAGGTCAAGTTCTACAATATGGAAGTGGAGTTGGATGAGAATCTGGAAAGCTGTCATAAGGGTTTATATGTGATCGGAGATGGCAGTGGCGTAACGCATTCGTTGTCCCATGCCTCCGCCAGTGGTATCTATGTAGCTCGTCACATCCTTGGCGAGTAATGGCATAATGATAAAAAGCCGAAGATTTTCAGACATCGGCTGCTATATAATACGAATCCCCTTGTAAAGACTCATGATATTTTCTGCTCACTGTATATGCCTGATCCGTAAATGCTCCTGTGCCAACTCGCCCTTCGGACTCAGACAGGCACCCGCATTTACGAATCAGGCATGTGCAGTTTGTAGAAAACATCATGAGTCTTTACAGGTGGGAATTATTGTATATAACAGCAAGAGATCATTTCTAAATAAGCTCCAGCTTTTCAATGACAAAGCCTGCATTCTCCATATGATATTCGTTGCCACAGTAAGGGCAGATGCGCTGGCGTACGGAATCGAAGCTTGCGCCACAGGCAGGGCAGTGGACGGAAGTAATGGAGAAACCGGGCGGTTCCATGTAGGCGGTATTACGTCGGAGGGATACGTCGATGCAGTCGCCCCGACGGTTTATGGCGCCATCATGTTCACTGTAATTGATCCACCAGGTACGAAGATTCAGGCACAGCTCACTTCCCTCCATGTGGATATCGTTAACGGTCAGTGCATGCATATAAGTCATTTCGATAATGTCCCGAAAGTATGGATTTAAGGAAGCACCACGATAGAAGGCAAGATTTTCCGGCTGATCGGCAAGAACCGTCATACGAACCAGCGCGATGATCTGACCTTCAAATTTCTCAAAAGAAAAATACGGATCATATGGTGCAAACGCCCGGTTGATTTTTCCTTTTGTTGTTACATAGGACCAGAAAGGAATCCGTTTTCGGCCATCCCGATTGAACTGTTTTGTCATCACAAGGACAGATGAAAGAATAAGTCCCCAGAATCCTCCCCCGATCAGAGTAATAAAATACGACATGAAAAGTCCTGCAGGAATCGGTGTATCCGGATCGGAAAGACATGGGATCACAGAGAGCAGGAAAACAACCAGTATCGTGTACCATATGATATTTCCTCTTTTCATTTTGTTATTATCCCGGATAAAATATGTATTTGTGATACGTGGGAACAGATCCTTGACCTGAAATACGGTATTGCAATAAGGGCAGCCCTGTGTCAGAGCGGAAACCGGATTTACGGCACCGCAGTTCGGGCAGGTCATTGTCATATGATGAAGCTCGGCTTCATTTGGTGTGTGGACAACAGATTCATACATCGTATCATCGGAATCCCGGTCATATATGATGCCGGATGAATTCTCAAACCGCAGTCGTCTGGTGATATGTTCATTCATCAGGTCAACGGTATACCATGCGGTGTTTCTTGAAAAATATGTGGTTCCGGGAGTCTCTTTGGCAGGTGCTGTGTAGTGGATCATGCGGATTCCTTTGCGACCCAGTCGTTCTCTTTGCAGACGGAGGGCGTAGGAGGTATCACCGTCACAGCTCTTTGGCGGAAGTCCGGAATCATACCAGTGATTCAGCTCTATGGCAAAATCATCATAGATGCTTTTGTGTTTTTCCCATGCAGGTTTGTATTTCTTAAATGCGGTCACCTGTTTTATATAGCGTATCAGTAATATAACGGCAATTATGATCAGTACGATACCGATTCCAAGGAAAATAAATGCGATGTACGATATAAAACCATTTGTCCCCATGTAGGAAAAGTGTATAATGAAATATAGAAGATGTCCAGCATAAAATAAGAAAGGACCAAAGCATGAAAAAGCAGGAAATGGCAAATACATCGTTAAAAGAGAATAGAACACATGGAACGGTGCAGTATCCGGTTGCTTTGTACGAATGGAACGGAGAAAATGAGTGGCATGTGGTTCCGCATTGGCATGAGGAAATGGAATGGATCTATTTTCAAAAAGGTGATTTCCCGGTATGGATAAATACAAAGGAATATCAGGTTCATGCACCGGCATTTATGTGCATCCATCCGGAAGAACTGCATGCATTGATCCTGGAAAAGGATGGTATAGAAAGTGCGGTTGTGTTCCCTGTTGATATCCTGTGCTTTGAACGGTATGATGCGACGGAGGCGAAGGTGCTTGGCCCGCTTGCAGAAGGAAAGCTTCGGATGCCGGTTCTGTGCCAGAGCGGGGATGCGGCATTTGAAGAATTAAGTGCCTGTTATAAAGAGATTGAACAGATGCTCAGGCAGATGGAAGAATATGATACGAAGAAAGCGCAGCATCAGGATTCTTCAATAACGCGTGAGAACATGCCAGGAGAACCGAAACAGAATCTACAGAAAAATATGCTCTATTTGAATATCAAGGCAAAGATGTTAGAGCTGATCGCAGTTGCATATAAGTATGACCTGCTTACAAGACAGGTCAGGGAAGGCAGGGAAGAATCCGGGACGGTAGAGAATCTGAAAAAGGTGTTGCAATACATCGGGGAGCATTACGGTTCGCCGATCCGCCTGTCTGAACTGGCGGAGCTGGTCAATATGAATGAACAGTATTTCTGCCGGTATTTTAAGAAGAATATCGGGAAGACGATCACAGAATATATCAATGTGATCCGTGTGGAGAAAGCGGCAACGGCACTTGCAGAGACAGAGGATAAGATCATAGATATTGCATCTGCCTGTGGATTTGACAATATCGGATATTTTATCAGACGCTTTAAAAAGGAGAAGGACATGACACCTTCCGAATATCGTAAAAAGTCAAAATAGTACAATAAAATAGTCAATTTAAAGATAGAAAACCTCTATGTATTCCGTATACTGTAATTAAAGTGTAAAAAGAACGAGTATCTGTATCCGATGGTGGAACAGATACAGACAGTATAAAAGGAACACAGGAGGTTTTTATAATGAAAAGAAAATGGTGGCATGGTAAAGTAGCATATCAGGTATATCCAAAGAGTTTTCAGGATACAAATGGAGATGGGATCGGTGATCTTCGTGGCGTGATCGATCATTTAGATTATCTGAAAAGTCTGGGAATCGATATTATCTGGTTATCTCCAATCTATCAGTCTCCATTTGTCGATCAGGGTTATGATATTTCAGATTATTATAAGATCGATGAGATCTTTGGAACGATGGAAGAATTCGATGAGTTGTTAGCAGAAGCGAAGAAGCGGGATATGTATATCATTATGGATCTTGTTATTAATCACTGTTCTGATCAGCATGAATGGTTCCAGAAAGCATTAAAAGATCCGGAGGGTAAATATGGCGATTATTTTTATTTCCGTAAGGGAAAAGATGGCAATCCGCCAAGCAATTACCGGTCTTATTTTGGTGGAAGTGCATGGGAAAAGGTAGAAGGAACGGACTATTATTATCTTCATATGTTTGCAAAGGAACAGCCGGATCTGAACTGGAACAATCCTGAGGTATTAAATGAATTATATACCATGATCAACTGGTGGCTGGATAAGGGCGTTGCGGGTTTCCGTATCGATGCGATCATCAATATCAAGAAAGATCTGAGTTTTCCGAATTATGAGCCGGACGGACCAGATGGAATGACAGGAATCTTCCGTATGGTTGAGGGCGTCGATGGCGTTGGTGAACTGTTAGAGGATCTGAAGAAGCATACATTTGAAAAGTACGATGCGTTTACAGTTGCTGAAGTATTCAATATGAAGAAGGATGAGCTGGAAGAATTTATCGGTGACGACGGACATTTTTCAACGATGTTTGATTTCTCAGCGCATGAGATGACCTTTGGCGATCATGGCTGGTACGATGCGAAGAAGGTCGGATTTGATGATCTGAAAAAGGTGATCTTCCATGCACAGAAGGAATGTGAAGATGTTGGCTTCCTTGCAAATATTATAGAGAATCACGACGAGCCGAGAGGTGCGAGCCGTTATCTGCCGGATTACCTTCAGAATGAAGACGGAATCAAATTACTGGGAACGATCAGTGTTATGCTGCGTGGTATTCCGTTTATTTATCAGGGACAGGAGATCGGTATGCGTAACTGTCATATGGCTTCGATCGATGATTACAATGATATTAGTACAAAGAATGAATATGCAGTTGCAATCGATGCTGGCTGCACGGTAGAAGAAGCGATGGAAGCCTGCTATGAAAACAGCAGGGATAATGCCAGAACACCAATGCAGTGGGATGATTCTGCACAGGCAGGATTTACAACCGGAACACCATGGCTCTTTGTAAATCCAAATTATAAAGAGATCAATGTAAAAGAACAGCTTGGCAGGAAAGATTCAGTATGGCACTATTACCAGAAGCTGATCGCACTTCGTAAGTTCGAGGACTACAAAGAAGTATTTACCTATGGCAAGGTCGTTCCAATGTTTGTGGAGAAGGATGGAATATTTGCATATGCAAGAAAGACAGAAGACCAGACCGTTTACATTATAACGAATTACAGCAGAGAAGATATCACGGTTGATCTGCTGACTACAAATGAGCAGCCGAAGCTTCGTGTTTTGTTAGATAATAAGAATGACGTATGCTTAAATGGCAACCGTATACGGTTAAGCTCCGGGCAGGCAGTGATCCTGGGATAATGCTTTGAATAATTGATCAACATATAAAACCATTAAAATGATGGCGAAACAGTGCTTAAAAACCATCATTTTGATGGTTTTTATTAGTTACAAGGAAATTAATATATGATATTCTGTTAAAAAGTGGAGATAAATTAGGGGTATTATAATGGCATAGAAATGGGGTGCATATATGAGAAAGAATTACAGGAAAGATATCGGCAGATGGCTGGCGGGAGTGCTGGTTATCAGCATGACACTTGGACAGATAACAGGCTGTCAGCTGACAGGTGGGAATCAGAATGGGGGAACAACCTCCGGGTATCTGACAGAAGAAAATACTGACAGGGCAGATGGCTCACAGACGACAACCGAAGAATCGACCACAGAAGAAGAGTGGAAGTCGATCATCTCGGGAGAATACTACAAGCAGGCAAAGGTATCCGGACAGACGAACCTGTATCAACTGGATATGAAAGTAGAGGAAGATGGTATTTACATCAATAAGATGTTTGCTTTGGGGGATGCCCTTGGAATCCAGTATGGCGTAGGAGAAGACGGTTATCTGGCATTATATGATCTGGCGGATCTCAGGCAGAAAGCGGTTGTAAGCTGCCCGAAGGATACATATGCGTCAGATGTTTTTTCAAATGGAACCGATGAGGTGATTCTCTATGATAAAGGCAACAAAGAGCTGATCCGGTATGGAGCATTGTTGGATCAGGAGACTGTTATGCCAATCGAAAAAGGGACACCGGACAGTTATCTGATGTCAAAGGATCTCACCGGCTTCTTCTATACAAATGCAGAGGATGGACAGATCTATGAATATGATCTGCGGTCAGGGAAAGAGGCAGAGGTGTGTCTGGCATATTCAGGAGAAGGAAAAGATACAACGCTGCTTGGATATGCGGAAGAACCGGAGTATCTGGTGGTGTCGGCATATGATAATACGGCAGACCGTTTGGAGGTCAGATGTTATAGTGTGACCGGCGTGGATGTAAAAGAAACCGGTGATTATAATATCGTGCAATTTGAAGGAAGTGGGGATAAATACTACGCATCGGTATATGCGGATGGTCAGGTCTATCAGGTGTATGGAGAAACGTCCGGGGAAGAACCGGGCATTCTGATTCCGGATAATACAGGTGATTTTCAGGTTGGCTGCGATGTAGAACATGGTCTTGCGATGTATGGCTGTTCCAGTCAGTCGCAGGAGACAAATACACAGAAGCTGCAGTTCCGGATCTTTAATGTGGATACCGGTAAATGTGAAAACAGACTTGCAGTAACATTCCCATTTGATGAAACAAATTATATCTATATCGATCAAGGTACTTATATAGATACATACAACTTCTTTGCATTTTCAACGAGTGGACTCACACCAGAAGTATACATATGGGATCTGAACGATGCGCGCAGCATTTCCGGTGATTCCAGAGTCTACCGTTATTCATGGAGTTATCTGGATCATCCGTCCGATGAGCTGAAGCAGGAGCTGCGGCATCAGGCAAAGGATATCGGAGATCAAAATGGTGTAGAGGTACATATATTTGATGAAGTGACGGAGTGCAGCAAGGATATCTACCGGTATGAGGCGTCAGACAATGCACTTCTGACCGCGCAGTCACTGGAAGTATTGAAGAATGAGTTGAAGAAATATCCGGATCGGATGTTGAAAAATCTGGATGATGGATATGGAAGCATATTAAAGATCTATCTGGCAGGAGCAATCATAGGAACAGATGAAACGGCACTTACAACTGCTGCCGGTGTTCAGAATACTCTGGAGAATGACACATTTCTGGTTATTGATATCAATGATCAATCTGCCTATATCAGCACGATCCACCATGAGATCTTTCATGCGATCGAGAACCATATGAATTACACCGGCTGTTGGTTTGATGAAGGAATTTGGTCGGAGTGCAACCCGGCTGGATTCGATTATGATTACGATTATATTGCAAATGAAAATAGCTATGACAATACCTATGTAGCATTTTCATCCGGTGATGCGTCAGAGATTGCATTTATTGACACCTACTCAAAGAGCTTTCCAAATGAAGACCGTGCGAGAGTATTTGAATATGCCATGACGGATCAGCAGAATGATAATGGATTCTTTAGCTATGAAAGAATACGGAAAAAGTTAAAGGTGATATCGGATCAGATGAGCGCATGTTTCTCGGAGGATGATGGAGCGACACTTATGCCGTGGGAAAGAGTATTGATGTATGAAAAATAGCAAGATTACGTTTAAAACCGCTTGACACTGGAAAGACTTCTGTTGTACTATGAGATTTAGTTTAACAGCATAAATGCAAGGAAAAAGAGGAGTACCATAAAAGAACTGCCAGAGAGGAAGATCCACAGGCTGAAAGGTCTTTCGAGGAAATTTGTGGGAAGGTAGCTTTGGAGCAGCACATCCGAAATGTTCAGTAGGATGCGCCGGGTCGTTCCCGTTACAGAATAAGATGAGTGATAAATTAAGGTGGTAACGCGTAAGATACGCCCTTTGGAACAGAGATGTTTCAAAGGGCTTTTTCTATGTAAGAAGATTGATTCTGTAAAGGAAAAACGCTCCACTAAAGATGCTATAAAAACAGAAAGGATGGAACAGATGAAAGAACTGGAAAAGACATACAATCCGGCCGACATAGAAGACAGGCTGTACAGAAAATGGGAAGATAAGAAATATTTTCATGCAGAGGTAGATCGCAGTAAGAAACCATTTACGATCGTTATGCCGCCTCCAAATGTAACCGGACAGCTTCATATGGGTCATGCCCTTGACAATACGATGCAGGATATTCTCATTCGTTTTAAGAGAATGCAGGGATACAGTGCATTATGGCAGCCGGGTACAGACCATGCAGCGATCGCTACAGAGGTAAAGGTAACAGAGAAATTAAAGGCAGAAGGCATTGATAAGAAGGAGATTGGCAGAGAGGCTTTCTTACAGCATGCTTGGAAATGGAAAGAAGAATACGGCGGAAGAATCGTAAATCAGTTAAAGAAGCTGGGTTCATCTGCTGACTGGGACAGAGAGCGTTTTACAATGGACGAGGGATGTTCAGAAGCAGTTAAGGAAGTATTTGTTAATCTCTATGAAAAGGGATATATCTACAAAGGTTCCAGAATTATCAATTGGTGTCCTGTATGTAAGACATCCATTTCGGACGCAGAGGTAGAGCATGTAGAGCAGGAAGGACATTTCTGGCATATCAATTATCCGATCGTTGGAGAAGAAGGAAGATATGTAGAGATAGCAACGACCAGACCGGAAACCCTGCTTGGTGATACAGCGGTTGCCGTAAATCCAAAGGATGAGCGTTATAAGGATATCATCGGTAAGATGCTGAAGCTTCCACTTACAGATAGAGAGATTCCTGTTATCGCAGATGAATATGTAGATATGGAATTTGGAACCGGATGTGTAAAGATCACACCGGCACATGACCCGAATGATTTTGAAGTAGGCAAGAGACACAATCTGGAAGAGATCAATATCTTAAATGACGATGCTACGATCAACGAGAAGGGCGGCAAATATGCAGGCATGGATCGTTATGAAGCAAGAAAAGCAATGGTAGCAGATCTGGAAAAAGAAGGTCTTCTTGTAAAGGTTGTACCACACACACATAACGTAGGAACACATGACAGATGTAAGACAACGGTAGAGCCAATGATCAAGCCACAGTGGTTTGTCCGTATGAAGGAAATGGGCCAGGCAGCTCTTGACCTGATCAAGACAGATGAGCTGGAATTTGTACCGGAGCAGTTTGATAAGACATACATCCACTGGCTTGAAAATATCCGTGACTGGTGTATCTCCCGTCAGCTTTGGTGGGGACACAGGATCCCGGCTTATTACTGTGATGAGTGTCATGAGACGATCGTTTCCAGAGAAGTTCCGACGGTATGTCCGAAATGTGGATGTACACATCTGACACAGGATGAAGATACACTGGATACATGGTTCTCATCCGCACTCTGGCCGTTCTCAACACTTGGCTGGCCAAAGAAGACACCGGAATATGAATATTTCTATCCGACTGACGTACTTGTAACCGGATACGATATCATCTTCTTCTGGGTTATCCGTATGGTATTCTCCGCACTGGAGCAGACAGGAAAGAGCCCATTTAAGCATGTTCTGATCCACGGACTGGTTCGTGACGATCAGGGCCGGAAGATGAGTAAGTCTCTTGGGAATGGTATCGATCCGCTTGAGGTTATTGATAAATATGGTGCAGATGCCCTTCGGCTGACACTGATCACAGGTAATGCACCGGGAAATGATATGCGTTTCTATTGGGAGCGTGTAGAGAATTCCAGAAACTTTGCAAATAAGATCTGGAATGCATCCAGATTCATTATGATGAACATGGAAAAGGCGGATTTCTCAAATGTAAAATTATCTGATCTCACGATCGCTGACCGCTGGATCTTATCCAAGGTCAATGATCTGGCAGTTGAGATGACAGATAACATGGAGAAATACGAGTTGGGTATCGCAGTTTCCAAGGTATATGACTTCATATGGGAAGAATTCTGTGACTGGTATATCGAGATGGTTAAGCCAAGACTTTACAATGATGCAGACGAGACAAAGGCAGCAGCCCTCTGGACATTAAAGACAGTTCTGATCCAGGCATTGAAATTATTACATCCATATATGCCGTTTATCACGGAGGAGATTTTCTGTAATATTCAGGATGAGGAAGAATCTATCATGATCTCTGACTGGCCTGTATATAAAGAGGAGTGGAACTTCAAGCAGGATGAAAATGCAGTTGATACGATCAAGGCTGCGGTTCGTGCGATTCGTAATCTGCGTACCGGTATGAATGTACCGCCAAGCAAGAAAGCAACTGTATATGTTGTATCTGCTAAGAGTGAGATCCGTGATATATTTGAAGCATCAAAGAATTTCTTTGCAACACTTGGATATGCAAGTGAGGTATTCATTCAGGATAGCAAGAATGGTATTGATGAGAATGCAGTATCTACCCTGATACATGATGCCGCACTCTATATTCCGCTTGCAGAGCTGGTTGATATCGACAAAGAGATCGAGCGTCTGGAGAAAGAATCCGGTCGTCTGGCCGGTGAGATCAAGCGTGCATCCGGTATGCTTGCAAATCCTAAATTTGTAGATAAAGCACCGGTTGCCAAGGTAGAAGAAGAAAAAGCCAAGCTTGCAAAATATACAGAAATGAAAGCCCAGGTTGAAGAACGTCTGGCTCAGTTAAAGAAGTAATAACAGAGACGCAAAGCTGTGTCCATATATGAATCGAAACGACAGTGTCGACAGAAATGATTCATGGTATAAATTCAAAAAGAAAGAAACAGGCTGGCTGATCCGCATATAAAAGCACTGATAATACAGATGTTTTCATATCGTATCAGACAGCCTGTCTGGTATAGGAAGATGATACAGGATATAGAACCAAAACGGTTTCATAATGAATATGCATATCGAAAACCGCCGAAGAATGATGATGTGATCCTTGCATTTTCCGAGAAACTGATCCTTGCCAAAAAGGTAGAGGATGAGCATGAGCTGGTCTGGCTCACTGTCTCGGAATATAAAAGCTATATAGGAATAAATGATACGGTCACGCAGGATGCATCATGGCAGGATAATCTGACCTACCTGTTTGTGATCGATGACAGACAGTATTTTCTGTATCGGCCGCAGGATCTTGTCCGGACAACAGAGCCTTATTATGTTGAAAGATCAGCGAATGGAGCAACTGATGTAAATTGGGGAGAGCGTCTGGAGATTCTGGGTTATGAATACCGGAGCATGTATAAGACCAGAAGCTGCAAGCCAAAGGAAGAAGTGCTTGCGGCGGCAACCGGATGGCATCTGCATCTGTGGTATTCGATGAACCGCTATTGTGGAGCCTGCGGAACGCCTGTGCTCCCGGATGAGAAAGAACGGATGCTCCGTTGTCCGTCCTGCGGACATCTGATCTTCCCAACGATCGCACCGGCAGTAATTGTCGGAGTGACAGATGGTAATCGTATCATTCTTACAACTTACGCTGCAAGAGAGTATAAACGATACGCCCTGATCGCCGGCTTTACGGAAATAGGTGAGACGGTAGAGGAAACGGTTCGGCGTGAAGTGATGGAGGAAGTCGGAATACCGGTTAAGAATATCCGGTATTACAAATCACAGCCGTGGGGATTTGACAGCAATCTGCTGATGGGATTCTTCTGTCAGGCAGACAGAAAAAAGTCAGATGAGCATGAACCGGAACTGACCATCGATCATGAAGAACTTGCAAGCGGCGAATGGGTAGAGCGCGAGCAGATCCCGGACTATGGAGAACATCTGAGTCTGACACATGAGATGATGATGCAGTTTAAACGATATGGACAGGGTGTGTTTGATCTGAAAACAGATCGATCACAGGATTAAAACAGACCGATCACTATAAAAAAATAAAAATAAAGTTATAGTATTTGATATCTGAATAAAATAAAAAAAAATAAAAAAAGAAAAGCATAAGGTTGAAAATAATTTCATATATTATAAAACCTGTGTTAAAAAGTAATAAAAAACGATTTGTTTCTGAAAAGCTGTTGGTTGACAAAACAAAAGCGGATGGTATAATGAGCCAAAAACCAGCTGGTAATACCAGTGTACCATACGATTTTGCAATGAGGCATTGAGAATGATCAGTGCCTCATTATTGTATCAGGATGTATTTCTGTTACAGTAAACACTTCAGGAACTGAGTAATCAGAAAAGTGAGGTATTATCAAGATGAAAGAAATCAATGCAGAGGAATTAAAAGGAAATCTGATCGAAATGATCAACAAAAAGTGGGCCCTTGTAACTGCAGGAGATCATGAGAAGGCAAATACGATGACAGTAAGCTGGGGTTCCTTTGGTGAATTCTGGTCAAAGCCTGTTATAACGATTTATATCCGCCCACAGAGATATACAAAGCAGTTTATCGATGAACAGAAGGAATTTTCCGTTTGTGTGCTTCCGGAAGAGTACAGAAAGGCACTGACTTATTGCGGAAGAACATCCGGTAAGGATGTAGCGGATAAATTTGCAGGAGCAGGGATCACCCTTGATTTCTGTGGTGATGTTCCGGTTATCAAGGAGGCAGGCATTACACTCATTTGCAGAAAAATGTGCGAAGGAGATATTGATCCTGCTACCTTTGCTGATCCTGAGGAAGGAGCAAAGGTATATCCGGATAAGGATTATCACAGATACTATATCGCAGAGATTGAAAAGGTACTTGTACCGGATGAATATTAAATTAATACGGGCGTTCGCGTCCGAGAAAGAACAGTCCGGCAGCGCCGGGACCGCAGTGGGATGCGGTAATTGTACCGGCATTTAAGATGCGTACCGGATGAGTGACATTCGGAAATGTCTGTAGGACGGAGTTCTTTAACAGATAGGCAAGCTCGGGGCAGGCAGCATGGGAGATGAAGCATTTTCCATTGTAGTCTGTCCCGTTTTCTGCGTAGTATTCCATCTCAGAGATCACCTCTCTTACGGCGCGCTTCTTGCCACGGACTTTTGTATAGGCATCTGCCATTCCGTTCTGATCCAGCCGGATCAGAGGATGAATGTTCAGGATCGATGCGATATGGGAAGCAGTGCCGCTGATCCGCCCGCTATGGTGCAGAAAGGTGAGATCGGTTGTAAAAAACTGGTGATGGATACAGGTACGATGCTTCATGATCCAGTCGGCAGCTGTTGCCAATGAAAGACCTTCATCCCGCATATCGGCAACGTAGTCTGTTAATAATCCATATCCCCCTGCACCGCAGAGAGAATCAATGATCTGTATCTGTTTTTCCGGATAGTTCTTTTTTATTGCTGCCGCCGCACGATAGGCATTATTTGCCGATCCGCTTAAGGCGGAGCTGAATGTGATATGAAGCACATCCCCCTTCTGTATCAGTTCTTCAAAGAAATCATAATAGGAAGCTTCGTTGATCTGGGAGGTTGTAGGCAGCAGCCCTTTTTCCAACATCTTATAATACTTCGGCATCAGATCCGGATTTCGTTCCATGTTATCCTCGTATACATGTTCATGAATAACGTAAGTATAAGGAATGACCGCAATTTCCCGTTCATTCAGATAAGAATATGGCAGATCCGTTGTCGATTCACACGATAAGATAAAATGTCTCATGATAAAAACCTCCAATACATTTTCCGATATATTTTCGGTATTAGTATTTCCGGAATTGATGAAAATACTCTTTGAAAAAATTGTTATTATTGTGATTTCCTATAATATTATTTGTGATAACCATTCGCAAGAAAAAAAACTTTGGCGAATATTGTTTTCGGCAGAACTAATTCCGCTGCTTATATCCATAGGACTGATGATTTACTATAATAATATTCCTGGATATGGATTTATGCCAGGACTAACTTATTTGGGAGAAGTATTGTTTAGTTTTGGAGCGGTTGTTTTGTACTGTATAAGTTTCCTGATTTCTATATGCAGTTATATTGCAATTTCAAATAAACAAACTTAATTTGAGGTATTCCACTTGTGTGTTTATTTGAGTTCCTTGAATGAGCTTAAATATTATGTTAATATTTTAAAGAAGTTGGCGTGTAGTTGAGTAGAAAGATAAAGCGAAAGTTATAAGGGAGAACTGAAATTTATGGATAATAAATGGGAAGAGTTATACGATGCAGCAAAACAGGTATTAAAACCACGAGATGTTTCGAAAATTATTGAAGCAGGAGGAGTTGCTGCTGCGGTAGAATCTATATCGGGTAAAATTTATGTTGGGGTGTGCGTAGATACAGCGTGTACTTTGGGCGTATGTGCCGAAAGAAATGCTATCTTCAATATGATTACAAATGGTGAGGATGCTATTAAACGAGTAATTGCTATTGATGGAGATGGAAAAGCCATTCCACCTTGCGGAGCTTGCAGGGAATTTATGACACAGCTAATGCCAGAAGAATATCGAAAAATTGAGATAATGATGGATTATGAAAATGAGCGAATAGTAACGCTTGGCGATTTAACACCAGAATGGTGGATATAATCTTATTTTATCAAATCGGGAGTTGTGGAGGTATAGTATGGAATTCATAAGTAAAGAGAAGATAGTTGAATTATCAAATCCAGGAGTTGTTTCAAGACAACTATTAAATCCTGAAAATTCATCAAGTGAAAGGGTGACAATTACAGAGGTTCATCTTGAAATAGGTGCTTGCCAACCAAGACATACACATGATGCGTCAGAACAAATTTGGTATGCAACAAAAGGAACGGGTAAACTATTACTTGCAGATGAACAAGAAAAAGTGTTTACTGCTGGGGATGTTGTAAGATTTGCAGATAAAGATGTTCATGGTTTATTGAATGATGGTAATGAGAAATTTGTGTATGTATCAGTGACTGCACCACCAATAAACTTTGAATATGCATATAAGGATAAAAGATAGACAAATTCCAGTTGATATTTCACATATTTTAGGAAATTTAATAACTGTTATATTTGATTATCAAATTCTTCGCAAACCCTTGAAAATACTAAGTTTGTAGCAAGTGTACTTTCCCTTACTCTTTCCCTTGTGTTACATTCTCCCATTAGCTTTCATGAACCTTAATATGGGAAAAATTAAGGGAAAGAAAATTTCATAACACAGTATAACATATAACAATAACGACATGGTGAACTGATTGAAATGTTTTCGATATTTAACTCTATTACTGATTATCAAAAGAAAATGGAGATAAGATACGATGAGAACAATTTATGCAGAATACAACATAAATCACGATAGTATTGATGTTTACACAAGTGCTGGATATATGCTTCGCATTGACTGCTGGGAAGCTGAAAAAGATTTAAAAACCACATATGGATCAGAATGTGCACTTACTTCATTAGCTGTGGATGAGCCTTTGGAATATGCAAGATTATATCTTGAGGGCAATTTACAGATGTGGGTGGATGCAGAAGATTCATTAGAACTTTATTAAGTGAAAGAGGGATAGTGTTCATTAAGAGTGCTATCCCTCTTTAAAGAATGTGCGAAATGCAATAATTACATATTTTCTATGGATTAACAGAATGCCTAAAAATAATCCATGTACTTATGAAATAACAAATCAATAAAATTGCCAAAATGCCCATTGTTGCCCCTATTTGTAACATCAATGCACCAAACCCGATATAGGCTGAAATTTCTGCTGATATGGTTTGGATAAAGTAAGCTATTACAACAGCAGCTACAATGATTGCTGTGATAATTGGAAGCCCAAACCAAACACTTAATTGTTGCAAGATAAGTTTTCCGATATGCTTTTCTTCCACCCCCAATTTTCGGAGTACAGAGAAGCGATATTTATATTGTCCTGCGTCTAAGAGTTGTTGCAAGGAAAGTACGGTAAGACATATAATCATCAATACAACAGCACCATAAAGCATTGCAGCCTGTAAAACAAAATTATTTGCTATTGTACTGTTCCTCTGTAATGTACTGAACCGTATTCCATACATAACACCGCTTTCTGCTTGCTCTGGGTATTCCTCTGTAAAAAATTTTTCCAGTTCCCTTGCATTTTCATAGGAGATGTTTTCTTCTGTTGTGATATAGCGGTTTTTTATTACCGGCAACAGCTTTTCACAAATACTGTCTGGAAGTACATAGAGTATATCTGTATAGGAATTGTACGCTGTTTCTCCGATTGCTTCCTCATAATAGGACTGCTCGGAAAGAGTCAATTCTCCTGCGTCTGTCAAAATACTGGTATGCTCTTTCAAAAAGCTATCCCGTTCTTCCTCGGTGGCGATTGCCGCCCATTGTGTCGTAAATTCATCTTCCCCCAGAGAAATCTGTTCATAACCCAACATTTTCCTTATGGTGTTATAATCACTTAAAGAAATTGCCACAATCGGAAAATCATATTTCTGTCTGTTGTGAAAATCGTCTTTCTCTGGCAGATATAGATTGAAAGTGCAATCATAGTCTGTATCTATTTTATGTTCTGCCAGAAAATCAGTAATGATTTCATAACTGTCCTGTGGCAGATTTTCTTCTTCATAAACATCATTGTATCTCGAATATACCTGCACATCATACATAGAGCGTATATCCAAATAACCAGACGACCAGCCCGTCAAAATAGGGGCTGCAACGAACATGAAAATTGCTAATACCAAAGTGATACAAATGACTGCCATAGTCTTGCTGGTCGTATTCAGCTTTGAGGTAATCTGTCCGAAAAAGAAAAGTGCTTCCTCATGGTATCGGTGTTCTGGCGATTTTTCTTTCCATGCTACAATCAAACCACTGGTAAGATAAATGAAGGCACAAATGAAGAAAAGTAAGTCAATCACAACAAAAAGCAGATATTGATTGAGCGTTCCACCACCTAAAGGCAGATAATATTTATTTGTTAATGCTGCAACGCTGGCTGCTGTAAAAGCATTCAATACAGAACATATCAGCAAACCAGCAATGAAACATTCTCTTTTTTTCTTTCTGATTATGCAAAATATCGACCACAGCAAAGTAAGCAGCGGAAAAAGAATATTTCCCCAAAACATAAGCTGCACCGGAAACGCAAAGCGGGTGTCATAATAAAACCAGACCTTTTGTATTCCTGCAATCAATCCCCATACGGTAAATACTTCAAAGAGGACTACTACAACAGAAATGAAGCGGGTCTTTTTTAGCTCTGGTTCGTTCTCTTTCTCTGCGGAAAGCATATCAATAATTTTTGTTTTCTGAATGGTACGGGTATTGAAAATTCCTACCACAAAAAAACTTGCCACAAAAAATACCACTGTCAACAAAACGGTATCCGGGAATAATGTCCATGAGATTTCATAAGGCTTTCCATAAGCAGTAAGGAGCATTGCGGTAATGAATTGAGAACAAAATACACCGCAAAAAATACCAATCAAAATGGAAAACATACCCATAATCAGTGTTTCTGCAAAGAAAATCCTGCCAATAGTTTTTTGTTCCATTCCCATAATGGACTGGACAGCAAACTCTTTTTGCTTCCGTCTTAGCATATAATGATTGACGAACCGTATCAAAAATAACAACAGCAATGTTATCATGCAGATTGCAATTTTCATTCCGTCACTTAACAGAGTAAAATCATACTCGCTGCCTATATCCGGGCTATAATAACTACTGGAAATAGACAAGAACGCATAAAACAAGGTAACACAGATTGTCATTGTGACAATGTAGACCAGATAGTCTTTTACAGACCGTTTTGCATTTCTGAAAACAAGTTTAGCATACATGGCTCTGTCCCCCTCCAATCATGGTAAGGACATTCAGAATTTTATCAAAAAAAGCACTTCTGCTGTCGTTGTCCTTGCGCAGTTCCATAAAGATTTCTCCGTCTTTCAAAAAAAGAATACGGTTGGCATAGCTGGCGGTAAAAGCGTCATGAGTTACCATAAGAATTGTCGCCCTAAGCTGTTCATTGATACTTTGAATGGTAGACAGCAGCATTTGTGAGGAATGGCTGTCTAATGCTCCTGTCGGTTCATCTGCCAATAAGAGTTTCGGATTGTTGATAATTGCTCTTGCACAGGCACAACGCTGTTTTTGACCGCCCGATACCTGATAAGGATATTTGTTTAGAATATCGCTGATATTCAGCTTTCCGGCTATATCCAAAATGCGGGGTTCTACAATCCCTGCAGGGACTTTATTGATTGCTAATGCCAGTGCAATGTTTTCTGAAATTGTCAATGTATCCAGCAAATTGAAGTCTTGAAATACAAAACCTAAATTCTCTCTGCGAAAGCGGGCAAGGAATTTTGGTTTGATTTCCGTTATATCTGTTCCCTCTAAAAAAATATGCCCTGCACTTACGGTATCAATCGTAGAAATACAGTTTAGCAGCGTTGTCTTTCCAGAACCGGACGCACCCATAATTCCGAGAAATTCTCCGGCTTCCACAGAAAAACTAATATCTTTAATGGCTTTGGTAATATTCCCCTCATTGCCATAATATTTCTGGATATGCTCCAGCTTCAAAATTGTATTCATCGGATAAACCTCCTTAACTGTTCCATACCCATATTTTAAATGGAGTATCTCATTTTTTGTATCAAGTTTTCTTACACAATTCTTACAAAAATGTAAGAAGTGCAGAACCTGTCAGCCCTGCACTCCGATAATAAAATCATTCATTTGAAAGATAAGTGAAATCGTTGTTCCTCTGTTTTCGGAATAAGCAGTAAGTCCTATTCCCAGTTTATCACATAGACGCTTGCAAAGATATAAGCCAATTCCAGTAGAATTTTTCCCGGTTCGCCCATTCTGACCTGTAAATCCTTTTTCAAAAATACGGGGTAAATCACTTTTAGGAATACCTATCCCATTATCGCTGATAGATAACACAATCTTGTCATTCGTTTTTGTTGCCCCAAAGTGCAAAATAGGCTGCTCTGCATGGTATTTGATTGCATTACCGATAATCTGATTTAAGATGAACCGCACCCATTTTTCATCAGTGTAAACCATTGTTTCTATATCGTCTATCTGAATTGACATATTACTTTGACGCAAAAGATACTTATTATCTGCGATTGCACTATTCACAACATCGCATAAATTGACTTCACGGACAGAATAGTCTTTTTCAGCGTGTTCACTTCTGGCATAGTAAAGTGCCTGTTCTGTATATTGATTGATATTCTCTAACTCTGCCAATACCTCTCTGGAAAAGGGAGAACGGTTATTCTCACACAGCAGCTTCATAGCTGTAATTGGTGTTTTTACTTCGTGTATCCATTGTTCAATGTATTCTTTATATTCCCTGCGTTCCCTCTGTACTTCGCCAATCCGTTCCAACATGGATTTTTCAGCCATTTTCATAATCTGGTAAAAAACCTGTTCATCAGCCCTTTCCGGCACTTGCATGATTTCCGGCAATAAATATCGTTCTTCTAATTGCTCCGTCATATTGAGCAATTTATTCAGATACTTTTTTCGTGAGAAATAAAAAGTCAGCAAAGATAAAACAAGGACAATCGACCAGACCGCAAGAATAAACAGGACTGTTTGGATAGGATTATCGCTTGCAATCAGGAACAAGGCAAAGGCAAGCATACCCAGCAGATTGATTAAAATAACGGGGAGTTGATTTTTCAAATATTGTTTTCCACTCATAATGTATATCCTTGCCTGTGTTTTGTTTTAATGAAATCTACAAGTCCGATTGTTGCCAGTTTGTCACGAATACGGGTAATATTGACACTTAGGGCATTATCATCAACATAAAGCTGATTATCCCAAAGAAAATCCACAATATCATTTCTGGAACAGATTTTTCCAGCGTTCTTAAAAAGGTAGTAGAGGATTTTCAATTCATTCTTTGTCAATTCTGCTTTCTGTCCTTTGTACTCTATCATGCTACTCTCCAAATGCAGGGTAGCTTCTTTCCACATATAAATTTCTGTTTGAGAGGAACGGTAGGCTTTCTTTAACAATGCAGCAATTTTAGCAAGAAGAATAGCAGGATTATAAGGCTTTGTGATAAACGCATCTCCACCCAGCATAATGCTGTTTAGTTCGTCCATATCTGTATTGCTGCTTGTTACAAATACAATCGGAATATCTGAAAAAGTGCGAATTTGAGAACATATTTCAAAACCGTTATTCCCCGGAAGTTTTATATCCAGAATAACCAGATGTGGTGCAGCTTCTTTTAACTGCTCTATTGTTTGGGAAAAATCCGTAACTGCAAATACTTCATATCCATTCCCATACAAAAGAGTTTTAAGCTGTGTTTGTATCGTAAAATCATCTTCAATGATTAGTATTTTTTCCTTCATAGAGATACCTCCCTAACACTTTATTATACTGTATCAGAGAGGTTTTCTCAATCGTATTATTGAATGGGAATTTTAGAATGATTTTGTACATAGCTTTGTAAAAAATGCTTAATAGTTTCTTTTCTCAAGGTACGATTCTAAATAACACCTAAGTCCAACATATGCGCCCTGCAAAAGTACAAAAAGCAATAGAAGATTTACTGACAGTGCTTTTTTGATTGCTTCTCCAAAATAAATGATGACAGCAGCACTTGTCAGTATCATCAGTAGAGTAATGACATCCCAACACTTTTCCCTATATAATTCTATAACCTTTATTTCTATCAGTATCGCCAGTATCCCTGTTCCTGCCACACATATTCCTACAATCAATATTAGCAATATCCAATATACCATTCCGGCTATAAAAGGATTTGGAATTTTTGTGCTAATCTGTGCCACAGATTGCCCGACCTCAATCGTCCAACCGATAAAAGTTTGTATGAATGACGCTGCATCATGGAAGAATGATTTGCAATCGGAAAGAAACACATCTGACTGTACTGCCTGAAAAAGAGTGTTTGTCAGCGAATACCATGCAAGAAGGAACAAGGTTGTTTGGAACATTACCGTTTTTGCTTTATACTGTCCTGCAAGTCGCTCTTTTTGTGTTTCGTATTTCGCTTTTTCATTCTGATAGGCTGTCCGGTCACAGGCTTCACATTTTTCATAGGGTACCGGCTTTTCTACCGGTATCTCTACGATTTTCTGATGTGTCCGGGCATAATCCCGTTGTTGTGTTAAGCATCGTATTTTATCTTGACATTCCCCTATCGTGACGTTTGCGCTTCGCAGCTTCTCTTTCTCGTTCCGCAATGCTCTGTCTGCTAGCTTCAAGTCGTTCTTTAATGCTTGAATATTCCCGGCTCTGTTCTCTTTGTTTAATTTCTCGTTCAAGGTCAGAGATTCGTTGAGCTGCGTCTTTAGTTCCACGATAAGCTGGTCTTTCTGTTCCAGTTCTTCTTGTATCTCCTCGGTCAAGAGGAGAAGTTCTTCCAACTGTTCGGCGTTCTTTGATTCTCTGGATTCGTTCATCTATATCACGTCCTTTCTCTATCTGCTGTTCCAGTTCAGCAATTCGGTGTTCTGTTTCAGTAATAAACTGTTTTCGCTGTTCAGCTTCTGTACCAATTTCTGCCATTGCTGATTTTCGTTTTCCAAAAGTTCTATCTTCGTTTTCTGTTCTTCCATCTTGGAAAGCAGTTCCTCGGTATTTGGCAAAATGTTGAGCAGCTCGGATAACTCGCTGTTTAATTTTTGCAATTTCTGATTCTGTTCCTGCATAAGAGAGAGTTGGGTGTCCCGATTCTGCATTTCCAGAATCATTTCTGCCATTAAGGTCTGCTGTTCTTCGATTTGCCCAATCATGGATTCCATTAAGGGTATAATTTCCCGGCTTTCTTCTAATGTCATTTAATCGCTCCTTCCATAATGATAATGCACCCGATACTTTTCCAAAGGTGTCCAGTATCTTTTGCAATAACGTGTTTTGTTGTTTTATGATTTGATTTTCCGCTACTTTCCACGAACCTTTTATTTCCTGCCCGGCAAGAAACTTTTGTTCAATCTTTCTTGCGTCAGCGCCTTCATGGATGGTAGGAATCTGGAGTTTTCCCTGTTTTTCATAAGAACGGTGATCGACCTGATTATGCAAAGGAAGATGTTCATTACACACCTTTGCCCACTCACTCCGCCACAGTTCACAATTTTTTGGATTGTTCCATCCGGTAGCATCGGTCAGCACCCGTTTCCATTGCAGGCGGTTTCTTGCACCAATCTTCTGAATTCCGTTTTCGTCTAATACAGGGATACGGATTCCATGACGGTCAGGGTTTTTCTTATCCTGCCACCAGTTCGGATGGGATTCATCAATCACGATATTTCCGTTTTTATCTCTGACAAAATCCCAATCCTTGACTTCTTTCTTTCCCCAAGAATGATCCGGGTTAAAAGGACGCATAGTCAGAAGCAGATGAACATGGGGGTTGCCATCCCCTTTATCGTGGATACTCCAATCAGCACACATTCCTCTATCTACAAAAGTTTTTTGAATATAGTCAGTTGTATATTGAATTTGTTCCTGTCTGTTCCATTCTTTGGGAAGGGCAAATTCAAATGACCTGCCAAGTTGGGCATCTGCATTTTTTTCAATCTTCAATACCTCATTCCATAACCTTTGTTTCTGAAATGTGATTTTAAATTTTTCTAAAGTAGCTTCTTTATCTTCTGATCTTTTGTATCGGACAGATTTTTGAAAGCGTTTTATATTTTCTTCTAGTACTATCTGCCATTCAGGAGGTACGTTTTCACACATCATAAGACTGGTGTAGACCACTTCTTTTTTAGAAGTGTAATAACTGATTCTCCCGGTTTCCTCGTTTTTCATCACATCCCCATTGAGATATGCGGAAGCGGAGATAACAGATTTCCCTTTACTTCGTCCGACTATTTTGATTGTGTAATGAAAAATCGCCATGTCTGGATTCCTCCTTTCTGACGTATCCGGCATAGATTTCCGGCAACATTGCTTTCAGTTTTAGAAAAAGCAGCATTGCCGGAACGCCCTCTGCGTAAGAGTGCCCTGCGCATAGCAGCCTGCATGGAATGCGCCTCTCTGGCGAAGAGTGCCTCCTGCGGCATGAGCAGGTCTGGCTGAAAGCCCCGCTGACGGAACGAGCCCGGCAAGCGTGAGCGCAGACCGGTTGCCACTTGTGGCAAACTTATTGGGACGACCTCTGGTTGTCCATAAGTGCGCCCTTCATGAAAAAGCAATGAAGGGAATGAAAAACTCATCCCCTCCGCCATTACACTTCCTCCATATCAGTATTTGTTTCTTTTTGCATTGCCTTTGAGAAAAATTTCCCATTGGCTTCCTGCTTTTTCAGAAAACCAATCAGCTTTGGGATGTCTTCCTCCTCAATAGGCGCACCAAGAACGGATTCCACCGCACCGCCAACCTGACAGAGCCTATGGGTTCGTTTTTTACTTTCTTCGGCTTTCTTTCGTTTTAGAAGTTCTTTCTTCTGTGCTGCATATCGTTTTGCTTTTTCAAGGCTTTCCTGTTCCTTCTTTTCCATTTCAAGCATTCGTTCTTCATAACTTTTTGTTGATTTTGCCATTATTACATTCCCCTTTCTTTTGCAAACATAAGTTCTCGGTTGCGTATCAGAAGAAGCACATGGTATAATCTTCTTGCGTGTAGGTATATCATGGCTTCGGTCTGATAGAACCTTTGGCGGTTTCTTTGGAAGCCGCCTTTTTAATTTGCCGCAGTTCTTGTTACGGCTTTTACATTTCCTCTATCCCTCAAATCACGACCTTCATTCGCTTCCATAAACATTTCCAGAATATCGGTTTTAATCAGGACTTTACGACCAACCTTTAATACCGGAAGTTTCTTCCATTCTACAAGCTGTCTTAAGGTGTTTCTGCCGATTCCCGTATAGTCGGCAGCTTCTTCGATGGATAATGCAATTTTTCTTTGCGTCATATAATCACCTCCTTGTAAATTGCATTATGCAATTCTTGTGATGTAAGTATATCCCTTCCAAATCTTTTTGTCAAGCGTTACGAAATATTAAAAACAATTTTTATATTGCATATTGCAATTTTAGAGAAACAATGCTATAATTCATACATACCGAAAAAGGAGGCAGTCAGCATGAAAGATAAAGAACTACGCAAGCTGATAGGCAGCAGAATAAAACAGCGCCGTCTGGAATTGAATCTGACACAGCCTTATGTCGCAGAAAAGATGGGAGTTACCGCTTCTACAATCCTGCGTTATGAGAATGGTTCGATTGACAATACGAAAAAAATGGTGCTGGAAGGTCTTTCGGAAGCACTCCATGTATCTGTGGAATGGCTCAAAGGGGAAACAGACGAATATGAAACCGACATTACGGATAAGAGAGAGTTACAGATTCGTGATGCGATGGGAGATATTCTGGAACAGTTACCGCTTGCCCTTACCAAAGAAGAAGATGCTTTTTCAAAAGATTTATTACTGCTGATGTTAAAACAATATGGTCTGTTTTTGGATTCCTTCCAGTTCGCCTGCAAAAACTTCAAGGGGAATGATGGTCAGACGGATATTGCCAAAACAATAGGGTTTGAATCGAATGAGGAATATAATGAGATTATGTTCTTAAGGGAAATCACTCCTACCATCAATGCTCTTAATGAGATGGCAGACGTTGTAAGGCTCTATTCCAAGAAACCAAAAACAGCAGAACAAAGGCTTGCAAATCTTTTATCAGAAGTCTTATACGAAGATTCCGAATCGGTATAGTAAGACAACCGGAGTTATGATATACTTACACGCACGAAGCATTTCATCAGTTCCGATTGTCTAATATCGAAAGGAGACATACGATTATGGCAAAAGGATCTGTAAGAAAAAAAGGAAAGAAATGGTACTACCGCTTCTATGTAGAGGACGCAAGCGGCAATCTTGTTCAGAAAGAATGCGTTGGAACAGAAAGCAAAAGTGAAACTGAAAAACTGCTCCGTCAGGCAATGGATGATTATGAGAAAAAGAAATTTGTTGCCAAAGCGGAAAATCTCACAGTCGGACAACTTCTGGATGTGTGGGCAGAGGAGGAATTAAAAACAGGTACGCTCAGCAATGGTACGGTGGAGAATTACCTCGGAACAATCCGAAATATTAAGAAACATCCGCTGGCAGAACGGAAATTAAAAAATGTAACCTCTGAGCATTTGCAATCCTTCTTTGATTTGCTTTCCTTCGGGGGAGTTCATCCCGATGGAAAAGAGAGAAAGGGTTACAGCAAAGACTACATCCATTCTTTTTCCGCAGTCATGCAGCAATCATTCCGCTTTGCAGTATTTCCAAAACAGTATATTACGTTCAATCCTATGCAGTATATTAAACTGCGGTATCAGACGGACGAAGTTGATTTGTTTTCGGATGAGGACATGGACGGAAATATCCAACCAATTTCACGAAAAGATTATGAAAGACTGCTTGCGTATCTTCAAAAAAAGAACCCAGCCGCAATACTTCCAATCCAGATAGCCTATTATGCCGGGCTTCGTATTGGAGAAGCCTGCGGTTTGGCGTGGCAGGACGTAAATCTGGAAGAACAATGCCTTACCATAAGACGCAGCATCCGATATGATGGCTCAAAGCGCAAATATATCATCGGACCAACCAAGCGGAAAAAAGTGAGGATTGTTGATTTTGGAGATACGCTGGTAGAGATTTTCCGTAATGCCCGGAAAGAGCAGTTAAAGAATCGAATGCAGTACGGAGAACTTTATCACACGAACTACTACAAAGAGGTCAAAGAGAAAAACAGAGTGTACTACGAGTATTATTGCTTAGACAGAACAGAGGAAGTCCCGGCAGATTATAAAGAAATTTCTTTCGTCTGCTTAAGACCTGATGGCTGTCTGGAACTTCCGACTACTTTGGGAACGGTATGCAGAAAGGTAGCAAAAACATTAGAGGGATTTGAAGGCTTTCATTTCCACCAGTTACGTCACACCTATACAAGCAACCTTTTAGCAAATGGAGCTGCCCCAAAAGATGTGCAGGAATTGTTAGGACACTCAGATGTCAGTACCACAATGAACGTCTATGCTCACTCCACAAGAGATGCGAAACGAAAATCGGTTCGGCTTCTTGATAAAGTGGTAGGCAATGACTAAAAAATTTCCCTTATTTCCCTTGTGATTATCTCATAAGGGCAAAAATAAGGGAAACTACATATCATTTCACTAATGAACAGGCGGGAAAGCCTGTAAAATAGGGAAAGTTAGAGGAATAATTATATAAATTCCAGTTTGGAGAATTGAAAAAAATGGAATTTACCTATTAAGACATATAAACTGTTGACAATAAAGCTCCTATATAGTATGTTATTTTAATAAACTACTATATAGGAGCTTTTGTATGGAAATGAATGGAGGATTTCTTGTCACCAAAATAAAACAGCTTGGAGACCGGATTTTCGAGAAGATTCTCAGTGAAAAGAATATTGATGCGTTTAATGGAGCCCAGGGGCGTATTCTTTATGTACTGTGGCAGGAGGATGGTATCTCAATCAGGTCACTCTCGACTAAATGCGGATTAGCGATAACATCTCTTACTACGATGCTGGAAAGAATGGAAAATCAAGGGCTGATAAGCCGTGTTCAGTCTGAAACGGACAAAAGGAAAACACTCCTGTTTCTGACTGAGAAAGCACATGCCTTGAAGGGCGAGTACGATTCTGTATCTGATGAGATGGGCAGTATTTACTACAAAGGTTTTTCAGAGGAAGAAATTATCCGGTTTGAGGAATGCCTCGACCGCATCAGAAAGAATCTTGAGGAGTGGCAGAAGTCATGAGTATTTGTATCAAAGATCAGATTCAGAACATGAATATCGTCATTGGCTGCATAGTGGGGTGTACATATTGCTATGCCCGCAACAACGTGAAACGCTGGCATATGATTGATGACTTCGCTGACCCTGAATTCTTTCCAGGTAAGCTCAAGATGATGGAAAAGAAACGTCCGCAGAACTTTCTTCTTACCGGCATGAGCGATCTCTCCGGATGGAAGCCGGAATGGAGAGACAAGGTATTTGCAAAGATCCGTGAAAATCCACAGCATCAGTTCCTGTTCCTTACCAAGCGACCTGATTTGCTGGATTTTGATACCGATCTGGAAAATGCGTGGTTTGGCGTTACGGTGACGAGAAAAGCAGAACTGTGGCGTATCGACGCTCTTCGGAAAAACGTCAGAGCAAAACATTACCATGTTACCTTTGAGCCGTTATTCGATGATCCCGGCACAGTTGACCTTTCCGGAATCAATTGGATCGTTGTCGGCACCATGACCGGAGCTCAGAGCAGGAAGATTCATACGGAACCGGAATGGGCATGGTCTCTGGCGGACCAGGCACATAAGCTCGGCATTCCGGTGTTTATGAAGGAAGACCTTGTCCCTATCATAGGGGATGAAAATATGATTCAGGAAATGCCGGAAGAATTTAATAAAGTGTTAGAGGAACAGAAATCATGGAAGAAGTAATAAATGGAATCCTCATTCGTGAGGTGGAAACAAAGAACATCATGACTAAGTCTAGTCTGCCGGTAGGCGGTTACTCGGTCAATCCCTATGTAGGCTGTACACATGCCTGCAAGTATTGCTATGCTTCTTTTATGAAGCGCTTTACCGGGCACAAGGAGGAATGGGGCACTTTCCTTGATGTGAAGCATTGGCCGGAAATTAAAAATCCGAAGAAATATGCCGGACAGCGGGTGGTCATCGGTTCTGTGACAGATGGCTACAATCCACAAGAGGAGCAATTCGGGAATACCAGAAAACTTCTGGAGCAGCTGATCGGCAGTGACGCAGATATTCTGATCTGCACAAAGTCGGATCTTGTGGTACGGGATATTGATCTGTTGAAGAAGCTTGGACGTGTAACCGTTTCATGGTCGATCAACACACTAGATGAAAATTTCAAGAACGATATGGATTCTGCTTCGAGCATTGAGCACCGTATCGTTGCTATGAAGCAGGTATATGAGGCAGGTATCCGTACAGTCTGTTTCGTATCCCCGGTATTCCCCGGTATCACGGATTTTGAAGCAATCTTTGAGCGGGTAAAGAATCAGTGCGATCTGTTCTGGCTCGAAAATCTCAATCTTCGAGGCGGTTTCAAAAAGACAATTATGGATTATATCGCCGGAAAATATCCTGATCTTGTACCACTTTACGACGAGATCTATAACAAGCATAACCGCAGCTACTTTGAAGCACTTGAAGTAAAAGCTGAGAAAATGGCTAAGAAGTATGATTGTGCTTTTGTGGATAATGAAATGCCTTATGGCAGAGTCCCGCAGGGGCATCCGGTGATCGTAGATTATTTCTATCATGAGGAAATCCGTGGGACAGAGAATACCGGAAAAAGAAATCGCTAAATTCCAGTTTGATTGACTGATGATACACGGAAAATAGTATTAGAGCAGGTAACAGGCAGGTGGTCATATAACAGACGGCCTGCCGTTTTTGGTGTTTATATTATATATGAATACGGAAAGAATCTAGAAGATGTTTGGGTATATATTAACCAAAATATCTTTTAGACGATTGCATAGTATTATGTTGTTGGGTATAATAGAAGATATTTAGGGATACAATAACCGAAATATCTTTTGGGAGAAAATGTCATGGTAAAAGAAATTAAAAGAGATTACTATTTAGAACAACTTATAAATCGTGAAGGAAATGGTCTGATTAAAATTGTAACAGGAATAAGAAGATGTGGAAAATCATATTTATTGCGAACGCTGTTTAAAAATCATTTGCTTGAAAATGGAGTGGATGAAAAACACATCATTGAAATGGCGTTTGATTTATTCGATAATATAGAATATCGAGATCCGAAAATCTTTTACCCTTGGGCAAAGAAACAACTTCAAGATAATGAAAAATACTACTTTCTTTTAGATGAAGTGCAGTTACTGGATGAGTTTGTGAGTGTGCTTAACGGTTTAGCGGATAAGAAGAATTGCGATGTATTTGTAACGGGAAGTAATGCAAAGTTTTTATCCAGAGATATAGCTACTGAATTTGGCGGCAGAGGGGATGAGGTGCATATGTACCCTTTGAGCTTTTCGGAATTTATGAGTTGCTATGATGGAAATAAATATGATGGATGGAACGAATATATTACTTATGGCGGTATTCCGTTGGTGGTATTAGCTGAAACGGATGAGCAAAAAATGAATCTATTGGATAATCTGTTTCAGGAAACATATATCAGTGATATTGTAAAACGAAACAAAATCAGAAACGTTGGAGAAATGGAATCATTGCTTGATGTTTTGGCATCCGCAATTGGCGCGTTGACAAATCCTAACAAACTTCAGAAAACATTTAAAAGCGTAAACAATTCGAAAATTACAGCAACAACGATTACGAAATATATTGAATATTTGGAGGATGCTTTTTTAATTGAAGAGGCGAGCAGATATGATATTAAGGGAAAGTCCTATATCAGTACGCCAATGAAGTACTATTTTATGGATATGGGACTTAGAAATTCAAGAATTCATTACAGGCAAATGGAAGTGACACATTCTATGGAGAATGTAATTTACAATGAATTAAGAATGAGAGGCTTTCATGTGGATGTTGGCAATCTGACTGTTGTTGAAAAGGGGAAAGATGCAAAACTGGTAAAAAAGCAACTGGAAGTCGATTTTATCTGTAATAAGGGTTCTAAAAAATATTATATCCAGTCCGCGTATATGTTGGAGACCGAAGCAAAAATGGAACAAGAGATTCGTCCTTTTTTGAAAATAAATGATTCATTTAAGAAGATTGTAATTACATCTGATACGCCAAAACCATTTTATAATGATCAAGGTATTTTAATCATGAATGTGTATGAATTTTTATTAAATACAAATTCGTTAGAATTATAAATTACAGTTGTTGAGGGTTTAACGATATTTATAGGAAGATGTAATGGAAAGACAGAATTTAGGAGAGCCACCTATGACGAATGAAAAAAAGTGCATTTATATTATTGAAGATGATGCAACCATCAATCATGGTATAGAGCTTACTCTGGGAAATGAAAAATATGAATATCGGAAGTTTTATTCCTTAGGTGAGGTTGAAGACACAGAGCAGGCAGATCTTATCATTTTGGATATTAATTTACCGGATGGGAATGGATTTGACTTTCTAAAACAGTTAAGGAAGACTTCTGACGTACCGGTTTTGGTTGTGACTGCAAACGATACGGAATTGGATGAGGTGACAGGTCTTACCCTTGGAGCGGATGATTATGTGACAAAGCCATTTTCCCTGATGGCACTCAGGCTTCGGGTGAATAATCTTTTATCAAGGGCGTTAGCCGGGAAGCCTTGTGATGTTCCGAACCGATATGAAAAGCATGGGTTATTGTTTGATTTTGACAATCTGATATTCAAGAAAAATGATATGGAGATTGAATTAAGTAAGACGGAAATCCGACTGTTAAAGTATTTTACGGAGAATGAGGGAATTACCCTTTCCCGGGAAAAGCTGATTGATTATGTATGGCAGAATCAACAGTATGTGGATGAAAATGCCCTATCCGTCAGCGTGAAAAGATTAAGAGATAAAATAGAAGGCTCTGGAGAAAAGATAATCCATACGGTATATGGTATTGGTTATGTCTTTAAATGGGAAGAATGAAAATTAGAAGAAATGAATACGAGATTTTGAATCAAATGTTGGATGATGCAATTGCAGGTACCTTTGAGGAAAATTGCTTTGACGAAAGCGAGCTTTCAAAATTGCAGACAAAGTTTATGCGGTATCTGTCTACTGCATCCATGTCCGAGAAGAAGATTCAGGAAGAAAAAGACAATTTAAAGGAACTGATTACGAATATTTCCCATCAGACCAAAACACCTCTTACCAATATACTGATGTATTCGGAGCTTTTAACAGAGGTGGCAGCTACCGAGCAGGAGAAGGAATATGCCGGTGAGGTTTTTGCTCAGGGAAAGAAGTTAGAAAGCCTGATTGAAGCATTGGTAAAAATGTCCCGCCTTGAAACCGGTATTTTTCAATATCAGAAAAAGGAAACTGCATATCGGGAAATTATCCATAAGGCAGTGGAACAGGCACTTCCCAAAGCATCGGAAAAGAATATTTCCATTCTTGTAAGGGACGTGGGAAGGTACCGCTCCTATGTAGATGAAAAATGGGTAATTGAAGCAGTCTATAATATTCTGGATAATGGGATTAAATATTCCGGAGAGGGTACTACCGTTTATATTGAAGAATTCTCTTATGAGTTTTTTTCGGGTATCCGGATTACAGATCAAGGTATCGGTATATCAGAGGAAGAAATTCCTTTGTTGTTTGGAAGATTTTACAGAGGAAGGTCCGCACATGACAAAGAAGGAATTGGTGTTGGATTGTTTCTGGCACGGGAGATTGTAGAAAACAACGGAGGCTATATCAAGGTCACTTCACAAGTGGGAACGGGTTCGAGATTTGATGTCTGTTTTCCAAATATTTCAACATTGTAAGATTTGAGAAAGAATCTGGAAAGAAGGATAAGCTATGCTGGGTATGAAAAACAGATACCCGGCATTGTTTATTTTATGAGAAGCGTATTTCTCATAATTTGTGGGAATCGGAAAGGAAAAGGGAAAATGGAAATTTTAAGAACAGAGAATTTGAAAAAATATTACGACCAGAACATGGTCTGTGTAAAGGCACTGGATGGAGTGAGTCTTTCTGTGGAGCAAGGGGAATTTGTGGCAATTGTGGGAACCTCCGGAAGTGGAAAGTCGACCCTTTTGCATATGCTTGGAGGCTTAGACCGTCCTACCTCCGGAACCGTGCTGGTGGACGGAAAAAGGATATTCGATCTGGAAGATGGGGAGCTTACGATTTTCAGAAGAAGAAAAATCGGCTTTGTTTTTCAGGCATATAATCTTGTGCCGGTATTGAATGTATATGAAAATATTGTACTTCCCATACAGCTTGACGGAGGAGTTGTGGATACGGATTTTGTGGAACAGATAATTGATATATTAGGTCTTTCCGAAAAAATCAACAGCCTTCCAAACCAGCTTTCCGGCGGGCAGCAGCAAAGAGTTGCCATCGCAAGAGCACTGGCAACAAAACCATCCATCATTTTGGCAGATGAACCTACGGGAAATCTGGATTCAAAAACAAGTCAGGATGTGCTGGGGCTTTTGAAGGTGACAGGTCAGAAATTCAAACAGACCATCGTTATGATTACCCATAATGAGGAAATTGCCCAGATGGCTGATCGGATTATCCGGATTGAAGATGGACGGATTATATCGGGAGGGGGAGATACCAATGCGTAAGGTTGATAATCACCGCTGTATCATCAATATCAGTAAAAAAAGTATGTTGGCAAATAAAAAGAGAAATGGAATCCTGCTGGCTGCCATTATATTAACAACGGTAATGCTTACAACATTGTTTACGGTTGTAAACAGTCTGATAAAGTCATATGAGACTTCTACCTGTTATCAGGTCGGAACCAGTTCCCATGCAGGATTTAAATTTATGACACAGGAAGAATATGATGAACTGGCAACAGATAAAAAAATACACAACTTATCTTATAATGTTATTATTGGTAATCTGTTAAATGAAGAATTAAAAAAAGATTATACAGAGATTCGATATACCCAGGAATTGAATGCCAAACAAAGCTTTGCTTATCCGGAAATGGGAAGCCTTCCTGAGAAGTACAATGAGGTGGCAGTCTGTACAAATGTTTTGGATGATTTTGGTATTCCTCATGAATTAGGACAGATTCTTCATCTTAAAATTTCCAATGGTTTTGACACCTATGAAGGAGATTTTACGGTGTGCGGTATCTGGGAAAAACCGGCAGAAACCATAGCAAATCAGATTTTTGTGTCAAAGAAATTTCAAGAAAGCTTTGCTCCGGTCTGGAAAGACAGAGAGGATTATAACAAGTTTTTGAAACAAAATTCTTATGCCGGTGCCATGAATTCGGACTTTGATTTTCCTTCGACTTTTAATATATCCGCACAGATGGATGCCTTAAAGGAAAGACATGGGTTCGGTGATGAGATAAATGATGGTATTAACTGGGCATATACAACAAGCTCCATTGATGCGACTTCCGTGCTGATTGTTTTGATTTTGCTTACCTTGATCATGTTATCGGGATATTTGATCATTTATAATATTTTTCTGATTGCGGTAACGGCGGATATTCATTACTATGGTTTGCTTAAGACAATCGGTATGACGAATACACAGTTAAAAAAACTGGTGCTGAAGCAGGCAATGCTTTTAAGTGTGATTGCGATTCCCGTTGGTATGATTTTGGGATATGTGCTTTCTCATATTGTCCTGCCGTTGATTGCTGAGAATATAACATCTGAGGCATGTAAGGTTTATTCCAATCCTTTTGTATTCCTGTCATGTGCTGTTTTTGCATGGGTTACAGTCCGAATCAGTTGTGCAAAACCATGCAGGATTATCAAAAAAATATCTCCGGTAGAAGCGGTGGAGTTTAATGACTGTCAGGTAGAAAAATTGTCTCAAAGGAAAAAGGCAAAGAAGGTAAATCCGTTTTCTATGGCATGGGAGAACTTGAAAAGAAATAAGAAGAGATCTACGGCGGTAATTCTTTCCATGGTTCTTAGTATTTTAATGATAAATGTAACGGTATCCATTGTGTCCTGTTTTGATGAGGATAAATATATTTCTACTTTTGCAGGCAGTGATATTTCAGTGGCTGATGCAACCTTGTATAATTCCCATTCTTTGGAAACGGTATTGGATGGCGTGACTTTTCAGGATATGGAGGCACTGGAGAAAATGGATGGTATTACGGAATGTGGAGCCATTTATATGTCTGAGATACAGCAGAAGGTGGATGGTACTTCATGGGAGCGGTTGAAAAGGATTTATGAGGAACATAATGACTGGTTTGTGAGTGAGCAGGATCAAAAAAACTGGTTTGATTCCCTCGTCTATGACCAAAAACAAATTGATGCTCATCTGTATGGTGTGGATAAGATGATTTTTGATGCTATGGAATTGGACACAGAGGTAGTGGACTGGGATACATTTTGTTCCGGTGATTACGCAATTGTTTCTTCCATGACAGAGGGAAGGCGCAATGATTCCGGGTTTGCACTTTATCAGGTGGGAGAAAAAATACCGGTAGAATTGCCAAGTGGTAAGGTAAAAGAGTATGAAGTAATTGCTATTGGGGATGTACCATACTCTATGGGGCCAAAGCACAGTCACGGAATGGATGTCTATGTAACGATTTCTTCAGAGGAATACCGGAAGGTTGTTCCGGACTCAAAAGGAGCAATGCAGCTGTTGATGAATCTGGATAAGGAACATCTGCAGGAGGCAGAAAGCTATGTGGAACAATATTGTGAGACAGTAAATGAGGATTTGGATTATCAATCCAGAGATGTGTATTTGAAGGAATTTAAGAATACCGTGCGGATGTTTTTAATTGTAGGAAGTGCTCTTAGTGCAATTCTTGCTTTGATTGGTATTATGAATTTTATAAATCTTACTTATACATCCATTCATGAACGAAATCAGGAGCTTAAGGTGTTATGGTCTGTTGGAATGACAAAAAATCAGATAGCATCCATGCTTTCCTTTGAAGGAATATTGAGAATGTGTCTGGCATTTGTATTTGTGCTTTCCGTAGGACAGCTTTTAAATTATTTGATTGTATATGCCATTGCAGGAGGTACCATAATGTTCACCTATCATTATGTTGTATGGCCGATGTTTGCCTGCATACCGGTATTCCTGTTGATTGCGGCAAGTGTTCCAAGATTGATGACAGGGAAAATAGTTTAATTGTAAATCGTGCCAACGGTTACTTGACAGTAACCAAAACGGAACTCTTACTTTATTGCAGTAGAAACTTATGGTATAATTTTTTTATTGGAATGGGGACAAAATAATGATAAAGGCGTATTGATACCGGAACATGTATTGGGAAAAGTATGAATGCCGGGGGGTTACATGAAGACAAAAATAAAGTAATTAAGTTACGATAAAGTGATGGGTTTACCGGAACGGATACACCATAAGCCGGTAAGAAAATTGTGTTAATTGCTTTGATAAATAGTAAGACTTTCGATTCGTTTACGGATGACTTATATGAAGAAATATCAAAAAGTCTGGCAGAGGAATTTTCCGAAGCTTATGTCGGAATGGAAAAGGATGCAAGACGTTTGGTGAACAGAGTATTTGAAGGGGCTACAGAATTGGTGGAGGTATTGCCAAAATGATGGGTAAAGTATTTGCCTTGTTCTTGCTTTTGATAGGGGTGCTGTCGGGTTGCAGCTTCCCTTCAGAGCAGGAATATGAGGAAAACGTCAGCTTAAAAATTGTGAAGTCCGGAGTAAAAATAGAAGAAGTCCGCTTTGACGAGGATTTAGGAATTGACGGTAAGCAGATTTATAAATTTACGATTCCGATTGAGATTACAGGGACTTTTCAGCACGACTGTACCATACCTGTGTATTACTATTTTGATATGGAGAAAAATGTATCAGAACTTGATAAAGAGGCATCTGCCTGGGCAACAGAAGGACAGTTTAAAGAGGTGTTTAAGGGAAAATTGAAAATTGAGAGGGGTACTACAGGTGTGGTATATTACGAGGGGGAAACAGACGACGCCTTGATGGATTCTGACAGTACATCATACGAACAGGCATGGGTGGCATTTCGATATGATGATGGCTTTATCTCAGATAATTATGCAGGAATTTATAATCCATTTTTTGACAAAGAAAAATATTTATACTTTCATGGTGAACAGAGTGCCGTTGATGAAGTAAGGGATATAATACCACAGCAAACAGATGGAAATGTGCATGTTGATGAAGACAGCGTAAAAGTGGAAAAAACATATATTGGAGAAGAATCGGGAAATCCCCAGCATTATACAGTGAGTGTAACCATCCGGAATGATTCGGATAATCCGGTGGAAACGGAGAATTTATGGGTTGGCTGTGATTACGATATGGCAAGCCCCTTTAACTCACATAACTGTTATGAAGCGTTAGGAGAGGCTTTGACATTTATGAAGGGCGTTGGAGAACCCCTTGGATATACTGTGCAACAGAAAAGTATTACGAAAGATGATGACAGTATTCAAGTGGAATTTGATATGTATAACCGTTATGCAGGATATAGTGACAGCCTGATGGGAAATGACTTAGACTGGTATCAGTGTTTTTGGATAGCTATTTGTCTGGAAGATGATAATCAGAATGATAATTATGTGATGGTGCCGAATCCGTATTATAATGAAGAACATTATAGTGATGAAGATTTTTGGCGGGAACATGATGTGAACGACATCTATCGTTATGATACAGTGAGTGCCTGGAATGCTTTATTTGAAGAAAATGAGTAGAACAACAGATGAGGGGTGTTATCGGGTTGCAGTTCCCTATAAAGTAAGGAGAGATTGACATGTTCAGAGAAATGAGAAGATTTAAGCAGCAGATAACAACAGAAGAATGTAAAAAGGTGTTGAAGGAGGAGAAGAGGGCATAAGGTTGATGCAATGAACCGATGCGATAAGGTTTGCTTGACTGTCTGGAATCAGGGATTCAAAAAAGAAGGTCATTGGGAATGGAATCCGACAAGCGTTGTTGTGTTTGGAAAGGTGAAGCCGGTAACAGAAAATAATATCTTTGAGGATCGATTGAGAAAGCTAGCAGCAAAATATTATCCAACTACAGATGAGATTGAGGAAGAAATGGAACGTTCTGCATTACGGACACAGTTGTTTGCCATAAAAATCGAACACATGACGGGCAAACTCGTCAACAAAAATAACATTCAGGCAACTTCCAGTTTATCTTTTGTTTGGAGGTGTTTATTTTGAACAATGTAATCAAAAAAATATGCTTGGTAATACTAGGGCTTCTGCAAGGAACGCTTGGTAGTTACTTAGCATTACTTGGGTGGGCGTTTGCTTTTCCTGAAACTTCTCCCGGCACAAAAGATTATGTAGAGGATATGTCTTTTGTACCATTTGGATATTTTATTATGTTCGCATGGTTAGCTATAATGATAACCGCAATGATTCTGCTTCGAAAAAATAAGGCAAATTTTCTATCTTTTATATTACCTTGGTTCATGGGATTAGTTGCATGTTTGGTAGCAGTGTTTGTAATACTTTGATTTTAACGACTATGAAATCGGAATTTGGAGGGAAAAATTATGAAACTCGATAATTTTGTTGATATGATGACGGGACACTTTAATAACAAAGAGCAGTTTGATAAGATGAAGACAGAAGGAAAAATATATCCTTATGCAGAACACATTAATACAATCTGTAATGGAAAAATTTTGAACCTTCCTAAAGATTTTAATGGTAAATTTGTTGTTGAAGAAAGCTACTATGAGATAAATGGGAAACGCAATGCTTCCCCACATCTTTTCCTTATTACAGAGATAGAGGATGAAATTGTATTGTATTCTTATGAAATACCTAAAGGAGAAGATAAGAGTACATTTTCATATAGTTCTATGAAAAATGTTGATTACACCGAATTGAAAAAATCCGAAAAGTTTACCCCAGCAATCTACCATGAAAAGGATGAAATCTGGGAAGGAGGCAGTACAAGCCAGTTCTCTCCGGTAATGACATTTAAGCTTTGGGAAAAGTTTTCTGACAGTTGCCTGGAAGTATCTGAAAGCATGGAAGTTAATGGAAAGAAAACTTTTGGATATGACGAGCCAATTATTTATAAGCGAGTATAACTTAATAGTGGAATATGGCGATAAATTCCAGTTTTTGAAACTGAGAAATCGGAATTTAGCGACGAGGTGAATAATATGGAAAAATGGGGAATGTTTGAATTTAATTCGCCTTATTTTGGGGAAATTATAGAGAAAATAAATGACGTGGTATTGCCAAACGATTACATAGAATTGATGAAAAAACATAATGGTGGTGAAGGCGATATTGGTGAAACCTGGCTTATATTATATCCGTTGGAAGAATTGCAAGAAATAAATGATGATTATGAAATTGAAGAAATTTTGCCGGGTCACATTATTATTGGCTCAAATGGTGGTGAACTTTATGGAATTGATAATAAGGGAAACTACTTTAATGTACCAGTGCCAATAGATGAAGATGATGTTGCTTTGCTTGGAACGGAGATAGAATTACTTCCAGATAAAATTAATGCACTATGGGAGTAGATTCTGTTGTTGGTTATATGACGAACAGATCATAAGCTTTGAAGTTGTAGAGAGGATTAAATTATGGGATTACTTGATAAATTTAAAAGAGTTGAAAAGAAAGCGGATAATAGAAAATTTCCGTTTGAAGATAGTCCTGACACTGCCTGCATTACCTGCTACCATGTGTTGGAGGGGTATAAGCCTATATTATACGTTTCTCACGATGAGGACGGGTATTGGCAGTTTTTATGCGGCGAAAACCATAAGGAAGAAGATGCGAGAGTGGTTTCCTTAGGTGAAATTTTAAGCATAGATGAATCGATGAGGGATTTAGCAGTGTTAGATTACGGTCAATATGCAACCTCAGAAAGTGTTGAAGGTAATTGGACGGTAAAATATAAAAATTAGTAAATACCTAAGTTCGTCCAAATAATTTTACCGGGCAAAATGTAACGGAGGGTTACTATTATCTGTTATAAGTGTTATTTTTGTGATAGTAGGAATTATAATAGTTGATAATAAAGATAATTGATATTGAAGACAGATTTCCAGTTGAAAGAGTAAATAAACTGTTGAATGACAGAGAATAAACTTTGAATTTGAAGGTGAGAACATGATGGAGTGGATAAACATTTTTGGGGCAGTATTTATAGCAGTAATCATGGTACCCAATATTATTTTTACATTAAAGTATAAAGATGGTTTTGAAAATAAGTGGAATAATAAAGGTGTTGAAGTTGTAGAACAGATAGGAAGATTTGGGTGTTTCGGATTTATGGTTGTCAATATTCCTGGAACCTGGTTCGGTTGGTGGTCTGATGAAGCTTTTGCGATATATTTAATAGCAAATGTCGTTTTAATTATACTTTATTGTGTGATATGGATTATTTGTTTTAGAAATAATACGATTTTTAAAGCATTGACATTATCTATTATTCCATCCGTAATTTTCATCTTCAGTGGAATTATGAGCAGGTCTGTATTATTGATTGTAGCATCGCTATTATTTGCACCTGCACATATATTGATTTCATATAAAAATGCAAAGTATTAGATGAATTTGAAGATGACGGAGGGAAAGAAAGTGAAAAAAGCATTGTTGGTAATTGATATGCAGAATGTATGTGTTGGAAAAAATCACGCTACATACTTTAAATATGATAATGAAATTCTGATTCAAACTGTAAACGAAGTTATTGACGCAAATGAAAGTAATGTGGTTGTTTATATCAAAAATATCATGAAGAAAAATTTAATAAATAAGCTTGCACCATTTAAGGCTTATGAAGGAACTGAAGAAGTGGAATTAGTTAGCAATCTTCATGTTATATCTGATTATGTTTTCATAAAATATGAGGGAAACGCATTTAGCAATCCTAAACTTAATGAGTTCTTAAAAGCACATAAGATTAAATGTGTGGAAATCGTAGGAGTTGATGGTGGTGGGTGCGTAGCATTGACTGCGTTAGGGGCCATAAAAGAAGGCTATAGTGTAATACTTAATGAATCAGCTATCGGAACAATGTTTAATAAGAATAAAGAAAAATATTTTAAAAAGCTTCGAGAAGCAGATGCAAAAATTATTTAGATAAATATAAGGCACTCAAAACTTTCAGTCATGCGGAGAGATTGAAAGCAACAGAAACTTTGAAGTTTCACATGGGTTATTAGGAGAAAAAATGGAAAATATTTTAAGTGTTGAAGAAACGAAAACAAGATTAATATGTGAGTTGTCAACAGTAACTGGCTTTAAGTATTTAAAAAGTGGTATTTTGAAGAAAACAGTAAAAGACATTGTGTTTGAAATAAACTTTTTCTCGTTAAAATGGAATGCATCTGGGCAGAGTATTGAAGTAAATGCCGATTTGAGGATTATTTATAAAAAATACGGAAAATTACCAGTTGACAATGTAATAGCATCTATGAGTTATAATCCCAAAGATGGGTATTGGTATGATATATCAACGGAAAGTAAATTGCTTGAAACGAAGAATATATTAGAAAAAAGATTTCGAGATACTGCAATGGATTTGGTAAAAAGATTTGATGAAGATTATAATGCAGCTATACGATATCTTTTCTTTGAAGGGTTTGAAAAATATAATGTGTATCTTGACTTTGTGGCAGATAATTTAGGTCAGGAAATAATTAAAGATAAAGCACAACAAATATATGAGGGTTTATCTGACGAATGTAAAGAACAGGTTATTCAATATCAAAATGGGGCAAGGAATAAATCATGGATGTTAAATAGATGTAATTTAAAATATATTGTGGATAATAACTTGTTCCACTAAGAAGAAAGTAAAATCGCAATTTTTATGTATAAAGGAGAAATGAATGAAACTACTTGTGATAGATATACAAAAAGGAATAACAGATAGTAGACTTTTTAATTTTGATGAATTTATTGAAAATACTACAAGAATTATACAAGCAGCTAGAGATAATCAAATAGAGGTTATCTATTTTCAACATGATGATGGACCAGGAACGGGGTTTTCAATCGGTGATGAAGACTTCGAAATTGCAGAACAAGTGATTCCCAAGGAAGGGGAAAAGATATTTATAAAAAATATCAATAGTTGTTTTGGAAATAAAGATTTTACAGATTATGTTAAAGATGATAATACATTAGTGATAGTGGGACTACAGACAAACTTCTGTATAGATGCAACTGTGAAATCTGCTTTTGAAAGAGGATATAAAGTAATTGTTCCACAAGGGGCAAATTCAACATTTGATAACGACTATATGTCTGGAGAAGAAACCTATAAATATTACAATGATATGATGTGGCCAAAGAGATTTGCTACATGTGTATCTGTTGATGACGCAATTAAATTGATGGAAAGTTAAATCGGAATTTGGAGAGGTATTGTTTATGAAGATTGAATATAGAAAAGCAGATATTACGGATGCAGAATTGCTAATAGATATTTATAATTTTGCATTTTATAGTGATTATATTAAATATGGTGAATGTCCGGCGTATGGAAAGACTAAAGAGATGATGGTCGGGGCGTGGTTAATTGGTTTTTGAGCAACTCCATTATATCACAAGCCGTGAAAACAATATGACAGCCAAAGGCATGGTTATGATACAGAACAAGGTAGTAAATACATTTAAAAGACCGGAGTATGCAGCATCTTTGTTATATACCTGAGCCATCTGGGTGATTGTTGAAGCGGATGGTGTGATGGAGGCAAGAAATACTATGAGGAGTAAAGTTCTTCCTTCTGGAATAAGGGCATATACATGACTTACATACATTATAAGCAGTAAAACAGCAGGCCAGATGACGAGCCTGATGGCAGAGAAAATGTATAGTTTTGCATTTTTCAGGCTGTCGCGGATCGGCGAATCAGCCATCAGCATGCCAGTTACTAACATGCTGAGAGGTGCAAGCATATTTCCTATGTCTTTTACCGGTGTGAGTATGACAGATGGCAGTTTTATCTGACAGAAAAAGAGTAGGAGTCCGGCTATTATGGCTATTACATTTATATTGGTTATTATCTTTTTCCATTCCATATGTGGCTTTTCGGCGAGCATGGTGCTGCAGTGTGTCCAGAGAAATATCAGCTGTACAGACATAAATGCACATGAATACAGTACATAGTCGGTACCCAGCATAGCATTTACAAGTGGGATTATCATATTTCCCGAGTTGGAATACATGACAGTGGCACATTCAACTGTATTCCAGTGCCAGAGTTTCCTTCCGATATTTATAAAAATCAATAGAAGAATATGTATAATGGTTGCAAGAACAGCGGAAAATAATAGTCCCTGCAGTTTTTCTTTTGTAAAGCCAATTTCAAATGAATTTATTATGGCGCAGGGCATCACCAGATATACTACAATGATAGACAGGATCCTGCTGTCAGAAGCATTTAATATATGTTTGTTGACAAGAATAAAACCAAGCAGGATCATAATAAAAAAGTTAACAAGTTTTCCGAGCAAAATTATACTTATCTGCATATTGATTACCTCTTTTCGCTCCTGTATTATAATCCCATTTTACAAAAAAAGGAATATACCACAATGGGTGGCTTGTCAAAAATAAAAGAATGCGATAGAATATGTGCAATTTACAGGAATTTGTTTAGTTGGATTTAGAACAAGGAGAGATGACAAGCTATGCATTCACAGAAAATCCATAACAAAAAACTCATATTGCCGGTTCTCATTTTCCTGGCAGGTTGTCTGGCCTTGGCAGCAGTTTTATATCATTCATACAGAACAAATTTAAAACATATGCGGGCTGTCACAGAACTTAATGCCACAACCTATGCAGAACGGTTGCAGAATGATATGAACCGTGGCGTTGCGATTACAGATACACTTGAGGAAATAGTACTCAGTGAAAATGGAAAAATTGATAATTTTCAAAAAGTTGCAGGAAATCTGATGACAGATTTTGTTCAGAGCATACAGATTGCACCTAATGGTGTTGTTACAGATATATATCCGGAGGCGGGAAATGAAGCGGGAAAGATAGATTTGATCCACGATGAAAGTCGTGGAGAGATATGCCGTTACGGGAGAGATAAAAATATAGTTACTATGCAGGGCCCGTTTGACTTAAAACAAGGAGGCCGGGGCATTGCAATCAGAAATCCCGTATATCTGGAGTGCCCGGATGGAACCTCTGCGTTCTGGGGATTCACTATTGTAATTATCCGTATTCCGGAGGTATTTGAGAAATCGGTTCAGTCACTTACCCAATTTGGTTATGATTACTGTCTGACAAAGACAGTTTCTCCTTTGTCGGATGATACAGAGGTGGTATCGGCATCAGGTAATATTTTGAAGGAGCCGATTACATTTGAGTTTGAATTTTGTGGCAGCACATTTGGCTTAGAGGTAATGCCAACTGATGGTTGGAACCACGGATGGAACATACTTCCGCAGCTCGTTTTTGGAATTTGTATTATTTTGCTTTTAACGGGATTAACGGTGATCGTTCTTGTGGTTGAGAGACATCGTGAGATATTAAAAAAAATGGCGATAACAGATCCGTTAACCGGTCTTTTGAACCGCAAAGGTTTTGATGAGCAGCTTGAAAAGGTGATACAGGACGGTCATTGTATTCATTGTGTGGGCGCACAGATGGATATTGATGATTTTAAATTTATAAATGACATGTATGGACACGTCGTTGGTGATACCGCACTGAAAAGTCTTGCACAGGACATGAAAGATAATTTTGGTGTAAATGCCATTCTATGCAGAAATGGCGGCGATGAGTTTTCTGTTATCTTGATCGGAACAACAGAGGAAGAGGCAAAGAGTATAATAGAGAGTTTTACCCTTAAGCCAAGGTATATAACATATAATGGTGAAGAGCATCCTTTTTATATTTCTCTTGGGTACGCAGAATATCCGAAGGACTGTGACGATGTTTTGGAGCTTATCAGATGCGCAGATATGGCACTTTATGCGGTAAAACTACATGGGAAGCATAGTTGCAGTCCTTATCGCAGTGATTATAAGATACAGCACAGAAGTCAGCTTGGGTTTGCACTTCAGGATGTGTCAAAAAATCTTCCGGGAGCTTTCCTGATATATATAGCTGATCCGGAGGATGATCGTATTTTATTTGCAAATCGTGAATTGATTGAGTTTGCAGGCTGCAAGGATTTCGATGATTTTCTGGATTATACCGGGCAGCGATTCAGGAATCTTATTCACCCGGATGAACGGGATTCTGTGGAGACCAGTATCTGGAAACAGATTGATGCAAAGACCAGTGGAAATAATGATTATGTAAGATTCCATTTTGCAAAAAAAGATGGATCCTACCGCCCTGTTCTTGATCATGGAAGAATTGTAGAAAGCCGTTACTATGGAAATGTGTTCTATGTTCTTATCATGGACTGTGCTTTGATTGAATCTTTTTATGATGGCTTTTCCAGATAGAGTAAGTCATCAGCAGAAACAGTTATTGGAGAACTGATTTTCTCATGAAGATACAGGTATATCCTATGTGATATATGAGATATAGAAAACAATACAATATAAAAATAATTATCAGGCAGGCAGTCTTATAACGAGACTGCCTGTTTTTTCGTGAATTTTACAAAAGAGATATACAACCCTTGCAATCTTTACGGAAGTGTGATAGCAGGCACATGCGGTCATATCTATAATAAATACAGAAATGAAGTGAGATTACCTCAAGGAGCAGGTGAGTCCGCTTCATATGTATAAGGAGCAGCTTTTCTTCTGGCGGCAGGTTCATTTGACTGGGATCGGATCAACAGCTATACAATGTACAATAACGACAGCAGGACATTCGTAAGAGGGCGGGGAGTATCTGTCGATAATGAACGGCTGGAGACAGATCCATATGATCATTCCAGATATCTTGGGGAACAGGAGCTTACAGTTCTGATTCTGGAAGGAGATCAGAAAGGCGACAAAGTATCGATTGATAATTATTTGTCGCAGACACATAACATCTATGTAAACGCGAATCAGAAAATAATCGTATGTGCAGATATGCCGGAGGAAGCAGCTCCCTACTACACAGTATTCAATTATGACAGGTGCCTGCCACTTGGCATCCTTGTGGTGGTATTTGCTGCGGTAATGTTGTTTGTGGGGAAAGGAAAAGGCTTACGGGCATTAGCCGGTGTCGTTTTTACACTTCTTCTGGTAGTACTGTTTATGATTCAGGCGATCTACCACGGATTTCCTCCTGTGATTGTCTCAATCCTGACCATATTAACAGGAACAGCAGTCAGCCTGTTGTTGTTAAATGGCTGCAGCAGACGGACGGCTGTATCCGCACTTGCTACTGTACTTGGAGTTGCAGTAACAGGAATTATTTTTTACATAAGTTCAAAAACCTTACATCTTACAGGATTTAACAGTGACAATGCGGAAGAACTACTGGTCATTCAGGGAGCGACAGGACTTTCGGTTCGATCACTTCTGATCGCAGGCGTTCTGGTATCTTCCCTTGGAGCTGGCTGTGTGTTCGCAAAGAGCAGAAAGAATAAACAGTAAGTGTCAGTCATACAGAAAAATATAAGAATCCCGTTTGGTGTATGCTAGGCGGGATTCTTGTGGTATAATAAACATAAAATTACTTGCTTGCATATTTTGAGAGGGAGGTATGTATGATGTGTTATACAATTGAAGAAATCAAAGATAAAACAATACCAATTGCAAAAAAACATGGCATATCTCGTATGTGTTTGTTTGGTTCTTATGCAAGAGGAGAAGCAAATGATGACAGTGATGTAGATCTTTATGTGGATAAAGGAAAGATGACGAGTTTAATAAAGTACATGGCGTTCGTGTATGATTTAGAAGATGAATTACAGTGTCATGTTGATGTCGTTACGACGGGTATAAAAGACAAGATATTTTTAGACAATATTCAAAATGAGGGGGTGGTTCTTTATGAAGAATAATGATGTAGAGATTCTTAAGAAAATAATTGGATATTGCGATGATATAGAACTGCTGAAAGAAAAATATAATTGTAGTTTTGAAAGTTATGAAAATGATATTTCATTTCAATATTCGTGTAATATGTGTATTATTCAAATAGGTGAACTTGTAGGAAGATTATCGGATGAGTTTATTGAAAAGTATAATGCAATACCATGGCATGCAATTAAAGGTATGAGAAATTTACATGCACATGATTATGAAAATGTAGATTTAGAGATTGTGTGGAATACATTAGTTGAAGATATACCATATTTAAAAGAACAGATTAATAAAATCATTTAATATTGTAAGAATGAATCAAATAAAATATGAAAAAAGACTGTTGTTTGAATAATTCAAACAGCAGTTTTTTGTTGTTATAAATTAGTCGCAAAAATGACGCAAATATCGCTTTTGTTATATTGATATAAATAAAAAAATATTATTATATTTATAAATTAAACAAGGACGTAACTATATAAATGAGATAAAACAAACGGATAAAATCAGGAAAAGGAGTATGATGGATATGAAGAATCAGGTAGTATTGGATTGGAATCAGTATGTAGCACTTGCAAGACAGACAGTAGCAGAAGGCTGTGTTCTGCTTGAGAATAAAGATCAGGCACTTCCGCTTGTAAAAGATGAGAAGGTGGCAGTATTTGGAAGAATCCAGAACCACTATTATAAGAGCGGAACCGGTTCAGGCGGAATGGTAAATGTATCAAAGGTCTATGGAATCGTAGATGGTCTGCGTGAGAGTGGTCAGGTCATTCTGGATGAGGAGCTGATCAAGATCTATCAGGACTGGGAAGAGACACATCCATTTAACGAAGGCGAAGGCTGGGGAAATGAACCATGGTGTCAGGAAGAAATGGAGCTGACCGATGAGGTTGTGGAAGCAGCCGGCAAGCGATCAGAGACAGCTATCGTGATCATCGGACGTACAGCAGGCGAGGATAAAGATGCAAGTGATACCAAGGGTTCTTATCAGCTTACAGATGTGGAAGAAGATCTGCTCACAAAAGTAAGAAAGAACTTTGATAAGATGATCGTTTTATTAAATGTCGGTGGTCTGCTCGATATGAGTTTTACAGACCGTTACCAGCCGGAAGCTGTTATGTATGTATGGCAGGGCGGCATGGTTGGCGGACTTGGAACAGCAGATGTATTAACAGGAGCAGTTTCACCATCCGGTCATCTGACAGACACGATCGCATATAAAGTTGCTGATTATCCTTCTACACCATATTTTGGTGATCCGGATAAGAATTATTACAGTGAAGATATCTATGTCGGATATCGTTATTTTGAGACTTTCGCAAAGGATAGCGTCAGATATCCGTTTGGATATGGCCTGTCCTATACAACATTTGAAAAGTCAGTCGTTGTATTTGCAAATGAGCCGGAGAAACAGCAGTTTACACTTCATGTAACTGTTTCAAATGTCGGTTTAAAGAAAGGAAAAGATGTTGTTCAGATCTATGCGGAAGCTCCGCAGGGTAAGCTTGGAAAAGCAGATAAGGTTCTTGTCGGATTTGCAAAGACAAAGGAGCTTGCACCGGGTGAATCCGAAGAAGTAGAGATCACTGTTCCATACAGCCGCTTTGCATCCTATGACGACTCCGGTATTACAGGACATGCGTATGCATTTGTATTAGAGGCAGGCACATATCATGTATTTGCAGGTGCAGATGTCAGAAGTGCGGAATGTGCAGGCACATTTGAGCTTGCAGGAGATCTTGTGATCAAACAGCTTTGCTCTGCACTTGCTCCGGTAGAAGCATTTGACAGAATGAAGGCAGCAGAGACAGAGAACGGATATCAGGTCATGATGGAAGCAGCACCACATCATGCATCAAACGAGAAGCAGAGAAGACAGGCTCATCTTCCACAGGAGATCCGTCAGACGATGAGGAAGCATACATTATCCGATGTGGCAGATGGTTCGATCGGAATGGATAAATTTATATCAGAATTGACAGACGATGACCTTACTTGTATCATTCGAGGAGAAGGCATGGGAAGTTCACTTGTAACACCGGGAACGGCAGCAGCGTTTGGCGGTGTATCCAAGTCACTGATCAACCGTCATGGAATCCCTTCTGTATGCTGCAGTGATGGACCGTCCGGTATGCGGTTAGATTGTGGCGTGAAAGCATTCAGCCTGCCAAATGGAACGATCATTGGATGTACATTTAATACAGAGCTTGTAAAAGAGCTTTACACCTGTACCGGTTATGAGATGATCGCACAGAAGGTTGACTGTTTACTGGGACCCGGTATGAATATTCACCGTCATCCGTTAAATGGAAGAAACTTTGAATATTTCTCGGAAGACCCATATGTGACAGGATGCTTTGCCGGTGCGATGTTAGAAGGTCTGCATGCAGCAGGTGTAACAGGGGCAGCGAAGCATTTCTGTGCAAATAATCAGGAGATGAGACGACATTTTGCAGATCCTGTTGTATCAGAACGTGCACTTCGGGAGATCTATCTGAAAGGCTTTGAGATGATCGTAAGAAGCGGTGTCTGCGATGCGATCATGACGACATACGGACCGGTAAACGGAGTATGGACAGCCGGAAATTATGATCTCTGTACGACAATCCTCAGAGAAGAATGGGGATTTAAAGGTATTGTCATGACTGACTGGTGGGCATCCATCAATGAGCGTGGACAGGAGCCGGATAAGATTAATTTTGCGGCAATGGCGCGTGCACAGAATGATATCTATATGGTATGTCCGGATGGATCAACAAATGCCAGCGGAGACAATACAGTCGCAGCACTTGTAGACGGAAGACTGAAACGCTCTGAGCTTCAGAGAAATGCGGCAAATATCTGTGGCTTTGTACTTCATACAGAAGCAATGCGCAGAGCCATGGGATGTCCGACAGAGGTATCGATCATCAATCGTCCGGCAGAGCCTGATGATGTGGATCTGTCAGAGGTTGAATTTGTCAGATTAGATGGCGACTATGAATTACGACTTGATACCAAGGAGTCGAAGGCCGGTGTAAATTATGTACTTCCGTTTGATGTACAGAAAAAAGGAATTTATGAGATTGAACTGATCGGAAGCTCCGATCTTTCAGAACTTGCCCAAATGCCATGTACGTTGTATTATACCAATATACCGATCCTCAGTTTCACATTCCATGGAACAAATGGGGAAGACATGGTTATCAAAAAAGAATTTGATCTGCATACCAGATTTTCAGTTATGCGTCTGAATGTCGGTAAAAATGGTCTTCATTTAAAACAGATCCGATTCAGATATTTAAGGGAGGGCAAAATTTGGAATTAAATATATTACTGAAGATAGCAATTATCTTTCTGTTTTTTACAGCCGTTGATATATGCGGACATTTCATCTTTAAGACAAAGAGAAATGTCCCGGAATGGCTGCTCACGATAGGGGTAGTTCTGGCTTTTGCCGGGACTACCTTTCTTGGCGTACGCAGTTATTTCGATGATACAGATACAAATGAGCAGGGTATCTATATGGCATATTGCTATATAATGGATGGCAATTCAGACCAGGCAGTCCGGATCCTGAATGATATATCAGGCAGTTCGGAGGAAAAAGAGGTGCTTGGTGCAGCCTGTGATACGATGAATGGTGATTATATCAATGGGTACTTCAAAACCCAGGAGCTGCTGGAACGAAAAGGAATCAGCAAGGCTGGCAAAACCTGCCTGACGAAGCTTGATACTTATTGCTCCGAAAAGCTTGGTATGACAGATGGTGGAACAGAGGCATATACGGATTATGAAGCATATCTTTCGGATCTGGAAAAGCAAGGTGCGGTGGAGGAAGCTACATATAAAAGCGGATCCGATGATGTACAGGAAAAGAAGACGGCAGGACAGGAGTTTTTTTCTGCTTTAGAAGAGTATGTGGATGAACGGCATTTCACCAGAAAAGAAAAGCGCAAATATGAAAAGGCGTATGAGCTTGACAACAAGATCCATGGAGTGGCTGTTTCGGAGCTTACAGAGGATGATATCAAGGACCTGAAACATACCTATGGAGAAACAGAGGAGATCCTTCGCAGGGAGGTTAGCTTTTATGTTTATCAACAGGATTATGATAAGGCGAAGGAAAAAGCATCGGAATTGAACCGACAATTTAAAAGTCCGGAGAATACGGTTATTTATACGGATGTGATCGCCGAAGAGGTTTATCGTAACAACATGGATAAAAACTATACAGAGGCTTCCTTTGATATGAAGGATGAGGAGATCAGAAAGCTGGTGAAACAGGCAGAACGTACGAAGGAAAAAGCACAGAAGCTGATTGATGAAGAGGGCTATGAAGGAAAGCATGCGGATGAGATCAATGAATTATTAGAAGAGGCAGATGAAAGTTACAAGGAAGCATGTAATGTTCCGATCAAGCGTGCGGCAAATTATATTCTGGTACAGATACCACGACATGGCGATGATACCGGATTTTATGAACTGCAGCTGTCGAAGCTGTACCTTGCAATGGATGACCGGGATACTGCCAATGAACATCTGCATCAGATAATTGATAATAGTGCAGCAATCAGTGATAAATCCTCTTTGAAGGATTCAATCGATGAGGTTGTTACCCAGTATAATCAGATATCCAATGATGCATACAATCCGGAGCTGAATGCAGCCGTGACTGATCTGGTGGACAAACAGAGTGCACAGGTTGTTCCGGTGTCAGAGGATACCATTAATGGGTCATTTAACTCTTATGTATCAACGACTTTGAAATATGACAGGATCAGTATTCATATCAGCCGGATCGATACAACGGATTATCCTGCTATCCGTGCTTATATCAATATTAACGGAACAAAGGATTCCAAGGAAGAGCTGGCAGACCAGTTTACAAAGGAAGACTTTTCAGTGATCGATACACAGTATGAGATAACAGATTTTACCTTACATAGTGGTGCGGAGAGTGAAGGAGCAAGCATCGGTATTGTCATGGATAAGAGTGGAAGCATGGAGGGAGCAGCGCTTGAAAATGCAAAACAGGCAGCGGCAGAAGCAGTCGATCATATAACAGCAGAAAAGATGATGATCATTTCCTATGATAATGAAGCATATCTGGAACAGACCCTGACATCAAAAAGCGGAACCCTGAAGAATTCTATTAATAATATATCAAGTGGTGGTGGAACCAATATTTCGGCTGGTTTAAATCTTGCACTGGATAATCTGGAAAGCGCGAATGGAAGCCGGGCTGTGATCCTGATGTCCGATGGACAGGACGGCGGTTCGGAGGAGGATATGCAGGCGGCAGTTGATCGCGCGGTAGAGCTTGGCATCAGTGTATATACGGTTGGATTTGGTGAGTGTGATGATGCCTATATGCAGGCGATCGCAGAATACACAGGTGGAAAATTTGTAAAGGCAGAGGCATCCACGGAGCTGTCGGATATTTATCTGTATCTGCAGAAATATATTGTCAATAATTACAGCATTGAATATACTGTGACCAGAAATCCGGAAGCAGATCCAAGATTTCTGACGGTTGATATTGCAGAATATAATGCATCAGAGACCAAGGATTATTATATAAATGAAGAAAACAGACCGGAAGATCTGGGGCAGGATGATCTGATCCGGAAGGTAGACGAGAATACACTTGGCATATCATCCGTCACACCGGGGAATGCATCGGAAAAGGATGTAAAGGCAGGTATAACCGTTACCGTAAATGGAGGTGGATTTGCTGATATTGAAAGTGTATTTATCGGAAATACAGCTTTGACGGATATACAGGTAACAGATAGAACAAGTCTGACTGGCGTACTGACCGGAGAACTCACCGCAGGCATTTACGATGTAAAGGTAAGAACAACCGATGGAAGAGTTGTAACAGGAAGTGCTGCTTTCAAGGTATTTAAGGCAGGAACCTCAGAGTCTGTAAGAATAGGAGATATGACGATCACAGCAGATTCGATCGGACAGGTGGCAGATGACAGGCTGGCAGCCAGTGGTAATGTTATGATCAATGGTTTTATGCATTGCTCAGGTGATATGGAGATGATCGTGGCAGATATGGATCCGGAGCTGGAGCTTGTGTCCGGCAAGATGATAAAGGCAGGAGATTCCGGTACAATTCAGGGTGATGGCAAGCTTTATGTCAGTTATACAGAAATGCAGGAAAAAAGCAGCAGATTTGCGGATCTTGTCATGAATGGCAGGGATTATATTGTTGCAGAGTCAGGCTTTTATGCAACGATAGATGAGGAGAAGACATCCTTTGATCAGAACCTTTCAAACATGAATATATCGATCCCATTTATCATGGATATCAAGGCGGCGGAAGTAAAATTATACAGTAACCGCTTGCAGATCGACATTGATTCGATCCGGGTGGATAAAATGATAAAATCAGGAATTAAGTCACTAAAGCATGAAACCGGTGCCAACAAATACAAAAAGACAGAAAAACCACAGGAAAGAGCCAGCTTAAAGGAATTTGGCGTTTCCGATTTCTTTAAGGGCTTTGATATTTCGGCTTCAGTAGCAGTTACAGCAGATGGACTGGAGTTTGGTGGAGAACTGACTTTGTCTCCGGATGATAAGATCAGCTTTGGAATATTTGGAATAAATGAAATGTCGGTCAAGCTGAATTCGCTGGATCCGGAGCATGAATACTGGAAAATTGGCGGTAAGATTGATTTTTCAACATCAATAGGTGCATTTGGTAATACCGGAATTTCCGGCTTTGATGGATATCTGTCATCCTATTACTGGATTCCGGATACAGTTAAGCTTGATGCGAATCTGCGACCGGGACCAAGAGTCTGCGAGATAATGGAGATCAATAAGGTAGGCGGAGAATTACAGGGTATGAGCACATTACTGATCGGACTATATGATTCTCTCGTATCTGAAGAGACAAAGAAGATCCTAAATGCCGGAATCGATCAGACGTTATATGACAAGGATATTAAGCTGATCGGAACTGTTGAGGCAGAGGCGGATCTGTTCGGATGCTTTGGCGACGAGAATACCGGAAATCAGTGGATGAAAAAGTTCAGGCAATGGGGCGAGATCGGAAATGCAAAGGGACAGGTTGAGATCAATTTCAGCGAGCCGGAGTTTGCTGTTTCAGCAGAAATGTCATTGCTTGGTGCTGAAAAAGCAAAGGCAGGAGCCAAGATCAACAAGGATGGACTTGATATATCAGCGGCACTCGAGCTTGGAATTTCCGGTTTTGGCTGCGAGGTAAAAGGAAGTGCAGCAGCAAATCTTGGAGGAAACTTCACTGATCGATATATTAAGATTGGAGTAAATGGAAATGTAGATATGGCGCCGGTGGATGTCCATGCAAAGGGTGACTGCAAGCTCACGATCGATTGGGACAGAGAGTTCAGTAAAGCTAAGGTAACATTAAATTATAAGGCGAATAACGGAAAACAACAGGAAAAATCTATATGGTATGATGAAGATGGAGGTCTGTTCCTGTGGGATAAGATCAGCACATCATCTAATTAAGGGGGCAGTTTAACATGAAGAGAGTAAGGAAAACAATGTGGAGGCTGTGGACAGGCGTATTATTATTTATAGGGATGATCGTCTGGCTTCCGATACAGGTGTGGGCAGCACAGACAGAAGTCGAGATTGATATGCCGGAAGGTTACAGTAAGGCGGTCTTTTATGTAACCTGGGAAAATTATGAACAGCCTGGAACGATTGTGCTGACTTCACCATCCGGTAAAGTATATAGCAAGAAAAAAACGCCGGATCAGGTTTATGAGGCAAATGGCGAAGCAATCATACATGTCGGAAAAGGAGAAGAAGGTACATGGAAGGCTGCGGTAACCGGAGAAAATCTTGGTGTGGTGGACGTAACGATAGGTGAGGTTCCGGATTCGCTGGTCATCAGTAAATTTGAAATATCAGAAAAAGGAACCGGAAGTGTCAAGGTAAACTATAAGATCACAGACTGCCCGGATGAGCTTTATGTGGAGGTGTTTGCAGATACTGATTCAGAGGGCTTTGACGGAACCTGCGTATATAGTGACAATATGGAAAAATCCGGATCGTTTACATTTGATCTGGATCAGCTTCCAAGCGGAGAATATCATTTTTATATTCGTGTATCCGTAGACGGTGTGTATCAGCGTGCCTATAGTGATGCATTTATCAGCTATCAGAATCCGGAGGATGTAGAGAAGGTTTCCGGGGTAAAGGGTGGAACATATAATGATGGATATTATATTTCATGGAAAGCTTCTAATGAGGAAGCTTATTCGGTACGGGTTTATGATGAGGCGCATAATCTGATCAGAGAAGAGGAGCAGGGAACCACGGATTTCTATTATGATGATTTTACAGGTGATGCTTCTAAGGTTTATCTGGCAGTGATAAGAACAGATGAGAACTGCAGGTATGAGCTTGTGTCGGCAGATACTGCAGTAAAGGCTGATGCTGATGTAGTCTTTGATACAGATGCAGACAGAACAAAGAGCAGCTTCATTCAGGCAACGGTCACGATGCAGGATAAGAATACATTTGATGCATATCTGGGAGATGAGCGGATACTTACGGATGAAAAAGAAAATGGTATGTATCGGGTGAACTTAAAGGATGGAGATAATACGGTGACCTTTGTTATTATGGATCCGGCAGGCAATGCTGTAGAATATTCCAAAGAGATCTATGTGGATACCGTACCACCGCAGTTGTCCATATCCGAGGATGTTGATGGAAAGGTAGTAACCGAAAATACCATTTATCTGAATGGTTATACGGAAGCAGGAGCTTCCCTGACCTTGAATGGCGAAACAGTCGAACTGACACAAAGCTATTTCCATAAAAAAGTGTCACTTGCAAATGGAGAAAATACGTTGGAGCTGATCGCAGAGGATGCAGTAGGAAATCAGTCAGTATACAGAGCTGTGGTGACCTTTGAAGCTGTAAAAACAGTAAAACGTGTATTTGAATATGTGATACTTGGTGGTCTGGTACTGGTATTATTGATCCTTTATATTATTGTATTTGTCAAGGGGCGAAAAAGGAGGAAGCAGTCATGATCGTATATACAATCATTCAGGTGGTCATTACGCTTGCTGCGGCTGGTGTGATCGGTTACAGTATATTTCTGACTGTACAGGTTTCCGGTGACCGGCTGCTGACCATGGACAGTACATTAGGTTATCGGTACGCGGTTGCTTATCGCCAGTGGCAGTTATATGCAGGCATTGCTATTGCGGTATTACTGCTTTTGTGGGTGCTGTATATACTGGCTTGGCATAGATACAGGATGAAACACAGAGAAGAGCGTCTGGCTAAAAAAACAGCGAAAAAAGCGGCAAAAAGGCAGGAAAAACAGAAGAAAAAGACAGATGCAAAGAAGCCTCAGACAGTTGCCGATGACACAGTATCAGATAATTATGATGTAAGCATGCAAAGCTATTATCCAAATGGATATGATACAGATAACTGGGGCTATTATCCAAATGGATATGTTGCAGAGAATCAGGGCTATTATCCGAATGGATATGCTGCAGAGAATCAGGGCTATTATCCGAACGGATATGCTGCAGAGAATCAGGGCTATTATCCGAATGGATATACTGCAGAGAATCAGGGCTATTATCCGAATGGATATGCTGCAAATGCACAGACATATATGCCGGATACATATGGACAATATATATCATCGGACGAAAAGAATGCTCCGGACACAAAACAGGAATGAAATGAAAAAGAGCCATTTCAGACGTTAACGAATCTTATTATTAATAAAAGGGACTGTAAAAAACTCCCCTAAAAAGAAAAATAGCTATGGGTTCATGCCTATAGCTATTTTGGGTATAATAAATTATGCAACTAACTCAAAATACCAAGGGTAATTATACACCTCGTTTTCAGGTATTTATCCTATCTCGCCATGCTTTTCATAGCTGGTGATACGGGAGATGGAATTGTCTTCGTTTACAAAGACTACCGTTGGTCGGTATTCTTTGGCTTCTTCAGGTGTCATAGAAGCATAACACATCAGAATGATATGGTCGCCTACCTGAACCTGTCTGGCAGCGGCACCATTTAAACACATAACACCGGATCCCGGTTCTCCGGCGATCGTGTATGTCTCAAAACGATTTCCATTTTCAATATCAACAATCTGCACCATTTCATATTCAAGAATTCCTGCTTCCTTCAAAAGCTCAGAGTCTACGGTGATACTGCCGACATAATTCAGTTCAGCCTGTGTAACAACGGCTCTGTGGATCTTACTTTTTAACATGGTAATATTCATTAGAATGACACCTCTTTATTCTTTCTCACCGCACATACTATAACATAAAAAGAAAAAATGCAATATAGAAATACAAGAAATTGTAGAAAAAGGATGCAAAAAGGATGCAACTATATTGCATAAAATATGTAGTGATCATGTACATTTAATATGTCGGGAAAAATGAAAAGAAAGCTTAAGAAAGTTTAATAAAAAAATAGACCCGTATTAATGAACAAAATCGATGGTTTGTGTTAATATTTTTACAGCGCTGAAAAAATATACATATTAATTTTGTTTGTTAAAATGTAGGATCACAGCAGGAGGTAATTATTTTGAAGAAAATAAGAAAAGAAACAGCAGGTAATAAGACAACACAGGTAAGCAGAAAAATGCGCTATAAAAAGATGGCAGCACTTGCCATTGCAGGAGTTCTGGCAACAGGAACTGCACTTACAGGCTGTGGAAAGAAGAATATAGATTACAGTGTAGACGGTGAATCAGGAAACGGAGGCAGCTCGGACAGTGGAAGCCTTCAGGGTAAGTACGGAATACCGGAATCCTGTGATACTACACTGGACGCTGGAAGCAGCGGGATCAGCAAACTTGCAATAGAAGCAGATGAGGTAACAGTGCCGGATACGGTAGATCTTCCGACTGTATATGTAAAAAGAAAAGAATCATCAAATGATACCAGAAAACAGATCGTAGAAGCTGTCCTTGAAAAAGACAAAGGTATTTATACATATGATTATAACAATATGACAAAAGCAGATATTCAGGACCAGATCGATGAGTATGAAAAGGAAAAGAAGGATTCTGCAGCAAATGGAGATAATTCCAGTGCATCCTGGTTCGATTCCAAGATCTCCGACCTGAAAGATCAGCTTCAGAATGCACCGGATGAATATCCGGCGGCTGATGATTATTCCGGTAGTGCCTTTATCGGAGAGATCAACGGAAGAAAATATATTATGTATATGGATGATCAGGAAGGAGGAAGTGGTTCCGTAGGTCTGAAGGATTCATTGATCACCTACCGTCCAAAAGATGGAATGAACGGAGTATATTATTCAACTCCGGATAGCGGGGATGATCTGTCAGATGTAGATGTGTCAGCCTCAAATGTATGTACATTTACAAAGGAAGAGGCACAGTCCATTGCAGACGATTTTATCGGCAAGGTCGGTATTTCAGATGCATCCCTGACTAACACACAGGATCTTTACTGGTATTACTATGGAACAGACGGGAATACCGAGGCTGTCGATGTTGACGGGTATGTATTTACATACAGCAGAGCGATCAATAATCAGACTACAGATGTTCCGGAAGCCTGGAATGTTGATAATATTACGCAGGATGATGGATCGGTAAGCATTCCTGCCGAAACCTGTACGGTATATGTTGATTCTAATGGTATTATATCTGCAAGCTGGGTATCTTATCTGGAAACAACCGGAAAAACAGAGTCAAATGAACTCTTATCATTTAAGGAGCTGTTAGAAAAAGCAAATAAGAATATTGCAGAATACTATACCACATATCCAACCAGATATAAAAAAGTAGAGTTTAATTCTATGAAGCTTGGCTATTATCTGGAGAAGACAGATGAAGAAGGAACATTCAAATATGTACCTGCATGGATATTGACACAGTATGAGGATATGACCGATTCAACAAATGAGACATATCCAACCCAGATGGTTGTCCTTGATGCAACAGATGGTACGGTGATCGATCTGATGGAACTGTCCAAGTCACTTGGCACATATCAGAGTTATGAAACAGATACGATCGCAAGAGATGTATCTGATGACGGCAGTTCATCGATATCTACTATAGATGATGATACCAACACTTCCGGAGATTCCGCAGGCAGTGAAGGAGATTCCACAGAGGGTGATGCAGATACAACCGGTGATACGACTGAAGGGTAATCGGTCGCGGAACATGGCGCCAAATAATATGTCATTTACTGGATCGGATCCAGAAGCTATAATAAATGAGAGAAGAAAAGAGGAGGTTCTTATATGCAGAACAAAACAAAGAATAATAAAGAAAGATTTCGCGTATATCGTAAAAAAATGGCAGCCTGCCTGTTAGTTGGTATGCTGGCAGTCAGCACAGCAGTTACCGGCTGTGGCAAGAAGGATATTGATTATGATGTAGAAGGAAATGGTGGTTCCGGAAGCAATGCGGACAGTGGCAGCCTGCAGGGTAAATATGGAATACCTGAAAGCTGTGATACCGAGATCGCAACAGGAGATTCCGGTATTCAGAAGATTGCAATCGATGCAGAAGAAGTGATCGTACCGGATACAGGAGATCTGTATGTTGCATCGTTTAAGAAGAAAGAAACAACAAATGATAGTAAAAAAGAAACAGTAGAGGCAGTTCTGGACAAAGATAAGGGTATCTATGAATATGATTACGATAAGCGTACCAAAGAAGATATTCAGACTGAGATCGATATGTATGAAGCCGAAAAGAAAAAAGGTGACAGTGACATGGCATCTTATTATGATTCCTGGATCAATGATCTGAAGGATGAGCTTGCGACTGCACCGGATGAATATCCTGCAGCAGGCGATTATACAGGAGATACTTTTATTGGTTCGATCGGAGATACAAGGTTTACGGTATCCACTCCGAGCGAGGAAAATGGTACAACCGGATATTCCCTGTATCTTGCGGATGATTTCTTAAAATATCGTCCAAAGGATGGAGCAAGTGGATGTTATTCAACTTCCATGGACGATTACATGCAGTATGGTGGAGATGAGTCAGATTCTGTAGATGCAAATACAAATCAGTGTACATTTTCAGAAGATGAAGCAAGACAGATGGCAGATGATTTCCTTGCAAAAGTCGGATGTACGGATGTTACCTTAAAGAATACATCAGCACTTTGCTGGGTTTATTATGATGATAATGGTGACAACCAGTCAACAGATGTGGATGGATATACATTCACATATTCAAGAGCGATCAATAACCAGCCAACCGCAACAGTAAATGCATGGAATGTCGATAACATCCAGCAGGACAATGCATCCATTGATATTCCAAAGGAGGAATGTTCCATCAGCATTGATTCCAAGGGTATCAATAGTGCAAGCTGGAGCGAATATCTGGAAGCAGATGGAGAACCACAGGCAACACAGATTCTTTCCTATAAGGATCTGTTAGATAAAATGAATGAAACCGTTCCTGAATATTACAGCAAGTACACATCTCATTACAAGAAGATTGAATTTAACGGTATGGAGCTGACCTATTTCCTGAAAGCAGGAGACAAAGAAGGAACCTTTGAATATATTCCGGCATGGATATTATCCCAGTATGAGGAATATCAGGATTATACAGATAAGGACAGCCCGACACAGATGGTTGTAGTCGATGCAAGAGACGGATCAGTGATCGATCTTCTGGAACTGGCCAAGTCACTTGGCACATATTATACATATGATGACAAAGACGATTCCGATACAGAAGACGTAGACGATACGGATACAGACACAGATACATCTTCTGAAGATACATCCGCTGAGGACACTTCTGCCGAAGATACATCTTCTGAAGAATAAAAATATTAATATAAAAGATATGCTCATGTACTGTTTCATGTAATAAGCAGTACATGAGCATTTTTAATTATTCAGAAAATATACAGCTATGATGCGAAAATGATTTTTCCCTGTGTTTTAATTAGAAAGTCGTAAGATAATTTGGAGAAAAAATACAAAAATTGGAGAAGATACGGATACTTCAGATAGTGCAGAGAAGTGATCGGGATCGGGAAAGAAATAAAATATATTTACGATATGAGGAGGAAGGAAGATGAGAAAACAGATCAGGAGAAGAGGAACCGCCTGGCTGATGTTTGGAACAATGATGATGGCGGCGGTATTTACCGGATGCGGGAAAAAAGATATCGACTATGATATCGATGGATCCGGCGGAAAAAAGGACAGCGGAAGCATTCAGGATAAGTACGATATTCCAAAGTCATATGATGACAGTATAGCAGTAGGGGATTCGGGTTTGAGTGAGATCACATTGAAGGTGGATGAGATCTCGGTTCCTGATACATCAATCATGTATACTGAGAAGTTAACAAAGAATGATACCGCAGGAGAGGCACTTAAAAAAATAGCGGAAGCGATATTTGATAAGAGCAAAGGAATCTATGCTTATGATGAGAACAATCAGACAAAGGCAGATATAGAAGAACAGATCGCATCCTATGAACAACTGAAAAAAGAGCTGGGAACCGATGCGGAACGTATTAAGGAGATAAATGATACGCTTACAGAGCTTCAGGATGAGCTGGAAAAAGCACCGGAAGATTATCCGGCTGCCGGAGATTATTCTGCAACAAAGTACCTTGGAACATGTGGTCAATATGAATTTGTTCTGAGGACACCGGATGATACGATTTTAAGCTATGATTTATCATTGAAGGAGGATGCCATGGTATATAGACCTGCAGACGGAACAGAGGATGGAACGGAGATGATCGATCATGGCGGCTATGTGTCATTAAATGACAGTATAAAATATGGTTCCGAAGGTGCAGAGGAGGCACTGAACGATAAAAACCAGTGTAAATATTCAGAAGAGGAAGCATTGGAGATAGCAGAAGAATTTCTGAAGAAGATCGACTGTAATGATATGACACTTGGAGAGTCCTCCGCACTGGCATGGACCTATGATGATGCTTTATCAACGCTTATAGAGCGTGATATTGATGGGTATTATTTTACATTTAACCAGATGATAAAGGATCAGTCTCTTGGAGAGGGCTTACAGGCATTGAATGTTGATAATATGGTGCAGCAGGAAGCAGGTGTGGATATACCTACAGATTACTGTAAGATTGCGGTGGATGATAATGGAGTGATCGGAGCTGTCTGGACGAATAATCTGTCTGTCGAAGGTGAGGCAGAGGAAACAGAACTGCTTTCTTTTAAAGAACTGATGAAGCGGGCGGATTCATCTGTTTCTGAATATTATGCAAAGTATAATACACAGTACAAGTCGATCGAATTTAATCGTATGCAGCTTACCTATTGTCTGAAACCGGGAGCACAGGACGGTGAATTTGAATATGTGCCGGCATGGATCATATCGCAGGTTGAAGTATATGAATTTGAAGAAGTTACATATGAAGATCCTCAACAGATGGTCGTGCTGGATGCAACCGACGGATCCTATATTGATATCCTTGAGGTATCGAAGGCACTGGGAACATGCAGTGTAATACAGGATTAAACGGAGGCGGTATAAGGATAATAAAAGAAGTCATTTTTATCTGATATATGAGGGAAAACGGGAAAATCTTTAAGTAAGAAGGGATACAAATGATGAAAATGGACATTACAAAAAGAAGAAAAATGATGGCACTGTTTCTTGCAGGAATACTTACAGTATCTGCGGATGTTACAGGATGCGGAAGGAAAAATGTTGACTACAATGTAGACAATACCGAACAGAAACAAACAGAGGCAGATCAGGGACAGACGGAGACATCTGCATCCGGAGAAGATCTGGATAGTGGAAGTCTGTGGAGTAAGTATAAGATTCCATTTACCTGTGATACGGAGATTGCGATTGGAGATACCGGCTTATCAAAGATCCATGTAACGGATGATGATATCAGTGTTCCGGATACCTCCGACCTTCAGATCGCACAGTATAAGAAGAAAGATCCGGAGAGTAATGAAGTGAAGAAGCAGGTGGCAGAGAATCTGTTTGATAAGGATGAGGGAATCTATGTATATGATTCCATGCATCGGATAAAAAAGGACATTCAGGCAGAGATCACACAGTATCAGACAGCAAAGGAGAATTATCCGGATCCTGTATTTGCGGATTCCTATGATTCATGGATCAGCGATCTGGAAACGGAACTGGCAGATGCCCCGGACAGTTATCCGGCTGCCGGAGATTATTCCGCGGATGATTATGTTGGTACTGTGGATGGGAAGGAATATGAATTGTATTACAAAACCGACAGCGTTTATCGTTCCTTTAATATGCGGGAAGATTTTATGATGTATCGTCCGAAAGAAAAGGCAACGTATGTCACGCCATATTCAAAGGCTGACTATGAAAGAGAGACAGGAACAGAAGCGGATCAGGAGAATACAGTTCAGAATGCCTGCAGCTATTCCAAAGAGGAAGCACAGATGAAGGCAGAAGAATTTCTGTCGAAGATCGGTGCGAAGGATGTAGCCTTACAGGACAGTTCTGATCTTTACTGGGTATATACAGATGCGACAAATTCGGTTGTTGCTACGGATGTGGATGGGTATTCGTTCACCTACGTAAGAGCTGTTGATAAGCAGCCGGTGTCAACGATGGCATTTAATCAGGTTGAAAATCTGCAGAAGCAGGTGGAATATTATGATGTGCCGGTTGAACGCTATGAGATCACAATGGATTCCAATGGAATCATCAATGCGAACTGGTGTGATTATCTGGAGTCCACCGGAGAAAGCGCAAAGACTGAGATCCTTTCATTTCCGGAGCTGCTTGAAAAGGCAAATGAAACCATACCGGAATATTACAAAACCTATCCATGTAAATATAACGCGATCAATTTTAATGATGTGACCTTGACCTATTACCTGACAGCAGGCGCAGCAGATGGACAATTTGAATATAAACCTGTCTGGATCTTTTCTTCCTGTGATGATAAATCGGATCCGGATTATCCAAGTGAGATGGTGGTATTAGATGCAGCCGATGGATCTGTGATCGATATGTTGAATGTAGCAATGAAGATATCAGCAGATTAAAATTAGACTTGATATTCAATCCCGGTTATGTGAAAATGGTAGCAGGTGAAAATGGTTACATATGTATATTAAGGGATACATTATATGAGTACACAAAACAGTCTTGTTATCATAAAAGAGAAAATTGCAGGTGTCATGCTGGATGATAAGCGCATGAAAGCGGATGATATTGCTAAAAAAGTCCTGAAGGGAAGAAAACGGGAATGCAGCACGCCTCCAAAGTGGATGCAGGATGCATTTCATATTACAAAGGCAGAGTCAGAGAATGGATTATGCTATTATGTGAAACCAAAGAAGAAAGAGGTAAAGAATTTCTTCTTTTATATCCATGGCGGCGGTCATTGTATGGAAATCAACAAAAACCAGTGGGAATTTGTTGCGACTGTGGTCGAGGAAAATGGATATGGTGCGGCTGTTCCGATCTATCCGCTGGCGCCAGAGCATAATGCACAGGATACTTTTGATATGCTGATCGGGACATACAGACATCTGACCAGGCAGGAGACAATCGACCGTCTGGTTGTTGTTGGAGATTCCACAGGCGGTGGACTGGCGTTATCACTGGCAGTTCTGGCATGGAAGGAAGGTGTTCGCAGACCGGATAAGCTGGTGTTGTTATCACCTTCATTAGATACAGAATTTATGGATGGAAATCTCGCCAATCATATGCTTGATCGCAAGAAAGAGGTACGGAAGTATTATTACCGGCTGGGCATTAAGGAATTTCTTAGCAGGTACTGGATTCAGGATCTGTATCATCAGAATGAATATACCTGCCCGATCTATGCGGATCTGACTGATATCTGTGATGAGATCGCCATATTCACAGTAGAAAATGATCTGCTGAACAGCTATGCAAGATTATTATATGATAAGCTTAAGAAAGAGCAGATCCGGATTCACTATTTTGAATATTTTGGAATGCCTCATGATTATATTGAGCATCAGCATGTGCCGGAATGCCGTATGATCATCAATCGTATCAGCGACAGTATCAAGGATGAAGCAAAGCTTGTAAATCCTGAGATCAAGCGTGCAGTATGGGCACGGTCAATGGTAGCGGAACGATATCCGAAGCTGTTTCAGGATGATGAGTCGATTAAGATTGCAGCCAAATTAAATGTGTCACATAAGGATTTCAATGCGATGTATCAGGAATATGATCGCCTTGTTAAGATTGGACGGATCGTAGAGATTGACAAACGGGTAAAACAGTTTATTATGAGGTATGCAGATGGCGTTATTGTAAATGTCGGAGCTGAGTTAGATACCATGTTTTCCCGCATGGATAATGGCAGGATCCGATGGTACAATGTAGATATGCCTGAGACCATGGAACTGCGGCGCAAGATGGTGGAGAGCAGGGACCGGGAGCAGAATATCGGCAAATCAATCCTTGATTTTTCATGGCTTGACAGTGTGAAGAAGAAACCGGGTGAAGCAATCTTATTTGTATGCTGTGATGTAACGAAGTATTTTACGGATAAGAAGCTGCAGGCGTTTCTGAATGCGATATGGGAGCGGTTTCCGGGTGCTGAGGTACTGTTTGATGTCAAGAACTCCGTTGGCAGAAAACGGGCAAATCTGAAAGTATTAACAGGAAAGAAGAAAGGTTCGTTTATAAAAGTAAGTATCGATAACTGTACCAGCCTGATGTATGACTGGAATATTAAGTACAGAGTACTGTATGACAGGGCAATCCTGAATCAGGAGGATATCACGGAGATGTTTTCTTCTGATATAGCAAGAAAATATCGTCATGCGATCAGACGAAAATATGATAAGATCATACAGCTTCGGTTAGGTACGGAACGAATTGCAATATAAACGGCTTGTGATTGACATGAGAGAAGCAGACAGAAGAAAACAATTAGCAAAAAGAATGAAATATGCAGTGTGCATCGGCGCAGGAATTGTAATTGGAATCATTGCAGGAATCTGTATTGGTATTGATTATAATAAGACAACCAGATCGACACCTGCCTTGTACACGGAAATGGAACATGGTCTAGAACTGACACCGGGAGAGCTGGCAAATCTGATCTATGACAATTACTGGAATTATATCAAGAAGAGTTACATCATTGTAGGAGATGATAAAGAAACTGCACAGCTTTATAAGATCAGTAGTAAGGTAGCCAGACATAATTATGATTTGGAACGGTTTCAACTGGATGATAATGGCTATATGAGTTATTCGGATGATAAAATCAAGCATGCAAAGCTTGGAATCGATGTATCCAGTCATCAGGGATCAATCGACTGGGATCAGGTAAAAGAAGCCGGTATCCAGTTTGCAATGATCCGTTTGGGATATCGTGGATATACACAGGGTGGTCTGGCACTGGATGACGGCTATGTGACGAATATAGAAACAGCTCTGGAAGCAGAAATGCCGGTTGGGGTATATTTCTATACACAGGCAGTAAGTTATGATGAAGGAGTAGAAGAAGCACAGTATGTACTTCAGAATATCGCAGGTTATAAGATCAGTTATCCGGTTGTAATTGATACGGAGAAGATGGAAGCAGAAGGTGCCCGCGCAAATGATATTTCAAATGAAGAGCGTACCGATGCCATTGTTGGTTTTTGTGAGACGATAAAAAATGCCGGATATACACCGATGATCTATGCAAATAGAAACTGGTATGCGCAGAATCTGGATATGGATCGATTGGGTGATTATCAGCTCTGGCTGGCACAATATTCCAATGTACCCGATTTCCCATATCTGTTTACCGGCTGGCAGTATACCAGTGAGGGAAGTGTGCCGGGAATCTCAGGATCCGTTGATATTGACGTCTGGATGAAATAGAAAACATTAAGAATATGATTATAGTACAGAATCCATCTGCTTTATAACAATACAGAGCAGATGGATTCTTGTCTATGATAAAAAGATAAAATTATAAAATTAAAACATCCATATTTTATAATACAGATAAATGCTGTAAATAAAGGTATGGATGTTTTTTATGTGATAAATCGTCTTATTTAATTGTAAAGGTTACGTTCTGAACCTTGCCGTTCTTTGACCAGATGGTTAGGGTATGTGTTCCCTTTTTCTTAACGACTGTGTTCTTCTTAACTACCTTGCCGTCCAGTTTCATCTTTACAAGGCTCTTGCTGTTGGATACTGTGATCTTCTTGCCGGCTTTGTAGGACTTGTTGTTCTTAACGGCTGTTGTCTTTGCTGTTTTTGTAACCTTACTGGTAGATGCGTAGAAGTTTTTCTTCTTGCTGGCATCCCTGATAGTCCATGAAACGGTCTTTGATTTGTTTGAAAGCTTACCGTTTGTGGTCTTAACCTTATTCTTAAATGAAACCTTTACATTCATGTAGAATGACAGGCTGTCAGTAAGATCGTTTTTCTGAAGCTGTGCAGCGTCGGCAAGTTTTGCAATTGTAAGATTACTGCCTGCTGTAGAAGGATCAAGTGTAGCATAGAAGAAATTCTTTGTCAGACATACATTTGTGTAACCTGCAGATGAAAGTAAATCTTCGATATCACTGAGTTTCTTGTTTTTTACGGTCATGGAGAACATATGGTAGGTAACACCATCGATCTTCTTTTTTGAATATTTGGCACCGGATCCCTTAAGTTCATTAATGAGTTCTTTTTTGGTCATTTCAGACATGCTGGCAAGTCCATCCAACATTTCATCATCATAACCCTGTTCAATCGTACAGGTTGCTTTGGTGGCAGAGGTGAGTTTTACGGTTGTGTTAATAGCAGAACCGCAGCCGGTCATCATCAGACCAAAGATGCAGACACACAATGCCAAAAGTACGTGTTTCATTTTTTTGTTCATAGATACCCTCCTATAATAAAATTTTGTCTACAGACTCAGTCTATCATCCGCGTTTCCTAAAGTAAAGGCAAATACCGGATTTTGTAGCTTAATAAATCTTATCTGTGGTATAATCCTTGAAATGGATAAATAATTTCATATATCAGAAACATGAAAAAGAGATTATTATGAATAAGCCTGCAAAGATACAGAAAATCATATAGTAGGAGGTTGTGAATTCCTTGAAGTTTTTACTGGCAGCATTAAATACAAAATATATTCATTCGAATCCAGGGATTTATTCCCTGTATTCTTATTCAGTAAAGAAACAGCCGTCTCTTGCAGAATATATTGAGATTGCAGAATATACGATCAACAATCAAAAAGGAGAGATTCTTGCGGATATCTATAAGAGAAGGCCGGATGCGATTGGATTTTCCTGTTATATATGGAATATCGAGATGATCCGTGAGCTCATTACAGAATTAAAGAAGCTCCTTCCGGATACAGATATCTGGGTTGGCGGACCGGAAGTAACCTACGATGCCGATCAGCTTCTTGCGGAGATGCCGGAGCTTACAGGAGTTATGGTTGGAGAAGGAGAGGCAACCTTTTATGATGTGCTGAGAAGATATCTTGATATTGGAAATATTCATAATACTGGGAAGTTCTATGATATCGGGAACGCCTGTAATACTGGGAATTCCTGTGGTATTGAAAATTTCCGTGATACCGGGGGTTTTCGGGATATTGACGGCCTGGTGCTTCGGGAAGGAAAAGATATTCTTTGTACGAAGCCAAGAGGACTTACCGATCTGTCGGAGCTTCCCTTTCTGTATTATGACTTGGACACTTTTAAAAATAAGATCATTTATTATGAGAGCAGCAGAGGCTGTCCGTTCCGGTGCAGTTATTGTCTGTCATCGATTGACAAACGGGTTCGGTTCCGCAATCTTGATCTGGTGAAGAAGGAGCTGCAGTTTTTCCTGGATCATCAAGTAAAACAGGTGAAGTTTGTAGACCGGACATTTAACTGTTCCCATGAACATGCGATGGCGATCTGGAGGTATATCAAAGAACATGACAATGGAATCACGAATTTTCATTTTGAGATTGCTGCAGATATTTTAAATGAGGAAGAATTGGAGTTGGTCAACAGTCTGCGGCCAGGTGCGATACAGATGGAGATCGGAGTGCAGTCGACAAATCTGCAGACGATAGAGGAGATCAATCGTGTAATGGATGTTGATAAGCTTGCAAAGATCGTTGCCCGGATCCATCAGGGACATAATGTGCATGTGCATCTGGATCTGATCGCGGGGCTTCCGTATGAGGATTATGAATCATTTGCACATTCTTTTAATGACGTATATGCGATGAAGCCGGAGCAGCTTCAGCTAGGTTTTTTAAAGGTGCTAAAGGGTTCGAAGATGCATGATAATGCAGAACGATATGGTTTACAGTATACAAGCTGTCCGCCGTATGAAGTATTATTTACAAAGTGGATATCTTATGATGAGATCCTGCGGTTAAAGCAGATCGAAGAAATGGTAGAGATTTATTATAACAGCTGTCAGTTTGAGAACACGCTGCCATTCCTGGTGGAAGAATTTGATTCGCCGTTTGATTTTTATGCGAGCCTTGCTTCTTATTATGACAAAAAGGGATATTTTATCCAGACACCGGCGAGAATCTACCGGTATCATGTACTGCTTCATTTTGCAGAAGAACACTTCCCTAAGAAGACAGAATTGATTCGGCAAATGCTGGTATTTGATTTATATCTTCGTGAGAATATGAAGACCCGACCGGATTTCGCCCCGGAACAGGAGGGTGTGAGAGATTTGTTCCGGGACTTCTACATCCGTGAGGCCAACGACCACAGATACCTTCGGGAAGAAGACTATCATGGCTGTGACTGGAAATCTATGTCCAGAATGACACACATAGAAAAGATTTATTACAACAGAGAGACGGGAAATCGTCTGTCTGAAGTATGCTATATATTATTCGATTACAAACGCCGTGATCCGCTGACCGGGGATGCAAGGTATATGATAGTAACACCTGTCGCATCCATGTGATATAAAATTTGGCTGTCTCATGTTGCCCGGGATACTGCTATTTTACGGATGTGTATGTGTTCGGCCTCATGTTGTCCGGGATACTGCCGGTATACTTTGTATGTCTTGTTTTTTTCTATTCGTTGCAAATGTCTGATTCGCTCATGCTCCTGTACCAACTCGCCTTTCAGGCTCAAACAGGCACCCGCATTCGCTGACAATTTGCATCTCATAACGAAAAAAAGCAAACGATAGTACAAAGTGTACCGGCAGTATCCCGGACAACATGAGGCAGGATACATATACACAACAGTAGTTCAGACAACATGAGGCAGGATACATATACACAACAGTAGTTCAGACAACACGAGACAGGTTACATATATACCCGCGGAACAGCGCTGTTGACGAAAATCGGGTTGATCGGAAATGTAACCATATCGCCTACCGAGATATTACATCCGGTTGTATCCACGATCACGGAGTTCATACTGATCTGACCTAACACCGGAAGCCGGCAGTCTTTAAAGCTGGCAGCCGGTGATTTTTTATGGAAAGTGCCTTTTAATTTATAATAAATACGGATCGGAGAGAAGAAATTTGTCCGGAAATCGGTGTGGCGTTCTATCCCAAGTCCATGATAATATCCGACGGAGATAACGGCTGTTTTTGTATTGTGTGACAGTTTAAAGCTGTGACCATAGCCGATGTTGTGACCGACCGGCAGCTCATAGATATCGTCCACACAGGCAGACAGATTGCAGACCTCATGAAAACCATAATCATTTGGAACCGCAAGTCTGCCAAGAAAGGCAGAGCCGATGCGGATGGCATCTAAATTCATGGATGGATATTTTATCATCGAGGTTGAAGATGAGATATGACGGATGCCTACCGGAATACCGTCTTTCTGGAGTGTGTCACAGAGGTGAGTGAAATCCTGAAACTGTTTCTTCACATAGTATTCATTTCTGCATGCAGCTGCATGGAAATGAGAGAAGATACCGGTGATCCGCACATGCCTTAGTGACTGTACGGTATCGGCAATCTGTTTTTCTTCGGAACATAAGAAACCGTATCTGCCAAATCCGGTGTCAATGCAGAGATGTGCATGGACTGTCGGATGGTTCATGTAGGCGGCTGTTTCATCGATCACATGTGCACAGTCGGTACTGGTGATGCTGAGTGTGATATCATGATCGATTGCCGTCGTGATATCTTCTGAGTTATATAAAGGCGTCATCAGCAGGATATTTCCCGTGATGCCGTTTCTGCGTAAGGTGACAGCATCTGACAGTTCGGTTACACCATAGTTATCAATACCCTTTGATTGTAAGAATGATGCAAATTTTGTAAGCCCAAGCCCATAAGCGTTCCCCTTTAATACTGCTATGACCTTTGCGCCATTTGCCAGACGTTTGATGATCCGTATATTGTTATCCAGTGCATTTGTTTTGATTGTAAGAGTTGTCATGTCCTCAAGTTCCTCCGGTTTCATGTAAGTATTTATCTCATTGTTTATCTACAGACATATGGTCTGTTGTCGAAACTCGCTGCCCGGGCATGAGCGGTTGTTCATTTATTTGATGAATCTAGCATATATTCGAAATGCATCATTTTTGTATAAAAACCGACACAGAAATGCAATATCTTTGAACTTTTTTTGCATCGTTTGTATGCAATCCGGAAAAGTGGATGTTGTATAAGAGTAAAATGTGATAAACTATTTGTAAATAAAAACAGGATGGAAACCGTTTATGCATACACTGATAACAGAGATTCGCGATAAACAGAATATTACAAAGGAACAGCTTCAGCTTCTGCTGGAAACAGACAATCGGGAAATGATCGAAGAATTGATGGCATGTGCCAGAACGGAAGCACAGAAGGTATACGGAAATAAAGTCTATATGCGTGGACTGATCGAGTTCACAAATTATTGTAAAAATAACTGCATTTATTGTGGGATAAGAAGAGATAACTGTCATGTTGATCGATACCGGCTGACCAAAGATCAGATCCTTGACTGTTGTCAGAGTGGATACCGGCTCGGGTTCCGGACATTTGTGTTACAGGGAGGCGAAGATCCGTTTTATACAGATGACCTAATCTGTGAGATCGTATCAGAGATTAAACATCAGCATCCGGACTGTGCGATCACATTGTCGATCGGAGAGAAAAGCAGAGAAGCCTATGAGCGGTATTTTGCTGCCGGGGCGGAACGTTATCTGCTTCGTCACGAGACTGCGGATAAGGCACATTATGAGAAGCTTCATCCGAAAGAAATGTCATTTGACAACCGGATCCGGTGCCTGCATGACCTGAAAGAGATCGGTTATCAGACTGGGTGTGGCTTTATGGTCGGTTCACCATATCAGACGGTCGATACGTTATATGAGGATCTCTGTCTGATCAAAGAACTGGAACCGGAAATGTGCGGAATCGGACCTTTTATTCCGCAGGCAGACACACCATTTGGAAAAGATGCTGCCGGAACACTTGAGATGACCTTACGGCTGCTGTCAATTATCCGTCTGATCCATCCTACTGTGCTGCTTCCTGCGACAACAGCACTTGGCACGATCCATCCGCTTGGCAGGGAGAAGGGGATTCTTGCCGGGGCAAATGTTGTGATGCCGAATCTGTCACCGGTCGGTGTCAGGAAAAAATATCTGTTATATGACAATAAGATCTGCACCGGGGAAGAAGCCTCGGAGTGTTGTGGTTGTATGATGCGGAGAATGCAGGGAATCGGGTACGAGGTTGTGGTTGACCGCGGCGACCATCCATTGTATGACAAGAAAAGATGAATGCATATATTGGAGAAATGCAAACATGGGAGAGGCTTTTTAGCTGAAGGTGAAAATATCTTTGTTATTGCAGATTTTATGAAAGAAAGATGTTGGAAAACATTCTGATTATATTAAGAACTGCATGTTTTACATTCTGCAATACGACAGCAAATAAAATGGGCGTTTTTCTGTCACTGACGAACTATATATTGACATTAGCAAAGATTTCGTCACGCGATGCACATTGCCAGTAAATACGGGTGCCTGTCTGAGCCGAAGGCGAGTTGGCACAGGAGTATTTACGAATCAGGCATGTGCATCAAATAGAAATCATAGCGAGTCAATTATAGATAGTCAGTGGCAGAGAACCGCTCATTTTATATGCATTCGTACTACAGAATGTCGATGTACTCATCGGCGAGAGCCTTGTTCATGCTGCGGACAGCACAGAACTTGCCGCACATACTACAGGTGTCGGAGTGGTCATCCTCTGGCATACGACTGTCGCGGATCGCTTTGGCTGTAGCAGGATCAAGTGCGCAGGCATATTGTGCATCCCAGTCCAGGACACGTCTGGCATCCGCCATCTTATCATCGATCTCTCTGGCACCCGGAATACCCTTTGCAATGTCGGCTGCATGAGCAGCGATCTTCGATGCGATAATACCCTGTTTTACATCATCTACATTTGGAAGTGCAAGATGCTCGGCTGGTGTAACGTAGCATAAGAAAGCAGCTCCGTTCATGGCAGCAACAGCACCACCGATCGCGCTGGTGATATGATCGTAACCGGGAGCGATATCTGTAACCAGAGGTCCGAGAACATAGAATGGTGCGCCCATACATAAGGTCTTCTGGACTTCCATATTTGCTGCGATCTGGTTAAGCGGTACATGACCGGGACCTTCCACCATAACCTGTACATTGTGTGCCCAGGCACGCTTTGTCAGCTCGCCCAGACGTACCAGTTCTTCAATCTGGCATACGTCAGTCGCATCTGCCAGACAGCCCGGACGACATGCATCTCCGAGGGAGATCGTAACATCATATTCTTCACAGATATCTAAGATCTCATCGAAATATTCATAGAACGGGTTTTCCTGACCGGTCATACTCATCCATGCAAATACAAGGCTTCCGCCCCGGCTTACGATGTTCATTTTACGTTTATGTTTTTTGATCTGATCAATCGTTTTTCTTGTGATTCCACAGTGCAAGGTTACAAAGTCAACACCATCTTCTGCATGAAGACGGACAACATCGATGAAATCCTTTGCTGTCAGCTCTGCAAGATCACGCTGATAGTGGATGACACTGTCATAGATCGGAACCGTACCGATCATGGCAGGACATTCGCTTGTCAGCTTCTGACGGAATGGCTGTGTATTTCCATGACTGGACAGATCCATGATCGCCTCAGCGCCCATATTAACTGCACTCATTACTTTTTCCATCTCAATGTTATAGTCCTTGCAGTCTCTGGATACTCCAAGGTTTACGTTAATTTTGGTACGCAGCATACTGCCGACACCTTCAGGATTCAGACAGGTGTGTTTCTTATTAGCACAGATGGCAACCTGTCCCTTTGCAACTAAATCCCTGAGCGCCTCGACAGCCATATGTTCTTTTTCCGCTACGATCTTCATCTGCGGAGTGATGATCCCTTTTCTGGCTGCGTCCATTTGTGTTGTGTAATTTTCCATATTATCCTCCTACTACAACCAATGTTATTTTACGTGGTAGAAAGTGGTGCTCCCGATCTGCCACAGAGCAATAAAAAAGATGCCGCAGGGCACCTCTAATACACATCCCTACGTTAGCATTACCTAAATCAGGTTCACAGGTCGAGAACTTCATTCTCCTCTCAGCCGGCTAATTTGTCAGCTCCCTGAATATATAAATATCTGGAAATATTATATGCCAGAATACGACATAATTCAATGATAATTTTTCAACATAAAAGATAAATAAGGACTTGCGCCCGATACATGAATCAGGAGCAGTACCGGAAAGTACGATCTGTCAGGATCCTTGCAAATATCAGACCGAGGGGCAGGGTAACAATGATCATGATCGCAGATGAAAACCATAAAACAGCCTCTGTTAGGGACATGATACCAAGATTATAGAAAGCACGATAAAGGTAAAGTCCCGGAACCATGATAACGATGGACGGAACGGTCAGAGAGATTCTTGGATATCCGTTATTCCTTTTTATAATGGAGGCAAGAATACCTGCGGTTAATGCGCCTGCGAATGCGGCAGCAGCCGGAGGCGTGCTTGTGTAATCGACAAGCTCCAGCCGGAGAGTATTTGCAACTGCTCCGATACAGGCAGCAGTTGCAGCCATCGGAATCGAGCTGTTAAACATAATGGAGAAACCGAAGACTCCGCAGAAGCTTGTAATGATCCGCAGGATAAGCTTTGTACCTACAGCCAGATTCAAAGCGGAGAAATCCTGAGGATGAAAATGTAACAGCAATGCCATGATCCAGGCGAACATAGTGGCTACTAAAACTATGATGACAGAGTAGCTCAGACGTTCAAGCCCGGACCGAAGATCCAGTTTAGCCAGGTCAATGCCGCTTGTTATGAATGGAAATCCGGGAATGATAAACAGCATTGAGCAGATATAGCCAGCTTCATGGAGTGCAGATACGTGGAAGAAGATTTCTGCAAGGTGAAAGCAGATGGCATATGTCATGCATGCGGCTGATATGGATACTGCTATGTTAAAGAAAAGGGTAAAATGGTGCTTGATCATTTTGGTACGGATGACATTTCCAACACCGGCTGCAATAAAAGCAAGGATCATTTCAACAGGACCGCCGCCTAATAGGAAGGTAAATGCACAGCAGGCGAGGGCTGAAGCCAGACCCAGTTTTGCAGGTGAATAAAGTGTATGGATCTTCTCAATCTGATCAAGACGCCGGTGAATCTCTTCGCCCGTCAGATGGGCTTCTTCTTTTGGGAAATTGTCAACGAATTGTTCCATCCGATAGAGCTTCGAGGTGTTTACACCGGTATTCGCAATGCTCAGAGACTGTGAAACGCAGTCGGTTCCATCAAAACAGTTGAATTCAATGGACATCAATCCGACATCAACGGTGCAGGTTACGCCCAGTTCTTTGGACAGACGGTTCATGGAAGTACGAACACGCCAGGCACCTGTTCCACAGGAGAGCATAATTAACCCGACCCTTCCAATAACAGAGGCTTTTTCTATCAGCCCCGCCTTGGCGATCAGGACATTGCTATCGTTTTTTACATAATCATGCCATGGAATTTCCATATGGTTTTTTTCCATGATATCTGTATAATTACTGTTCTTTGGCATAGATGATCTCCTCCGCTTTTTCAATATGATGTTCCAGATTCGTCAGGAATAATGAATTTGGAAGGAATATGCCGATTTCATCATATCGGGAATTATTTTTCACCAGAGAATCCTGCCCGTAGAAAATGTAGGACATAGGAAGCTCCTTTTCCAGTGCGATCATAAGATTCCATACAGCAGAATATGCTTCTGCCTCTGTCTCCTTTTGCTTTACAGTATCGGGAAGCTCGCGGATCAACAGTACACCGTCACTTTTTTCCAGAATCTTCTGTTCCGGTTTCATGTCATTTGCGGCATAATCGTGACTGTATCTGTATGCGCGGGCGAGATAGATATTTTTGTTGTTTCCAAGTGTCTGATAGATCTTATGAAAATGACGATATTCTTTTTCCCAGATTGAAGTTTCGTATTCAGGAAGCAACTGACCATTATCATCTGTCATAATGACAGGATTTGTTTTGCCATCTGCGTTGAATCGATATGGGATCAGAAAGGAATTACGCAGAAGATCAAACAGGGTATTGTTGCAGATCGCCATAAGAAATGCAGACAGATCCCGGTTATGATAGGAATTGAATAGTGCTTGTGCAAATTCTTCTGCCGGAAGTGGTGCATCGTAAGCATCCTCGTTATAACACAGGTAATTTGCAAATGTTTCCTGTAATTTCTCACATGCCCATGGATCATTCAGGATTTTTTCAAATAAGAAATCTGCTCTTTTTTCTCGTGGGAAAATTGTAGTTTCGTTCATGCTTAACCGACTTCCTTTCTTTTTCTGTTCTGCATAATTATACTATTGGCAGGATGATAAGTAAAAGATATAATTGATATGATAGACATAATCATTTGATATGATAAAAGAAACGGAGAAGACAGATGAATATTAACTTTGAATATTATAAAATATTCTATTATGTGGCCAAATATCATAATTTTACAAAGGCTGCGAAGGTTCTGGAAAACAGCCAGCCAAATGTTACAAGAGCGATGAACTGTCTGGAACAGCAGATGCACAGTACCTTATTTGTAAGAACCAACCGGGGCGTTCAGCTTACACCTGAGGGAGAAAAACTATATATGTATGTGTCGGCAGCTATGCATCAGTTATTAACGGCAGAGGAAGAACTGGCGGACTATTCGGGCATGGTACATGGAAGTATATCGATCGGAGCCAGCGAGACAGCGTTAAATATATATTTGTTTGATAAATTAAGGTCATTTCATACTGCATATCCGGGAATTCGACTGAGAATCTATAATCATTCCACGCCGGAGGCAGTAGATGCAGTAAAGAGCGGTAAGATTGATTTTGCTGTTGTGTCGACACCGGTGGAAGCAGACTCGCCCCTTGAAACCAGAATGTTGAGATCGTTTCGGGAGATCCTGATCGGTGGACAATCCTTTAAAGAGCTGCAGGGAAAGACGTTGTCTTTAAAAGAATTAAAGAATTATCCGTTGATCAGTCTTGGAAGAGAAACGATGACATTTCGGTTTTATGAGCGGCTGTTTTTATCGTACGGGATAGAATTTGCACCGGATACGGAGGCTGCGACAACAGATCAGATCCTGCCGCTTGTCCGTTGTGAGCTGGGACTGGCATTTATACCGGAATCCATGGCAGGTGAGGCGCTCGAACGCGGAGAGGTAATACAGGCAGTCCTAAAGGAGAAAATTCCTGACCGGCATATCTGCATGATATATGACAGCCAGCATCCGCTGAATACAGCCGCAAGATCATTTCGCAGATTATTGGAAGAAGACTGCGAAAAGGTAAACACCCTCAATCGGGGCATCGATTGAGAACAGAAAACGTCTGGTATGCAGTTATCAAGTTCAACATTCATACATTAAATATCCCCCAGGCATATTTGCAGAAAATGTATGACTGTTTTGTGAGGAGGACAGTTTGACTGTAGTCATTTTATAAGAACATATAAAAGATGGCGTGGAATCACACCAAAACAGGATAGAATGTTAAACAAAGAATCAATATAGTGGAAAAGAGGAATAAGAAATATGAAGATCAAAAGAATTGTATTGATTGGACTTGGCGCGATGGGTGTATTTTTTGCGCCAAGATTATATGAAGCATTTGGAGATGATTTTTATATTATTGCAGGTGGTGAACGTAAAAAACGTCTGGAAAGTAAAGGAGTTACGATCAATGGCGTCAACTACAGATTCCCGATCGTGACACCCGAAGAACAGGGTGAGCCGGCGGATCTGATACTGATCGGTGTAAAGGGCTATGGATTTGCACAGGCAATAGAAGATATCCGCCATCAGGTAGGCGAACATACATTGATCCTGTCTTTGTTAAATGGTGTAGACAGTGAGGAACAGTTGATTCAGGCATTTGGCGAAGAACATGTATTGTATGCATATATGAGAATGTCCATTGTTATGAAAGACGGAAAAGCAGACTTTGATCCGTACTGGGGCAAGATCCACTTCGGAGAGAATAAAAATGATGTTCTGTCAGATCGTGTACTTGCTGTAAAAGAAGTATTTGATCATGCCGATATTCCATATGAGATCGATCCGGATATGTTAAAGGGACTCTGGTTTAAATACATGTGCAATATTGGGGAAAATATGACTTGTGCGTTGCTCGGTATCCCATTTGGATTTTTTCGTATCAGCGACAGTGCGAATTGGATCCGTGACAATGCCATGCGGGAAGTGGCTGCGATCGCGCAGAGGAAGGGAATCGATATAGGTGAAAAAGAAATAGCGGAGCAGGATGTTACAGTAAAGACAATTCCACCCGAGAACAAACCATCAACCCTGCAGGATCTGGAAGCGGAGAAGCTGACCGAGGTAGAGATGTTTGCAGGTAATGTCATAAAGATGGGAAAAGAGCTTGGCGTGCCCACTCCGATTAATGAGATGTTCTATCATGGTATCCGGGTACTGGAGGAGAAGTTTACAAAAAGATAATATTTGAATTAGCACTCAGCTGTTTACAGTGCTAACAAAACGTGCTATAAATAATGGTATGAAGTAACTGCATATAATAGAGAAAGTTGTGTGAGTCTAATAAAATGCAGGAAAATGACAGTAATATATGACTGATGAAAGAGAATCAGAAATATAGATAGAAATGGGGTAATTAGGATGGATAGACCAAGTATTTTTTCAGATAATTTTGAGATGATGAATGGCTTCTTTGATGATCCCTTCTGGGGCAGCCATTCCGGACTTCGTACCATGACTACAATGGCAACTGATATATTCGAAACAAAGGACGGATATGAGATAGAGATGGATCTGCCGGGATTTCCAAAGGAAAGCATCAAGGCAGAATTAAAAGGTGGTTACCTGACAATTCTTGCCAGCTATACTGGACAGGATCGTGAAGACAGGGAAGGAAGCTATATCAAAAAGGAACGGTATTCCGGTCATTATAAGAGAAGCTTCTATGTCGGCGACAAAGTCAGTGAACAAGATATTAAAGCAAGATTTGCAAATGGTGTTCTGTATGTCTATGTACCAAAATTCGACGACCAACCGGAAGTAGAAGAAAAGAAGATTATCTCGATAGAAGGATAACGGACAAATTTCAGGGGCTGTTTATTATAATGTAGCAAGCCTGTCCGAGCGCCGGTACTTAGGTTGCGTATTTTGCAACCTTATGTACCGTTGCGTCGATAACTGAGAACTTAGCGAGGTATTGTCGAGGTTAGTTCGAAGTTATACAGAGTAGGATAGAACGAAAGTGTCTTGCGCAATAATAATAAACAGCCCCTGAAATTTGTCTGTTTTCTAAAATCCCAGATCTTCATTTACAAGGATGACCTTGATACGTCCTTTGTGCTTGGAATAGCGGGTGGTTAAGAACTGGCAGCAGACTGTTTCCGGTGACAGACAGTTTGCGCATTCGCCGGTTGTACTGCAAGGGGTTGAAAGTCCGAAGCGCTGTGCATTGATCGGAGCTGCTTCATTTCTTGCACGGCTTAAAGCATCTTCTTCTGTCCGTACTACCTTGTTCATTCCTGTGATCACGATAACATGGGAAGGACCATAGACGATGGCAGCCACACGATTTCCATTGCCATCGATATTTACCATAATGCCGTCTTCGGTGATCGCATTACAGCTTGTTAAGAAGTAGTCAGCGAAGAAACATTCTTTGGAGATCCGGTCTTTTTCCTCCGGTGTTTTTGCTGCATCACGGTTCAGCTCTTTGTAGTTTCCCTCGATAAGAGCATCTAAAAGTCCGGTTGCTTTTACGGTCATGGAACCGCCCCAGCCGACAGAGCTTCCTTCCGGGATCAGACTCAGTGCAAGCTCCTTAGCTTCTTCCTTTGTCTGGACATAGAAGCCTTCCATATTTCTGGCAGCCAGCTTGTTTATCATGGCTTTCGCCAGTTTGTCGTTTCTCATGTTTCTAAAAGTATCCATTTGATATACCTCCGTTTATTCAGGGAAATCCAGATTATTTTCTGCAAAGAAATTCATCACTTCAAATGCAGAAGTACAGTTCTGATTGATACATACGATCAGGGCAGCATCCTGTGGAAATTTGGGATACAACACGGCATTTCCGGAGATTGTAAGTGCACGTTGGATCTCTTTCAAATTCATTCCGGCGCATAATGCCAGAAGAACCAGCTTGTATTTTCCGGGATGTGGTTTCCTGCCGTTTAAGATCTGATAAGCATAGCCGCGGTCCAGATTGCTTCGTTTTATGACATCGGCGGTCAGAAGCTCCGGGTGATCTTTAAAGTAAAGATTAAAATAATCCTGCAGATTGTCACAGGACATATCATCTGCATGAGATGTTATATATGATTTAAAATGTATATTTGAATCATCGGTTGATAATTCATTCAGCAGATCTGTTGTTCTGGTCGTTTTCATGATTAATCCTGCATTCTTTCCCTTGATAATTTTTATCAGTACCATATAATATTTATTATACTTGTCGATAAAGCAATTTCAAGATAAACAATAGGAAAATGATATGAATTTAGAAATACAAAGTCGTCTGTCCTTTTATCGCAGACTGGAAGAAGTAGAGCATAAAAAGGGAATTTCTCTGGTGCGGCATATAGAGACCGGACAGATTTATGTAGAAAAAGTGCTGACGCAATATGATAAATCTATATATGATTGGCTGCAACAATCAAAACTCCCTTACGTTCCGCAGATTTATGAATGTATGGAAGAGGATGGTACGTTATATCTGATCGAAGAATACATACAGGGGATCACGCTGGAAACATATATTGAACAGTTTGGATGTCTGGATTTGGATGCTGCCGGAAGAGTGATCGAATATCTTTGCCGGACATTGGAAAAACTGCACAGACATATACCGCCGATCGTACACCGGGATATCAAGCCGACAAATATAATGCTTCAGGGGGATTTCAAAAAGGGACATGGTATTGTATCTGTATATCTGATCGATTTCAATACTGCAAGAGTTTTTGACGCAGAAAGGAATCGGGATACCGAGTTGATCGGTACAAGAGGATTTGCAGCTCCGGAGCAATACGGTTTTTCGCAGTCAGATGCGCGGACAGATATCTACGGACTTGGCGTGTTATTAAATTATATGTTGTGTGGAAAATTGATCCGGGATGGAATTTACGCAGATCATCAGGAAGTGTCACAGATCATCCGGAAAGCAACCCAGATCGATCCGGAGAAACGATATCAGACAGCAGAGGAAATGCTCGATGCGATGCAACAGAGCATGATTTTAGATGAAGCTACAGATAAAGTATCCTTGAATGATAAATCCCGCCCGGCATGGACTCGTTTCCTGCCACCGGGATTTCGGGAAGGAAAAATCCTGAATATGGTTGTTGCAGCCATTTATTATATATTTTGGATGTATTTCTGTCTGACAGTAGAAGTAAAAGATCATGGAGAACCGCTCTCCGGAACTTGGTTATATGTAAATCGCTTTGTGTATTTTATGATGTTTATTATTACTCCGTTTTTTTGGAATAATTATCTGGACGTTTGGAATTATTTCCCGCTTGTGCGCTCACCGAAGAAGATATGGAAGCTGGTTGGATTGTTTTTATATACGCTGGCATGGTTTTTTTTAGTGATGTTTGTATTCGTTATAGTAGAGGATATATTCCGATAGTGTGCTGTCAGCACACCAGCTCTTTCTGAAAATTTTATAAGATAGAATATGCAGTGGTTGTAATTATATCAAAATACCCTGAATGATGACTGATACAGGGGGATTTTAATATAATAGCAAGAACACTTATAACAGCAGAAAGAGGAGAGAATTTATTATGGAAAAGACAAAGCAACCTTTATCAACATTCAGACTCGTAGCAGGGATCATAACGATCGTGTTATCAGTCTTAGTAACATTTCAGTCCTGTGCGGCAGGATTATCAAATGCACTGGAAGAAAACGGGGAATCCGGAGGCTCTGCAGGTGTATTACTTGCAGTTTGTTTCCTTGTTGCAGGAATTGTTGGAATTGTAACCAGAAAGTCAACCGGAGCAGGCGGTGCATTCACAAGTGCAGGCTTCTACATAGTCGGTGGTCTGATCGGCCTTATATGTGCAGGTTCCTATGCTGATTTAGTAATCTGGGGCGTTATCTCCGTAGCATTCGGCGTTATATTCATAATCGCAGGCGTATTAACAAAGAAGAGAAATTCTTAATTTATATAAAACGTCTATAAAAAATAAGTCCATCCGGTTGTGTGTGGGGGAATATAGTCATCCCCCCCACACAACCGGATGGACTTATTTTTGATTATAGGAAGAAAAACCACGCATACTTCCACCGGAAACCGGAAAAAATACTAAAAGAATATTGGAATATAGGGGATTTTAGGATATACTATAAAACAGTGTGTTTAAAAAATACAAACAGCGATGGAGGAACTATGTTAGAGTTAAAAAACATCTCATATATTGTAAATGAGGATGGAAAAGAGAAAGCAATATTAAAAGACATTAACCTTACAGTAGACGAACATTTCGTAGCAATTACCGGACCTAACGGTGGCGGTAAATCAACACTTGCGAAGATCATAGCCGGAATTATCAAGCCAACAACCGGACAGATTCTTTTAGATGGAGAAGATATTTCAGAGCTGAATATAACAGAACGTGCAAAGAAAGGAATCAGCTATGCATTTCAGCAGCCGGTTCATTTTAAAGGGCTTACTGTAAAAGATCTGGTATCTATAGCATCCGGCAAAACACTGAATGTTTCACAGATCTGCGAGATCCTTTCCGAAGTTGGTTTATGTGCAAGAGATTATGTGAACCGTGAAGTAAATGCAAGTCTTTCCGGTGGTGAGTTAAAACGTATTGAGATCGCCATGATCATTGCAAGAGGTACGAAGCTGTCATTATTTGATGAGCCGGAGGCAGGCATCGACCTGTGGAGCTTCAACAGTCTGATCAAGGTATTTGAAAAGATGCGTGAAGAGATCAACGGAACGATTCTGATCATTTCCCATCAGGAGCGGATCCTTAATATAGCAGATAAGATCGTTGTGATCGCAAATGGTCATGTTGATGCAATCGGAAGCAGAGATGTGATCATGCCAAGACTGACTGGTGAATCAGCCACTTGCAAGGTGCTGGAAGAAAAACAGAAATAAGTTGTGAGGTAACAGAACATGGATTTAATTCAGAAGAGTTTATTGCAGCAGGTAGCAGGACTTCATGATGTACCGGAGGGCGCATATAACATTCGTGTCAACGGACAGCTTGACAGCAGAAATACAACTGCAAATATAGATATTGTAACAAAAGAGGATAAGCCGGGAATCGATATCATCATTAAACCGGGAACAAAAAATGAGAGTGTGCATATTCCGGTTCTTTTGAGTAAGAGCGGTCTGCAGGATATGGTATACAATGATTTCTATATCGGAGAGGACTGCGATGTTACGATCGTAGCCGGATGTGGTATCCATAACTGTGGTGTGGACACCTCCAAGCATGACGGCATCCATACTTTTTATATTGGTAAAAATGCAAAAGTAAAATACATCGAACGACACTATGGTGAGGGAGATGGAAATGGCGAGAATATCATGAATCCGGAAACCATCGTGCACTTGGAAGAAGGGGCCTCGATGGAGATGGAGACGACTCAGATCAAGGGAATTGATTCGACTGTCAGAAAGACCGGCGGTGATCTGAAGGATAACGCATCATTAGAGATCAGGGAGAAGATCATGACACATGGCAAACAGTATGCAAAGACTGATTTTGTTGTGGATTTGAATGGAAAAGGCTGCAGTGCAAATGTAGTATCCAGATCCGTTGCAAGAGATCAGTCCAGACAGGAATTTTTCTCCACGATCAATGGCAATAATGAATGTAAGGGTCACAGTGAATGTGATGCGATCATTATGGATAGCGCAAGCGTATCAGCAAGTCCGAAGCTGACGGCAAATAACATTGATGCAAACCTGATCCATGAAGCAGCGATCGGAAAGATTGCAGGCGAGCAGCTGGTCAAGCTGATGACGCTTGGGCTGACAGAGGCAGAAGCGGAAGAGCAGATCATCAATGGATTTTTAAAATAAAAGCGTTTACAATAAATCATATAACCTATTTGACATTAAAGGTAGATAGTGATAGTTTGTAAGAGTAAAAAATACAAATCATAAAATCATAGCGAGGTATCAAAAATGCAGGAAATGAAACCGATTAAAGAGGGTAAAGTACGTGAGATTTATGATAATGGTGACAGCCTTATCATGGTAGCAACAGACCGTATCAGTTGTTTTGATGTCATTTTAAAGAACATCGTTACAAAGAAGGGTACAGTCCTGACACAGATGTCCAAATTCTGGTTTGATATGACAGAAGATATTCTTCCAAACCATATGATCTCGGTTGACGTAAAGGATATGCCTGAATTTTTCCAGCAGGAGAAATTTGACGGAAACAGTATGATGTGCAAGAAACTGGAAATGCTCCCTGTTGAGTGTATCGTTCGTGGTTATATCACAGGAAGTGGCTGGGCAAGCTACAAAGAAAACGGTACAGTATGTGGTATCAAGCTTCCGGAAGGATTAAAAGAATCCGATAAGCTTCCGGAACCAATCTACACACCTTCCACAAAGGCAGAGATCGGAGATCATGATGAGAATATCTCATACGAGCAGAGTGTTGAATATCTGGAAAAGAGATTTCCTGGCAAGGGCGAAGAATATGGCGCAAAGCTTCGTGACTATACGATCGCTTTATATAAGAAGTGTGCAGAATATGCATTATCAAGAGGTATCATCATAGCAGATACCAAGTTCGAGTTTGGTCTGGATGAGAATGGCAATATCGTTCTCGGTGATGAGATGCTCACACCGGACAGCTCCCGTTTCTGGCCTGCGGAAGGATATGAACCGGGTCATGGTCAGCCATCCTTTGATAAGCAGTTTGCCCGTGACTGGTTAAAGGCAAATCCGGATAACAACTGGGAGCTTCCTGACGAGATTGTTCAGAAAACAATTGACAAATATCTTCAGGCATATGAGCTTCTCACAGGCAAGCCTTTAAAGTAATAAGTAATAGAAAAATAATAGAATAGTACTTAATTTTATTAGGCGGTATAGGTACGCAGGATTGTATTTATACCGCCTGAATTAATTTTCTGAATATTCAACAAAATGTCTGTAAAATCTGACAATTATGGGTTGACGCTTGAAAAATGGCATGCTATAGTCAGCTCATAAGAAATACAACAGATAAAAAATTACCAGGGGTTTTATGGTGATTATAATAAAAAGATGGAATCTTATTACAATGGGGTAGTAAGATTCCATCTTATTTTTTGCGTTGTCAGGGAGATTCTCATTATAAGAAATCCCATTCTGTAAAGCGGAAATATGTGTGGGAGCCTGTTTCAGGACAAGATTCCTGTGTATTATCTGAATGAATTATAGGACTGCCCGGCTTCCATTGTTACACCACGAAGCTCAGCCATTTCGCTGACAGTTACAAGCTGATAACCATTTTCAATCAGCTTCGGAATGAATGTCTGTGAGGCAATAGCGGTTGACTGGTGAAGGTCATGTATCAGAATGATCGCTCCGTCATAAGCACCATCCACAACTCGTGTGATCGTAGTAGGAGTGCTTCTGGTTTCCCAGTCTCTGGTATCCACAGACCACATGATCATTGGAAGACCTACATTCTCACGTACAGTATCATTGACGCAGCCACCAGGCGGACGCATCAGAGTAGGAGCAACTCCGATCTCACGGATGATCGCATCTGATCCCTTTTTGATCTCTTCTTTGACTCCGTCTGCGGATAATCTGTTTAACCATGCGTGATCATAGGTATGTGTACCGATCTCGCAGCCGAGTGCATATTCCCGTTTCAGGTAAGAACTGTATGTGGAGCAGCGGTTTCCAACAACAAAGAAGGTTGCAACTGCATTATATTTTTCCAGTGTGTCCAATACCAGTGGTGTGTATGGAGAAGGACCATCATCGAAGGTCAAGGCAACCATTTTCTTATTTCCATCTACCGTTCTGTAGATAACACCCTTGTCATTTGCGACATACAGGCAGTTGCCGATCTTAACTCTGCCGGTCAGTAATGTACCATCTGATTTAAAATAATATCTGTCTTTTCCAATCGTCTGCATCCCATATGCCATGGTTCCGTTTTCTTTGTAATAATAGGTTTTGCCGTTTATCTTCTGAAAACCGGTTGCCATGGTTCCGTTTGCCTTAAAATAATAATTGCTGCTGCCAACTTTCTGGACACCGACAGCCATAGTTCCATTATCATGGAAGTAATAAGTTTGGCCATTCAGTTTTTTAAATCCTTTTGCCATGACACCCCGTTTGGTAAAATAATAGGTATGACCGTTTAATTTCTGGAAGCCGGTTAACATACAACCATTTTCTTTGAAGTAGAATGTTTTATTGTTTAAGGTCTGAAAACCGGTCTGCATGATACCATTCTGGTTGAAATAATACATGTTCCCTTTTATTCTGAGAAATCCGGTTGCCATAGCCCCGCCTTTTTTACGGAAATAATAGGTATGCCCGTTTAATTTCTGGAAGCCTTTTTTCATGGCACCTTTGTCTGAGAACAGATAGGTATGTTTTCCAATCGTATGCTTTCCGGTGTAGGCAGCACCGCTGGAACCGAAGTACATTTTATTTCCTTTTTTTGTTGTAAACCAGGAATTGGTAAGTAATACACCTGTCTTTGGATTTAGGTAATATTTTTTTCCGGTATAAGGACTTTTGTACATGCCTTTTCGCATACGTCCGATTTTGGAAAAAATATAAGTCTTACCTTTGATCGCCTGTTTGCCCTTCACGGCTGTACCATTTTTCCGGAGATAATAGGTATTTCCCCTTTTGGTCGTATACCAGCCTTTTTTCTGCATGACACCCTTACTGTTAAAAATGTAGGTGTGCCCGTTGATCGTTACCCGGCCTTTCGCCTGCTTCCCATTTTTATAGTAATAATGGGTTCCGTTCTTTTCTTTGACAAAACCGGATGATTGTTTTTTCCCGGCTGCCTGACTGGTAAATCCGGCACTCAGGAGTGTCGGGATCAGGATCAGAGCGGCAAAAATCAGTAAAATTTTTCTTTTCATAGATATGTTCTCCTTCCTGTTGCTGTAATCGTATTTTTCTATGAATACAACCCATACTAGCATAAAAAAATCAGCCAGGCTACCCAAAATTATCTTAACAATCGGTAATAAGTGCATAACATTTTTTTGTAATAATTTTCAAATAAAACAGTAACAGGATATCTACAGAAAAGTATATTTTTCAGAATCTGGCGTAGAAATTTGTAACAAGGCAGTACTTAAATAATAAAAAAGACGGATGAAAGAGAAAAGAGCACGATGGAAAAGGATATGGCTTGCAAGTAAATTCTGGGATGAGTATAATGCAGTATTGGTGTGTTGCGTCCGGAACATGACAGACAGAAATGAAAGGACGGAAATACACATGCAAATGAAATTACAGTGCAGATAGAAAATGAAAGCAGGAAGCGTATGGTTATGCATAGAAGGAAACGGAATACAAGTACATATTTATTTTCAAATAAAGATCTGGTCGCTCTGTATGTGCCATTGATCATTGAACAGATGCTTGCGATGTTGGTCGGACTTGCAGATTCGATCATGGTATCTTCTGTAGGAGAAGCAGCAGTATCCGGTGTATCACTGGTGGACAGCTGTTTCCAGCTGATCATCAATCTGTTTGCGGCACTTGCGACCGGGGGTGCGGTTACTGTCGGACAATATCTCGGACAGAAGAATAAAGAAAAGGCGGGAGAGGCAGCTACCCAGCTTGTGTGGTTTTCGATGATCCTGTCGCTCGGAGTCATGGCGCTAATGTATGCGGGCAAGGGACTGATCCTAAATCATGTGTTTGGTCAGATCGAAGCAGACGTATATGGTCATGCAGATACTTATATGATGATCGTAAATGCATCGATTCCGTTTCTGGCACTTTATAATGCCGGTGCGGCTATTTTCCGTTCCATCGGTAATTCCAATATATCCATGCGGGTATCTCTGATCATGAACGGGATCAATGTAGTGGGAAATGCCATTTTGATCTATGTATGCAAATGCGGAACGGAAGGCGTTGCGATTCCTACTCTGGTTTCCAGACTGGCAGCAGCGGTTATCATGATCATATTGCTGATCCCGAAGAAAAGTGCACAGGCGAAGCAGGACAGTACACGTATTTATATAAAGAAAAGTCTGCATTATCGGGCGAACTGGCATATGTTGAAAAGCATTCTGTTGGTAGGTATTCCAAACGGACTGGAAAACAGTATGTTCCAGCTTGGTAAGATCCTTGTGCTCAGCCTGGTCTCAACATTTGGCACATATGCGATCGCTGCAAATGCAGTCGGTAATGTGATTGCCGGATTCCAGTTGATGGCTGGTATGGCGGCTTCCCTTGCCATGGTCACAGTAGTATCAAGATGCGTGGGAGCAGGAGATTACGAGCAGGCAAAATATTATACGATCAAAGTTCTGGTCATGGCATATATGTGTATCATAGTTACGGTATTGTTTACATTTGCGGTTCTTCCTCTGGTCATGAAAGCGTATGGACTATCTTACGAAGCGCAGTCTGCTGCCGAGAAGATCCTGATGCTTCATGGTATCGCGGCATCTACGATCTGGCCGGTAGCATTTACGCTTCCATGTACATTCCGTGCAGCCGGTGATGTTAAGTATAGCATGATCGTATCCATCTGTACGATGTGGATCTGCCGTATCGTGTTCAGTTATGTGCTCGGCAAATATATGGGTATGGGTGTATTTGGTGTCTGGGTCGCTATGATCATGGATCAGTTCGTACGTGGCGTGCTGTTCATCCGGCGGTACCTAAGCGGCAGATGGATCGGCAAAAAGGTAATCTGACCGTATGCGGTACAATATGAGTAAGTTCGTAAAAAAAGTAGAATTTTTCAGATGACAGAAGATTGTTTGGTATGCTATATTAAAAAGGTGTTTGTTCTATGAGAGAATTTGGAGAAGCTTCCATAGAATCTAAGAGGATAACAAATAAATTAGAAAGAGTCTGTGATATACAGACAGGGGTAAACAAAATATGGAAAAGAAACGTAATACTTTTTCAGGCTCGCTTGGATTTGTCCTTGCGGCCGCGGGAAGCGCAGTAGGACTTGGAAATATCTGGCGTTTTCCATATCTTGCAGCAAAGGATGGCGGTGGACTGTTCCTGGTCATATACCTGATCCTTGCACTGACATTTGGATATACACTTTTGGTGACAGAAGTATCAATCGGTCGGAAGACCAAGCAGAGTCCGCTTACCGCTTATAAGAAGCTGAATAAGAAATGGGGATTCCTTGGAATCATTGCAAGTCTGGTTCCGGTTATTATTTTCCCATATTACATAACGATCGGTGGCTGGGTTGTCAAATACTTCCTTGCATTTTTAACCGGTAAGGGTACAGAGGCAGCGCAGGACGGTTATTTTACAGGGTTTATTACATCAGATATCGAACCGGTCATTTTGATGTTGATATTTCTTGCTGTTACGGCATTTATCGTATTTCGTGGTGTTAATAAAGGAATTGAATCTTTTTCCAAGATCATCATGCCGTTGCTGATCCTTCTGGTTATAGGAATCGCGATCTTCTCCATAACGATCAAAAAGACCGGAGATGATGGAATTGTCAGAACCGGTGTAGAAGGTTTGAAATTATATCTGATTCCGAATCTGGACGGACTTACTGTGAAAAGCTTCTTTACGGTATTATTGGATGCAATGGGACAGTTATTCTTCAGTCTGTCTGTTGCCATGGGTATTATGATCGCTTACGGTTCTTATGTAAAAGATGATGCAGCTCTGAATAAATCAGTTGGACAGATTGAGATTTTTGATACGGTTGTAGCATTTCTTGCAGGCGTTATGATCATTCCTGCTGTATATGTATTCTCAGGAACAGAGGGAATGGCACAGGGTCCAAGTTTGATGTTCGTATCACTTCCGAAAGTATTTGCCCAGATGGGTAAGGTGGGAAATGTGATCGGTTGTCTGTTCTTCGCAATGGTATTATTTGCGGCATTTACCAGTGCAGTGTCTGTCATGGAAGCAATCGTGGCAAGTATCATGGATGAATTCCATACAAGCAGAGCAAAGGCCGGTATTATTGAGTTGATTATCGCGATCATTGTTGGAACGATCGTATGTCTTGGATATAACAAGCTGTACTTTGAAGTAAAGCTTCCAAACGGATCGATCGCACAGATCCTTGATATCATGGATTACATTAGTAATAACATTATGATGCCGATCGTAGCAATCGGAACCTGTATCCTGATCGGATGGATTTCCAAACCGCAGACGGTTATCGAAGAAGTGCAGAAGAACGGAGAAAAATTCAGCAGAAAAGGTATGTATGTGGTTATGGTGAAATTCATAACACCGATCCTGTTGTTTATCCTGTTCTTAAAGTCGATAGGCTTATTGACATTTATTTAAAGCTGTAAAATATAAATAATTTGTCAGCAATATTAAGTTTTCAAATGAATATTATCTAATATAGACCGATCGTCGGAAGCCGGATATTAAATCTTGCATCGACGGTCGGTTTTGTAATATGAAATATATTGAAGAATCTGTGGCAGACAGACCTCAAATGATAGAAAAATACAGATAAGAAAAAAACAGGTCATGGCATAATTAACAGTATTCCGCTATAATAAGGAAACAGAGGAGAGATGATTCATATAATAAATGGAAATAATTTATGGAGCGTGAATATATATGATATTAAGTTTAATTGTTGGTCTGGGACTGCCGCTTCTTGGAACGACGGCAGGAGCAGCCTGTGTATTTTTTATGAAGAAACAGATGAATTTGTTATTGCAGAAAGCATTGTCCGGATTTGCGGCGGGTGTTATGGTGGCTGCATCTATCTGGAGCCTGCTGATTCCGGCGATGGAGCAGTCGGAAGCAATGGGGAAGCTTGCATTTCTTCCAGCAACTATCGGTTTCTGGCTGGGAATTATATTTTTATTACTGATCGATACTCTGATGCCACATTTACATATTGACAGTAAGGAGGCAGAGGGGGTCAAGAGCAATTTCAAACGTACGACTATGATGGTATTTGCGATCATCATACATAATATTCCGGAAGGAATGGCAGTCGGTGTTGTCTATGCCGGATGGATCAGTGGCAGCACGAACATTACGTTGACGGCGGCACTTGCATTATCCATCGGTATTGCGATCCAGAATCTTCCGGAGGGAGCGATCGTGTCAATGCCGCTTTGTTCGGAAGGCTGCAGTAAACCGAAAGCATTTGGCTATGGATTCTTTTCCGGTATCGTAGAGCCAATCGCAGCGCTGCTTACGATCGCACTTTCTTCGATCATGGTACCGGTTCTTCCGTATTTTCTGGGATTTGCGGCAGGAGCTATGCTATATGTTGTAGTTGAGGAATTGATACCGGAGATGGCAGAGGGTGAGCATACGAATCTTGGTACGATCATGTTTGCAGTAGGATTTTCATTGATGATGGTGCTTGATGTAGCACTTGGATAATAGAACAGTCAGAACGTGAAAATGCAGGTTATGGTTATTGTAAAAGGATAACTATATGCTGCATTTTTATGATTTATATAACTATATAACTGCATTTTTATGGCAGTTGATATTTTCGGAGTGTTCCACTATACTGTTATTAAGTATAGCTTGAAGCATAACAAAGGTCTGCTCACAGATATATTGATTTTATAGAACGCGCGAGGCAGACCGGATGATTATACAGGAAGAATTATATAGCAGAAGAAAAGAGGCAGATACAAGTGTATGATGTAAAATCATTAAAAGCAGAAGAATTTATTTCAGATGAAGAGATCAGAGAGACATTGGCATATGCCGATGCGAATAAAGATAACGTACAGATGGTTAATGAGATCCTTGCAAAAGCCAGATTAAAAAAGGGCTTGACGCACAGAGAAGCGTCTGTGCTGCTGGCCTGTGAGATGCCGGATAAGATCCGGGAGATGTATGATCTGGCAAGGGAGATCAAGGAAGATTATTACGGAAATCGTATCGTGTTATTTGCGCCGCTGTATCTGTCTAATTATTGTGTGAATGGATGTGTCTATTGTCCATATCACAGCAAGAATAAACATATTGCAAGAAAGAAGCTGACACAGGAGGATATCGTAAGAGAGGTTACCGCACTTCAGGATATGGGACACAAGCGTCTGGCGATCGAAGCCGGTGAAGATCCTGTGAATAATCCGATCGAATATATTCTGGAATGTATTAATACAATCTACAGTATCAAACATAAGAACGGTGCAATCCGCCGTGTCAATGTCAATATAGCAGCGACAACAGTTGAGAATTATACGAAGTTAAAGGATGCAGGCATCGGAACCTATATCCTGTTTCAGGAGACTTATCATAAGGAAAGCTATTTGAAATTACATCCGACAGGTCCGAAGCATGATTACGATTACCACACCGAAGCCATGGATCGTGCCATGGAAGGTGGTATCGATGATGTAGGACTTGGTGTACTGTTCGGATTGGAAATGTACCGGTATGAATTTGCAGGGTTACTGATGCATGCAGAGCATCTGGAAGCGGTTCATGGGGTAGGCCCGCATACGATCAGTGTTCCGAGGATCAAACGTGCAGATGATATCGACCCGGATGTATTCGATAACGGAATCAGTGACGATACATTTGCAAAGATCTGCGCACTGATCCGTATTGCAGTACCATATACGGGAATGATCATATCAACCAGAGAGAGTCAGGCAGTTCGTGAGAAAGTGTTGCCACTTGGTGTTTCACAGATCAGTGGAGGTTCGAGAACAAGTGTAGGTGGATATGATATCCCGGAGACATCAGAAGATATCACATCGGCTCAGTTCGATGTCAGCGATACCAGAACGCTGGATCAGGTTGTGAACTGGCTGATGAAGATGGATTATATACCAAGCTTCTGTACAGCATGTTACAGAGCAGGAAGAACTGGAGACCGGTTTATGGCACTCTGTAAGAGTATGCAGATCTTAAACTGCTGTCATCCAAATGCTCTTATGACGCTGAAGGAATATCTGGAAGATTATGCAAGCCCTGAGACGAAGCAGATCGGTCTGGAGCTGATCGAACGTGAGCTTGCCCGGATCCCGAATGAGAAGGTCAGACAGATCACGGCAGATCATATACATGATATTGCAGAAGGACAGAGAGACTTCCGGTTCTAACAGATGATAGGAAGAAGCGATCTTAACAGATGAATGGATTGCAGATAACAGAGATCGCAGATAAATGCTGAAGCAGACAGCGTATAACAACAGGGAGGGCAGCACATGGCAGGGTTAAATGAGACACCATCGGGCAATCGACTTCATATCGGAGTATTTGGAAAGACAAACAGCGGAAAATCTTCTTTTATCAACCGATTTTCCGGTCAGAATATATCAATCGTAGCGAATGTTGCAGGGACAACCACTGATCCTGTGTACAAAGCAATGGAAGTTTATCCGCTTGGCCCTTGTACCCTGATCGATACAGCGGGCTTTGACGATGCGACAGAGCTTGGGGAGGAACGCTTGGAAAAGACAAGGCTTGCAGCCGAGAAAACAGATATAGCGATCATTCTGCTTGTAGATACTGACATGGACGAGGAACTTCACTGGTATGAACAGTTTAAGGAAAAGAAGACACCTGTCATATGGGTGATCGGTAAGGCAGATATCCGGAATGATACAGAAAAGATAAATGAAACGTTGTATCAACAGACAGGACAGCGTGCGATTGTTATCAGTGCCGCGACTGGAGACGGTATGGATCAGGTAAGAAAAGAGCTTGTACGGAACCTGCCGGAGCAATATGGTGCTTCTTCGATCCTTAGAGAGCTGGTAACAAAGGGAGATCTGGTCATGCTTGTTATGCCGCAGGATATTCAGGCACCGAAGGGCAGACTGATCCTGCCACAGGTGCAGACACTGAGAGAATTGTTAGATAAAAAATGCCTTGTTATGAGCGTGACGACAGATCAGTATGTGGAAGCCTTATCCCATCTGACAGAGGCACCGAAGCTGATCATAACGGATTCACAGGTATTTGCCTATGTCTATGAGCATAAGCCTAAGAAATCTATGTTGACTTCCTTTTCTGTGTTATTTGCCGCACATAAGGGAGATATCGAATATTATATAGAGGGAGCAAATGCGATAGGAAAGCTGAATGGGGAATCCCATGTGCTGATTGCAGAGTGCTGTACACATGCACCGTTAAAAGAAGATATCGGACGGGAAAAGATTCCTAAGATGCTGCGGAAACGGTATGGAGAAAATATGACGATCGATATAGTCAGTGGAACGGATTTCCCGGATGATCTGCAGGGGTATGATCTTGTCATACAGTGTGGGGGCTGTATGTTTAACCGCAAATATATTATGTCAAGGATCGATCATGCAAAGGAGCAACAGATCCCGATGACCAATTATGGTGTGGTGATCGCGTATCTGACCGGGATATTAGATAAGGTTGTAATACCTGTCTAAAAAGCCGGAAAAGACAGAAGTCACTGATCATATTAATGGGCTTCAGGAAAAGGTAACAACAAATGCTGCAGAAAGTAAGTAATATAATATATAATATAAAACAAAATCAGGAGGCAAAGTTTATGAAGAAATACGAAACGCCACAGATGAATATTGTAGAATTTGAAACAGAGGATATCATTTGTACGAGTGGAGACGTTATAACCGGAGATAATGAAACGCCTATTATTCCCGGAAAATAGGGAAATTAGGCTATAAGCCGGTAAACAGATGATGCCGGATATCAAAGAACAAATGATACGAAAATATACAGATAATTCAGGAGAACGATGATGAAACATTTAGTAAGAATCGCGTCCGTATCACCAAGAGTACATCTTGGTAATGTAACAAAGAACTGTAAGGAGCTTGAAACAGTTTATAGAACCTATGCAGAACAGGTAGACGTTATTGTGACGCCGGAACTGTCACTGACCGGATACACCTGCGGGGATCTGTTTGTGAACCGTCATCTGATCGACAGGGCAGAAGAAGGACTGTTACAATTGGCGGAAATGACAGCAGAATATGGCAAAAAGGGCGCAGCACTTGTTGTCGGTGTGCCATATGAAGTAGACGGAGAATTATTTAACTGTGGAGCTTTTTTATGGAACGGAATGGTGCTCGCACTCGTTCCGAAGATCTACCTGCCGAATTACGGAGAGTTTTATGAGAAACGGTGGTTTAGTGGAAGATGTGTAGAGAACCGGACAGTTGAACTGGCAGATGGATCGGAAACTTTATTTGGCAATTCCATCCTGATCGAGATGACGGATCCGAATCAGCAGGAGGAGCATGTTACATTTGGCATGGAGATCTGCGAGGATCTCTGGACACCGATCGCACCGGGAAGACTGCTGACACTTCAGGGAGCAGAGATCCTGCTCAATCTGTCGGCATCCAATGAAGTGATCGGAAAGGAACAGTACAGAAGGACACTGACAGGAAGTATGTCATCCTCCTGTATCTGTGGATATGTCTATACATCAGCCGGAGCCTATGAATCAACCTCGGATATGGTATTTTCCGGACACAATCTGATGTATGAAAACGGAAAATTATTAGGCGAGATCAAGCCATTTGAAGATGGTATCCTGATCCGTGATTTTAATATGACAAAGATCCGCCATGATCGTCTGGCAAATAAATCCTTTGCGGAGTGTAAACGGAATTTTGAAGCCGGAGAATACATGACAGTAAACTGCGAGAAGGTATTTGCAGAGAAAAAAGAAGTATGCGCAAAGGTTTCCATGACACCATTTGTTCCATCAAAGAACAGACTGGAACGATGCCGGTCGATCTTTGCAATGCAGGTTGCAGGCCTGCAAAGAAGAATCGAAGCCACACATGCGTCATGTATCGTTGTTGGCGTATCCGGTGGACTGGATTCTACGCTGGCACTTCTGGTATCCGCACAGGCAGTAAAGAATCTCGGACTGCCACCGGAGACAGTAACCGGTATCACGATGCCGGGATTTGGAACGACGAAACGCACAAAAAGCAATTCAACAACGCTTATGGAACTGCTTGGATGTGACATCCGGGAGATCAGCATCGTAGATTCTGTCCGTCAGCATTTTGCAGATATCGGGCAGGATGAAACAGTACATGATATTACATATGAGAACTGTCAGGCGAGAGAGCGGACACAGATCTTGATGGATGTAGCCAATAAAGAGGGCGGATTTGTGATCGGAACCGGTGATTTGTCAGAACTTGCACTTGGCTGGTGTACCTATAACGGAGACCACATGAGCATGTATGCGGTGAATACCAGCATCCCGAAGACTCTGGTCCGGACTCTGGTAGATGAAGTTGGACATGATATGGATCGAAATGGATTCCCGGGAATCAAGGACGTGATCGAGGATATCATTGATACGCCGGTAAGTCCTGAACTGCTTCCACCGAATGCGGATGGAACGATCGCACAGAAGACAGAGGATACTGTTGGATCCTATATCCTACATGATTTCTTCTTGTATTACACACTGCGTTATGGTATGGAGCCGGAAGATGTCTATGACCTTTGTAAAGAAGCGGTAAGACAGAGTGTAGAAGCTTCGGAAGATGGGGAAATAGAAGCATATACATTTACAGATGAAGAGATAAAGAAATGGCAGAAGGTATTCTATACCAGATTTTTCCGTCAGCAGTTTAAACGTAACTGTATGCCGGATGGCGTAAAGGTCGGTACGGTATCGGTAAGCCCAAGAGGGGATCTGAGACTGCCATCCGAGATAGAATTTGAGGATTTCCTTACTTTCGAATAGAACTGGAATAGAGAAAAATATGAACCGTTACAAACGATAATTAAGCTTATTAAAGATTGTTTCAGAGTTGAATTATGATATAGTAGATGGAAATTGCAACCTGAAACTGATCGTACATTCATAACAGGGATATGAATGTCGGTTCATAAAAAGGAGAGAGATATGAAATTAGAATTACAGGGCATCAAAAAGAGCTTTGATGGCACAGAGATCCTGCATGGGATCAATTTCTCGGTAGAGGGTGGAAGCGCACTCGGACTGTTGGGAAGAAATGGCGCAGGAAAGACCACAACGATCCGGATCATCATGGATGTTTTCCATGCAGATGAAGGCCAGGTCTTATTAGATGGAGCCCCCTTTGTCTATCAGCCGGGGCAGGTCGGATACCTGCCGGAGGAACGTGGCTTATATCCGAAACGTCTGATCAGTGAGCAGTTAGTATATCTGGCAAAGCTTCGTGGGATGAATAAGAAGCAGGCGGAAGAGAATATGCGGAAGTGGCTGACCCGTCTGGATGTGATCCAGTACGAGAATCGAAAACTGGATACGTTATCGAAAGGTAATCAGCAGAAGGTACAGCTTGCAGCAACATTAGTAGCAGATCCTGACATCGTGATCTTAGATGAGCCGTTTTCCGGTTTAGATCCTGTGAATTCCCAGATCTTAAAGGATGTTATAAATGAACGGATCGCAGACGGAAAGATCGTTATCTTCTCCAGCCACCAGATGAGCTATGTGGAAGAATTCTGTGAAGATATCGTAGTGATCAATCATGGTGAAGTGGCACTGGCAGGCAACCTTGACAAGATCAAGGAAGAATACGGAAAAGGACATAAAGCAGTTGCGGCTGTTGGAATGGAGTCGGAAGAACTGGAACAGATTCTTCGTGATAAGTTTGCAGATCAGGTGCAGGTGATCAGCCATAACAAGCATCATGTTGTGACACAGATTCTGCCGGAACAGGATGAATGGCAGGTGCTTTCCCGTTTTAAAGAGTTGGGAATCAGGCTTAGGAGCTATGGAGTTTATGAGCCTTCCCTGAATGATATATTTGTATCGGCAGTCGGAGATGAGGAGACACCGGAAGATATAAAAGAAAAAAATAATATCGGAACTTCTTTTTCTGAATTTGAACCAAAGCAGAAAAAGGGTCTGTTTGGAAAGAGAGGTTAAGATATATGAAAAAGATTGGTACAATATTAAGGTTTGAACTGGGTAATTATTTTGGCAGTAAATCCTATCTGATTTCAACGATCTTACTGGCACTTCTTTGCGTAGGCATCATGTTCGCACCGAGAATTAAGGAATCGTTTACAAGTGGAAGTCCTTCGTCTGATAAAGAGACAGATGCAGAGGATGAATCGGATCAGGAGAATGAATCCGTATATGCATATTATGATGCATCCGGTATTATGGATGAAGGATTGCTGGCGCAGGTATATCCGGATGTTAAACTGCAGAAATGTAAGGATGCAGCAGAAGTAGAGTCGCTGGTTAAAAGTGAAGATGCGGAACTTGGTTATGTAGTTTATAGTACATCAGAATATACCTATTATGTTTATAATAAAGGCATGTTTGATGATTACACCAGTACCTTTGACAGTTATCTGTCCATGCTGTCCAAGAAACAGTACAGTGAAGCACATGATCTGGATTTTGATGAACTTATGAGTCTTGATTATGCAGATATCCAGGCAAAAGAAGTTATCCTCGGTAAGGACAGCACAAGCAATTACTGGTATTGTTATATTCTGGTTATCGTGATCTTCATGCTGATCGTTATGTATGGAATGTCGATCGCAACCGGTGTGGCAAATGAAAAGAGCAACCGCTCGATCGAGATTCTGGTAACAACAACGAACTCCAGAGATATTTTATTTGGAAAGGTATTTGCCGGAACAGTTGCTACGTTCTTTCAGGTCGGATTGATCATGGCAGCCCTGTTGATCTCATACAACTTTAATAAAGACTACTGGGGCGGCTTTATGGGGTCTGTATTAAATATCCCATCTGATGTTCTGATCGCATTTGCGGTATTCGGCCTTGGTGGATTTCTGTTCTATGCATTTATGTATGGAGCACTTGGGGCACTGGTATCTAAGATCGAGGATTTGAACAAATCAGCCGGTACGGCGCAGATGATCGTAATGATCGTGTATTTTGTCGTACTGATGAACCTGACAAATGTAGACGGACTGGTCATCAGGATCTGTTCATATCTACCGATCAGTTCTTACAGTGCAATGTTTGCAAGAGTTGCGATGGGAGATGTAGCAACATGGGAAGTTGTTATATCAGCAATAATTTTATATATATCGGTGATCGGTATGGGTGTTCTGGGAGGTAAGATCTTCCGTAATTCAACACTTCGGTATGGCAATCCAATCAGGTTATCCAGAGCATTAAAAGAATTAAAAAGAGAAAAATAAGATATAAAAATAAGACAATAAAAAGGCCACATGCGTGCTGTGTTGATGTAAAAATGTAGAAAATATTCCTTATACCTTTACATTAAAAGGCGGATGTGGCATAATTTCATGTGAAATTATTGAACGCACTTGGTGCGGGTATACAGGGGAGACAGGGTAAAATAAAAATGAAAGCAATTTCTAAATTCGCAGTGCAAAAAGAGTGGCTGTGATATCTGTTCGCTTCTGGAATATAATTTCAATGGCTTAAAAAGAAAGGTTACAGTAAAATATGGAAGTAATCGATTTCCATTCCCATGTTCTTCCGGGAATTGACGATGGAAGCAGAAATATAGAAACATCCATAGAGATGCTTCGGCTCAGTCGGAATGCCGGTGTAGACAGAATGATCGCGACACCGCACTTTTATGCGGACGAGGATCGAATTGAACATTTTCTTGAAAAACGGGAACATGCATATCAAAGCCTGATAGAGGCAGTAACGACTGAAAACATATCGGATACCCCACAGCTTCTGCTTGGAGCGGAAGTTGCTTTTTTTGATGGAATCGGAGATGCAGATAAGGTTGACCGGCTGACAATCCAGGGAACAGAGCTTCTGCTGCTTGAGATGCCGTTCCGGACGTGGACGGATGAAGATCTTTTACAGGTAAAAAAGCTGATCCATGAGAGACAACTCCGGATCATTATCGCTCATCTGGAACGCTTTATGAAGATTTCAGGGAATAAGCCGTACATAAAAAAGCTGATGGAGCTTCCGGTTACCATACAGATCAATGCAGAAAGTTTGTCAGACTGGAAACAGGGCGGGATGTTAATCCGCATGTTTCAAAAGAGGCAGGCACATATTCTGGGAAGTGACTGTCATGGAGTTCATCATCGCCCTCCGAATCTGATGGAGGGACGACAGAGACTGGAAAAGAAAGCAGGTGCAGACATTCTTGCAGAGATTGATGCATATGGATGTCAGCTTCTTGGTTTGAGATAAAAGGTTGGAGGATAGACAGATGTCAAAAAAAGTAGCGATCATAATCAGTATTATACTGTTTATTATATTGACAGCACTTATCATATGTGAAAAAACATGGCCGACAGGAGGATCTGATCTGATAGGGAACCTGTTCTGATCAGAGAAAGAAAGATGGCACACAGGATACATTCCAGACAGGAAAAACTGAAATTATATAAAAAACTGACAATTACTATTGCAGCAGTTATCATATTTTGTTTAGCGGCAGTTATTGTGTTCCGGGCAATTGACCGGCAGAAGCTCCGGAAGCAGGAGGCATATGAGGCAGAGCAGGGAGTTGTCCGTATAAATGGCAAGAAATATCTTCCGAAGAAGAATATAGAGACCTATCTGTTCATGGGTATCGATTCACTGGATAAAGTAAAAAAAGCAGAGGATTATGGAGAATCCGGGCAGAGTGATGTGCTTATGCTGATGGTCAGAGATATCAGTGAAGGGACATTTAAGACTCTGGCGATCAACAGAAATACACTGACAAATGTAAAATCCCTGGATCTCGACAATTCTTATCTGGGCGATTCTGTTGTACAGATTGCACTTGCACATGCAAGCGGAGATGGACTGGAAGCCAGTTGCGAGAATACCGTGGATGCTGTATCAGAGCTGCTTGGTGGTCAGAAGATTGACGGATATGCTGCTGTAAATATGGGAGCAATTTCTATCATCAATCATATGGCAGGAGGAGTAACAGTTACGATTGAGGATGATTTTTCCAAAGTGGATCCATCCCTTAAGATTGGAGATACGGTTCAGCTCAGTGATGAGCAGGCGGTACATTATGTACATGACCGTTGGGATGTCGCTGATGAAACAAATGAAAACAGAATGAAACGTCAGTCCGTATATATGGAAGGGCTTAAGAAAAATATAAAAGAGAAATGTCAGACAGACAGTACCTATCCGTTGGATCTGTACAATGCACTGGGAGATTATATGGTGACGAATATATCGGCAAATAAATTCAGCAAGCTGGCACTTCTTGTTGTGAAAGAGAAGGACGAGGGCGAGGTATCTATTTCCGGAACAGAAGGGCTGGATGAACTTGATTTCGCTACCTTTGAGGCAGATGAGGAAAGTCTGAATGCAGCGATCGCAGAGCTGTTTTATAAAGAATATACAGAATAGAGATGCTTTGGATGGAGGAGAACATGAGCGCAGAAAATAAAAAAGTACCGTTGTCGGACAATGGAAAAGAAGAAAAGATCAATAAGGTGACGATGGTGACCGTTGATGATGACGATAAAGAGATAGATCTGGTTGATCTGGGATATGCACTGATGGATAAGTTACATTTTATCATACTTGCATTTTTGCTTGGTGCAGTCCTGTTAAATGCATATGCATATTTTATGATCAAACCGACGTACCAGTCGACCGCAAAACTGTATGTCGTATCTGCATCGGAGGATTCCGTTGTAAATCTGTCCGATCTGAATATTGGTATGTCGCTGACAAAGGATTATGAGGAATTAATGCTCAGTTATCCTGTATTGGATCAGGTAATCTCCAAATTGAATTTGTCAATGGATTCGGCAGAGCTTGCACAGATGATCGTACTTGAGAATCCGGCGGATACAAGAGTACTGAAGATAACAGTTACAAGTACAGATCCGGAGCAGGCAAAAGACATAGCAAACACACTGGCTGAGATTGCGGTAGAATATCTTCCGGATACAATGAGTACCAATGCACCGAATATTGCTCAGGTTGCAAGAATACCGGATCAGAAGGCAGGACCAAGTTATCTGAAATATACACTGATCGGAGCATTGGCGGGCGCATTTATTTACTGTCTGATCCTGATCATACGATATCTCCTGGATGATACGATCCATACAGCATCCGATATGGAAAAATACTTTGGAATTGTTCCGCTTACTTCAATTCCAGACAGTGAGTCACTGGGACAGAATGAGGACGGCGCTGAATATGGAGAAACAAAATCTGGATTGAAAGGGAGACGAAGCAAATGAAAAAGATAAATATTGATTTTAAAGAAATGCCGTATGCTGTCGAAGAAGCAATGAACAGGCTTCGTATAAATATCAAGTTTTGTGGGAAAAATACAAAGAAGTTGTTGATCACAAGTAGTCTGCCAAATGAAGGCAAAAGTACCATTTCCATGAATCTGTGGAAGATGATGGCAGAAGCCGGATTTCCGACTGTATTTCTTGATGTGGATTTGAGAAAATCAGTGATCAAGAGCAGACATAATATCCAGACAGAAGGCGAGATCAAGGATCTGGGCTATTATCTGTCCGGGCAGGCAGAATATGAGGATGTTGTATATGAAACAAATATCCCAAATGGTTATATCGTGCCATGTTGCAATCTGTTAGAGAATCCATCTGCATTATTGGAGGATGATCGTTTTGCAGAACTGCTTAATAAACTGGCAGAGCAGTATAGATATGTGATCATAGATTCGCCGCCACTTGGCAGTGTCGCAGATGCTGCACAGGTTGCTTCCTTATGTGATGGTGCAGTACTTGTTGTCCGTAGTGGTGAAACGTCCAGGAACGTGATAAAACAATCCATGCAGCAGTTGGAACAGGTTCGCTGTAAACTGCTGGGTGTGATCCTGAACCGGGTAGAAGTGTCCGGACGTGCATACAAGAGTTATTATGGAAAATATAAATCCTATGGCTATGGATACGGCTATGGAAAAGACCAGAAAAGTGGAAAATAGAACAGATCCAGATAGATAGCGGATCCGTTCAACAGGATCTGGCAGATGGATTCAGGTTGGATGATTCGGCCGATACGTGGCAGACGGCTGTTTTATCATAGATGTTCTGGTTAAAGTGGTGAGAGAACTTCAGTTTTCAAAATGATCAGAACGATTTTTATCCGAAAATGTGCTAGGAAGGAGAAAACTCAATATGAAGAATTTAAAGAAGCTGATTGCTATTATCATGGTTATCGCTCTTATGATTCCATGTACAGCAATGGCTGCAACAGAGTCAGTTACTTCACAGGAGTTAACAAAGAAGAACACAACAATTACATGTTCTACACTTACTTATACAGGTAAGAAACAGACTCCTAAGACGATCAAGGTTCAGTATAAAACCAAGAGCGGCAAGAAAGTAACATTAAAGGCCGGTACAGACTATACTGTTAAAGTTACAAGCGGCAAAAATGCTGGTACTTACTCAGTAAAGATCACTGGTAAGGGCAAGTATGCCGGAAAAGTGTCATCTTCATACACAATTAAGAAGGCAACTCAGAAGAAGCTGAAGGTTACAAATGGTTACAAGAAAGCTGTCAAGGCTTCAAAATTTAAGAAGAAAGCTAAATCTTATACATTCAAGGTTTCTGGTGTAAAGGATAAGGCTAAAGTAACTTATCAGAGAAGCTCAAAGAAGATTGTTGTAAAGAAAGGCAAGATCACTCTGGCTAAGGGTATCAAGAAAGGTACTTACAGAGTAACTGTTAAGGTTGCTGCAACAAAGAACTACAAAGCAACAACAAAGACAATCAAGATCAAAGTTAAATAATATTTAACACAATACATTAAATTGCTATAGCATTGAAGGCACCCTGGCCACGAGGGTGTCTTTTTTCTTATTGCACGTCATCCTTACTGTGTGGTAAACTAAGGCAGGATTTTAAATGATGGTGGTATATGGAACATGAAGAATGAAAAGATGGGATTTGGGAATGAAAAATTTATATTTTGGATCCGGCTTGCAGATGTAACGATAAAGATCTATGCGAATTACAGAAGTACAAGAGAATATTGTCGGGACTACCTGACAACGGGACCGGAGGCATTTTCGGTGATGATCACACAGAGGGATATCGCAGCGGAACGGGATCGGTCGGAGAAGCAGGAACAGGTCGGTGGAAGGAAAGGACCGGGAAGACCGTGGTTTGGATACTACAGTGATGCATATCTGGAAACGCTGGCGTTATACCGGAAGATCGCAGATCAGATGATCGCATACAATACCTTGTTATTTCATGGTTCGGTGATAGCGGTGGATGGAGAAGCGTATCTGTTCACGGCGAAGAGTGGAACCGGAAAATCTACACATACCAAGCTGTGGCGCAAATATTTTGGAAATCGTGCTGTGATGGTAAATGACGATAAGCCATTGTTGAAAGTAACCGGCAAAGGCGTGCTGGCATGCGGAACCCCATGGGCGGGCAAGGATCATCTGCAGAACAACATCATGGTTCCATTAAAGGCAGTATGTATTCTGGAACGGGATACGGTCAATCATATCGAACAGATCAGGAAGCGGGATGCATGGAAGATGATATTACAGCAGAGTTATCGTTCAGATCAGCCGGCGGTATTATCATCGACAATCCGTCTGGCGGAGCAGATCATGGATAAAACAAAGCTGTACCGGCTGGGCTGCAATATGTCCATGCAGGCAGTGGAGACTTCCTACAATGGAATGAATACAGATATAGATTATGCAGATTAAAAACATATAAAACAACAAAACGAAAATATACAGAAATAATGGAGCGGTAAATGAAATTAAAAGATGAATTTATTACATATGAAACAGATGGAGAACAGATCATGGTAGCTGCCGGAACCGACAGCTTTTCCGGTCTGGTCAGAAGCAATGAGACAGCGGGCTTTATCGTAGAATGTCTGAAAAAAACTGTGACAGAGGATGATATCGTTCATGCAATGACAGATGCATATGATGCACCGGAGGCTGTTGTCCGCAGGGATGTGAAGGGAATATTGAAGAAGCTGGATTCCATTGGTGCGATCGAATATTAAGAAGCCGGAACAGCAAAAAGAGAGAAAATGAAAACGGAGAAACAGGGATATGATAGCTGTTCTACTTATGAGGAACAGTTAAACAAATATGGAACCATTATATATACCAATGTAGGACGCAGTATGATGCCTCTCCTTCGGGAACATCGTGATATTATGATCATAAAGTCCAGACCGGAAGGACGGCTTAAAAAGTATGATGCGGTGCTTTATAAAAGGGGAGATCATTATATCCTGCACAGGATCCTTTCTGTAAGAAATGATGGTTATGTGATCTGTGGGGATCACAATTACAGGAGAGAATATGATATTACGGATCCGGATATTATCGGAGTGCTTACTGGGGTGATACGGGATGGAAAAGAGATTCCGGTTACGGATAAGCGATACAGATGGTATGTGCATATATGGTGTGATCTTTTTTATATCCGGGCAGGTATTTTATTTGTAAAGGCAAGAGCTGCTCGGCTGCGCAGGAAAATGGGTAAGAGCAGATGAAGAAACAAAGCAGGATGATGCAGGGTGAACAGAACAGGAAAACATTTGTATGGATGTGGCAGGGTATAGCAGGAAAGCGGTATTATATCGTTTTCCTGCTTATAATATCTGTCCTTCTTGGTATGTCCGGCGGCCTGCTCGCATTACTGCTCCGGAATCTGATCGATCATGCGGTGGAAGGAGAACGTTCCGGTTTTGTGGCAGCGGGAACAGGACTTGTACTGCTTGTGATCCTGCAGATCACGTTCCGGGCGGTTGACCGTTATCTGGAAGAAAAAACACGGTCAACTTATGAAAATATCTGGAAGAAACGATTGTTTTCGGAACTTATGGGAAGAAGTTACCGCGAAGTCACACAGATCCATTCCGGAGAATGGATGAACCGCCTGACTTCAGATACTGTGATCGTGGCGGATGGACTGGCGCAGATCGTTCCCGGTGTATGCGGGATGCTGACACGGATCCTGATCGCGGTTGTTCTGCTGATCGGTATTATGCCGGAACTTGCTTATGTATTGATACCGGGAGGTCTTCTGCTTGTCTTTCTGACCTGGATATTCCGGCGGGTGTTGAAACGTCTTCATAAAAAAGTGCAGGAGGCAGATGGCAGATTACGGATTTTTTTATCGGAACGGTTATCCGGTCTGGTGATCCTTCACACATTCGTAAAAGAACAGAAAACGGCAGATGAAGCAGACCGGTATATGAATGCACATCAGGGCAGCCGGATGAAGAAAAACAGATTTTCCAATATCTGTAATATCGGGTTCGGTGCAGCAATGAATGGAGCTTATATTCTGGGAGCCATATATTGTGGGTATGGAATATTGAAAGGACAGGTTTCCTATGGAACCTTTATAGCAGTGCTTCAGCTTGTCGCACAGATCCAGACACCGTTTGCGAATCTGTCTGGGTATTTTCCAAAATATTTTGCCTGCCTTGCCAGTGCAGAACGGCTGATGCAGGCAGAAACCTTTGAACCGGACAGAACGGGATCAGAGATACTCCCTTCCGATTTCCGGGAACAGTTTATGGCTCTTGAGATTGTGAATGGCTCCTTTGCCTATCGGAGAGATACGGATCTGCTGGGTGTTCAGGCGCAGACAGATACAGACTACTGTGAAAGAAAGGTTCTGGAGCATTTTAATATGCATATTGCAAGAGGAGAATTCCTGGCACTGACCGGACCATCCGGGTGTGGAAAGAGTACAGTGCTTAAAATATTAATGAGTCTGTATGCACTGGATTCCGGGGATTGTAACGTAATATTTGGCGGTGAAAGGCATAAGATGCATGCAGGCTTCCGGTCTTTGTTTGCTTATGTACCGCAGGGAAATCATCTGATGAGTGGAACAATAAAGGAAGCGGTGGCATTTGGTGAGCATGTCGACACGGAGAAACTGACACAGGCACTCAAAGCTGCCTGCGCAGAATTTGTTTATCAGCTTCCGGAACAGATGGAAACTCCACTTGGAGAACAGGGACATGGATTATCGGAGGGACAGATCCAGCGTCTGGCAGTTGCAAGGGCGGTTTATTCCGGACACCCGGTTCTGATCCTTGATGAAGCGACAAGTGCACTGGATGAACAGACAGAGAAACGGCTGCTTTCCAATCTCCGTGCAATGACAGATCGGACTGTCCTGATCGTTACCCACCGGCCGGCAGCTTTGCAGGTGTGTGACCGTACGATAGCAATGATGACGGACAGGGAAGAATGAGGAATGAGATAATATGATTCAGTATAACATCAGGACACTTGGAAAAAATGAATGGGATTTTCTGGAGTTAGTGGCGTGTGGACTTCATATGAAACCGGTATCAACGGAACGGTTGCATCAGATGGATCTGCAGGCTGTCTGGAAGTGGAGCAAATATCATATGTTAGGCGCTCTGGTTTATGACGCCATTGAACCTGCGTTAAAGGTGGACCAGACATTTGCGGCAGAGTATCCGCAGCTTCTTGCGGCATGGCGGGAGAAAAGGGATAAGGCGTTGCGTAAGAATATGCTGTTAGATGCTGCAAGAAAGCAGTTATTTAGATATATGGAAGCCGAAGGTATCTGGTATATGCCATTAAAGGGGAGCATCATAAAGGATCTGTATAAGACGCCCGGAATGAGGGAAATGTCAGATAATGATATCTTGTTTGATCCTGTATACAGTCAGAAGATCCGGTCGTATATGGAAGAACACGGATATCAGACGGAAGCTTATGGCGTTGGAGCACATGATACTTATCTGAAAGAACCGGTCTATAATTTCGAGATGCACCGGGTATTGTTTTCAGAGAAGCCGGGAGCAGAATGGAATCAATATTATCAGGATGTGAAGGACAGACTGATAAAAGATGAAAGCAATTCCTTTGGTTATCATTTTGAAGAAAATGATCTGTATATTTATGTGATCGCCCATGCTTATAAGCATCATAAAGGTTCAGGAACCGGAATACGGACACTTACAGATTGCTATATTCTGAATGAAGCATATGTCGATCATTTTGATTATGAATACATCGGGCAGGAGTTAGCTGTATTTGGAGCAGCGGAATTTGAGCAGACGCTGCGGAGTCTTGCACATAAGATATTTGCATCGGAGGATATGGGGCAGAAGAGCCGGCTTACAGAACAGGAGCGGGAGCTTCTTGCCGAACTGATGTATTCTGGCACATACGGAACGGTCGCCGGCATGGTGGAACGGGCGCTGAAAGAACTTCAGGCAGATGGAGACACAATCACAACCGGAACAAAATGGCGGTATATGTGGCGGAGACTTTTCCCGGATATGGGATTTTATAAAGAGAATGTACCGATGGTATACCGTCATAAGATTCTGTTGCCGTTTTATACTGTTTTCCGTTGGGTGCGTGGATTGATAAAGAACCGGAAAAAGATTACGGAAGAGATTAAAGCAATAAGAAAAAAATAAACACAAAACAAATATAAATGAAAGAGAATAACAGTATCGGAATGAAACAAATCTGAATATAAAAACAGAAAGGCAGACATGGATATGAGTAAATACAAGTTGATTGCTTTTGATATGGATGGAACCTTATTAAATTCCGAAAAGCGGATATCAGAGCAGACACTGGAAGCTGTGAACCGCGCATTTGATGCAGGAAAGGAAGTGATCCTTTCGACCGGAAGATGTGTGGCAGAGCTTCGGGAATATTTTAAGCGGATACCGGGACTGCGTTATGTTGTCTGCTCCAGCGGCGCGATTCTGTATGATGTGAAAGAGGAGAAGATCCTGTATTCGAATGCAATCTCTATTGAACTGGCAGAAAAGATTCTGGCAGAAAGTAAAAAAGAAGATCTAATGGTGCATCTGCTTGCAATCGAATCCATAGTGCAGAAAAAGGACATACCCCAGATGGAACGCTTTGGGATGGGCGTCTATCGGCCAATGTATGAGAAGGTTACAACACAGGTCGATGATATCTATGAATATTATAAGGAACATCCATTTGAGGTCCCGAAGCTGAACCTGTATCATGCGACAGCAGAAGGCAGAGAGAGAACCAGAAAGAGACTTGCCGGACTGGATCTTGTTCTTGCGGATGCGGAGAAGACCGCTTTGGAATGTTCGGCGACAGGAGTTACCAAAGGAACCGGGCTGTTCCGGCTGTGTGAGCACCTGGGTATTGAAATCGATGAAACGATTGCGGTTGGTGATGCAGATAACGATCTGAATATATTGGAAACTGCAGGATTAGCGATTGCGGTCGGAAATGCAAATGAACATGTAAAAGCAGTTGCTGCGGTTGTTGTCAATGACTGCGACCATGATGGATGTGCAGAAGCAATTGATAAATATTTATTATAAAGAGTTAAGAGGCGATACAAATGACGATCAAAGATTTGAAAGAGGGACAGTCCGCAACCATCTGTACAGTTGGCGGTGATGGAGCACTGAGACAGCATTTCCTTGACATGGGCGTGATACCCGGTATTGAGGTTGAACTGATCAAATATGCACCAATGGGCGATCCTCTTGAAATCCGTATTCATGATTATGAACTGACGTTCCGACTGGCGGATGCTGAGCAGATCGAGGTATCAGATAAAAAATCAGATGAAGACGAACATAGGAAAGATAACAAAAAGGATAAAGCTTTAGTAGAACATCCGGGACTTGGCGAAGGCGGAAAGTATCATGTGAAAGCAGATGAACATCCGCTGCCGAAGGATGAGATCCTGACCTTTGCTCTGGTTGGTAACCAGAACTGTGGCAAGACGACATTATTTAACCAGTTGACAGGCTCGAATCAGCATGTAGGTAATTTCCCCGGAGTAACGGTTGATCGGAAAGAGGGAATGATCAAAGGATATCCGGACACAAGAGTAACCGACCTTCCGGGTGTATATTCTCTCTCGCCGTACAGTAGCGAAGAAATTGTAACCAGACAGTTTGTATTCGATGAAAAACCAAAGGGCATAATCAATATCGTGGATGCAACCAATATTGAGAGAAATCTCTATCTGACGATGCAACTGATGGAGCTTGATATACCGATGGTGCTGGCACTGAATATGATGGATGAAGTTCGTGAGAACGGAGGATCAATCCGTATTAACCAGCTGGAAAGTATGCTTGGAATTCCGGTTATTCCAATCTCTGCGATCAAGAATCAGGGTGTAGATGAATTGATCGAACATGCAGTTCATGTCGCCAGATATCAGGAGAGACCGGGCAGACAGGATTTCTGTGATCCGGAAGATCATGGTGGTTCGGTGCACCGGTGCCTGCATGGAATCATGCATCTGATCGAAGACCATGCAGAGAATGCGGGAATCCCGGTTCGTTTTGCTGCGGCGAAGGTGGCAGAAGGGGATGCAGAGATGGAAAAATCTCTGCATCTTGAACAGAATGAGACGGAGATGATAGAACACATTGTAAGCCAGATGGAAGAAGAACGTGGAATTGATCGTGCAGCAGCAATTGCAGACATGCGGTTCGATTTTATACAGCGGATCTGCAGACAAACGGTTGTCAAACCGGCAGAGAGTAAGGAACGTATCAGAAGCCGGAGGATCGATGCGGTTCTTACGGGAAAGTATACCGCGATACCGACCTTTATATTGATCATGGGAGCAGTCTTCTTTCTGACCTTTAATGTGATCGGAGCGGTACTTCAGAATCTGCTGGAGAAAGGGATTGATTATCTGACAGCGCAGATGGATCAGCTTCTGACTGCATGGTCGGTGAACACGGTGATTCATTCACTTGTGATCGATGGTATCTTTAAGGGAGTTGGAAGTGTGCTGAGTTTTCTTCCGATTATAGTGGTGCTGTTCTTATTTCTTTCGTTATTGGAAGACAGTGGATATATGGCTCGTGTTGCTTTCGTCATGGACAAACCACTCAGAAAGATTGGGTTATCCGGAAGAAGTATTGTGCCGATGCTGGTTGGCTTCGGCTGTACGGTTCCCGGCATTATGGCGAGCCGTACCCTTCCGTCGGAGCGTGATCGTAAGATGACGATCCTGTTGACCCCGTTTATGAGCTGTTCTGCAAAGCTTCCGATCTATGCATTCTTTGCAACAGCGTTTTTCCCAAAGTATAAAGTACTTGTTATGGTCGGGTTGTATGTTGTGGGAATACTGATAGGAATCCTTGTGGCGCTTATTATCAGAAAGACATTATTCAAGGGTGAGGCAGTTCCGTTTGTTATGGAGCTTCCAAACTACAGAATGCCGGCATTGAAAAATGTATTGCAGTTATTATGGGAAAAGGCAAAGGATTTCTTACAGCGGGCATTTACGGTTATCTTTGTGGCAACGATCGTGATCTGGTTCTTACAGAGCTTTGATCTGCACTTTAACCTGACGGCAGATTCACAGAACAGTATCCTTGCAGTTGTCGCAGGATTGATCGCACCGGTATTTGCACCGCTTGGTTTCGGAGACTGGCGGATATCGACGGCACTGATATCTGGATTTATGGCCAAGGAGAGTGTAGTATCAACATTGTCTGTGCTGACTGGAAGCATGGATGTTATCCATAAGATCCTGACACCGGCATCCGCTCTGTCATTGTTGATATTCTGTCTGCTGTATACTCCATGTGTAGCAGCCGTTTCTTCCGTAAAACGGGAACTTGGAAGCAAATGGGCACTGGTAGTTGTGGTCGGACAGTGTGTTGTTGCATGGATCATGGCGGCACTTGTCTATGCAATCTGTCTGTGTTTCTAAAACAAATATAAATTATAAAATACAGGCGTGATGATTATAAAAAAAATGTAAAAAAGTCATATCCGGTAAAGATTTTCTTTACTTTTTGATTAGGGATGGCTATAATACAAATTGACTGTGGAAGTTGGTAGTACAAACTAACCTCCATAGAATAATACTTAGAAAGAAAAGAGGATTTGTGTACAATGAAAAATATTGATTTAAGCAAGTATGGCATTACTGGAACTACAGAGATCGTTTACAACCCTTCGTATGAAACACTTTTCGAGGAAGAGACTAAATCTACTCTTGAAGGATATGAAAAAGGACAGGAAACAGAGCTTGGCGCTGTTAATGTAATGACAGGTATTTATACAGGACGTTCACCTAAAGATAAGTATATTGTTGTTGATGAGAATTCAAAGGGCACTGTATGGTGGACAACAGATGGTTACAAGAACGATAATCATCCAATGACAGAAGAGACATGGGCATCCGTTAAGGATATTGCCAAGAAGGAACTTTCAAATAAGAAATTATTTGTAGTTGATGCTTTCTGTGGAGCAAACGCTGATACTCGTATGGCTATCCGTTTTATCGTAGAAGTAGCTTGGCAGGCACATTTCGTAACAAATATGTTCATCAAGCCAACTGCTGAAGAACTTGAGAACTTCGAGCCGGATTTCGTTGTTTACAACGCATCAAAGGCTAAAGTAGAAAACTATAAAGAACTTGGTCTTAACTCAGAGACATGTGTAGCATTCAACATCACAAGCCATGAGCAGGTTATCATCAATACATGGTACGGCGGAGAGATGAAGAAGGGTATGTTCTCAATGATGAACTACTACCTTCCACTTAAGGGAATGGCAGCTATGCACTGTTCAGCAAACACAGATATGAACGGTGAGAACACAGCTATCTTCTTCGGTCTTTCAGGAACAGGTAAGACAACACTTTCAACAGATCCTAAGCGTCTCCTGATCGGTGATGATGAGCACGGCTGGGATGACAACGGCGTATTCAACTTCGAAGGTGGCTGCTACGCAAAGGTTATCGACCTTGATAAGGATTCAGAGCCGGATATCTATAATGCGATCAGAAGAGATGCTCTTCTTGAGAACGTAACAGTAGATGCAAATGGTAAGATCGACTTCACAGATAAGAGCGTTACAGAGAATACTCGTGTATCTTATCCAATTGATCATATTAAGAACATCGTTCGTCCTATCTCATCAGCTCCTGCAGCAAAGAATGTTATCTTCCTTTCAGCAGATGCATTCGGAGTACTTCCTCCGGTATCTATTCTGACACCAGAGCAGACACAGTACTACTTCCTGTCAGGCTTCACAGCTAAGCTTGCCGGTACAGAGCGTGGAATCACAGAGCCGACACCTACATTCTCAGCATGTTTCGGACAGGCATTCCTTGAGTTACATCCTACAAAGTATGCTGAAGAGCTTGTTAAGAAGATGGAGAAGAGCGGAGCTAAGGCTTATCTTGTAAATACAGGATGGAACGGAACAGGCAAGCGTATCTCAATCAAGGATACAAGAGGTATCATCGATGCTATCCTTAGCGGTGCTATCCTTTCAGCTCCTACAAAGAAGATCCCTTACTTCAACTTTGAAGTACCTACAGAGCTTCCGGGTGTTGATCCGGCAATTCTTGATCCTCGTGACACATATGCAGATGCTTCTGCATGGGAGACAAAGGCATTAGATCTTGCTGACAGATTCATCAAGAACTTTGCTAAGTACGAGAGCAACGAAGCTGGTAAGGCATTAGTTGCAGCAGGTCCTCAGAAATAATATCTGAATGATCAGAATACAATATATGTTCGTGAGATACACCTGAGACACTATAACGTCAGGATATACTTCGGACAAAGAAGAACCGGGTGTGGGTTTCACATCCGGTTTTTCTTTGTAGCATGGCATATCGTTCTTGCTAACTATATTGTGTCTGATAGTATTTGAAGAAGAACGGAGAGTTGATCGAGATGAAAGTTGGGCAGAACAGACAGGCGAAACGGCAGATGTCGGAAGCGTTTATTACCAGTGTGTTTCTGGCGTTATCCGGTGGATTTCAGGATGCCTATACATATTTTACAAGAGATGAAGTGTTTTCAAATGCACAGACAGGAAATGTAGTGCTGATGAGTCAGCATTTTATGATGGGTGAATGGCAGGCAGGACTTCGATATCTGTATCCGTTGTTTGCATTTGCATTTGGGGTGTTCTTTGCAGAACAGGTACAGGGACGGTTCAAATACGCAAAGAAGCTTCATTGGAGGCAATCCATTTTGTTGATGGAGATCTTTATTTTGTTCTTTGTTGGATTTTTAACAGAAGGATGGAACATGCTGGCAACGGTATTGGTATCTTTCTCCTGTGCAATGCAGGTTCAGACATTCCGGAAAGTCAACGGACATTCTTATGCGAGTACGATGTGTATCGGAAATCTCAGGAGTGGAACAGCAGCCTTATCTGTATATTTAAGAGAAAAGAAACCGGAGCAGTTAGAAATGTCACTGTATTATTTCGGTGTGATCCTGTTCTTTGCGGTCGGAGCCGGAATCGGAGGCATTCTGTCGGTACATCTGGGCTTCCATGCTATCTGGGTATCCAGCGGATTGCTTCTTATCAGTTTCCTTCTGATGTTTAAGGATCGTCTTGAAAAAGATGTGCATGAGCTGGAGGATGACCTGGAAGAAGATATTCAGAAACTTGGAACACAGCTCCGCGAAGAAATTAAGAAATAGATAAGAGTAAAATAAAGAATATTCATTTTGTTATATTTATGAGATAATGAACGCGAAATTATTCGTTCTCAAGTGTGCTGATTATGCGGCATGCAGTAAGTATAGGATATGCAGAAAGAAATCTACAGAAAGTGAGGTGGCAGCTATGCTTCAACAACAGAAGAAACAAATATGTGTGATATATTGTATCATATTGATATTAGCTGCCACCGTTTTGGGCATAGGTGATATAGAAAGCTCCAGAATGGAGCGGGGGCTTGAACAGAATAAATCGGTGCTTCGTGAAGTCCGGACGACATCAATTAATGAAATAGGGATACTTCCGACAGGAAGCGTTCTTCGTACAGTGTTTGAAACGCAGAACTTGAAATCGTTTCAATCAGAGAAAACAGTTGATCTGTGGATCCTGGTTTTACCGTTTCTGTTTACCTTATCAGGGTTCGTTTGTGATACCAGAAAATGGTGGGTGAAGATCGGCACACTGGTGCATGCATCTCAATGGTATCGAAGGCTTGAGTATATACATAAAAAGGACGGAAAGAAACTCCTGACTTCTTACATTTGAAAACCGAATATGTAAGAAGAAAAGGAGAATAATAAAATGGGTATGGATATATTTGCTATTGTTTTTGGCGTTGTTGCAATCGGTCTCGGAGGATTCTTTTTCATTAATGAGACTTTTATTAAAAAAGAATCGGATAGCGATAAGATATCTGCAGATGCAGAAAAGAACAGCAGAGAATCATAAGCAATATAGCTATTATATAGAATGTTATAAGAAACAATAGCTGAGACAAAAAGCTGTCGGAATTGGTCATTTATTAACCGGTTTTGCCTGATATAATGCAGGTGAAAAGGGAGATATATGATGGATTCCGGCAGCTTTTTTCACGTATGCAGTTATTTGCCGTAATTAACGCATTCCTGATATAAAATACTGGATTTTCTGTTTACAATATGTTTAAATATTTGTCACATATACTTAAAAATCGACAAAAATCAGGATGGGAGATAAAGTATAGATTCGTCTGTTCAAAATGAACGATATATAAAGAAGAAAGTAAGGGATAAAATGGCAGGAACGATAGATATAAAGCCGGCGACTAAGCTGCGGTTGGCACTGGATGTGCCGGCAGGAAAACAACCGGTATTCAATATGATAAGCACATGTTGGCATTTTCAACGATTCGATATGGTGTTACTGATTTTGCCGGATTTATACAAATCTGTCATGGCGTTCCATGTATCGCAATTCCACTTTCGGCAATTCCTTTGCCAACGCTGATCTCATTTCCATATCCGATACATGGAATTGATACTCCATTTTTCAGTTCAAATGTGTCTGATAATTTATTCATTTGACGATCCTCCTTGTCTTTGATAATTAAATGATAGTTCTTGGAGTTCACTCTGTGTCAAGCTTTTTTTTAGAGATTAAAAAAATTTGTAAAAATTATGCGAATGTACGAAAAGAAATACAATAAAAATGATAAGGATTGTTGAATTATAAAAAAAGATTCTGTATAATACCATTAGAGTGTATTATATATTCACATAATATAAAATTGAAAGGAGAAAAAATTATTATGTTACAGAACCAGGAATGGGATTCATTCACAGGTAGACTCTGGAAAGAAGAATGTAATGTCAGAGACTTCATCCAGAACAACTACACAATGTACGACGGAGACGAGAGCTTCCTTGCCGGACCAACAGATGCTACTAACAAGCTCTGGGACAAGCTTCAGGCTCTTCAGAAAGCAGAAAGAGATAACGGCGGTGTATTAAAGGAGGATGCTGATGTTGTATCAAGCATCACAGCATACGGCCCTGGATATATTGATCCTGAGACAAAGGACCTTGAGCAGGTTGTTGGTCTTCAGACAGACGAACCACTTAAGAGAGCATTCATGCCTTATGGTGGTATTAAGATGGCTGAGGAAGCTCTTGAGATGTATGGTTACAAGCCAAACGAGAACTTCCATAAGATCTTTACAGAGTATCACAAGACACATAACCAGGCAGTATTTGATGCCTATACACCAGAGATGAAAGCTGCACGTCATACACATATCGTAACAGGTCTTCCTGATACTTATGGACGTGGACGTATCGTAGGTGACTACAGAAGAGTTGCTCTTTACGGTATCGATCAGCTGATCGCTTGGAAAGAGGAAGACAAGGCAAACTGTGGCGATGGTAATATGTTTGATGATATTATCCGTCAGAGAGAAGAGCTTGCAGAGCAGATCAGACGTCTGCAGGAGATGAAGGTTATGGCTCAGTCATATGGTTATGATATTTCTAAGCCTGCTTCAAACGCTAAGGAAGCTGTTCAGTGGTTATACTTCGGATACCTTTCAGCTATCAAGACTCAGAATGGTGCTGCTATGTCAGTAGGACGTGTATCAACATTCCTTGATATTTATATTGAGAGAGATATTAAGGCCGGAAAGCTTACAGAGGCTGAGGCTCAGGAGCTTATCGATCATTTCACAATGAAACTTCGTATGGTTAAGTTCGCAAGAATTAAGTCATACAACGAACTGTTCTCAGGTGACCCTGTATGGGCTACACTTGAAGTTGGTGGTATCGGTGTTGACGGACGTTCAATGGTTACAAAGAACGACTACAGATTCCTTCATACTCTTGAGAACATGGGACCGGCTCCAGAACCAAACCTTACAGTTCTTTATTCTTCAGCTCTTCAGGATACATTCAAGAAGTATGCTGCTAAGATCTCAGTAAGAACAAGCTCAATCCAGTACGAGAATGATGATGTTATGAAGCCTATCTGGGGTGATGACTATTCAATCTGCTGCTGTGTATCAGCTACACAGACAGGTAAAGAGATGCAGTTCTTCGGAGCTCGTGCAAACCTTGCTAAGTGTCTCCTTTACGCTATCAACGGTGGTAAAGATGAGAAGTTCTTAGACAAGAAGACAGGCAAGCCAATGCAGGTTGGTCCTGAGTATGCTCCAATTACTGCGGAGTATCTTGACTATGATGAAGTTCTTGCTAAGTACAAGAAGATGCTTGATTGGTTAGCAGGACTTTATGTAAATATCCTGAACCTGATTCAGTACATGCATGATAAGTATTACTATGAGTCAGCAGAGATGGCACTTATCGATACAGATGTACGTCGTACATTTGCAACAGGTATTGCCGGATTCTCACACGTAATCGACTCACTGTCAGCTATCAAGTATGCTAAGGTTAAGGTTATTCGTAACGCAGAAACAGGTCTTGCAGAAGACTTTGAGATCGAGGGAGAATTCCCTAAATATGGTAATGATGATGACAGAGCTGATAACATCGGTGTATGGCTTCTTCATGAGTTCCTTACAGACATCAAGAAGAGACACACATATCGTAATTCAGAGCCTACAACATCTATCCTGACAATTACATCAAACGTAGTATATGGTAAGTACACAGGTAACCTTCCGGATGGAAGACGTGCTTGGACACCATTCGCACCAGGTGCTAACCCAAGTTACGGTGCAGAGACATCAGGACTTCTTGCTTCACTGAACTCAGTAGCTAAGATTCCTTATGAGTGGTCATTAGATGGTATCTCAAATACTCAGACAATGAACCCATCAGCACTCGGACATGACGAGGAAGAAAGAGCTGAGAAGCTTGTAAGCGCTATGGACGGATACTTCGATCAGGGTGCTCACCACTTAAATGTAAACGTATTCGGTAAGGATAAGCTCCTTGATGCAATGGAGAATCCGGATAAGCCAGAGTACGCTAACTTCACAATCCGTGTATCAGGATATGCTGTTAAGTTTATCTCACTTACACGTGAGCAGCAGCTCGACGTTATCAATAGAACATTCCATGACTCACTGTAAATCTTACACAGTCTGAATGTTTTAACAGATAAGTAAAAGATTGGAGTCCCGGGGAGTCTATCTCCGGGACTTTTTTACAGCATAAGGCAGACGGATTTTTATCCGTATATCATGTGCTTCGCACATTCTATGCATTCCGCAAAATCAGCATTCTTGCGAGCAAATAATTTTGCGTTCATTATATCATGTGCTTCGCACATTCTATGCATTTCGCAAAATCAGCATCCTTGCGAGCAAATAATTTTGCGTTCATTATATCATGTATGAAAATTGTGTATCAGAGAGAAAATAGAAAGAGACTATGAAGCTGTGAGTGGTGGAAACAGATGCATAGTCGTGGTTGTTTAATGTGTATTTTTGTAAAATAATAGAAAGAACTTAGAGGTGGAACATGCCGGAAAAGAAACAGATTTTAGGATATATTCATTCAACAGAAAGCTTTGGAGCAGTCGATGGTCCGGGAATTCGATTTGTTGTATTTTTACAGGGATGCAAGATGAGATGTAAATATTGTCATAACCCTGAGACATGGAATCTTGTAACAGATTACAGCAGACTGTATGCTGACGATGTCAGCGATGATGAAAGAGAAGCACTTGAGAAAAAAATTGAAGAGAATACAAAACTGCTCAAAGATAAAGGTGTTAAGATCGAGGCTAGAACTCCGGAAGATCTGTTAAAGCAGGCACTTCGTTATAAGCCATACTGGAAAGGTCAGGGTGGTATCACTGTAAGCGGTGGTGAAGCATTACTTCAGATGGATTTCCTGATCGAATTTTTCAAGCTGGCAAAGGCGCAGGGTATCCATACTACGATCGATACGGCCGGAAATCCATTTACCAGAGAAGAACCGTTCTTCTCAAAGTTCAATGAACTGATGAGCCTTACAGATCTTTTTCTACTTGATATCAAACAGATCCATGATGATAAGCATCGTGAATTAACAGGATTCTCAAATCAGAATATTCTGGAGCTTGCACAGTATCTGTCCGATCAGGGCAAGCATATGTGGATCAGACATGTACTTGTTCCGGGAATTACGACAGATGAGGATGATCTGAAGAAGACAAAAGAATTTATAGATACTCTTAAAACAGTGGATAAGGTAGAGGTACTTCCATATCATAAGCTGGGTATTCAGGAGTGGGAGAGACTTGGAATTCCTTATAAATTAGAGGGAATCGATCCTCCAACGGAAGAACAGCAGAAGCTGGCAAAGAGCATTCTTGAAAATTAGGCTATGAATAAAAATGGAAGATGAAATTACTTATTATTTCGCAAGACGCTTTCGCTCTATTCCTCGGCGCAGCGGTACGTAAAGTTACGAAAGACGTAACTTAAGTACCGGCGCTCGGAAAGGCTTGCTGCATAATAATAATTCATCTTCCATTTTTATGCCACAAACTTATATAGTAAGATATGCTCTTTGCAAGCATGTTTTTAGAATAGACGGAAAGTTGATCCTTTAGTGTCAATAATTCCGCCTTTTTTTAGTTTACTGATTTCAGCGGACATGGCGGAGCGTTCTACACCGAGATAGTCTGCGAGTGCCTGACGATTGAAAGGAATAGTGAAGGTATCCGAATGATTCTGTTTTGCCTGGTCGGAGAGGTATGCCATTAATTTATCACGGGTTGTTTTCTCTGACATATAGCGTATTTTTTGGTTTAACGCAAGGTTTTTTCGGGCAATTTCGTGCAGCAGATTCCGGATCAGGGTGTTGTGAAAATCACAGGAATTCGAACAGGAGGTCAGAAGGTGGTGGCAGTCCAGAAGCAGAATATCACTGTCAGTCATGGCAAAGACGCTGATCGGTACAGTAGAAAGACCTGCACAGGAGAAGGCTTCTGCAAACAGATCACCGGGTTGTAGATCTGTCATGACGCTTCGGTGCCCATAATAATCTTCACGGATCACCTGCGCTGTTCCGGTAAGAATGATTCCGATAAAGCGTGCCGGATCGCCCTCTACGAATATGGGATTCCCTTTTTTTACATGAATATGGTTTCCGTCCAGACATGTAAGCATAGCCGGCAGATCCTGTTCATCGATGCCGGTAAACAGGCGGCAGGCTGACAGGGTATCAATATAGGATGTAAGATCAAGTTTGTTCATAAAATTTCCATTTCCTAAATGTTATTTTGTTGGAAATCCAACATACATTTTGAAATAAGTATATTAGAATAAGCACATAAAATCAAGAACCTGATTGACAGTTAAGTGATGAAAGTAAGCTGCGATGTATAATGTCGATCAAAGAAGCGACAGATATAACAGCAAATATCATAGAATGATCAGGTATCGGGTATTTAGGAGGAAAAACGATGATTCGCAGGATTATAGAAATTAATGAAGAAAAGTGTAATGGCTGTGGGGCATGTGCATCGGCATGCCATGAGGGCGCGATCGGGATGGTGAATGGAAAAGCAAAGCTGCTTCGTGATGATTATTGTGACGGACTGGGAGACTGTCTTCCTACCTGTCCGACCGGAGCCATTACATTTGTTGAACGTGAAGCAGCGGACTATGATGAGGCAGCGGTATTGGCGGCAAAAACTGAGAAGATAGTAGATGAAGCAGGCAGTCCGTCAGGAGAACCACTACCATGTGGTTGTCCGGGTACGGCTATGAAGACATTTAACAGAGACCGGTATGACAAAAAGACAAGAACTGTTGAAGCTGGGAGTAAGACTGTGCAAAATGGTGAAGTATCACCTGAGCTTGTACAGCAGTTAGCATCGATGATGGGACAGCAGGAGTCAGAGCTGCGCCAGTGGCCGGTACAAATCAAGCTTGTTCCGGTGACCGCCCCTTGGTTTGATGGAGCAAAGCTGCTTGTTGCGGCGGATTGTACAGCGTATGCATATGCGAATTTCCATCGGGAATTTATTAAGGAACATATCACTTTGGTTGGCTGTCCGAAGCTTGACATGATAGATTATTCTGCAAAGCTGACAGAAATCATCCGGAATAATAATATCCGGAGCGTTACGGTTGTGAGAATGGAGGTCCCGTGTTGTGGTGGTATTGAGATGGCTGTAAAAAATGCTCTTCAGAACAGCGGCAAATTCCTTCCGTGGAATGTGGTTACAATTTCAACAGATGGCAAAATTATGTTAAATAATGCTTGACATTTTAGTTAGAAGCATCTAACATAACATGTGTTATGATGAATGATCAGGAAAACACAATAGAGAAAATCAAACAGACAGCATTAGACGAATTCTTCATGCATGGCTATAATAAAGCAAGTCTTCGAATGATCTGCAGCCGGGCAGGAGTTACGACCGGTGCAATGTATTTTTATTTTAAGAATAAAGAAGCGTTGTTCCGGGAGATTTTTGAACCACTGGTTGTGCAGTATGAAGAATTGCTTGTCAGATATATGGAGTTAGAGCTTGCAGAGCCGGAGCTTGGTACGCAGTTAGATGTTCAGATGATGCGATTTATTCTGGAACACCGAAAAGAAGCGGTGGTCATTCTGGAGAAGGCGCAAGGAAGCTGTTATGAAATGTATCGTTCCAAGGTAGAACAACTGATGGAGCAGTCGATATATACATTTTATAAGAGCCGGATGGAATGTGAGCCGGATGAGAAGCTTGTAAAGATACTGGCAAAGATCCGTTTGGATGGATGTCTGGAGATTATTAAAGGAAATTACAGTATGGAAGATAGTTTGTATCTGGTTGAGAAGATCGGGATCTACTCAATGGGTGGAACAGACAAATTAATACAGAATCTAAGAGAGCCTCACAGCATGTGATATGTAGCTGTGGGGTTCTTTTTTTACAACATAACAAAAAATAACATTTGTTATGTAAATGCAGAAAAGGAGAATAAAACAATGAGTGAAGGAAAAGCAATGCAGACAGAAAATCAGAATAAGACAAAGGTCAGTGTACAGGGAGTACCGGAGACGATGCTGCAGACTTTATTTGCAAGAGCAGCAGAATCCAGAAAAGAAAATCACAATATCTATGACGAGAAAGCAATCGAGATCGTATCCAGGTTGGATTATGATTTCTCAAAGGCGGAATCCGATAAGTTGATGAGCAGCGGTGTAATTGCAAGAACGATCGTACTGGATCGTCTGGTAAATGATTATCTGACCAAGCATCCGGATACCATTGTTGTAAATATTGCCTGTGGACTGGATACCCGGTGTTACCGGATGAAGGGAAAATATCAGCGTTGGTACAATATCGATCTTCCTGAGACCATGGATATCCGAAGTCGTTTTCTTGAGGAGAATGGACCGATTTACCAGATTGCTAAGTCTGCAACAGATCCATCGTATACGTTGGATATCGAGTATCATGGAGAACCGGTTTTGGTGGTCATAGAAGGGCTTACGATGTATTTAACGGAGCAGGATGTGCGTAAGATGTTTGAGATTATTGATCAGACATTTACACAGGCAAAGGTTCTGGTTGAGGTAATGGCACCATTTGTTGTGAAGCATATGAAAGAGAAGTCCATAGAGGGAAGCCAGGCGAAATTCATCTGGGGTGTGAAAAGCGGAAAAGTATTTCAGAGTGTGGCACCTTCTTTCCGGAGCGAAAAAGATATCAGTCTGGTAGAAGGAATGAAGGAATTTGTTCCTGTATATAAGGTGCTTGGAAAGATTCCGGCTGTAAGGAATTTTTCAAACAAGATTCTGATACTGAATAAACGATAAGAGTTGAATTTAACGGATTTGGTAAATTGCCGGCGTTTGTGATACGCATAGGTGTTGCCATGCTGCCTCAAAAATAGTAAAATAAACTCAGATTTTGTCTGAATATTGGAGGTTTACTATGAATGAGACAGTTGTGATCAATGCATATATAGTCATATCAATTATTATTGCTGCTACAGATATATTATTAGCGGTAAAATCTTTTAAAAAGAATAAAACAACAGGTAGATTTCTGGGGTTTGCCTGTATGGGTGCGGCTATTGTAGATATTAGTTATCTGATCAGTATCATAAGTGATTCCTATATGTGCATGGCGGTTATGTCGAGTATATATTTTATAAGTATAGATTTTATGCTTGTCTCTCTTTTAATTTTCATGGTTTATTTCACAAAAGGAAAGTTTTCCGGATATGGGAAATGGATGGTAGCATTCTGCTTTTTATATTGTATATATGAATTGATCGTGTTTGCAGTTAATCCATTTATGGAAATTGCAATTGAATATAAACCACGGGATACGCTGATTGCAAAGTATAGCTATCAGATGAAGCCCTTGTATGAGCTCCATCTGATATTTTCGTATGTAATGGTGTTATTGGTGGTAGGTTTATTGATTCGGAAGATCTGTAAGATTCCGCATGAGTATCGTTGGCAGTATTTAAGTGTTATCATAGGAATTCTTATTATTGTAGGGATAAATGCAATCTTTTTATTTTTACCGGGCGAATCCGTAGTGAATTTACTGGACTACTCGATCGGAGGATACAGTATAGTATCATTTATCATTTATTGGAGCTGCTTTGATTATTCCACACATGGGATGTTGAATAAATTGAAGACAAGTATATTTGAAAATATAGGGCAGGGCATCGTTTTGTTTGATGATGACGAGCGCCTGATTCTGCATAATGAAAGGGCTGATTTTTTCCTAGGAGAAAAACTGTTGACCGGATGTAAAGATCTTCAGAGTTTTCTGGATGTATATGGATTGTCGTTTGATCCGGAATCAGATGACGACAGCTTTTCCCTGCAATGCTATATTAAGTCGGAAACGGAAGAAAAAACATTGCGGTGTGATGTAAAGAAGCTTGAAAATAAAAACGGCCATAAGATTGGTCAGATGTTTGTATTTACAGATATCGCACTTGAGACGGATATGCTTACAGGATTTCAGAAATGGGAAAATTTCAAACAGCTTGCATTGGAAAAAAATGATCATTTTACGTTCCCGGTAGGAGTTGCTGTATGTGATATTAACAGTTTGTCTGTTATCAACAGCACACTTGGAAAAAAAGCAGGGGATCAGAAGATCCGGTTGTTGTCGGAAAATATGAGAACCTGTTTTCCTGAAAGGGCATATTATGTCAGAGGAACCGAGGCACATCTTATAGCATTGTGTAGCCGAAGCAGTGAAGATGAGATGGCAGTATGTGCCGGAAAACTTAAGGAGAAGTTCGACGGAAGTATTCAGTACGCAGTCAGTGTAGTAGAAGATGAGACACACAGTATAGTTGAAAGCATTCGAAATACAACTAAGGCTATGCGTACAAAGAAATTAGTAGACAGCAAATCCATTCATTCGGATATGCTGGCATCTCTGATACGGGCACTTGAGGAATGTGACAGTGATACGGAGCATCACGTTCGCCGTACACAGATTATGGGTGCAGAGCTTGGTAAACGTATAGAGTTATCCGATATACAGCAAAGCCGCTTGTCCCTTCTCTGTCTGCTTCATGATATCGGAAAGATCGGTGTTCCGATGGAGATATTGAACAAACCGGGAAAACTTACCGATGAAGAATGGAAGATCATGCGTTCACATGTTGAAAAGGGCTACGATATTGCAAACAGTAATGTAGAATTGAAGCAGATCGCAGAGGAAATCAGACATCATCATGAAAGGTGGGATGGAAAGGGCTATCCGGACGGACTGAGCAGGGAGAGTATACCGGTACTGTCACGTGTAATTGCTGTTGTTGATTCATTTGATGCGATGGTAAGTGACCGTCCATATAGAAATGGAATGCCTGTATCCGATGCACTTGAAGAATTAAAAAATTGCGCCGGAACACAATTTGATCCGTTTATTGTTTCCGAGTTTATTCAAATGATATCAGAGAATTATTCTGATACCGTAAAGGGAGTTCATAAGTTCAGACAGGAGAAGGAAAAGCCTCAACGCAAACAAGTGGCAAAACCGGAGGAGAACAGTACACTTCAGGAAGCATTCTGTGTACATACAGTGCAATGCAGCAGATATTTGCTGGATGGTTCATGGAATATTTTGTCTGTGGATGATAATTTCGAGAAGCTGACAGGTTATTCCGGTGAGGATGTAGAAAAAAATTCCATGAATCAGATGGATCTGATCCCTGAAGCTGATCGGACAGAATATTTGTGCCGGACAAATGCCAATCTGGCTAAGAGTACATATGTATTGCAGGAACACAGACTCCATCGAAAGGATGGAAAGGATATTTATGTCTTTTGCTATGGACGTGTCTTTTACGATTCGGCAGTTAAACAGGATCGTGCAGAGATTATTATTTCAGATGTATCGAGTACTTATTCCATGAAGATCCTGACAGATGCAGAGCAGAATAAGGCAGAAGTCAGATTGCGGAATTGGGAGAATACATATCGTACAGATTCCCTGACGGGTCTTTTGAATCATGCGGCTTTTCGGAATGATATGGAGATGAAGCTGTTATCAGGTGATTTTAATGCAATGATGATCATGATAGATGTTGATAAATTTAAGCAATATAATGATACCTATGGTCATCATAATGGTGATAAATATCTGATCTTAGTCGCCCAGACATTGCTTGTGTCTTTACGAAATGAAGATTTTGCCAGTCGTATGGGTGGGGACGAATTTGCGGTAATGATGTTCTTCAATAAGAGTGTGCCGGAGAAGGCGATCAAAGAACATGCCCAGCAGATATTTGACAAAGTAAATCTGACAGTAAAATCTGCAGAGGGAGGTACCGGCATCTCTATGGGCGCAGTTATCGCTAAGTCAGAAGCAACCTTTAACCGGTTATATGAGGAAGCAGATAATGCATTATACGAGGCGAAGGAAAGCGGAAGAGGCAGACTGGTCGTGAAGGAGCATGGGGAAAAATAATATAGTATTTATGTTTATAGATGGCATTCTAACAGGAAGTGTTAGGATGCCATAAGAAGTTTGGAGAATTTTGATGACAAAAGAGGAATGGTATAAGCAGCTATTTGAGAGAATTGGTAATTCCAAGTTCCGAAGCAGCTTTCATTTAAAGCAGAAGGATATTGATTACATAAATGAAAAGGGACTGGATACTATAAGGCAGCATGCGCAGGACTTTATTGCAAAGCGGGAAGCTCCGGCGGTTATTCCAAACGATGGAAAACAGACGCCGATGAAAGGGCATCCGGTATTTATCGCACAGCATGCAACTGCAACCTGCTGCAGGGAGTGCATCCGAAAATGGCATAAGATACAGCCGGGCAGGAAATTGAGCCAGATACAGCAGGAGTATCTTGTGGATGTGATCATGACCTGGATTCAGAGAGAGATGGAGAGGAATAAGGATTAGATAGGTAAAAATAATATTTCTTTAATTGGGATAGAATACTATGAGATAATTCGCTTAATTTGTTGACTATTCCCTTAATTAACACTATTATTTAAGGAAAAGAAAGGAGAAGTAAGGGAATGCGAAACTTCAATTATTCTGCAATTAAATATCAGAAATGGGATTCAGAGATTTTAGGGTTAATTGCTGCTATTTATAAAGAAGCTGGAAAACAGGAGATGTATTTGAAGCAGCGTCCAGAGGAACTTGATAAACTTGTAGAGATTGCAAAAATACAAAGTACCGAGGCATCTAATGCTATTGAAGGCATTGTTACGACGAGTACCAGAATTCGTCAGCTTGTTGAAGAAAAGACAACACCTAAGAACCGGGATGAGCAGGAAATTGCGGGTTATCGTGATGTGCTGAATGTTATTCATGATAGCTTTGATGCGATTCCTATTACAAAAAATTATATTTTGCAACTGCACAAGATGTTATATAGCCATATGAACAATCCGCTTGCAGGGCAAACAAAGAATGTACAGAATTATATTAGTGCTACTTATCCAGATGGACATGTTGAAGTGCTGTTTACACCACTTGCTCCATTTGAAACACAGGAGGCACTCGACAGAATCTGTGAGGAATACAATCGTGTCATAGGAAATATGGAATTGGAGCCACTTATTGCTATCCCTGTTTTTATACATGACTTTCTATGTATTCATCCTTTCAATGATGGAAATGGAAGAATGAGCCGTCTGCTCACTACATTACTGCTGTATCGGAGTGGATTCTATGTTGGAAAGTATGTCTCATTGGAAGCAAAGATTGCCAAGAATAAAGACCTGTACTATGAGGCTCTTGCTGCGGCTCAGCCGGGCTGGCATGATGGAACAGAAGATGTAGTGCCATTTATCAAATATTTACTTGGTACCATTCTTGCTGCCTATAAAGATTTTGAAGACAGAATGGCGTTGGTTGAAATAAAACTACCTGCACTTGAAATGGTACGGAGAGCAAGTCATAATAAAATTGGACGTTTCAATAAGCAGGATATACGGGAGCTATGCCCTACACTCAGTGACAGTTCTATTGAAGGTGCATTGCGGAAACTGGTTGCATCAGGAGAATTGAGGAAAGAAGGAAAAGGAAAAAATACCTGCTATATTGGGGTGAGGTAGGTGGTTGATTTTTTGTAAATATGAATTGGGGTAAGGGGTGGATTCATAACAGGATTTTGTCTGAATACTTATCCAGATGACCAAAACTAAAATATAAGTACCAACCGTCAAATTCGCTGGTTGGTATTTTTTTAGAGTTTTCTACGTCGGCAAAAACGACAGAAGAATGAGGGCAAAATATGGATTTGTTGCCGATAATGTGGTATACTAACTATAGTAAACGTGATTTTTGAAATCATGATAATAAAAGGTTCACAGAATATGCTTTTTATCGTGTGGAAGGAGGAGAGCGGCAGATGCAATATCTTTCAGTTGCTGAAATGGCAAAAAAATGGGATGTATCTGAACGTAGTGTAAGAAATTATTGTGCCCATGGTCGTGTGCCGGGAGTATTTCTTACCGGAAAGACATGGAATATTCCGGAAAATGCAGAAAAGCCGGAGCGCACTAACAAGAAGAAAGAAAAAACAACGACCTTACTGGATGTTTTGCAGGATGAGAAGGCGAATAAATATGCTGGAGGCATTTATCATAAGACACAGATTGATTTAACATATAATTCAAACCATATGGAAGGCAGTCGGCTGACCCACGATCAGACCAGATATATCTTCGAGACGAATACCATTGGTATAGAAAAAGAAGTGCTTAATGTAGATGATGTGATTGAAACAGCAAATCATTTCCGGTGTATTGATATTATTATTGATCATGCAAAATTGGCATTGACGGAAAAGTTTATTAAGGAGCTGCATCTGATTCTAAAAAATGGAACCAGTGATTCCAGAAAGGATTGGTTTGCTGTCGGTGATTACAAGAAACTGCCAAATGAAGTCGGCGGTATGGAAACCGCACTTCCGGAAGAAGTTGCAGACAGAATGAAGAAATTGCTGTCAGAGTACAATAACAAGGAAGAAAAGACCTTTGACGATATTCTGGATTTTCATGTGAAGTTTGAACGTATCCATCCATTTCAGGATGGAAATGGTCGTGTGGGACGTTTGATTATGTTCAAGGAATGCCTGAAATACAATATTGTTCCATTTATTATCGAGGATAATTTGAAAATGTTTTATTATCGAGGATTGAAAGAATGGGACAATGAAAAAGGGTATCTGACTGATACTTGCCTGACAGCACAAGATAAATATAAAGCATACCTGGATTATTTTAGAATTGCATATTAAAAGTGAAAATACTGCGGCACAATATCGTGCGACAGTAACATTGAATGCTGTACAGTAATATTAACAGAACCCACCACGCCTCTGATTTTTATGCGCAACTCGGTGGGACTTTTTTTGTGAAACAATCGATGCTATTAATAAATGCAAAAAATCCGATGAGTGATATGGATGATGGGAAAAAGCAAGTATTGTGTATGCGCTTCCATTCCCAAAGAAAGTTGAGGATGTGTCAGAGAATTATGATATGGCAGTTTATTATGACGCATGGGAAAATGATAATGATACATACCCTGTGTTATCTTTAGTGTATGAAATAATAAAGCAGTTAGGAATAAATTATGCTTTTGAGGATAATAGCAATGCATTCAAGTTGGCTGGCGCTGTGTTAGAAGCACTTACTGGTAGAAACATAAACGGTATTATTGAAAATTTAAAAAGTGAAAATCCTCTTACAAATGTTAAAGAAGAAAAAGATTTACACGAGAATATAAAAAATTTCTATATGGAGTTGTTGGTTGAAAGGGGAAATCAGCTCGTAGTTTTCATAGATGAATTGGATAGATGTAAACCAAGTTATCAGTTCCTGATATTCCGCTTTTAACTTATCAACATTCAATGAGAGATATTAACAGGGTAATGGAGCGTGAGATAGCGAGGGGGAGCTGCCCTTTGAAGCTGGATCATATTGAATTTGGAGATTATTCGTATCAGAAGATAACGTCAAAAAAGAAATTGCTGGAGGTGTTATCGTATTTGTTGTGGATAGGTGATTTCAAACAGTATGCCGGAAAGACTATCCTAAATAATGTTTATATGGACCTGCGAGGGAAAAAGCCTGTATTCAAGCGAACCAAGACAGCTATGGAAAGAAATAATATATTCTCAACAATCAGAAGGTATGCAAAAAAGCTAAAGACGCAGTATAATGGAGATGTATATCTGGAAATGGTCAGATGTTATTTCGATATACCGCAAGAAAATCTGGAAAAGTGCCGATATACATATCAAGGGAACGAAACATATGCCTTCTTGATGTCGGACAAGTATATCATGGCATTGTATACGCATTGTTTGGTGGCAAGGAAAGAGGCTGCCATGCAGGATATGCAGGTTGATGGTTTTACAGAGAAAGAATATGGAATGGTAAGGTTGGAGAATGTGGGAGATGTTTTGTTTCAGGCGTTGTTATTGGATAATATAAAAAATCAAAATGGAAGACTATTTGTTGAACTATGCACAATGTATCGTCTGTACTAGGAGCAAAAGAAAATTTGAATGAAAAAGAGGTAATAGGCAATGGAAAAAGGATTTAGAAAAGCAGTAATAATATTTGTTGATATTTTAGGCTCTCAAGATAGGGAAGGATTTGATGAGTGGTATAATATTATGAGGATATTCAGCGAGGCTGTAAAACGTGAAAAAGAACTGGATACAGCACATCCGTGGACTATATATAAAAGAGAAATTCATGTATTTTCTGATTGTGCATATATAATTTACGATTATAAAGAAGGAGTGGAAGAAGAGAGAAAAAATATGAATGCTTTAATGTGCATTGCTTGTTATAATACAGAGAAAATGTTATATGAATTTTTAAAGAATGGATTTATAGCACGTGGAGCCATTACTTATGGTGAGATATATTATGATAATGAAAGAAATGTTTGGTTTGGACCAGGTATGAATAAAGCCTACTTTCTCGAGGCAAAAAAAGCTAGGTTTCCAAGGATAATTATTGATCCAGAGTATGCGCAAGAGCTTATGGATTATAATGAAAAAATGTATCGAGATAATGCAATGCAACGAGAAATAAATGGGGAGATTATTAGAAAAGATACAGACGGATTGTATTATTTGAATTATTTAAATAGCATTTCTTTTATACCGGATTCAGATGAAACTGCTATGAAGATTTTTCGCTTATGCCAAATTGAAAGAAGCAAAAAGCGTGAAGATGAAAAGTTGAGCATATCAATAAAAGAAAAGTATGATTGGTTAGAAAATTATTTGCAGGACTATTTTGAGATAGACTTTGTATGAGGAGCATTCCTGTAATTCATTAAAAGCACCAATTGAATAAAAAAGAACCTCAAGGTATGATTGAGTTGCATCTTGGCGGATGTAAACAAAACAATCAAAACACCGGAGGTTCAACATGAATTATACACAGAATGAAAAAATTGAGCAAGTAACAGATACAACATTGGTTGTTGGAGTTGATATTGGAAGCCAGACGCATTATGCAAGAGCTTTTGATAACAGAGGGCGCGAGCTTACAAAACGAGTTTTTTCATTTCAGAATGATATCGAAGGATTTAATTTCTTTCAGCTTTGGACAGAAAAACTGAAAAATGAGAATAAAAAGACTGCAGTTCTGATTGGCTGTGAGCCGACTGGTCATTACTGGTTTGCGTTTGCAAAGTATGTACAGGATCATCAGAAAACATTGGTAATGGTCAATCCATTCTCTGTTAAGAAGATCAAGGAACTTGATGATAATAGTCCAAAGAAAACGGATGCAAAAGATCCGAAGACAATAGCAAAGCTGGTTGTGGATGGAAGATATTCGATTCCATACATGCCAGAGGGCATTTATGCCGAGATAAGAGATTTGGTATACAGCCGTGACAGGATTATGAAGCAGCATAACATATCTGCAAACAGAATCCAGAGATGGCTTGCAATACACTTCCCGGAGTATCTGGGATTATATACAAGATTTGATGCCGCAAGTGGTTTGGCGGTGCTTGAAAAAGCACCATTGCCGAAGGATGTAATTGCACTTGGAGTAGAAGGAATCCGAAAGATCTGGCACGATAAGAAGATGCGTGGCAGAGGCGTTACAGAAGATAGGGCAAAGAACCTGGTAGAAGCTGCATACAATAGTGTTGGTCTGGATGGAGGAATTGGAACAAGAAGTGAGTTATATATGCTGCTTGAGGAACATCAATTATGGACTTCACAACTGGAAGCTGTGAATAAGGTACTGGAAGAGACTATTCGGAAAGTACAGCATGTGGAGAAGTTACTCGCCATTAAAGGAGTAGGAAGTGTTACAATAGCAGGATTTATTGCCGAAGTAGGTGATATAAGACGTTTTAAGTCGCCGAAACAGATCCAAAGGTATGCCGGTTTGGAATTAGTAGAAAACAGTTCCGGAAAGCATAAGGGAAGCTCGAGAATCAGCAAGCGAGGAAGAAGAAAACTCAGAAAGATCTTGTATCAGGTAATGATACCATTGTTGGCAAGGAACAAAGAGTTTCGAACAATCTATGATTATTATGTGACTCGTGTAAAAAATCCATTAAAACGAAGACAGGCAATGATTGCTGTCAGTTGTAAGTTAATTCGCGTATTCTATGCGGTATTAACAAAAGGTGTGGACTATGACCGGTTTAAAATGATGTCAGATATTCATCATGAAAGAGGAGTTATAGCCGCATAAGAAAGAAGTACTGTAAACAGGAAAGCGTCCGCCTTCAATGGTGCTGTGAAACAGGAATGTAAAAGTATATAAAACAAAGTAGAGCTAGTAGCTGCGTTGACATTTTTTATAGGGCAAAGACCCTGCTGTAGGAGCATAAGCAGCACCCAACTATGGATAAGCAGAACGAAGGAATTTAGGACCCGGCAGAGGCAGGTGATCCTGGTAGATATGAGAGGTTAGTTACTGTGGAGGAATTTGGGAGAACAAGAAAGCCTTCATAAAGAAAAACAAAGACGTTTAATTTGTTGTACTCAAAATCATCAGAAATGAGCTCATTGAAGCTACTTCGTATCTGGGAAACTCTAGTTTGTAAATATATGTAACTCGTAAACTGTTCAACAAACCAAGTAAAATCAAGGCTTTTGTTGAACATGCACTAAAAAGAATAGAGAGAATAAATGAATATGATGATAAAGTATATAAATTGGCATCAGAAAACACAAAATACAATTCTGTTGGTACAACTGTAAGAGAAAAGAATGATGAATGGCGAAATGAAAAAGAATGGGACGATGTATTTGAACAATTACAGAAAGAAAAAATGCATTAGTTGGTACTTGAAGTCCAAAATGTAATAGAGATATCAAGTGCGAAGTGAGAAATATAAAATAGGTATAATATTATGAGTAGAGGAATTGGCGCTCACGCAAATTTAATTCTTGAAGATGAGCAGAATGTAATATACGAATATGGTGGGTATAACCTGAATGATTTGGAATATAATAACGAAAATCATTTATATGATGGAATGATTATTATTTCGAGAGAATGTTTTGTAGAACCTGAGATACATGAAAAAATAAAGAAGATGCAATCAGGTAGGAGGAAAGTTATTTCAAAGCGCATACCTATATCAGTTGATTATGGGAAAATGTTGGAAGAAGGCTTAATAAAAGTAGAAAATTGTAGTAATTGCTGGCAGGTTACGGAGGGCAAGCTGAATATCGATGTGATGGTATGCCGCATCTTATTTTATGTATTTAGAAAATATCAGGAAGAAGGTAAGATTCCAGAATATATTAGTTACAATGTATAGAAGGATACAGGTATGAAGGAGTAGTAACCCCACCCACTTTTTACTCCGTTTCTACTACGTTTGCTGTACACATCTTACGATATTTTGCTAAGGTTTGCATTTTATGTACAGAAATGACCGATACATAAAGAAGAATTAACACCGCGCAAATCGCTGCAAATGGCAGCAGAACAGCGCATTTTGAAAGGAGTTTTTATGAGTATACGCGTACTTTTCATCTGCCATGGCAACATCTGCCGTTCCCCCATGGCAGAATTCATATTAAAAGATATAGTAACAAAACGTGGCATTGCCGATCAGTTTGAGATCGCATCGGCAGCCACCAGCACAGAAGAGATTTGGAATGGTGTAGGGAATCCGGTGTATCCGCCGGCAAGAGGAGAACTTGCCAGACATGGGATAAGCTGCAAAGGCAAACGGGCGGTGCAGCTTACAGCCTCAGATTATGATCATTACGATTATCTGATCGGTATGGATTTTATGAATATGAGGAATATTGAACGAATGACCGGACACAGACGTGGGGATAAGATCTATAAGATGCTGGAGTTTGCCGGACGAGATGCAGATGTCAGAGATCCGTGGTATAGTAGAAATTTTCGGGAGACTTATGAAGATGTTGTAGAAGGCTGTCAGGCGTTTCTTGACTGGTTGACAATTAACAAGAAATTAAGTAATTGATTAACCCAAATTTCACTTGATTTCCGAATAATTAAGTTGGATGCGAACTTTCTTTTTGCTAAAGAACATGTTAATATATATAATAGCAAGTTCCTGTGGGAACAGAACATGTAAAATTAGGTAAGTATTCATTGTTGGGAGAAGATATTATTATGGCATTTGAATCATGGAGAGAGATTAACAGAATAAGGAAAAATCACCGCGACGCCATATATTTTTACGCGAATCTGCAAGATCGGTTTTACACGATTGAGGAAAATGATATTCTGCCTGATGAGTTGAATCCGGATGATAAAAATTTACTAAAAGCATTTTGCGACTGCACATGTATAGAAGAAACAGAGAAGAATAAAATGTGCAATTTGTATAGACAGATTGAGCAGGGAACAAAAGAGCCGATCAAGATGGATGATTTGGAGACATGGGTGCATCTTGAGACCAGATCAGGGAAGAAAGCTCTGATGGCAGTCCTTTGTTACCTTGAGAAAGATGAAAAAGGATTGGTTCGGGAGTATGTGGGCATGATACGGATCATGCGCAAACAGGAATTAGAGAATCGGGAGATTGTGACATCGTTTAGCAATGATAAGAATCCGGCATTCTTTCTCAAGAAGATTGCGCGTTTTCAGGCAGAGCATCCGGAGCGGGAGTATGCATATATTCAGTTTGATGTCCGTAGATTTAAGTATATCAATGAGAAGTATGGCAGTGATACAGGAGATAATATTCTTCGGTATATATATGACACGCTGGATGTGATGTGTGATAAGGAACATCTGCATTGTAGATTGTCAGCGGATGTATTCCAGATCGTGACCTATTATAATTCCAGAGAAGAAATCATGGAATTTATTGATAAACTTGATGAAAAAATTCGGAGATATGGTGATATCAAGTTAAGCATTACATATGGAGTGAATATCGTACCGGGCAGCTCAACGGCATATCGCAAGCATGGAGATGAAGCAGGACTTGCCCGTGCAGAGGGTAAGCGGACGATTTTGAATAAGGTTGTATTCTATGAGGATACGCTGATGAATCATGTGAAACAGACGGGAGCGATCGAGGAAGTTGAGGAGGAGGCTCTGAGACGGGAAGAATTTCAGGTTTATCTTCAGCCGAAGTACCAGTATGACAGAAGCCATGCGAAGATCGTCGGAGCAGAGGCGCTTGTGCGCTGGATTGATGCAAATGGAAAATGCAAGTCGCCGATGGAATTTATTCCGGTATTTGAGGCAAATGGATTTATATACAAATTAGACTGTTTCATGTGGGAGATGGTATGTAAAGTTATCAGAAGATGGCTGGATACCGGAAGGCAACCACTTCCAATCTCGGTGAATGTGTCGAGAACCTATCTTCAGAAAGAAGATGTTGCAGGATATATCAGGAATCTGATCGACAAATATCAGATTCCGATGGAGCTGTTCCAGTTAGAAATCACGGAGACAACGGAGAATGCAGAATCATTGTCTTATATCAATAGTTTGAAACAGGCGGGATTTACATTGTTAATGGATGATTTCGGATCGGGTTATTCTTCCCTTTGTATGTTGAAGAATACACCATTTGACGTATTGAAGATGGATCGGCAGTTTTTGGATGAATGTTTGGACAGTAAACAGGGTAAGACGATCATTTCTCATGTGATATCCATGTCAAATGATTTGGGCTTAAGTATTATAGCAGAAGGCGTAGAGAATCGGGGAACGGCAGATTTTCTTTATGATAATGGATGTAGTGTATCTCAGGGATTTTATTTTTCCAAGCCTGTTCCGATTCCGGAGTTTGAGCATATGCTGGATGAACAGCAGAGGTAGATATAAGGAACGGGAGGACAAAGTACTGTTGGAACTTTTGGATGGAAGACCGGAGAATACGGAAGGAAGATTGGAGAAGGAGATTCGGGTATATGATTTTCTTGACCATCTTGGAATAGAATATAAGAGAGTCGACCATGAACCGGCATTTACGATGGAAGTATGTGAGGAGATTGATAAGATGTTGCAGGCGACAATCTGTAAGAATCTTTTCCTGTGCAATCGTCAGAAGACACAGTTTTATCTGTTGATGATGCCGGGAGACAAGCCGTTTAAAACGAAGGAGATCACTTCACAGATCGGGAGCGCAAGACTGTCATTTGCATCGGCTGAGGACATGGAGAAATATCTGGATATCGAACCGGGGGCTGTCAGTGTCATGGGACTGATGAATGATACGGAGCATCATGTACGGCTGCTGGTGGATGAAGACATATTAAAAGGCGAGTATCTTGGCTGTCACCCATGTGTGAATACATCCAGTCTGCGGATGCGCACGGCAGATGTATTCGGATCGTATCTGGATGCGGTCGGACACGATATGACAAAAGTCGTCCTGACAGGTGAAGCATAGAGCAAAGAAAAAACCAGGCCATAAGTCATATACATTCAGGGAAATGTTGTTGACCATGTGTTTGGTTTTTGCTATGTTTAGACGAGAGATTTGAAAGGAAATAAAATATGAAAGAAAATATAAAGGGACAGCCGGGAAATAGAAAACCGGATGGCAGAAAAGTCCAGTCCCGGAATAAAAAACCCAACCCCGTGGCATACGAATATACAGACGAAGAATACCGGAGATTACTTGTAAAGAAGCAGACAGAGATGGAAAAGCTGCTTTCAGGATTTGCACCGGTCGATCCAATCGTGGGAATGGGAAATCCGTATTATTACAGGAACAAGGTTTGTGCGGAATTCAGAAAACTGAAGAATGGTACGATCATCTCCGGCCGATATCAGGAGGGTACTCATAATGTCATAGAGACAAAAGGCTGCAAGATCGAAGATCAGCGGGCGGATGCAATCATTCAGGATATCACAGAGCTGTTCCGGTCATTTAAAATGATGATCTATAATGAAGACAGCGGATATGGACTGATCCGTCATGTGCTGATCCGAACAGCACATCAGACCGGACAGATCATGGTGATCATTGTGACGGCATCTCCGGTATTTCCGTCGAAGAAGAATTTTGCAAATGCACTTTTGAAGCTTCATCCGGAGATTACAACGATTGTTCAGAATATTAATACAAAGGATACGAATATGGTGTTAGGTGACCGGAATCAGGTCATCTATGGCAAGGGCTATATAGAAGATATTCTCTGTGGCAAACGGTTTCGTCTGTCGCCGGGAAGCTTTTACCAGATCAATTCTGTTCAGACGGAGAAATTATATAACAAGGCGATCAAATATGCGGATCTGAAAAAGAAAGAGACAGTGATAGATGCATACTGTGGAATCGGAACGATCGGTATCATTGCAAGCGACCGGGCAAAACGAGTGATCGGTGTGGAACTGAATGCAGAAGCAATCCGCGATGCGAAGATCAATAGCCAGATGAATAAGATAGAAAATATCGAGTTCTATGCAAATGATGCAGGCAGGTTTATGGTAGAACTGGCAGAAGCAGATGAGCAGATTGATGTTGTGTTTATGGATCCCCCTCGTTCAGGAAGCACAGAAGAATTTCTTTCTTCTGTTGTAACTCTATCTCCGCGTAAGGTAGTTTATATTTCCTGTGGACCGGATACCCTTGCGAGAGATCTGAAGTATCTGACCACACATGGCTATCAGGTGTTGAAAATCACACCATTTGATCTCTTTCCATTTACTGAGCATACAGAGGTTGTTACGCTATTGACGAGAGACAGAGTTATTTTTAAGTAGGAGAGGAACGTTATTAAAGATGAAAGAAAAGATAAAATTATTATCCGGTGCACAACTGAAATATATAGCATTTGCTTCAATGTTGATCGATCATGTTAATAAAACATTTTTCATATATTTTAACAGTAAGGCTTTAATAGTTATGAGTGAACTGTTTGATATATTAGGCAGGATCGCATTTCCTATCTTTATTTCCCTGTTGGTGGAGGGATATTTTAAAACGAGAAATCGATGGAGATATTTGGGAACACTCCTGGTATTTGGAATTATATCAGAGGTTCCGTTTGATATGTGTACATCTAATGTATTTTTTGAACCAAACTGGAATAATATCATGTTTACGCTTGCGCTGGTGTTGGCGATGATCTGGATTATTGATGCCCTGAAAAAAAAGATGCAGACACTGCCCAAGTTCTTGTGGTATCTTGTATCTTTTATAATTGTAGCAGTAACTTGTCTGATAGCCATGAATCTGAGTCTGGATTATGATTCCCATGCGGTGTTGATCGGTTATTTTCTGTATCTTTTTCATGACAGACCGATTATTGCTATTCCGTTTAATTTTGCATCGATGTATAAGGAACCATGGGCACTTCTGGGTTTTGGCCTGATGCTTACTTATAATGGAAAGCGTGGAAAGCAGAATAAGCTTGTGAACTATTTGTTTTATCCGGTGCATCTTCTGATATTGGGAATTCTGAGAATGTGTCTTGGAATTTGACAGTAATTTGACGGCAACCGGCTGATAATCATTGAATTTTATGCCCCAATGTAGTATAATCATCGTGCTATTTTGGGGCTTTTTTGCGCCATTATACAGGTAAAGAACAAGAATACAGAGAAAAATTACCTTGTGGCATCAACTTTGAACGGCCATCTGACATAATGTAATATGGCTGAATGGTATGAGTTGTATGACCTTATAAATCAAGGTTTTAAGGAGGAATTATAACCATGAAGCTCGGCATAGTTGGACTTCCCAATGTTGGAAAAAGTACATTATTTAACTCTCTGACAAAAGCAGGTGCAGAATCAGCAAACTATCCATTCTGTACCATCGACCCAAATGTAGGTGTTGTTGCAGTACCGGATGAGAGGTTAGACAAGCTGACAGAGATGTATCACTCAGCAAAGACCACTCCTGCAGTTATTGAATTCGTAGATATCGCAGGACTCGTAAAGGGCGCATCCAAAGGCGAAGGTCTGGGAAACCAGTTCCTTGCAAATATCAGAGAGGTAGATGCGATCGTTCATGTTGTCAGATGCTTTGAAGATACAAATGTTATTCATGTAGATGGTTCGGTTGATCCGATCCGTGATATTGAAACGATTAATCTGGAGCTGATTTTTTCCGATATCGAAGTTCTGGATCGTAGAATAGCAAAGACGATACGAGGTGCAAGAAATGATAAGATGCTTGCAAAGGAGCTGGATTTCCAGCAGCGTATCAAAGCGCATTTGGAGGAAGGCAAGCTTGCAAAGACTCTTGAAGTAACAGATGAGGACGAACAGGGTTGGATCGAGGAATACAACCTTCTTACATGGAAACCGGTTATTTTCGCAGCAAATGTAAGCGAAGACGATGTAGCAGATGATGGAGCATCAAATGAGCATGTTCAGAAAGTAAAAGAATACGCAAAAGAATTTGATTCAGAAGTGTTTGTTGTCTGTGCACAGATCGAGCAGGAGCTGGCAGAACTGGATGACGAAGAAAAGAAAATGTTTTTGGAAGATCTTGGAGTAAAAGAATCCGGTCTTGATAAACTGATAAAGGCAAGCTATTCACTGCTTGGACTGATCAGTTATCTGACAGCCGGTGAGACAGAATCCAGAGCATGGACGATCAAGAAGGGAACAAAAGCGCCGGGAGCAGCCGGCAAGATCCATTCTGATTTTGAGCGTGGATTCATCAAGGCAGAGGTTGTAAGCTATAAAGATCTTATGGAATGTGGCAATATGGTAGCTGCCAAAGAAAAAGGTCTGGTAAGACAGGAAGGTAAAGAATATGTGGTAGAGGACGGAGATGTCATCCTCTTTAAGTTCAATGTATAAAACAGCTTCCTTTAGGAGATAACAAGAAAATGGAAACAATTTCAGAATATTTTAACAGTATTATCTTTCCGCATTTGGGAATCTTCCTGAAGCATGTAGGTGATCATATATCCATTGGCAGCTTTGAGATCCGGTTTTATGGTATCATCATTATGTGTGGATTTATCCTTGCCTACTTCCTTGTGACAAATGAAGCGAAACGAACAGGACAGGATCCGGAAATGTATCTGGACTTTATCCTGATCCTGATCATTCCGGTAATCTTAGGCGCAAGAATTTATTATATATTGTTCCGACTGGATCAGTATATAGTGGCGGGAAATGTAAAAGAAACCATCCTTGGTATGTTAAATATCAGAGGTGGCGGACTTGCAATCTATGGTGGTGTAATTGCTGGTATTATTACCGGATGCATCTTTGCGAAGAAGCGGAAGGTAAATGTGCTTCGGCTTGCCGACACAGCAACGTTTGGTCTGCTGATCGGACAGATCCTTGGACGCTGGGGCAATTTCTTCAACAGGGAGGCGTTTGGTGCGTATACAGATTCTGTATTTGCGATGGGAATCCCTCTTGATTATTACAGACATGAAGGAACACTAAACAGTCTGATCAACAGTGGAGTGATCTCAGATACTATGCTTGCAAATACACAGACACTTCATGGTATGGAATGTATAACAGTACATCCTACGTTCCTGTATGAGTCACTCTGGAATCTGATGTTGCTGATCTTTCTTCTTATATATAGAAAGCATCAGAAGTTTACAGGTGAATTCGCATTTATCTATGTAGCAGGCTATGGCCTTGGAAGATGTATCATTGAAGGACTTCGTACAGATTCCTTAATGATTGGCAATTCCGGTATCCGTGTATCACAGCTTCTTGGATTTGCATGCTTTTTAGTTGGTGCAGTTGTGCTCATCGTTGGCTATGTTCGCAGAGCAAAAGGGCAGTTGCAGACCATTGAAAATGAGTCTGTTCAAGCGCCTTCAGAGGATGAAAACAACTAGGCTCAATGCGGTAATTCATTGCGTGAAAAAAATATTTAAAAAAGTTGAAAAAAGTTGTTGACAGAAACAACGTCTTATGATAACATATCCATTGTTGTGAGGCAAATAAATCACAACAATGGAAAATGCGCGAGTGGCTCAGCGGTGGAGCACCTCCTTGCCAAGGAGGGGGTCGCGGGTTCGATCCCCGTCTCGCGCTCTTATTATTTTATAGGAAGTCTTATTTAAGACTTCCTATTTTTATGTAGCAAAGGTTTTGAAACCAACCATATGAGCCACTGCCATTTATCAGAAAAACAGTAGCATAGACGACTGACTTTCGATGATCCGATGCTGGAACAAAGGGCTTCTTCTTAATAATCCTAAAGAAGATTTAATAATTGTTTTATTGTAGTTTTCTCCGGAATATGATATTTTTCCATCATATAAAGCATTCCCAAAGATATAGATAGAAGAAAAGTAAGTAAAAATTACGCAAAAAATGAAAAAATGAGGTAATTATTTGTAAAATTTGCGGATTGAATAAAAAGAAAGGAATGCTATAATGAAACCGATTTAATCTTATTCTGAAATTACCGGTTTATGAATAAGATAACAGGATTGCATTAAGTATTTGGTTAGTGGTTGCCGAATCACGGCAGAATGGAGTTTTAGATGAAAGACAAATTGAAGAAATTGTGTAGTACAGCTATATTCCAGTGTGTTGCGATTGCAATTGTGCTGGATATTATTTTGGAGATATTGGGAAGACACTCATTTATCAATACGATGAAATATATTGTGAATGAACCATTGGTGTTCCTGTATAACTGTTCCATTATCTTCTTTACTCTGACATTGGCACTGCTGATGCGTAAGAGAGTGTTTGGTTATGGTATTATTTCATTTGCATGGCTGCTTTGTGGTGTAACGAACTGTATTGTTTTAGGCTTTCGTATCACTCCGTTTTCAGCGATCGATATGCTGATGGCGAGAAATACGATCACCATCATTGATAAGTATTTCTCAGTATGGCAGGTTGTATTCATCGGTGTAGCGTTATTTGTTGCACTGGCAGCGGTTATCATATTGTTCTTAAAGTCCCCGACAATCCAGGGAAATATTTACAGGATCCGTACAACGGTTCTGATCGTTGCATCTTTTTGTATGGTTATGCTGTTTACAAAGATTGCATTAAATGCGCAGGCAATCTCGGATAACTTTGCAAATCTGGCAACAGCATATGATAAATATGGTTTTGTATATTGCTTTTCAAACAGTGTAGTGGATGTCGGAATCAGCGAGCCGTCAGATTACAGTGAAGAAAAGATGCTTGAGATCAAGGATGAACTGGATACGGTGAAAGCTTCGGGAGCAAAATTTGCAAAGAGAAAGCCAAACGTAATTGTAGTTCAGTTGGAATCCTTCATGGATCCATCTTATGTAAAAGAATTATCTTTTAATATGAATCCGATTCCGAATTTCACAAAATTAAAAGAAGAATGTTCGTCCGGTTTCCTTACGATGCCTGCAATCGGAGCGGGAACGGCAAATTCGGAATTTGAGGTGCTTTCCGGATTTGATGTGGCATACTTCGGTGCTGGTGAATATCCATATAAGACGGTACTTGGAAGCACAACCTGTGAGACGATGGCGACACAGTTTAAAAAGCTTGGTTATTCTACTCATGCGATGCATAACCATGACGGTACATTCTATGACCGTTATATCGTATACAAGAATCTTGGCTTTGATACATTTACCCCTATGGAATACATGTATGACGTAGAGCATACCCAGAAAAACTGGGAAAAGGATAATGTACTGACCGGAGAGATCATGAAGACCCTGAAATCTACAGAGGACAGGGATTTTATCTTCACGGTCAGTGTTCAGGGACATGGAAGATATCCGAGTGAATTAGATTATGAGAATTATTCTTATCCGGTAAAAGTAACAGGTACGGGAAGTGAAGAACTGGACAATGAATGGACATATTATTGCAATCAGCTTCATGAGATGGATGAATTTATCAAGGATTTAATTGAAGAACTGAAGAATTATGATGAAGATGTAGTACTGGTAATGTATGGTGATCATTTACCGGGATTTGAACTGACAAATGATGACGTAGAGAATGGAAATTTGTACCAGACGGAATATTTCATATGGAGCAATATGAAGCATTTCATTGATAAAGATGAAGACATTCCGGCTTATGATCTGAGTACGAAGCTGTTTGATGTGATCGGACTTGAAAAGAGTGCCATGCAGAAGGTGCATACACTTTACAGCGAAGATGATCCTGAATACAGCGATGTAATGTGGAATGTAGAATATGATATGTTATACGGTAAGCGATATATGTATCCGGATGGCTGGCCATATGAGCCTACCGATATGCAGTATGGTGTAGAACCAATCTATATTACGGATATAAAAGAAGGCGATTATCAGAAATTGTCCGATGACCCGGAGAAAGCGCCGGAGCAGCTCCATGGATATTATATCAAGGGTGAGAATTTCAATGAATGCAGTTTTGTTTGGATCAACAACGGATTCAAGAAGGAAACAATCTATATAGACCGGAATACTCTGTTTATTCCTGATATCACGTTTGACGATGGCGAGGAAGTCTATGTTGCTCAGGTTGGTGATGACAGCATTGATATCGGAAAGTCGGAAGCGTTTATTTATCAGGCTCCGGTAGCAGAAAATTAAAGATAACTGATAATTCCTCATAAAAAAGAAATTTTTTGGTAATAAATAATCTTGACATTAAATAGGTTATTTGATAGCATAGCATCATATATTTTGGATATAACAGGAGCGTTCGTTTGAATGCTCCTGTTATATCAACTTACAAATAAAAAAAAGAAAGTGAGAGAAAAAAATGGGTAAGATCATAGGCGAAGGAATTACATTTGATGACGTATTATTAGTACCTGCATATTCTGAGGTGCTTCCAAATGACGTGGATTTAACAACTAACTTAACAAAGAAAATACAGCTTCAGATTCCTCTTATGAGTGCCGGTATGGATACCGTAACAGAGCACAGAATGGCTATCGCTATGGCTCGTCAGGGTGGTATCGGTGTTATTCACAAAAATATGTCAATCGAGGAGCAGGCAGAGGAAGTAGATAAGGTTAAGCGTTCTGAGAATGGTGTAATTTCTGACCCATTTTATTTATCTCCTGAGCATACACTTGCCGATGCAAATGCACTTATGGCAAAGTTCAGAATTTCAGGTGTGCCTATCACAGAGGATGGCAAATTAGTCGGTATCATTACAAACCGTGACCTGATGTTTGAAGAAGATTATTCCAAGAAGATCAGCGAGTCAATGACTTCAGAAGGTCTGATCACAGCAAAGGAAGGCATTACATTACCGGAAGCAAAGAAGATTCTTGCAAAGGCTCGCAAAGAAAAGCTTCCGATCGTTGACGATGATTTCAGATTAAAAGGACTTATCACAATTAAGGATATTGAAAAGACGATCAAATATCCACATTCTGCTAAAGATCCACAGGGAAGACTTCTCTGTGCAGCAGCCGTTGGATGTACAGCAAATATTCTGGATCGTGTCGCTGAACTTGTATCAGCAAAGGTTGATGCTATTGTTATTGATACAGCACATGGACATTCAGCAAATGTACTTCGTACTTTCAAGATGGTAAAGGAGAAGTATCCGGATCTTCAGGTTATCGCCGGTAATGTAGCGACTAAGGCCGGTACACAGGCAATGATCGATATGGGTGTAGATGCAGTTAAGATTGGTATCGGACCTGGTTCTATCTGTACAACCCGTGTTGTTGCAGGTATCGGTGTACCACAGATCACAGCTATTATGGAAGCATATGATGCAGCTATGAATGCAGGTATTCCTGTTATCGCTGATGGTGGTATCAAGTACTCAGGAGATATCACAAAGGCAATTGCAGCAGGTGCAAATGTATGTATGATGGGTAGCTTATTTGCAGGTACAGATGAAGCTCCTGGTGACTTCGAATTATATCAGGGACGTAAGTACAAGGTATACAGAGGTATGGGTTCTATCGCAGCTATGGAGAACGGCAGCAAGGACAGATACTTCCAGGAGAATGCAAAGAAGCTTGTTCCGGAAGGTGTAGAAGGACGTGTTGCATACAAGGGTTCTGTAGAAGATACTGTATTCCAGTTGATTGGCGGACTTCGTTCCGGTATGGGATACTGTGGTGCTCATAACATTCCTGAATTACATGAGAAAGCAGAGTTTGTTAAGATCTCAGCAGCGTCATTAAAAGAGAGTCATCCACATGATATCCATATCACAAAGGAAGCTCCAAACTACAGTGTAGAGTAATAAAAGTATATAATAGAAATATAAGTCAGAATATAGCCGGTGAGAATATGCAGATAACATATATCACTGGCTATATTTGAGTACTGAGCCTGGCGACAGCTGTGATGACATAAAAGTATAAGACGTCTGTATCTGCGATTATCATGATGACATATGTTTTAATAATTGGAAGGAGAATTAAGATGCTTTATCTGGCACCTTTAGAGGGGATAACCGGATATATATACAGAAATGCATATCAGAAATACTTTGGAGGAATCGACCGGTATTTTACGCCTTTTATTGCTCCGGCAAAGGGGAAACCATTCAGACATCGCGAACTGGCTGATGTTCTCCCTGAACATAATACCGGAATAACAGTGATCCCGCAGATTCTGACGAATCATTCAGAAGGCTTTATAAAAGCGGCAAAAGCTTTAGCTGATATGGGATATGATGAGATTAATATAAACATGGGCTGTCCTTCCGGTACGGTTGTTTCGAAAGGGAAAGGTTCAGGAATGCTGGCAGATCCCGTAAAGCTGGATCATTTCCTTGAGGAGATATTTGCAGCCGGTATCTGCAAAATATCAGTAAAGACCAGACTGGGAATGGAATTTGCAGATGAATTCCCGGATATACTGGATGTATTAATGAAATATCCATTTACCGAAGTGATCATTCATCCAAGAACCAGAGAAGATTATTATGGTGGCAGCGTAGACCTTACTATGTTCGATCTGGCAGTAGAACGGTACGGAGAGCAGGCAGAAAGTGTCCTTTGTTATAATGGTGATATTACCGATGTTGCCGGCTATAAACATATTCAGGAACGATATACACAGGTTGATAAGATCATGATCGGACGTGGAATCATAGGAAATCCATTTCTTCCTCAGGAGATTGCAGAACAGAGGTGCTGCTATAACGCAGGAATCCTTCTGGTATTCCACGATGAACTGTTTGCCGGTTATATGGAAGCAGGACTTGGGGCGAGAAATGTCATGTTTAAGATGAAAGAGTTGTGGTCGTTTATGGGATGTCTCTTTGAAGCTCCCGACCAGCAGAAGATATTAAAAAAGATCCGCAAAGCCAACGATCCGGATACCTACAACACCGAAGTCCGGAAGCTGTTGCGGTAATGAAGAAAACAGAATAAAAATGAAAAAAAGATATTAGCATGAAGTATATCCTATAAGTTGAATACTAGAAAAAGGAAGCTGACAATACTATGTATTGCCAGCTTCCTTTTTTATAGGGGAAGTTTAGAACTCATTTCCGGGAAAATGAGGGATTCCGTCAAAACCTGCCTTCAAATCTTCGTCGGTAGGAATATAATCGCTCATCTCACCATCGTTATATTTGCCGTAAGCCACCATATCAAAGTATCCGGTTCCGGTCAAACCAAAGACGATCGTCTTTTCTTCTCCGGTTTCTTTACATTTCAGTGCCTCGTCGATAGCAACTCGGATCGCGTGGCTGCTTTCAGGAGCAGGAAGAATACCTTCCACTCTTGCAAATTGGGTTGCTGCTTCAAATACTGCTGTCTGTTCAACGCTTCTGGCTTCAATGATGCCATCATGATAGAGCTGGGATACAACCGGGCTCATACCGTGATAACGAAGTCCGCCTGCATGGTTTGGTGAAGGAATGAATCCGCTTCCGAGGGTGTACATCTTTGCCAGTGGACATACCTTGCCGGTATCACAGAAATCATAGGCATAGACACCCCTTGTCAGACTTGGGCAGGATGCCGGTTCTACAGCGATGATCTGGTAGTTCTTCTCGCCACGGAGAACCTCGCCTGCAAATGGGGAGATCAGACCACCGAGGTTTGAACCGCCGCCGGCACATCCGATGATGATATCCGGTGTGATGTTATATTTGTCAAGTGCTGCTTTTGTTTCAAGACCGATAACAGTCTGGTGAAGTAATACCTGATTCAGTACACTTCCGAGTACATAACGATAGCCTTCCTGCTTGGACTCTGCTTCAACAGCTTCTGAGATGGCACAGCCAAGGCTTCCGGTTGTTCCAGGATGCTCAGCAAGGATCTTGCGGCCAACCTCTGTTGTGGTACTAGGAGATGGAGTTACGGTTGCACCGTAGGTACGCATAACTTCACGACGGAATGGCTTCTGTTCATAGGAAACCTTAACCATATATACCTGACAGTCCAGATCAAAGTAGGAGCATGCCATAGAGAGGGCGGTTCCCCACTGACCGGCACCGGTCTCGGTTGTAACACCCTTTAAACCCTGCTGCTTAGCATAATAAGCCTGAGCGATAGCGGAGTTTAATTTGTGGCTGCCGCTTGTGTTGTTTCCTTCAAATTTGTAGTAGATCTTAGCTGGTGTCTGCAGTTTTTCTTCCAGACAGTATGCACGAACCAGTGGAGCAGGACGGTACATTTTATAGAAGTCCTGAATTTCCTGTGGAATCGGGATGTATGGAGTGGTGTCATCCAGCTCCTGCGCGATCAGTTCGTCACAGAATACAGGACGAAGATCATCGGCTGTCATTGGCTGAAGTGTTCCCGGATTTAACAGAGGTGCCGGCTTGTTCTTCATATCGGCACGTACGTTATACCACTCTTTTGGGATCTCGTTTTCACTTAAATAGATTTTGTAAGGAATGTTTGCATCTTTTTTCATAATCATAACCCTCCAATGCTTGATTCATTGTATAAATAGTTTAAGTTATCCCGGTTATCTTTGATGGGATATATAAATATGTTCCGGGGAATTTTATAATGTCATGCATTTTGCAAAATCATCATCCTTTTGGGCAAAGAATTTTGCATGGATTTGTGATAGATATTAAGACATAAAAAACTGCCCCAGTATAAAAATGCTGGGACAGGAGATTGTTCATTAGAAACTGTTTCCTGCGGTGCCACCCGGCTTGACGTATCAGGATACGCCCGCTCATTGTCTGCAAATACATACATTACAGATATCTCGTTCTTAACGGAGTATCATCTCCGGCTTACATACAGAATGCATATACAGGAATCGTACCACATCGTTCAGCTTGCCCTCGGGAGTCCATTCCATCATGGAAAACATACTGCCTTCCACCGGCGGCAGCTCTCTGGGATGTTTGTCACATCATGTACTTACTCTCCTTCAACGGTTTAAAGCAATACTAGCATAATTGTTTTTATGTGGCAAGTATTTTTTTTTGAATGGGGTTGTATTTTTAAGAAAAGTCCGTTGACAAGCCATTTTCCCTGCTATATAATTGACACATTGAAAAGGCGAAGACGGAGAGAAGTAGCGCTTTTTATCGCTCCCAGAGAGCCGGCGGTGGTGAGAATCCGGCAGAATGAATAAGCGTGAATAACACTCTAACAGCTGCAAGCTGAACCCGTGAAGAAGATATTTGCAGAGATGACCGGAAAATGCGAGATGGTTGTTCTGCGAAATGGATCTCACAGTAGTAGGTGCGCCGCAATTGTGCGTGAAACAAGGAAAGGGACTGTCAGATAAGAGACAGTAAATCAGGTGGTACCGCGGATATGAATTATGTTCGTCCTGGATGCAGGGCAGGCATAGTTCTTTTTTTATGCAACCTGTGAAATATAAAAATCAGTCAAAGGAGATAATGCAGACAATGACCATTTCAAACATTTATCGTAACAGAACCTTAAATGAGATCAGCGAAGGCGACGTTGGCGCAGAGCTGAAGGTGGCAGGATGGATCGAGAACATCCGTGACCATGGTGGTGTATCCTTCATCGACCTGAGAGATATGTATGGTGTTCTTCAGGTAGTTATGAGAGACACTTCATTATTAGATGGACTTACAAAAGAGGATTGTGTATCCATCTCAGGTGTGATCGAGCACAGAGATGAGGAGACATACAATCCAAAGATCCCGACAGGAACGATCGAACTGGAGGCACATTCCGTAGAAGTGCTTGGAAGAGTATACAAGCAGGTTCCGTTTGAGATCATGACATCCAAGGAGACAAGAGAAGATGTCCGACTCAAATACAGATATCTGGATCTTAGAAATAAAAAAGTAAAGGATAATATGATCTTCCGTTCACAGGTGATCAGCTTCCTTCGTCAGAAGATGACAGAGATGGGATTCTTAGAGATCCAGACACCGATTCTGTGTGCTTCATCACCGGAAGGTGCAAGAGACTATATTGTTCCATCCAGAAAATTTAAAGGCAAGTTCTATGCTCTGCCACAGGCTCCACAGCAGTACAAGCAGCTTCTGATGGTTGCAGGATTTGACAAATATTTCCAGATCGCACCATGCTTCCGTGACGAGGATGCAAGAGCAGACCGTTCACCGGGTGAGTTCTATCAGCTCGATTTTGAGATGAGCTTTGCAACACAGGAAGATGTATTTAAAGTAGGAGAGGAAGTTCTCTCAGCAACATTTGAGAAATTCGCACCGGAAGGCTCTGTTGTAACACAGGCTCCTTATCCGATCATCAGCTATAAGCAGGCAATGTTAGAATTCGGTACGGATAAGCCGGATCTTCGTAATCCGCTTCGTATCATTGATCTGACAGATTTCTTCCAGAGATGTACATTTAAGCCATTCCATGGCAAGACTGTACGTGCGATCAATGTACCGAAGAAACTGTCAAAGGGACAGCATGAGAAGCTCTTAAAGTATGCTCAGTCTATCGGTATGGGAGGTCTTGGATATCTGGAAGTTCTGGACGATATGACATACAAGGGACCGATCGATAAGTTCATTCCGGATGATATGAAGAGTGAGATCGCAGAGCTTGCAAATCTGAAAGCAGGTGATACTATTTTCTTCATTGCCGATGTAGAAGAACTGGCAGCTTCCTTTGCAGGACAGCTTCGTAATGAGATCGGTGCAAGACTTGATATGATCGAGAAGAATGCATACAGATTCTGCTATATTAACGATTTCCCTATGTACGAGTACGATAAGGAAACAAAGAAGATCATCTTTACACATAATCCGTTCTCCATGCCACAGGGTGGTCTGGAAGCTCTAAATGAGAAGAATCCGTTAGATGTTCTCGCATACCAGTATGATATCGTATGCAATGGTATCGAGCTTTCATCCGGTGCTGTCAGAAATCACGATATGCAGATCATGGTAAAAGCATTTGAGATCGCAGGATACACAGAAGAAGATCTGAAGACAAAGTTTGGAGCACTTTACAATGCATTCCAGTTCGGTGCACCACCACATGCCGGTATGGCTCCCGGTGTTGATCGTATGATCATGCTCCTTCGTAATGAAGAAAATATTCGTGAGATTATTCCGTTCCCTATGAACGGAAATGCACAGGATCTGATGTGTGGTGCCCCTGGTGAGGTTACAGAGCAGCAGCTCCGTGAGGTTCATATCAAGGTAAGACAGTAACAGAGAAAATCAGGTATTTATGTATAGATTACCGGATAGAAGATTATTTTGATATACACCCAAGATTTTATGTTAGAAAGGTGCATAAGATATGCAGGGTTCGCATAATAACCAGAAAAAGATAGCAGTTATAAATGATTACTCAGGATTTGGACGCTGCTCTATAGCAGTAGCAATGCCGATCATTTCTGTAATGAAGGTTCAGTGCTGTCCGGTTCCAACGTCGATTTTTTCCAATCATACGGGGTTTGACAGCTTCTATTATGAAGATTTTACAGATCATATGCAGAGGTATATCGATGAATGGAAGAAGCTGGATCTGCAGTTTTCCGGTGTCTGTACCGGATTTCTGGGTTCCAGTGAACAGATCAGTATAGTGGAACGGTTCCTTACGGATTTTAAAAGACCGGAGACAAAGGTGATCGTGGATCCGGTAATGGGTGACTATGGCAAACCATATCCGACCTATACAGACGAACTGTGCCAGCAGATGAAAAAGCTGGTGCGGTTTGCTGATATCCTTACTCCAAATACCACAGAGGCATGTGTTCTGACGGATACACCATATAAGGATGACTGGCATATGGATGAACTGAAAGCTATGGCGGAGAAGCTGGTAGCACAGTCAGAGAGCAGACAGGTAAAAGTTGTGATAACAGGAATCAGGCGGGGAAGCTTCCTTGCTAACTTCTGCTATGAAAATGGAAAAGTAACCGTTGTGAAGACGAAGAAGATCGGAGAGTCGCGCTCCGGTACCGGAGATGTCTTTTCGGCGATTCTTGCGGCGGATGCCGTAAATAATGTAGATTTTACAGAATCAGTTAAGAAGGCAAGTGTATTTATTAAAGAATGTATCAAACGTTCCGTTGAGATGGAGCTTCCATTGACCGATGGAGTGTGTTTTGAGGAATGTCTGTACAAGCTTGCCAGATAACAGGAGGCGAATAGTATGGAGATATTATATAAAGTTCATAATAATCTGTATGTAAATCTGACAAATAAATGTCCATGTGCATGTACATTCTGTCTCAGACAGAACATGGATCATGTTGGTGAATCAAAGAGTCTGTGGTTAGAGCGGGAACCATCAGCAGAAGAAGTGATTGCTGAATTTGCAAAATTCGATATGAGCCGGTTTAATGAGGTTGTGTTCTGTGGATTTGGAGAACCGACGGAAGCCTTTGAGGTGTTGAAGAAGGTTGCGGCATTTGTAAAGGAGACTTATCATATGCCGATACGTTTGAATACGAATGGGCTGGGAAATCTTGTAAATGGCAGAGATATCACACCGGAGATGGAAGGCCTGATCGACACGGTATCGATCAGCTTGAATACGCCGAATGCAGATCGGTATCATGAACTGGTCAGAAGTAAGTTTGGAGATAAATCCTTTGATGCGATGCTTGACTTTGCAAGAAGTTCTACAAAGTATGTACCAAATGTAGTTATGACGACTGTAGATACCACGATTACAAAAGAGGAAGAGGAAGAATGCCGGAGAATCTGTGATTCGATCGGTGCAAAATACAGAATCCGCCCATGGGAGGATTAATAAATCTGATAAGAAAAGCTCTGTATGAAAATACAGGGCTTTTCTTGTTATCCTACAAATAAAAGACCGCAGGTAGCGATCAGGCTGCCTGCGGTCTTACTGTAATATTTATTATTATAACATAAATGCTTATTTATTTCCGGCATCTCTCTTGGCACGGAAACGAAGTGTAGGATCAAGGATCTTCTTACGGATACGGAAGCTCTTAGGAGTGATCTCAAGAAGCTCATCTGTATCGATGAAGTCAAGTGCCTGCTCCAGACTGAGTACCTTAGGAGGTGTCAGCTTTAATGCATCATCAGCACCGGAAGAACGGGTGTTGGTCAACTGTTTCTTCTTGCAGACATTTACTTCGATATCATCGGTACGTCCATTTTCACCGATAACCATTCCGGCATATACAGGTTCACCTGGTCCGATGAACAGTGTACCTCTTTCCTGTGCATTGAACAGACCATAAGTGATAGAAGTACCGGTCTCGTATGCGATCAGAGAACCCTGTGAACGATAGTTCATATCACCCTTATATGGGAGATATTCATCAAAGATCGTATTGATAACACCATTTCCCTTTGTAGCAGTCATGAAGTCACCACGGAAACCGATCAGTCCACGGGAAGGTACAAGGAACTCCAGTCTGGTTGTACCGTTTCCGGTAGGAGCCATACCCTGAAGCTCACCCTTTCTGGAATTTAACATATTAATAACTGTTCCGGTAAATTCATCCGGAACATCGATATATGCAATCTCAAATGGTTCAAGCTTCTTACCGCGTTCGTCTGTCTTATAGATAACTTCGGCTTTGCTGACTGCAAATTCATATCCTTCACGTCTCATGTTCTCGATCAGGACGGATAAGTGAAGTTCGCCACGACCGGATACCTTGAAAGCTTCTGTTGTCTCTGTTTCTTCTACACGGAGACTGACATCTGTATTTAATTCACGGAACAATCTGTCACGTAAATGTCTGGAGGTTACAAACTTTCCTTCCTTACCGGCGAAAGGAGAATCATTTACCATGAATGTCATGGAAATGGTTGGCTCTGAAATTTTCTGGAATGGGATTGGGTCCGGATTTTCAGGAGAACAGATCGTATCACCGATATTAACATCTGCAATACCGGAGATGGCTACGATCGATCCGATGTCTGCTTCATTTACTTCTACTTTATTCAGACCCTCGTAAACATAGAGCTTACCGATCTTAACCTTTAACATTCTGTCAGGGTCATGTTCATTTACAATAACAACAGGCTCATTTACAACGACCTTACCATTGTCAACCTTGCCAACACCGATACGGCCTACATATTCATTGTAGTCGATCGTGCTGATCAGAACCTGTGTACCTGCATCCGGATCACCGGTAGGAGCAGGAATATAATCAACGATGGTATCAAACAGTGGCTTCATATCTGTACCCGGTTCATCTGGATCAAGAGAAGCAACACCTGTCTTTGCTGATGCAAATACAAATGGGCAGTCAAGCTGATCGTCATTTGCATCCAATTCGATCAGAAGCTCAAGAACTTCATCTACAACCTCTTTAGGACGAGCTTCAGGACGGTCACATTTGTTTACACATACAATAACACTGAGGTTCAGTTCCAATGCTTTCTTCAGAACGAATTTGGTCTGTGGCATGGCACCTTCGAAAGCATCAACAACAAGAATAACACCATTTACCATCTTCAGGACACGTTCTACTTCACCACCGAAATCAGCATGTCCCGGAGTGTCGATAATGTTGATCTTTGTCTTACCATAACGGACGGCAGTGTTTTTGGAAAGAATCGTGATACCACGTTCACGTTCAATATCATTTGAGTCCATGACACGTTCGGTAACTTCCTGATTATCACGGAATACACCACTCTGTTTCAAAAGTTCATCCACTAATGTTGTTTTGCCATGGTCAACATGGGCAATAATCGCAACATTTCTGATATCATCTCTGGTAATCTTCATTTTTTTCACTCTTTCTTTATGATATTAAAATTACTTACAATACAACGTTTACCATTCTAGCATACGAAAAAAAGCATTTCAATGGAAATGATAGCCGAAAATTACACCAAAATATTCGGTAAAATGCGCCGAACTGTACAAAAATATGTTATTATTAGAAAGTATGACAGGCGGGAACGGTTCCTGCTAAATAAGTGATTTGGAGAGGTATTAAAATGAATGAGAAAAAGGGCAGAGCGATCGCACTGTTGCCGATCGGTGTATTTCTGGTATTGTATCTGGGACTTGGGATTATATTTGAATATGTGATGAAAATTCCAATGGGCTTTTATAATGTGCCTATCATCGTGGCATTTCTTGCAGCTATTCTGGTCGCATGTATCCAGAACCGGGAATTGGTATTTGATAAGAAGCTTGAGATTATGGCACAGGGAGTTGGGGATAAGAATATTATAACGATGCTGTTGATCTTCCTGGCAGCGGGTTCATTTGTCGGGGTAGTCGGAAGAAGCAGCGCAGAGAGCGTAGCATATTTTATGCTGACACTGATCCCGGCAAGATTTTCAGTAGCGGTTTTGTTTGTTGTTGCCTGCTTTGTATCAGTTGCTATGGGCACTTCGGTTGGAACGATCACATTGTTAACGCCGATTGCTGTTGCAGTGTCGAGGGCGTCTGGCTTTGATATGGCATTTTGTGTTGCATCGGTTATGGGTGGAGCAATGTTTGGGGATAATCTTTCTTTTATCTCAGATACGACGATTGCGGCATGTAATGGACAGGGATGTGAGATGAAAGACAAATTCCGGGAGAATTTCTGGATCGCGTTTCCGGCAGCGGTTATAACGCTGATATTAATTCTTGTACTTTCATTTCAGACCGACATACAGGGGCAGGTCAGCCAGACTTATAATCTGGTGCAGATCATACCGTATGTTCTGGTGTTGATCGGTGGAATTATAGGGCTGAATGTATTTATCGTATTACTTACGGGAATTGTATCCGGAGCATTTATTATGCTGATATGGGGACATACTGCACCTGTTGATCTTCTGACAAATATGGGCTCCGGTGTTTCCGGAATGTTTGAAACCTGTATGGTAGCAATATTAGTAGCGGCGTTATGTGCACTGATCCGGGAATATGGTGGTTTCGATGCACTTCTCAGTTGGATACACAGGATTTTTCGCGGAAAGAAAGGCGGACAGCTCGGAATGGGGTTGTTAGTCGGAACAATGGATATTGCAACTGCAAACAATACGGTAGCGATCGTTATGGCAAATCCGATTGCTGGAGAAATGGCACAGGAATATGGAATCTCTCCGAAGAAGACTGCCTCTTTGCTTGATACCTTTTCCTGCATCTTTCAAGGGATGATCCCATATGGTGCGCAGATGTTAGTTGCAATTGCCGCGGTAGGAGAACTGGGTGATTCCATTTCTGCTTTTCAGATCATGCCGAAGCTTTTTTATCCGATGTTCTTGCTGCTGACATCACTCGTTACCATAATAAGAAGTGATAAATAATAGAGACAATTCAAAGAATATAGAAAACGCTGATCTGTTCACATTGTCAATAAACTCTTTGGTAGTATTCACATAGGAACAGATCAGCGTTTTCTGTTTTATTTGCCAAGTAACATATTTTCCAGTTCCTCTGGTGAGAAGGTGTAAGAGGAGTTGCAGAACTGGCAGTTTACCTCGATCGGCTTATTGTCTGCGAGCAGATTTGCAATCTCCTTTTTACCGAGACTGATAACAGCCTGTGAGAAACGTTCCTTGCTGCAGTTGCAGTGCCACTTCGTAGGAATGGTATCGGTAACTTCTACATTATAGCCTTCAAAGATCTGCTTCACGATATCAAGCGGTTCCATACCCTGGTCGAGGAGAGCGGTAATGGATGTGAATTCACCCAGACGTTTTTCCAGATCAGAGATCAGTTCCTCGGATGCAAATGGCATAAGCTGAATGATAAAGCCACCGGCTTGTTTTACTGTGTTGTTCTTCTCCATCAGAACCCCTAAAGCTACAGAAGTTGGAATCTGTTCTGAGGTTGCAAAATAATATGTCAGGTCTTCTGCAATCTCACCTGAAACAAGCTGGGTCTGACCGATATAAGGCTCTTTTAAGCCGATATCCTTGATCACGGAGAGCACGCCCATATCAAGAGCTTTAGCGACATCCAGTTTTCCCTTATCATTTGCATGCAGGATAACCTCCGGATTGTTGACATAGCCTTTGACATTGCAGTGCGCATCAGCAGTCACTGTCAGTCCGCCGATCGGACCGCTGCACTGGATCTGGAGCGTCAGCAGATCGGAGTCGTTCTTACATGCAGCCCCCATCAATGCACCTGCAGTCAGCAGACGACCGAGGGCGGCAGTGGCAACCGGACTGGTATTGTGAATACTTCTTGCTGTTTCAACGATTTTCTTTGTGGTGCCGGCAAAGAAACGAACCTGTCCATCTGCCGCCATACCTCTGATAATATAATCACTCATATGTTATTCCTCGTTCTTTCTATATATAATGTAAAATATTGCACTTTTAAGGTGCCTTTTTAAAAATAATACCTGCATTTATAAAGTGCTGATTAATAACAAAATAATACTTGTATCTATAAAAGTAGTGCTTAATAATAAATTGATGACTAAAATCACTACGGCAGGAGATCAGATATATAATTTGCCTTCGTGATGTTTTTCTCTGGCTATCACATAGACACGTTCACTGTCATCGGTTGCTGGCGTGTGCGTAAATGCATCATACATGGCAAGAAGCTCCATACCTGCCTGTTCTACACAACGAATCATGTCCTCACAGGTCAGTCCGATCTGGTAATGGAATTCCTGCGTTTTTCGGTACAGGTCGTCATTCTCTTTCAGAAACAGGCTGAGTGCAAGCTCGTTGACATTCTGTTCCTCATCGTAATAATTATCCCAGATGAAGCTGACATTATCCCGGTCCTCAGCAATCACTGAATCTGCAACGACATCCCGGAAATAGTGTTTGGTCTTAAAGTCACAGATAAAGATGCCATCTGCTTCCAGATAATTATTTGCAAGAGAAAAAACGGTAGTGATCTGGTCTGTATTTGACAGATAGTTGATACTGTCACAGACACAGACAATGGCATTTACTGTTCCATATAATTCAAAGGAACACATATCCTGCTGGAGATACATAATGGATGAGAAACCATTCGCATTCTTTTTCTCGTTCGCAATCTCCAACATATCAGGAGATACATCAATTCCGATCATATCATAGCCAGCGGCGGCAAGCCCTTCCGTGATTGTTCCCGTTCCGCAACCAAGCTCGGCAACCAGCCCATCAGTGATATTATATTCATGAAGCAGACTGGTGATATAGGATATCCATTCATCGTAAGGAATGTTGTCCATCAGTTCGTCGTATACCTGTGCAAAGCTCGTATAGGCATCCATAGAAAAACCTCATTTCATAAAATCTCAATGCCATCATTATAAACATCTCCGAAAGGAAAAACAACCGTTTCTTTTGAAGCAGCTTTCTATTTGCTGCGGCAGACAGAATATAAAAAATAAGGTTTGAGATTGAACATGGCGGCCTTTTGTGCTAATATAAATTCGGTTAGAAATCCTTATATGGAAGTGGGTAGTTTGGCATGATAAAGTTCTATAGAACAGATCATAAGGTTTTGTCAGAGATAACAGAATATGAAGACAATATGTGGGTTTGTATGACGAAGCCTACAGTAGATGAGACCAAACTGATTGCAGAAGATTTCGAGATTGATCTGGCAGATGTCAGAGCCGCATTGGATGATGAGGAGAGCTCCCGTGTGGAGGTCGAAGATGGTTATACACTGATCCTTGTCGATATTCCGTCGATCGAGATGAGAAATGAACGCGAAGCATATACAACTATTCCTTTGGGTATTATCCTCGTAAAGGACATTCTGATCACGGTATGCGCGGAGGATACACCTGTTCTGGATGCATTTATTGAGTCAAAGGTAAAGGAATTCAGTACAAAGAAACGGATGCGTTTCATGTACCAGATTTTATATAGAAACTGCATGACTTATCAGTATTATCTGCGAGTTATGGATCGTAGAAGAAACCTGATCGAGCAGCGGATCCAGGATGAGACAGAGGATGCGGATCTGATTGATCTTCACGAACTGGAATCCAACCTTGTATACTTTGCAACATCACTTCGTGCAAACGGAGTTGTATTAGATAAGCTTGCAAGATACAGCAGTATCAAGCAGTACCCGGAGGATCAGGAGCTTCTGGATGATGTTATGGTCGAGAACAAACAGGCTATCGAGATGACCGGAATCTATCGAGATATCATAAGCGGTACAAGAGAATTGATGACGACGATTATTAATAACCGCCTGAACAATATCATGAAGTTCTTAGCGGCTATCACCATCGTAATGGCGATCCCGACGATCATATCCGGTATCTATGGAATGAACGTATCAGGTAAGTGGATGCCTCTTGCAAAGACTCCATATGGTTTCTATATTGTATGCGGAATCATCGTTCTGATCTGCATTATCATAGCGCTAATCCTCAAGAAAAAGAAAATGTTCAAGATGTAAAAATAAATCTGTCAAGCAAATAAGCAGCGTGTCTGTGTACAGACAACGCTGCTTATTTATTTGACGGATAAACACACATAAGCATGAAGGACGATAGTCCGGAATGCGCATGTGTGAAGCGATTTCGAAAGTTCGAAGAAAGTTGACCTCGTTAATTCATAATGATAAACTGAATATACTTGAAAAACAGGTATTCATTTCAGAGACAGAAAGTTTCTATCCTTAGAACTTATGGAACAAACCTGTTTGAATGCCGGTACTTAGCGATCTACGAAGTGGGAGCTTAGAACCGCTGCATGAAAACAGAGCGAGAGCGATTTGCGTAATAAGTTACTAAGGATAGAAACTTTCGTCCGGGGAACATGGAAAACATGTATGGGAAAGGAGATAACAACGATGAAGCTGTTTCATTTGTCGGATCTGCACATTGGCAAGATCGTAAATGGATATGAGATGTGGGAAGACCAACGTTATGTGTTTGACCAGATCCTTGCATATGTAAGAGAAGAACAGCCGGATGCTGTGATGATCGCAGGAGATATCTATGACAAAGCAGTTCCATCCGCAAAAGCAGTAACAGAATTTGATGAATTCCTGACTGAACTTGCAGACAGCGGAACAATCATCCTCATTATCAGTGGCAATCATGATTCGGCAGAACGTCTGGATTTTGCCAGCAGTATCATGAAAAAGCAGAATATATATATGAAAGGAACCTATGGTGGAGAAGCCATGAAGGTGACGATGCAGGATAAATGGGGAGATGTGAATTTTTATCTGATGCCGTTTGTAAAGCCGTCAAACGTAAAAAATACATTATCGGATTTAACAGAAGAACCGGAGAAAGAGTCAGCAGCCTTAACATATACAGAAGCCATGCAGCAGGCAGTTGCAGCCATGCAAGTTGATCCGGGGAAAAGGAATGTACTGATCGCCCATCAGAACGTAACAAATAGTGGAGTGAACCGGCGGTCGGATTCGGAGACAATATCGATTGGTGGACTGGATAATATTGACCGTACGGTATTTGATATATTTGACTATGTGGCACTTGGACATCTCCATTCTCCACAGCAGATCGGAAAGCCGGAGATTCGGTACTGTGGCACACCGGTTATCTATTCTATGTCGGAAGCTGACGATCAGAAATCTGTCACAGTGGTAGAGCTTGGAGAAAAAGGAAAGCTTTCGATCCGTGAACTGCCCCTGAACCAGCTTCATGCGTGGTACAATTTTACGGGTACACTTGATGAAGCCATGAGCCGGGAAGCAAATGAAGATTATGCGAGAATTGTGCTAACGGATAAGAAAACGATCATTGATGTTCAAGCGAGACTTCGGACTGTGTATGAGAACCTGATGTCAGTAGAATTCCAGATGGCAGATGGCAGCAGCCCGGAACAGGAACGGACACTTGAGGACGTGAAGAATCTTGCACCTGATGAGGCATTTGCGGATTTCTATAACAGAAAGATGAAACGGGAGCTGTCCGATGAAAATGCAGTTTATATCAGACAGTTGATCCGGGATTATTATGAACAGAGACAGGGGTGAAGATGATGCGGCCACTGGTACTTACAATGGAAGCGTTTGGAACGTATATAGAAAAAACGGAGATTGACTTTCGAAAATTTGGGAAACAGGGACTTTTTCTGATATCGGGAGATACCGGATCGGGAAAGACAACGATATTTGACGGAATCATGTATGCCCTTTACGGAGAGACCAGCGCAGGAAGCGGGAAGAATAACACCGGACGAAACGGTGAAATGCTCCGAAGTGATTTTGCAGATCCAAAGCAGCTTACCTATGTAGAGCTATTATTTGAAAGCGGCGGTCATGAATATAAGGTCTGGCGAAGTCCAGCGTATGAGAGACCGGGATACAAATCCATGAAGCAGGCAGAAGTGCGCTGGATGGAGGATGGACAGGAGACAGAGCTGAAAGCGGCAGATATTGATGGTAAGCGGACAGCAGGGGTGATCGGCAGGGTAAGAGAGGTGTTGGGACTTACGGCCGATCAGTTCCGACAGGTTGCGATGATCGCACAGGGAGATTTTAAGAAGCTGTTAGTTGCCGATACGAAGACCCGAAGCGATATCTTTAAGACGATATTTGATACGAAGATTTATGAATATATCCAGAACAGGATCGCACAGGACTGTAAAGAGGCAGAGGGGGTCTATACAGAGCTTGTTGCAAAGGTAGATCGTACGATAGAGGGAGTAGAGCTGCCGGATGAAACGGAGCTTTATAAAACAGGACTTCAGGATCTGCCGGAGCATCTGGAAAACCGTCATCTGGCATTTGATGATATTCTGGAAGAGCTGCACAGTCTGAATCAGATCGAAGAAAAGCAGGCGGAAGATCTGCATCATCAGATCGAGAGTTATACACAGACCAATAACCAATATGACAACTGGTATACAGCAATCGAGAAAAATAAGAGAATCATCGGTCAGACCTATGATGGCTATGTGGCACATCTCGATGCATACAGACAGGTGAAGCAGGAATTTGTCAGTGCAGAAGCACAGAATCATAGTATGGAAGCACAGTCTACAGAACCGCTTATGCTGAGACAGGCGGAGCTTCAGAAACAGGCAGATTCTTTTGTGCGGTTAAATGAGATGGAGAAAGAACTGCTGCTTGTGGAGCAGGTATGCCATCAGGCAGGAAAGAAAAGACAGGATATTCTTGAAACAAAGAAGAAACTTCAGAAGCAGACCGAGGAGCTGGAACAGATCGTGAATCCGGGTGACACTTCACAGGTGAAGCTTGAGAAGGTTCAGACAGAAAAGAAACAGATTGCAGAACGTATGCAGCGGTTACAGGAGCTTGAAAAAGAATGTCAGGAGATTGATCATCTGGAAATTAAGAAACAGCAGATGGTGGTTGATAATCGGAGTGCATTTGAGAAGCGGAATCAGGCAAATGCGAATTACGAGGAAGCTATCAGAAATCGGAATGATCAGATCTGTGGAGAACTGGCAGCGAACCTACAGGAGGGAACACCGTGTCCGGTCTGTGGAAGTAAGACACATCCGGAAAAGGCACATTGTGACGGAGCTGTTGTAACAGAAGAAATGGTAAAGAAGCTCCGGGCTGCATTTGATCAGGCGGATGCTTCATTCAGACGAAAAGAAAATGAGCTTGGAAGCCTGAATGGTCGTCTGGAAGAAAAACGGAATCAGACAACAGCAGCGGTTATGGAGATGGCAGCCTTTACTATACCGGATCAGACGGTACAGGCTGATGTTCTGATAGATGAGGTCAGAAAACTGCATGTGATCTGGGAGAAAAGGACAGAGAAAACAGAAGCCAGACTGCGGACACTTGAGAAAGAGCACAGAAGTTATCAAGAACATAAAAGGCAGCTTGGCGAGCTTCGTTTGCAGATAAAAGAACTGGAAGAAACGGAAGTGCGGGTAACAGAGGAATATCAGGAGGCAGACCGGAGTTACACGGCAAAGCAGGCAGCCGCGGCACAGATGCGACAGGAGATCCGGGGGGATGAGTCGGATATCCTGAAGCAACTGCAACAGGTGAGAAATGAGATTGCCGAGGTGAACCGGAAGAAGACAGAGGCAAGAGATACTTATAATAAACTTGCAAAGGAACTCTCTGCACTGGAAACAAATCTGAAACGTGATGCAGAAGATCAGAATATGCAATACAGACAGGAATGGCAGTTGGAGAAAGATGTTCTTTCTGCACTTGAAACGGACAGCGGAGAAATGAACACATCTGTAAATGACGAAAGTGTGATACAGAAGCTTCCTGACAGCAATCAAGAAAATGATTTTGCAGATGAACAGGAACTGGAAAAGCAGGCAGGCGGCTACGGAGAATGCTATACACATTTCTGTACGGCATCAACGGTTCTGCTTGAACAGATATCCGGGCAGATAGAACGCACGATCCGGAAGAAAAACAGTGTTGCCATCAGGCATGATGCGATCGCGGAACGATTAGTTAAGAATAAGGCAGCATACAGCAAATTAAAGAAGGATTATGGAGCATATCTGAATATCTATAAGAGATACAGTAAGCTTCAGGATCTTTCACAGGCTGCACTTGGTAATTATAAGCTGGAAACCTATATACAGGAGGTCTATTTTGACCGCATTATAGACAGTGCGAATCACAGACTGCGCCAGATCGTATGCAACCAGTTTGAGCTGAAACGCGGACAGAAGACTGCAGGAAACAGAGGGCTTGATCTGTTCGTGCTGGATCATCGGACAGGAAAAGAAAGAGATGTCAAAACACTGTCCGGCGGGGAAGCATTTGTAGCATCTTTGTCTATGGCACTTGGACTTGCCGATATTGTATCTGCAAATGCGGCAGGCGTAAGAATTGATACATTATTTATCGATGAAGGCTTTGGCTCTTTGGATTCTGATATTCTGGAGCAGGCATTAAATGTACTGGCTGAGTTGTCCGAGTCCGATCATCTGGTTGGTATCATATCTCATGTGGAAGAGCTGAAGCATCGTATCGACCGCCAGATCCTGGTTACTAAGGATCATCAGGGCGGCAGTCATGTGGAGATACAGGTGTAAAAAAATATACCCCACTGATCATAGGAAGATATCTGCTTACAGGCATTTGTATGATCAGTGGGGCATTTTTTAATATTTTACAGGAATTCCGTTTACGGATACTTCATCTGTGATCTCGATTACGATACATTTTCGCCCGTCAATCTCACGGGTCTCTACGAGATCGGCGCGGTCAGGATTGACCTTGATCACAACCTCCGGAGTCTTTACCTCAAATGATTTTGTACTGGCGATATTATTTGCATAGAGCTGTACTTTTCCCGGAGCCGGTGCAGGCAGAGTCTCTTCGGAACCTTCGGCAACCGGACGCTGGTTCACGGAAGCAGCAGCGGCGCGATCAAAGTTTGCATCAAAGGTCTGCAGTTTTTCTTCGGATACTCCCGAGGTTTCCAGAAGATTCTTTAATGAATTTCTGGATAAGGTCAGTGGCTCCGGACTATCTTTTTGTTCCTCGATCATTTCATTCAGATTCTCATGGATATTCCGGATCACTTCATAATCACAGTCCATTCCGAGTGTATCGGTGATGATCGTCTGGAACGCCTCTTTCTGATTACCGGCAGTTACAGGCATTCCCGTTCCGAGAATATATCGGATAAATTCTTCATGGATTTCCTCCGGCTTCTTCGTATAGTAGAGGACATTATGGATATCGGCTGTCCGGTCGATAAATGCAGGGAACAGGAAACCGATATCAGGAACATCCACGATCCAGTCACGGATACGGTTGTGGAAGGTGTTCTCCGAATCAAAATAACTAAGTCCTGCCTTTGACAGATTTACATGGCAGATACAGCACATGATGTATTCGTAGATCTCATCCGAGGCATCATCCATTGTCAGTCCGTCTGTTGTCTTTCCGGGTACGTCATATGTATCATGGATCAGCAGGATTAGATAGTTTCCGGTATAATCATAATTCTCGATTACCTTATCATAGAACTGGTCGATCAGTTCATCATCTTCTAATTTGCTGTTACGCAGCTTTAACAGAAATTCCTGCGTACCGCCGTCAAATTCCGAATCTGTGGGAAACGGCATCGTGATCAGATTCTTTCCGATCGAGCCGGACAAGTTCTTCTTAAAAATCTCAAAATATTTAAAAGCTTCCTCCTCCGGCAGAGAGAGAAACGCTTCCTTCATTGTCGCAATTTTACGTCTGTCACCATCCACATAGCAGCCACAGATCTTATCGATCGAACAGGTAGCCTGCGCAAACTGATGCCGGATTTCCAGAACCTCTTTCTTTGTCATATGTATCAAACTCCTTTATAAAAACTTTAATAGTGCATTATGTGTTTCATGCATTCTATGCATTTGAAAAATCTTAAATAAGCCTAATAAGTGTATCACCTAAAAAAAACAAAGACAAGAATTGACATCTATAACTTTTAATATTTTACATGGTTAACAATGATATTTAGGTCAGTTTACAAGGAACTACACGCAGACCACGAAACGGGAGCTGCTGACAACAAATAAAGGCTGAATATCAAGCACAGGAAAAGTGCGAGGTGTTCAGCCTGTTTTGTTGTCCGGGGTTTCCAAAGGGGCATTCCCTTTGGCACACGACTTTGCTTGCAAAGTGTAGTGTGTTATACGCTCTGTCGACGTTGCTACGAAAATGCGGTTGCCACAGGGAGGGCAAGGGCATTTGAAACGGCAGGAAAACAGGGCTGTGATTGCGTGGCGTGAAGCCACAAGCGCAAGGCTGGTTTCATCAGCAGACAGGACGTATATGAAAACTCCCGTCCTTCGTCCCATGCCGGACTTCGGGACAAAATGTCCCGAACTTGTGGACATACTCCCGCAAAAATTGAAATGGGCGGGAAGCCATTTTAGGGCTTTCCCGCCTTGATTGCCCATCAGCAAAGACGGGCAGGACTGTCAACGGCGGCACATAAAATGTGCCGTTCATCTTGACCGTTGACTGGCTCGGCTGGCTTTGCTATTTTCCAGATAAAATGGTATTCATAGCGCAAATACGCCAAAAATTATTTACTTGTTCAAACTCAATTTTCAAATCTTGCTGAAAATGAGCGAGTAATGTTTGATTGTCCCATTCATATTGCGTATTGTTCCACGAGAGAAATCCCTCCACAAAAATTTTGTGATCAATATGAAATTGTTGAATACATTGCATCGTTATAGATACGAATTTTTGAACATCGATGGAGGCAAACACACTATCAGGAACACCTGAAAATGCAACAAAAATTGATCCACCAGAATGTGGACCTCTGTAATAACAATACTTATCAACTAAGCCGCAAGTTACGATAGACAGGTTATGCCCGTTGAATGTATCGTCCAATGTAAATTCTGCTGTCGTTAGTGGCTCTAAATTCCAGCATTCCCCCACTACTTTTGCGTGTGTGGCTACCTGAATAATTTTCTCGGAAAATCCATTGATATTTTCCCATCCCCACAGCCATGTGTTACTTGATGTTGCCTCGCTTCCGATGAATTGAAGCGGATACTTTTGATTTCCAAAAAGTATTACGCCCTCTGAAAAATCAACATTTCAGTCCTGCCCCTTTACCACCTGCTCACTACAAGCAGTCTGTATTGCTATCATTTTACCTAAGCAAGCTGAAAACACTTGAAACCAATTTCCTGTATCAATATTGAGATGCTCAATCCAAATATTTTTTCTGTTATCCTGTTTTCTGTCTTTGACCCAAAATCTCATCTGTATTTCCTCCGTAATATATTTCTTTTATTTCCTCCCCCGCTGTGGGTTTGGATTTTTCAGCAAGTCCGACTTCTGTGCAATCTTTTTCAGCCACTTCTTTTCTTCCTCGGACAGCTTTTTCAAATTCAGCTTGAGCCGCTTACAGATAAACGCCAAAGCCGCTTGCTCCGGGTCGCTGTCTGGACTGGCAGTTTCCTCGGCGGTCTGCAAAAAATCTTCCAGTGGGTTATCCTCCGGGACGCTGAAAAAATCGTCCTTATGTGTTTCCCGCAGATCGAGGGCTATCTTGTTTATGTCCTGCTGTATCACATAGCGGCAAAAGCTGTCATCGTCAATATGGGCGGCAATAAGCCGTCGTAACTGCGGGTCGGACAAGCCGGGATTGTGCTGCTTCATAATGGTTGCGCTCACAGCGTCTATAATGGCATTTGCACTCTGCACCTGTTTGCCAGCGATACCGTTTACATAGATTTCGAGGTCAGCCATCAGCCGGGGGAAATCCGGGTGTACCGCCAGTTCACACAAGAGGGAATTATCCACCAGCCCACTTTTCAATAATTCAATCATATCATCACTCAAATGCAGGTCTGCAAGATCGGCGTTTGAGTGATTTTTTGTTTGGGACAGCCCCAGCAGATAATCAGTGGTCACGCCGTAAAACTTCGCCAGCTTGATAAGGGCATAGTGGCTGATGTCCTTGAAATCCTCCGCTTCATAACTGCCCAATGCAGACTTGGAGAGGTGCGTCTGCTCCGCAAGCTGTTCCAGCGTCAGCCCACGCTCCACACGCAGGTCTTTCAATCGTTCTTGTATGGAAAGTTCCATGCTCTCCCTCCTTGTCTGCTTGATAAACTGAAAGTTGTAGATTAGTCCCACACGATTTCCAAACAATTAAAGTTTTCTGGAATTGGTGGTACACACGAATAAATATTTAATTCAGATGCCTTTATTGTAATTACTCCGTCAGAGCATAGCCATTCGCAATTTACTAATTTTTCTAATTCCGTAGGCAAAATGGTTGTGCAAATCACGATTGAATCTCCTGCAAGAACTAATTCTTCTGCCCCATTGTTTTCTACGATTTCTGTATCATCGTGCAGAGCAACACGCACCCACGCTATGTTAGGCATTAACTCAATCTTTTGTAGCATATCCCATATTTCAGAAAGAGTCGGTCGCCCAAATTCCCATTGGTTCGGAGCAATGGAGTCCTCTTCTGTATTTCCATTGAAAAATTCATCGAGCGTTAGTAATGGAAAACGTTCTTCATTTTCTTCCAATATTTTTTTGAATGTACCCAACTCTATCATAATCACAATTCTCCTTTCAAATTTCGATTTCCTGTTCCGTTTCTTCCATTTTACCACAATTCCGAGAGCGTGGAAATAGAGAGTTTTCCGGGGTGATTTCCGACCTTATGGATATACGGGGCGGGCGGTCTTTTAGGTGTAGACTTAGGGTAGTTCATCGATGAGCTGCACCTTAAAAAATGAATGACCGTCCGAAAAGGAATACCCCGGCAGGGGAAGCACCGCAACGAGCCACTTAGGGACAAAATGTCCCGAAGTCCGGGGAGCGTGCCAACGCTGGAACACGCCGCAGGAATGGGGCAGGAAGCCTTTTCGGGGAGAACGGCTAAGGAAAAATGGAGGGAACACATGAGAGAGACCCCATATAAACGACTGCCGCCCATAGAACGCAGGCAGGACGGTTCCCTTTACCGCATGACACCGGCACAGAGGAAACAGGCAAACACCCTGATCCGCCGGGAGTGCTGCTGTTATGAGGACGGGAACTGTATGCTCCTTGACGATGGGGACACCCACACCTGCCCCCAGACCATTTCTTTCTCGGTCTGCTGTAAGTGGTTCCGCTGGTCGGTCTTGCCGCAAATCGGGACGCTGGAAGCAGAGATTTTCCGGGATAAGGACTTGAAACGCTGTGCGGTCTGCGGCAGAGTGTTCGTCCCCAAATCCAACCGGGCAAAATACTGCCCCGGCTGTGCCGCCAGAGTTCACAGGCGGCAGAAAACAGAAAGTGAACGGAAAAGGAGGTCTGCTGTGGACAGTTAGGAGTGAAAAAAGCCTTGATTTATCAGGCTTTGCAAGCCCCAAAACGGGGCAGGTGGTATAAAGTATCGTCCACCCCCGGAAATGCCGTTCTAACTGTCCACAAAGCACATTATGACAAACACGATTTATATTCATCAGCCGGAGAAATCGGTCAGCTTCACCCGGCTTCCGAATTTCCTCTTTGAAGCACCTACATTTACGCCCCTGTCCAACGAAGCGAAGATACTGTACGCCTTTATCCTGCGCCGGACAGAACTATCCCGCAAGAACGGCTGGGCGGACGAATACGGGCGCATTTACCTGTATTATCCCATCTGCGAGGTGGTCGCCCTGCTCCACTGTGGGCGGCAGAAAGCCGTCAACACCCTGCGGGAATTGCAGTATGCGGAGTTGATTGAGATTAAGAAGCAGGGCTGTGGAAAACCCAACTGTATTTACCCAAAATCCTATGAAGCGGTTTCAAACACCGACTTCAAGAAATCCCGTTTTGGTACGCCGGAGGGCTGAAAAGCGTACCCCACAAGTACGATAATCAATCCTCTTGAAGTACGAAAATCGGACGGTATATAGAAATACAGAGATAAAAATATTGATTTATATTCTATCCATTCCCTTCCTATCCGAGATATTTTCTGCAGGATTTTCCTGTGAAAAAGTCCCGGAAGGGAACGGAATGGGGAAAGGGGTTTCATGGCACAACACGCAATTTTGCGATTTGAAAAACACAAGGGCAATCCGGCAAGACCGCTGGAAGCCCACCACGAACGACAAAAGGAACAGTACGCCAGCAATCCCGACATTGACACCAGCCGGAGCAAGTACAATTTCCACATCATCAAGCCGGAGAGCAGATACTATCACTTCATTAAAAGCCGCATTGAACAAGCTGGCTGCCGCACCCGCAGGGACAGCACCCGGTTTGTGGATACGCTGATTACCGCCAGCCCTGAGTTTTTCAAGAAGAAGTCCCCAAAGGAGATACAGGAATTTTTCCAGAGGGCGGCTGATTTCTTAATCGGGCGGGTAGGGAAAGAAAATATCGTGTCGGCGGTGGTACACATGGACGAGAAAACGCCCCACCTGCATTTGGTCTTTGTCCCGCTGACAGAGGACAACCGCCTGTGTGCAAAAGAAATCATCGGGAACAGAGCCAACCTCACAAAATGGCAGGACGATTTTCACGCCTATATGGTGGAGAAATATCCCGACTTGGAGCGTGGGGAAAGTGCCAGTAAGACAGGCAGGAAGTATATCCCCACCCGCCTGTTCAAGCAGGCGGTCAATCTCTCCAAACAGGCAAGAGCCATTGAAGCCACGCTGGACGGTATTACCCCGTTCAACGCCGGAAAGAAGAAAGAGGAAGCCCTCTCCCTGCTGAAAAAGTGGTTTCCGCAGATGGAGAACTTCTCCGGTCAGCTCAAAAAATACAAGGTCACAATAAACGACCTTTTGGCAGAAAATGAACAGTTGGAAGCCAGAGCCAAAGCCAGCGAAAAAGGCAAGATGAAAGATACGATGGAACGGGCAAAGCTGGAAAGCGAACTGAAAGACATTCAACGGCTGGTAGACCGTATCCCGCCGGAGGTGCTGGCAGAACTGAAACGGCAGCAGCGACACACAAGGGAACGGTGATTGATGACAGAAAACATTTCACGCCGCAGCATGACGGCACTGCACTTTGAAAATTAAATACGGAGGTACTATGGAGCATATCAGATACAAGAAAGAAACCGAAGTCGTGACTTTTCAGGGAAAGGAAATCACGCTGGAAAATCTCTCCCCGGTGTTCACGCCGGAGCAGGAGGCGGCAAAACGCCGGGATCTGGAACAGCAGCTTTATGAGGTGTTCCGCAAGTATGCCGACAAGCGGCAGAGTGAGGAAGCCGGGGCATAAGATTTTCCGAAGCCATCGTTGATTTGCGGGGTTGCTGGCGGTATAATAAAACTGTCAGCAGCTCCGTTTCTTTTTTAAGAAAAGGAGCGACAATATGAACAATCGAATAGACGCAATTTATGCAAGACAATCGGTAGACAAAAAGGACAGCATTTCCATTGAAAGCCAGATTGAATTTTGCAAATACGAGTTGAAAGGCGGTAACTGCAAGGAATACACAGACAAAGGGTACAGCGGCAAAAACACAGACCGTCCAAAATTTCAAGAACTGGTGCGGGACATCAAGCGGGGATTGATTGCAAAGGTCGTGGTTTACAAGCTCGACCGTATCAGCCGTTCCATTCTGGACTTTGCCAATATGATGGAGCTGTTACAGCAATACAATGTGGAGTTTGTGTCCTCTACGGAAAAGTTTGATACCTCCACCCCGATGGGGCGGGCGATGCTGAATATCTGTATCGTGTTCGCCCAACTTGAGAGGGAAACCATACAGAAGCGGGTAACGGACGCTTACTATTCCCGCAGCCAGCGAGGCTTCAAGATGGGTGGGAAAGCCCCTTACGGCTTCCATACAGAGCCGATTAAGATGGACGGTATCAACACAAAGAAGCTGGTGGTAAATCCAGATGAAGCGGCAAATATCCGGCTGATGTTTGAGATGTACGCCCAGCCCACAACCTCCTACGGGGACATTACCCGGTACTTTGCCGAACAGGGGATTTTATTCAACGGTAAAGAACTGATACGCCCCACGCTGGCGCAGATGTTACGCAATCCTGTCTATGTGCAGGCAGACCTTGATGTGTACGAGTTTTTCAAAAGTCAAGGGACAGTCATTGTCAATGACGCTGCCGATTTTACGGGTATGAACGGCTGCTATCTGTATCAAGGGCGAGATGTGAAGCCCAGCAAAAAGAACGACTTGAAAGACCAAATGCTGGTGTTGGCTCCCCATGAGGGCATTGTCCCCTCCGACATCTGGCTGACCTGCCGCAAGAAGCTGATGAACAACATGAAAATCCAGTCTGCCCGAAAAGCCACCCATACATGGCTGGCGGGAAAAATCAAGTGCGGGAACTGCGGGTATGCCCTTATGAGTATCTTCAATCCCTCCGGCAAGCAATACCTTCGCTGTACGAAACGGCTGGATAACAAGAGTTGTCCGGGGTGCGGGAAAATCATCACTTCCGAACTGGAAGCGGTGGTCTATCAGCAGATGGTAAAGAAACTGGCAAGCTACAAGACGCTGACAGGCAGAAAGAAAGCGGCAAAGGCAAACCCGAAAATTGCAGCACTGCAAGTGGAGCTTGCCCATGTGGACAGCGAGATTGAAAAGCTGGTGGACAGTCTGACGGGTGCAAACAATGTCCTGCTCTCCTATGTGAATGTGAAGATAGCGGAACTGGACGGACGCAAGCAGGAACTTGTGAAGCAGATAGCTGAGCTGACGGTGGAAGCCATCAGCCCGGAACAGGTCAGCCAGATTTCCGGCTACCTCGACACATGGGACAATGTATCCTTTGACGACAAGCGGCGGGTGGTGGATTTGATGATTACCACCATAGCCGCTACAAGCGACAGCTTGAACATCACATGGAAAATCTGACGGGCGGCACACCTCCCGTCAGACCGTTACCCTGTGTAGTCCCTTGTAAACTGTACTTTAGATTTGTAAAAACAAATGTGTAATAATTATATTGCCATACCAATATACAGATAGAAGTCTGAAATGATATATTTCATGCGGAAAATCTATCTGTGTGTTAATGCTTTAAGGAAAAATGAAAGATATCATTACTATTATGTAGTAAGCATTATCCACTCTGTGTAACTTCGAACTAACCTCGGCAAGCCTCGCTAAGGTCTCAGTTACTCGCCTCGGTACTTAAGTTGCGTCTTTTGCAACTTTATGTACCGCTGCACGAAGATACGAGCGGAAGCGTCTTACGGAATAATATGTAATGTATCTTTCATTTTGATTCAAAAATTTGCTTGATAGATTTTCGAAATGAAGATATATCATTCCATACTTCTATCGTTCGGTTATTTATAGACACATCTTAATAAATCTTAAGAATATCCCAAATTGTATCTTAATGGTAGAAAGCCTTACAATGATACCGTCAAAGAAAGATATGGAAAATATCAGCGGTTTGCTGTATCCTAAAAAGGAATGCGTGGTGCGCACACGTACCCCATAAGATACAGACAACGATCATATTTTCAGACGAGGAGAGAAAAATGTATAATATATTAATTTGCGATGATGAGAAAGATATCGTATCAGCTTTAAAGATTTACCTGAAAACATCCGGCTACAATATTTATGAAGCTTACAACGGAAAAGAAGCGTTAGAGCAGATCAAAGAGCATGACATCCATTTGGTGTTAATGGATATCATGATGCCGGAGATGGATGGGATCACAGCGATGTTAAAGATCCGCGAGGAGACGAATCTGCCGGTTATCCTTCTGACCGCAAAGAGTGAAGATACAGATAAGATCCTTGGACTGGAGGTTGGAGCAGATGATTACATTACCAAGCCGTTTAATCCGGTAGAGGTGATCGCCAGAGTGAAATCGCAGCTTCGAAGATATATGCAGCTTGGAAGCGGACAGATCAAGAAAGATGCGATCGTGATCGGGGGAATTGAGTTGAATGATAATTCCAAACAGGTTACGGTCGATGGCGAACTGGTCAGTCTGACACCGACAGAATATGATATTTTAAGACTTCTGATGGAACATCCGGGACAGGTATTTTCACCGAGAGATATTTACAAGGAAGTCTGGAAAGAAACACCGCTTGGAGCCGAAGGTTCGGTAGCTGTCCATATCCGTCATTTGCGTGAAAAGATAGAGATCAATCCCGGAGAACCAAGATATATCAAGGTGATCTGGGGCAGAGGTTATAAGATGGAATATCAGTAAACCTCTATACAGTCTGACAGGAATAGAGAATGTGAAACATGAATAAGTTAAAAAATAACAATCCCTTTAAATTACTGATCTATACGTTATTTTTTATCACCTGCAGCGTTGGATTTATATTGGGTTATGTACTGCTTGATATGTATGAAGCCGGAATCTTTCAGGGCAGATCGGAATCGGAGCTGCGGGCAGAGCTGGAAGCGGATTATCAGAGCGAGATGTTGACTAACTGTATGAATCGTGGTGCCGAGTATGTTAGAAATACTCTGGATATCAGTTACAGTGATGATGAATGGGGAGACTATGAATACGATCCCGATGCTTTGCAGAAAAAGGATATGAATCATGATAATGTTGTCGATGCAAGTGATTTTCTGATGCTGTTATCGGAAAAGGAAAATGCATTTAATAAATATGATCGTACCTATGAAGAGGATTTGGAGAAAACATATGGATATGCGAAAACAGATCTGTATGTGGGTGTTGGTGATGATTGGGATTCTTCAAAAACGGGTGAATCTAATTCCGTTATGTTGGCACAGACAGATAATTTGCCGGAAAAAGCATTAGTATATGGAGTTTTAGGAGAGAAAGCAGTTGTCAGTACAACGATCGGTATTCCTACCGGAAAGATCCTGAGCTATGATACCTATAAGGAAGCACAGAGTATCGGTGTGGAAAAAGAAGGAAACAATTATGATTATGTTAACCTGCGTATGCCGGATGAAGCAGCTCTTTCCAGGTCAGAGGTGTCTGATGATTATGGAATTGATCTGAGTGATCTGGAGGAATATACCACAGATGCGGAAGCAGAGACGGAAGCCGAAACCAAGAATTCAGGAATATCGGAAGAGTCTGCAACATCAGAAGATTCCACAACAATGGAGGAGGAAATAGAGAGCTCCGGTTCATACAGCACGCCGGAGGGAGTAACGATTTCCTATAACGGTGATCAGATAACGATCACAGCAAACGGAAAGACAAAGCAGTATGAGTATGATGCGGAGAATGATATGTATTATCCGATCATAAAAGATGGATATACCGTAATCGTTGGCAATTATGCAGGAGACGATATTACGATATATGCTTCCGGTAATTTATATATCGACGGCACATCTGACGTTTCTTCACGTATGAATAAGAGCCTACAGGCGATCAGCAAGGCTGCTTCGGGAAAGAACAGAATCCTGCTCTTCTTTGGACTTGATTTTGTTTTGTGTATCATATTCATGATCACAAGTATGGTATTATCCGGTAAAGACGGTGTTGTAAGAAAAACAGAAAAGGTTCCGGTTGAAATTATATTGACTGGAATAGTCGTTTTGATAAGTCTGTTGATTGCTTTTGCACAGAATATCAGTTATTCCTTATCATATGCTTATTATAGTTACAGCGATACAGACCGGCTTCATTATTTTATTGATAGCAATATTACAGGACATGATATTGAGACTATTGTATGTCTGATCGGTTTGGGTTGTATCTGTACGGTCGGACTTTTACTGATCAACAATCTGATCGCAAGAGTCAAACAGTCGAATCTGCTTAATACATCATGGATTGTCAGACTGGGTCGCAAACTATTTGGAAAATCGGGAAAGATAACCGCATTTTTCCGGTATGTATTCAGCAAGGTTCCATTTATAATAAAAGCGTTCCTTTTGTATATCGTAATTACGATCGTTGAAATTATAGTGGCATTGCTTGTTATTAATGCTGTATATATAAATGAAGCTGGATTTATTGTATTAATGCTGCTGAAGATTGTCTGTGCAATTGCCTATATGGGATTTGTCTGTATGATGCAGGAGCTTTTCATGGGTGGAGACCAGCTTGCAAAGGGCGAGTACGGTCACAAGGTAAATACAAGATTCATGTTTGGAAAGTTCAAAGAACATGGCGAGAATCTGAATCATATCAATGAAGGTGTCCAGCTTGCGGTAGATGACCGGATGAAAAGTGAACGGATGAAGACGGAGCTTATCACGAATGTATCGCATGATATCAAGACACCGCTTACTTCGATTATTAACTATGTCGATCTGCTTCAGAAGGAGGATATCGAAAAAGAACCTGAGGCTTCTTATATAGAAGTAATAGCAAGACAGTCGGCAAGATTAAAGAAGCTGATCGTGGATCTGGTGGATGCTTCTAAGGCTTCGACCGGAAATGTAAAGGTAGAGCTTGTAAATATGGATGCAAATATGATCGCAGAACAGGCATCCGGTGAATATATTGACAAATTGATGCAGAAGAACATCACGCTGGTAACGAATCTCGCAAAGGATCGCGCAGGGATCGAAGCAGATGGCAGACACCTCTGGAGAGTATTTGATAATCTGTTAAATAATGCATTCAAATATACGATGCCGGGGACTCGGTTATATGTAAATACTTATATAACCGATGAAGATGGAAATGTGATCCGTGATCTTACAAAGAGCATCAAAGAACCTGCGAAGGTATGTATAGAGTTCAAGAACATATCAGAAGCACCACTGAATATTTCAAGTGATGAACTGATGGAACGCTTTGTAAGAGGTGACAGTTCCAGAAATACAGAGGGAAGCGGACTCGGCTTATCCATTACAAGAAGCTTGTGTCAGCTTCAACATGCGGATTTTAACATCGTGATCGATGGAGATCTGTTTAAGGCTGTGATCGCATTTGCATACTGTAAAGAACCACAGGAAGATCAGGATGTGGATCAGACAGAAGCTGCAGAAGCCATAGATATTGAACAGTAGTTACCGGGATTCGGAAAAAACAGTTATTTGTCCACAAAATATATAAATAATTATTGACAACTAACGAATGTTAGAATATACTAACCAACATAAGAACGTAGTAGTTATATTTATTGATATAAAATGGAGGAATAAAATGATTGTTCAGGAAATCCGTAATGACAATGTGTTTGGTTATGTAAGATATCAGGGAGAACCAAACCGGAAGGATGCAGTGATCGAGAAGCTTAGAAAACAGGGATTTCGCATTACAAAACAGAGATGCATTCTGTTAGATATTATTCTGGATGAAGACTGTTCTTCTTGTAAGGAAATATATTACAAGGCTGTCAAAAGAGATGACAGCATAGGAATCGCAACGGTATACAGAATGGTGAACACTCTGGAAGACATAGGTGTGATCAGCAGAAAGAATATGTACAAGGTTGCGTGTTTCTAAAAATGGGATCATCCCCCACTGGAATGTACACTCAGGTGTAAAAACACATACAAACATACAAACGGGACATCCACAATGGCGTGGATGTCCTTTTTATATGGTAAAGATAAAATTAAGGGGTACGTTGCTTGTTTTTTTAAAAAGTCTGGAATTTCAGAATGGTATGGCGCTGTATATAAACAACATCGACGTTTGCGTAGTTTCGTTTATGAGACTTGCACTAGCTGTCAGCACCAAGCCCTTGTTTGAACCCATAAGGGTGAGTTAGGGCGACTGCTGACAAATCGGCGTGCGAGTCGAATAGAAACGCAGCAGGTCGTGTGTTTATATACAGTGCCATACCATCTTGAAGTTCCAGACATTACATGAAAAATTAAGGCAATCGCAAATGTGAATTTTTCATATTTGTGGTTGCTTTTTTTAGTTAAGTAGTATAGAATTACCCTATAAGTGGAGTGAAGTGGTGGATTAGTGCCACAAAGTGGAGGAAATGAGTCGAAAGAAGGTGGAATAAGTGTCCAAGTGTTTAACAGGTGAATATGAACACAGATTAGATACCAAAGGGCGACTTATCATGCCATCCAAGCTTAGAGAGGAACTCGGCTGCACCTTCATGATCACAAAAGGTCTGGACAATTGTCTGTACGTTTATCCAAATGATGAATGGCAGCAGTTTGCGGACAAGCTGAACCAGCTTCCGATGACGAATAAGAGTGCAAGACAGTTCAAGCGTTTCTTCAACTCAGGAGCAGTAAAGTGCGAAACGGATGCACAGGGTCGAGTGATCATTCCACAGACACTTCGTACATTTGCCAATATCGAAAAAGATGTTGTCATCATAGGAAACGGAGAAAAAGCAGAAATCTGGAATAAGGAAGCATGGGATGAGATTAATAATGAAGAATCCCTGAACATGGATGAGATTGCAGACAAGCTGGACGAACTGGATTTCAGAATATAAGGACAGAAGTGGTAGTTATGGAATTTAAACATACATCGGTTTTACTGGATGAAACCATTGAAAATCTGAATATCAAACCGAATGGTGTTTATATGGATGGAACCCTTGGGGGAGCCGGACATTCGAGAGAAATAGCGAAAAGACTTGGATCGGATGGACATCTGATCGGCATCGATCAGGATGGTGAGGCGATCGCGACAGCGAAAGAACGACTGGCGGAGTACGGTGACCGCATTACAGTCGTAAGAGATAACTATCAGAATTTTAAAAGCATACTAGACGAGCTAAATATACTTCAAGTGGACGGGATATTGCTGGATCTTGGCGTATCTTCATATCAACTCGACAATGCGGATAGAGGATTCACATATCGGGTTGATGCGCCCCTTGATATGCGGATGGACGACCGCCAGACAAAGACTGCAAAGGATATCGTAAATGGATATACCGAGCAGGAACTCTTTCATATACTCAAAGAATATGGCGAAGAACGATTTGCAAAAAGTATTGCATACCATATTGTGAAGTATCGTGAGAAAAAAGAGATTGAAACAACAGAAGAATTAAACGATATCATCCGTGGATCAATTCCTGCAAAAGTACGAAATGCACAGGGACATCCATCCAAGCAGACATTTCAGGCAATTCGTATTGAATTAAATCATGAGCTTGAAGTACTAACGAATTCCATTGATGGAATGATTGACTGTTTGAAACCAGGCGGAAGATTATGTATCATCACATTCCATTCATTAGAAGACAGAATCGTAAAAAATGCATTTCGTAAAAATGAAAATCCGTGTATCTGCCCACCGAATTTTCCGGTGTGCACATGCGGAAGAAAATCAAAAGGAAAAGTGATAACAAGGAAACCAATTCTTCCAACAGAAGAAGAAATGGAAGCAAATTCAAGATCCAAGAGCGCAAAACTCCGGGTATTTGAAAAAGGTATGAATATATAAAAGGGGTGTTTTAAAATGTCAGAAAGACGGAATCACTACTACATAGATGGAAGTACAGTCCGGAAGCTGGATTATTCAGCAGAACCGGTCAGAAGAGAATATGAACCGGCAAGAAGAACAGAGATGCCGGCAGAACGCCCTGCCAGAAGAAGACAGGAGAAACAGACAGCAACACCTGCAAGAAAGCAGATGCCACAGAGAAAGAAACAGGTAAGAACCAAACAGGCGCCGGCTGTCAGACAGAGAGACAGAAGATGGGTCGATGAATTAAGACATGGATTATTCTTATCATTTGCTGTAATATGTGCAGTAGGCTTGTGCTTTGTAATGCTGAAATTAATGGCAGATGTAAAAGAAGGAAAAAATGAAGTTAGTACACTGCAGAGCCAGTTGAATGAACAGTTAAATGTAAATGCAGAATACAGTTCAGGACTTGACAGCATGACAGATCTGGATGAAATATATAAGATTGCAACAACTGAGCTTGGTATGGTATATTCGAAGCCGGGACAGACTGTGTACTATCCACAGAACAGTGACGATTATGTTATACAGTACAAAAATGTTCCTGAGACCAAATAAGTCTCAGGAAATTTTGCGTTATACCCGAACCTGTTAAGATACAGAATATAAAAATAAAATCAAAGGTGGAAAAATATGTCGACAAAAGCAAAGAATTTTCTTAGGAGAATGAAACAGAGACTGGTTATAATATTTGGTATCGCATTACTCTTTTTTGTTGTGCTTATCGGACGTGTGATCTATATCAGCCTTGCAAAAGGACAGGAGTATCAGGAAGAGGTACTGGATCAGAAGACCTACGACAGTCTGGATATTCCGTTTGAACGGGGAGACATTGTGGATCGAAATGGAAATATTCTTGCCACCAGTGAGAAAGTGTACAATCTGATTTTGGAGCCCAAAAATATCCTGCGTACGGATAAGGGAAAAGAGGCAACAAAGGCAGCACTGATCAAATATTTTGGAATGGAAGATGCAAAGTTCGATGAATGTATGCAGAACACAGATTCCTTTTATAAGGTAGCCATGAAAGGGCTTGAATATGCAGATGTAAAAGCATTTCAGGAATATTGCAATACAAGAGATGGTGCAGATGTCGTTGGTGTGCGGTTTGAGGAGGAATACAAAAGAAAATATCCAAATGGCAGTCTTGCCTGTCACCTGCTTGGATATACCGTAAGCGGAAATGTCGGACAGGGTGGAATCGAAGGTTATTATAACAGTTACCTGAATGGTGTAAATGGAAAGACATATGGATATCTGACAAATGATAATACCGTAGAATCCGTTACAGTACCTGCACAGAATGGTTATACTGTAGTGTCTACGATCGATCTGAATATCCAGAAGATCATTGAAGATAATATAAAAGAATATATGCAGACGACCGGTGCAAAGAAGATCGGTGTTATCGCAATGGATCCGGATACGGCAGAGGTTCTTGGCATGAGTACCTCTTATGGATATGATCCGAACGAACCGATGAATACGGATGCACTTCGTAATATGGAGGTTACCGTTACAGAAAGTACGGAAGAACCATCAACAGAAGAAGACAGCAGCGAGGAAGGTTCTTCTGAAGATACGACAGAAGCAACAACCGAGGAACAGAAAGACCCGGAAAAGATCACATATGATTTTTCATCTATGACAGATGATGAATTCCAGAAAGCAATTGATGACCTGACAAGTGATCAGACGTATGAAGCATTAGATGCTGTATGGAGAAATTATTGCATCAGTGATATCTTGGAGCCGGGTTCTACATTTAAGCCTTTTACGATTGCAGGTGCCCTTGAGGACGGAATTGTGAAAGACGGCGATACATTCTTCTGTAAAGGCTATGAGATCGTTGCAGAGGGAACATCTCCGATCTATTGTCATAACCGAAGTGGTGATGGCACGATTACATTAAAGCAGGCGCTAGAGCAGTCCTGTAATGTCGCTTTGATGCAGATCGCAAAATCAGAAGGAAGAGAAACATTTTCCAAATATCAGGATATATTTAATTTTGGTAATCAGACCGGAATTGATCTTTCCGGTGAGGGAAGCGGTCTGGTGTATGATGAAGAAGGACTGAATCCGGTCGAGCTTGCGACTTCATCCTTTGGGCAGGGTATTAATGTAACAATGATCCAGATGGCAGCAGCGTTCTGTTCACTGATCAATGGAGGAAATTATTATACGCCTCACACCGTCAGACAGATTTTAGATGAAAATGGAAGTATTATAGAGAATAATGAACCGGAACTTGTCCGCAAGACGATTTCAAAGACAACTTCAGATCTGATGAAGCAGTATATGGCAGGTGTTGTTACAGAAGGTACCGGTTCCAGAGCAGCCGTTGATGGATATACGATCGGCGGTAAGACAGGTACAGCAGAAAAGATTCCTAGAAATCAGGGCAATTATGTATTATCCTTTATCGGTTTCTCACCGGTAGAGAATCCACAGATCATGCTGTATGTTGCAGTTGACGAACCAAATGTAGAAAGTCAGTCTACATCCGGTGCCGGAGCACTGTTATTCCATGCGATCATGGAAGATCTGCTCCCATATATGAATGTATATCAGAGCAGTGATGAAGATGTAACGTATAATGGAAAAGATGAGCCGATCAGCTCTCCATTTGAAGGCAATGTAGAAGATTCAACAGGCGAGGGAACAACAGAAGAAGGAAGCACTGCAGAGGGAGATACAACAGCGGAAGATACCGGTTCAGAGAATGTAACCTCTGAGGGAACAACAGAAGCAGTATCTGAAAATGGCACTTCAGAAGAAACAACCTCCGAAGAAACAACAGAAGCCAAAGTTCAGGATGAATAAACAAGGGAATATCTGGCAGACTGACAGAAAAGGCATATTTGTCCGGAAAAAGTAATAAGATATAAGGATAAATAAATCCGGCGGGCAGAATGAAGCTTTATAGTTATAATCGGAGAAAGATATATTTTACATGTATAGCGATCGTAATGACTGCGGTTTTTCTGATGGGAAGACTTGCTTATCTGATGGTTGCAAAAGCGGATTATTATAATCGTGCAGCAACCGGGCTTCATGAAAGAGAACGAAGCATCAAAGCACCAAGAGGAAGGATATACGACAGAAATGGAAATATCCTGGCTGATAATAAAGCAGTCTGTTCCGTATCGGTCATCCACAGCCAGATTGAGGATGAAGAAGCAGTCATACAGGTTCTGAATGAATATCTGGATAAGGAAGAAGCGGAGATACGCAAAAAAGTAATCAAGGTATCCTCCCGTGAATTGATCGCAACAAACGTTGCGAAGGAAACCGGAGATCAGATCCGGGAATTAAATGTTGCCGGAATTAAGGTTGACGAGGACTATAAAAGGTATTATCCTTATGGAAGCCTTGCATCCAAGGTTCTTGGCTTTACAGGAGCAGACAATCAGGGAATCGTTGGCCTTGAGGTCTGGTATAATGAAATTCTGGCAGGAGAGGACGGAAGCATTCATACAGTAACGGATGCAAAGGGAATCGAACTGCCGAATGTAAAAGAAACGAGAGTAAGTCCTGTACCGGGAGATGACCTGGTACTTTCACTGGACTTGACAATACAAAAATATGCAACACAGGCGGCTCTTTCCGTTATGGAAGAGAAGCAGGCAAAACGTGTGGCAATGATCATTATGAATCCGCAGAATGGAGAGATCTATGCCATGGTTGATGTGCCGGAATATGATCTGAACCAGCCATTTCAGTTGAACATGGATCTGGCTGGATACGAGAGTGTGACTGACGGTGAGAAGATGGATGCGTTAAACAATATGTGGCGTAATTTTACAGTCAGTGATACGTACGAACCGGGATCGACCTTTAAGATCGTGACAGCGACAGCAGCCCTTGAGGCTGGAACCGTATCCTTATCGGATACCTTTTACTGTCCGGGATATAAGATCGTGGAGGATCGCAGGATCCGGTGCCATAAGACGACAGGACATGGTTCGGAGGACTTCCGGCATGCACTGATGAATTCCTGCAATCCGGCATTTATGACGATCGGAGAACGGACAGGAGCCACGAATCTGTATCAGACCTATCAGAAGCTTGGATTGTTTCAGAAAACCGGGATCGATCTTCCGGGTGAGGCAAATTCCATTATGCATAAGCTTTCCGATATCGGACCGGTAGAACTGGCAACGATGTCATTTGGGCAGTCCTTTCAGATATCACCGATCCAGTTTGTGACTGCTGCAGCAACCGTTATAAATGGTGGGAATAAGATCACACCACATATCGGTATGAAGGTGGTGGATGCGGAGAGCCAGGTTATGACGGAGCTTCAATATCCGGTCACCCAAGGGGCGGTCGGTAGTGAAACATCGGCGACAATGCGTGATCTGTTGGAGTCTGTTGTGGCAGAAGGCGGAGGCAGCAAGGCGCAGATCGAGGGATACCGGATTGGCGGCAAGACAGCAACCAGTGAGAAGTATCCGAGAGGAACCGGAAAATACATATCATCTTTCCTAGGATTTGCACCGGCAAATGATCCGCAGGTCATGGCATTTGTTATGATCGATGAACCGACAGGAGTATATTATGGAGGAACGATAGCAGCCCCTGTCATACAGGAGGTATTTTCCAATATCCTTCCATATCTGGGAATACCAAAAGAGGAATAAGAAAATTACCTCATACGTGAGGAAAAATATAGCCATTTCAAAATGAAATGACGGGTAAGGAGTACAAAGAAATGAACTTGGATTTTTCAATTATTTTACCGATACTTATAGCGTTTGGAATCAGCGTGGTGTTAAGCCCGATCGTGATCCCATTTTTAAAGAAACTGAAATTTGGACAGTTTGTACGAGATGATGGACCGGAAACACATCTGAAGAAATCAGGAACACCGACAATGGGCGGACTGATCATTCTGTTGAGTCTGGTGATTACCTCGTTATTTTATATGAAGGATTATCCGGATATCCTTCCGGTATTGTTTGTAACACTTGGTTTTGGGCTGATCGGATTTCTGGATGATTATATCAAAGTCGTTATGAAGCGTTCCCTGGGACTTCGTGCATGGCAGAAGATGCTCGGACAGTTCGTTGTAACAGCAGTTTTTGCATATTATATTGAGAAATATACCGAGATCAACAACGAGATCATTATTCCATTTGTCGGTAAGACAGTTGTTCTTGATAAATGGGTTTATATCGTTTTGTTATTCTTTGTTGTACTTGGGACAGTAAATGGTGCAAACTTCACAGATGGTCTGGATGGTCTTGCTTCTTCCGTAACAGCATTGATCGCTACATTCTTTACAGTTGTTGCGATCGGAACCGGATCCGGTCTTGCACCTATCTCCTGTGCAGCAATGGGAAGCTTGTTAGGATTCCTTGTATATAATGTATACCCTGCAAGAGTGTTTATGGGTGACACCGGTTCTCTTGCACTTGGCGGATTTGTAGCATCGATCGCATACATGCTGAAGATGCCATTATTTATTCTGATCGTGGCATTCATTTATTTTATAGAAGTATTATCGGTTATCATCCAGGTAGTTTCATTCAAACTGACTGGAAAACGAGTGTTCAAAATGGCACCGATCCATCATCATTTTGAGCTTTCCGGATGGCCTGAGACAAAGGTTGTATCAATATTTGCGATAGTAACAGCCGTACTTTGTGTTGTAGGTTTACTGGCTGTTTAATACGGAGGATATGAAGATGAATTTTAAAAATGCTTTAGTGGCTGGTACAGGTAAGAGCGGCATCAGTGCAGCAAAGCTGCTGATCGCTCATGGCGTAAAGGTTACGCTGTTTGATGAAAATGAAAAAAGAGATAAAAATGATCTGATGGAGAAACTCTCCCAGTCAGAACTTGTTACGATCCTGCTTGGAAAATTAACGGATGAAGTATTAAAGCAGACAGATATTATGGTTATAAGCCCGGGTATTCCGGTTGATTCTGCATTTGTAGAGGATATAAAGAAAGCAGGCATTCCGGTATGGAGTGAGATTGAGCTTGCATATTATTTTGGTAAAGGAAAGATCGCTGCGATCACAGGAACAAATGGCAAGACAACGACGACGGCACTTGTTGGCGAGATCGTAAAGGCGTGGAATCCGAAGACGATCGTAGTTGGAAATATCGGTATTCCATATACCGAGCTTTGTGATACAACCGATGATGACAGTGCAACAGTGGCAGAGATCAGCAGCTTCCAGTTAGAGACGATCGTGGATTTTCATCCGAATGTCAGTGCAATCTTAAATCTGACACCGGATCATCTGAACCGTCATTATACATTTGAAAATTACGGAAATGTCAAGAAGTCGATCACAAAGAATCAGACAGAAGATGATGTGGTTGTATTAAACTATGATGATGATCATACAAGAGCAATGGCAGAGGGAATCCGTCCAAGAGTTGTATATTTCAGCAGACTGGAGAAGCCTGCAGGCGGTGTATATGTAGAGGATGGGCACATTGTGATCGAGGCAAATGGAGAAAAGATCGATGTCCTTGCATTAAAGGATCTGATCCTGCTCGGTTCCCACAATGTTGAAAATGTGCTCGCTGCAGTTGGTATCTCTTATTATATGGGAGTGCCTGTCAATGTCATTCGTGATGTTGCAGTCAGTTTTAAAGCCGTAGAGCATAGAATAGAGTATGTAAAGACAGTGGCTGGTGTGGATTATTACAATGATTCCAAGGGAACCAATCCGGATGCAGCCATCAAGGGAATTCAGGCAATGGTAAAACCGACTTATCTGATCGGTGGAGGCTATGATAAAGGCTCTACCTATGATGAATGGATCGATGCATTTGACGGAAAAGTCAGATGTTTGGTTCTGATCGGTCAGACGGCGAAGAAAATCGCAGAGACTGCCAAGAAACACGGATTCCATAATATTGTATTTGAAGACGATCTGTTAGGAGCGGTAAAATATTGTCATGAGAATGCAAAGGATGGAGAAGCAGTTCTTCTTTCTCCAGCATGTGCAAGCTGGGGAATGTTTGATAATTACGAGCAAAGAGGAAGAATGTTCAAAGAATATGTCCGCGATTTTAAGGAGTGAAATATTTGAATGACAGAAACAGGAACACAGATACAAATGAGATAGATAGCAGAAGAAAGCCGTTATGGTACAGCGGACGTTACTTTGACTATCCGCTGCTTGGCATTGTACTGGGGCTTGTTCTGTTTGGACTGGTCATGGTTTACAGCACCAGCTCCTACCGGGCAGATGAACTGTATGGTGACAGTACATATTTTGCAAAACGACAGCTTGTTTTTGAACTTGTTGCACTGTTTGGAATGTTTCTGGTATCGAAGATCGATTATCGCAGATATGCAAGATATTCCAAATATTTTCTGTATGTGGCAATGGCACTTTTAGTGCTGGTCTACATTATAGGAAGTGCGAGCCATGGATCGACCAGATGGATCTATATTGGTGCATTTGGATTCCAGCCGTCGGAATTTGCAAAGCTTGCGCTGATCGTATATACCGCAGATATCTGTACCAGAAAACCCAGAAGCCTGAATACACTGAAGGGTCTGGCGAAGATGCTTCTGCTTCCGTTTGTAACGATCATACTGATCGCGATCGAGAACTTAAGTACCGCGATCATATGCTTTGGCATTGTGGTGATCATTGTATTTGTCGCCAGTCCGAAAAAATGGCCGTTTGTGCTGATGGGGCTGATAGGAATCCTGATGTGCGTGATATTTATTGCAACAGCAGGCTATCGTGCAGATCGTATCCGTATCTGGCTTGCACCGGAAAAATACGATGATGGATACCAGACGATGCAGTCCCTTTATGCGATCGGATCCGGAGGCTTTTTTGGAAGAGGCATTGGGAACAGTATCCAGAAGATGGGATTTATACCAGAGTCCCATAATGACATGATTTTTTCCGTTATCTGTGAAGAGCTTGGTTTATTTGGTGCGGCACTTGTAATCGCAATGTTTGTGGTCCTGATATACAGATGCGCACTGATCGCAATCAATTCCGGTGAACGGTTTGGAGGTCTGATCGCAACCGGTGTTATGGCACATGTTGCTGTTCAGGTATTGATCAATATCAGTGTTGTAACAAATACGATACCACCGACCGGTGTACCGCTTCCATTTATCAGTTATGGTGGAAGCTCGATATGTTTCATGCTTCTTGAGATGGGACTGGTGCTTGCTGTTGCCAGACAGATGAAGCCGGGAAGATAAAATGGATAGGAAGATATAAAAGATGCAGAATAGGAGAACAGAGAGCGAAACTGAAAAGAAAAAGGGAAGAAAGGCAGGTAAGATTCTGTTGATCATTCTTGGTGCGCTGCTGCTTATATGCCTTAGTGCCTATGTCTATATCCTGAAATGCTACAGTCTGACCAAGATACAGGTGTCCGGCAATGTGCATTATACAGAGGATGAGATCATAGATATTGTAACAAAAGGGAAAAAAGCGGATAATACCCTGTTTTTCTATCTGGACAACAGAATGCATCCGGTAGAGGATGTAACCTTTATTGATAAATTTCAGATTGAAGTGATTGGAAGACATACCATAACGATCACAGTATATGAGAAGTCCATGGCTGGTTGTGTGAGCTATATGGATCAGTATATTTATTTTGATAATGATGGCCGCGTGCTTGAAACGTCTTCCGAAAAGCTGGAGGATGTTCCGTGTATTCAGGGATTGAAATTTGACCGTATCGTTGTGGGTGAAAAGCTCCCTGTAACGAACGAGGATATGTTTCAGGAGATCTTGACGATGACACAGTTGATCGATAAGAACAAGCTGTTGATCGATGAGATCCGGTTTAATAATGACAATGAGATCATCTTGTATAAGGACAAGATCAAAATAGAGCTTGGAAGCGGATCCGGGCTGGAGGACAAGCTTATGAATCTGGAAAGCATTCTTTCTAAACTGGAAGGGAAAAGTGGAACCCTGGATCTGTCGGATTATTCGGCAAGCAGTGGAAACGCAATATTTAAGGAAAATAAGTAAAATTTAAAACAAAAAGTTGTTGCGTTATTTATGAAAAAATCGTATTATTAAGATATTAATGCGATTATATAGATGTACACTCCCTGTACTTTGGGTTGCAGGTGCCAGATCTGCAGCCTGTGATTTGCTTACAGAATGAAGACAACCGGGGGAGGGAGCTGTACAGGAATTATAAAGAAATATATAGAAGGAGGAAACAACCTTGCTCGAAATAAAGTCTAACGATGAGAGAACACCAGCTAGAATACTGGTAATAGGAGTAGGTGGCGCTGGTAACAATGCAGTAAACAGAATGATTGATGAAAATGTAGAAGGTGTGGAGCTGATAGCGATCAACACGGATAAACAGGCACTTTCATTAAGCAGAGCTACAACAAAGATTCAGATTGGTGAGAAGCTGACAAAGGGACTTGGTGCAGGTGCAAAGCCTGAGATCGGTGCCAGTGCAGTTGAAGAGAATAGAGAAGAGATAGCAGATATTATCAAAGATGCCAACATGGTATTCGTAACATGTGGTATGGGTGGTGGTACCGGAACCGGTGCAGCACCTGTTGTTGCGGAGATGGCAAGAAATCTTGGTATCCTGACAGTTGGCGTTGTAACAAAGCCATTTGGTTTTGAAGGAAAGCCTCGTATGAAGAATGCGATGGAAGGAATTGCAAGATTAAAAGAGAATGTTGATACACTGATCGTTATTCCAAATGATAAGTTATTACAGATCTGTGATAAGAGAACCAGTATTCCGGATGCTTTAAAGAAAGCAGACCAGGTTCTTCAGCAGGGTGTTCAGGGTGTAACAGACCTGATCAATAAACCGGGTCTTATCAACCTCGACTTTGCAGACATCCAGACTGTTATGAGAGACAAGGGTATTGCACATATCGGTATCGGTTCTGCAAGCGGTGAGAACAAGGCTGTTGATGCGATCAAGGAAGCTATGGATTCACCATTACTGGAGACAACAGTATCCGGTGCAACCGATATTATTGTAAACTTCTCAGGAAATATTGGTATCGTGGAAGCATACGATGCAGTTACTTACCTGACTGAACAGGCCGGTGATGGTGTAAATATCATCTTCGGTACAGTTGACAATGATAACATGGGTGAGGAGATCAGCATTACGATCATTGCTACAGGACTTGAGAAAGCAGAGACAACTACACCTGTCAGCAGATTCGCAGGAACTGCAGCTCCAAAGCTTGATACAGTTAATACAACATCATTTGGAGAAGCAAGAAAGACAACACCTACTTATGGTGGACAGGCACTTGGTGGATCATCTTCCATCCGTCCTACTTTCCTGTCAGATGCAGGAGCAGCATCACAGACAGCAAAGCCGGTAGTTCCAAATACAACAAGAACAGCTGCTCCGGTTGAGCCGCATGTAGCTCCGTCTCCAAAACCGGCAAGACCAACTGTACAGTCAAATGACAGTATCAGAATACCGGAATTTTTAAAGAAAAGATAAATAGCAGAGATGCGGACAGATATGTATATGTACGGATGCCATGGCGATATTGCCATGGCATTTGTGCAATAAGCTGTTATGTAGAAATAATATCTGCATCAGTTAATGGATATAAAAATCATAACATGGAAGGAGACAGATATGAGATTCCTGGCAACCGGAGAGGAAATGCAGAAGATCGATCAGATCTCCATTGAACAGATTGGAATTCCCGGTCTGGTGTTGATGGAACGTGCAGCACTTGCTGTAACAGAAGAAATAGAAAAAAGATTTTCACGGATAAAAACAGGAGAACATGATACCGGACGGACAGCATATACCAGGATCCTTGTTGTAACAGAACGCGGCAATAATGGAGGGGACGGTCTGGCTGTAGCAAGGATGCTGGCAGAAAAAGGATATCTGGTAGATGTGTACTGTATCGGACAGGTTAGCAGAGCAACAGAGAGTTATAAGGTTCAGGAGAGTATACTTGGACAGCTTGGGATCAAGATTACAGAGGATTTTCCGAATGGAGAATATGATGTAATCGTAGATGCAATCTTTGGAGTTGGATTAAAGCGTGACATAGAAGGAATCCATAAAGAGGTCATTGATCATATCAATGATATGCCGGCATATGTGGTAGCAGTAGATATCCCATCCGGTATATCGGCTACGACCGGACGGGTAATGAATGTTGCAGTAAAGGCGGATCTTACAGTAACAATGGGGTTAATGAAGGTCGGTATGACCGTTTATCCGGGACATGGATATTGTGGAGAGATCCTTGTAAAAGATATCGGATTTCCGGATAAGGCAGTTGATATGGTGATGCCGGAGATATTTACATATGATGAAGGGGATCTGAACCGGCTGAATAAACGAAGACCGGATGGAAATAAAGGAACCTTTGGAAAAGTTGCAGTCATAGCCGGCAGTCAGGAGATATCGGGAGCAGCCTGTCTTGCGGCATCAGCAGCCTACCGGGTTGGAAGTGGTATGGTAAAGGTATATACACATAAGGATAACAGAGTGATTGTCGGGGGATATCTGCCGGAAGCATTGATGATGACATATCAGGATGAGAAAACAGCAGTTATCTGTGCGGAGAATGCATGTGCATGGGCAGATGTCATTCTGATCGGACCGGGTATCGGAACCGGAAAAGAAGCGGAATGTATGCTTAAGACAGTGCTGGAGAATTTCAAAGGAACGATCGTTGTTGATGCAGATGGACTTAATCTTTTGTCAGCACATAAGGAGCTGCTTGCAGCAGGGGAAATCAGCAGACAGACAGGGAATATAGCACTTGTTATCACCCCTCATGTAAAAGAAATGTCCAGACTGACAGGAAAGACAGTGGCTGAATTAAAAGAAGCACCGGTTCGTGAGTGCAGGACATTTGCGGAAGCAGAAACACTCGTGTGTGTATTAAAAGATGCAAGAACCTGTGTCAGTGACGGAGGCGTGCATACTTACATGAACACTTCGGGAAATGATGGTATGGCAACAGCAGGTTCAGGGGATGTTCTTGCCGGAATGATTGCAGGGCTATCTGCCGGTGGAATATCTCCGACAGAGGCAGCAAGACTTGGGGTGTATATACACGGGCTTGCAGGGGATCGTGCAAAGAAACGGTATGGAAAGGCGGCTATAACCGCCGGCAGTCTGATCGATGAGATCGGTCCGATCATGAGTTCTTATGTATAAAATATAATAGGCAGAGGCGCAGACAAATGAATAAATATAGAAGAATAGAAGCAGATATCAATCTGGATAATATCAGAGAAAATATAAAAATGATGAAGGCATGTGTGCCGGAGAGTATGAAGATGCTTGCCGTGATCAAGGCAGATGCCTATGGCCACGGAGCAGTAGAGGTTTCAAGAGCCCTTTCTGATCTGACAGACTTTTATGCGGTTGCCTGTATTGATGAGGCGGTAGAGCTTCGTCATGCAGGATGTGAGAAGCCGTTGTTGATACTTGGATATACAGACCCATCAGAGTATGATGAACTGATCACATACGATGTAAGACCTGCGATGTATGATAAAGCTGAATGTGCCCTTCTCTCAGATGATGCGGTAAAGAAAGGATCAAAAGCAAAGATCCATATCAAGATGGATACCGGTATGAGCCGGATCGGCTTTCAGTGTGATGATGCAGGTATCAATGATATCGTGGAGATCGCGCATATGCCGGGAATTGAGATCGAGGGAATATTTACACATTATTCAAAGGCGGACGAATACGATAAAACAGCTGCAAATGGACAGCTTGCGTTATTCCGGTCTGTAATCGGCAGATTAGAAGAACGGGGTATATTGATTCCTGTAAAGCATATATCAAACAGCGCAGGAATCATGGAGATGGATAATGAAGGCTTTGATATGGTAAGATCCGGTATCGTAACATACGGACTATATCCATCGGATGAGGTCGATCATTCGATCGCGGTACTTAAGCCGGCAATGGAACTACTTGCCAAGGTAGTTCATGTGAAGAATGTGAAAGCAGGAACAGGTATCGGCTATGGATGGACATTTGTCGCACCGCATGATATGAGAATAGCAACCGTGTCTGCCGGTTATGCTGACGGATATCCAAGAGCACAGTCCAATATCGGGCGTGTGATCATTCATGGTAAGTATGCACCGATCACCGGACGTGTCTGTATGGATCAGTTTATGATCGATGTAAGTGATATACCGGAGACGTCAGTCGGTGATACAGTTGTTCTGATCGGAAAATGTGGAGATAAAGAGATCACGGTGGAAGAAGTTGCGGAACCGGCAAACAGCTTCAACTATGAACTGATCTGTAATATCGGAAGACGTGTACCAAGAGTCTATATTAGGGATGGAAAAGAAGTCGGGGAAGTGAATTATCTACGTCGGAACTGAATATCATAGAATAGAATTGGAAATACTTTTCACAACAGAAGATATTAATAAATAAATGGAGTGAAAAGAATTGGTAATCAGAAGAGGCGATATATTTTATGCTGATTTACGGCCTGTCGTTGGTTCGGAACAGGGAGGAGTCAGACCGGTACTTATCATACAAAATGAAGCGGGAAATAAACACAGTTCTACTGTGATCTGTGCAGCGATCACTAGCAAGATGAACAAGGCGAAGCTGCCTACACATGTTGAGATTGATTCCAGCCGGTATGATCTGGCAAAGGATTCGGTTGTTCTATTGGAACAGGTGCGTACGATCGATAAACAGAGATTAAAAGAAAAAGTATGCCATATGGGAGATGACATTCTGAAAAAGGTAGATATTGCGTTAAAGATCAGTCTGGATCTGTATTGATCTTTGTGGCATGGTAATTATAGACATTGTATAATCATACAGTTATACAGATTCCCATATGAATACGGATTATACAGATTCTCATATGAAAAAATTGACGAATGTTGGAATTAATGATATATTTCCATTATATTTGCATTCGTGTGGAATTAAGAGTGAATGCAGAATGAAACGAACAGGAGAGGTGATTTGTAGACAGAGACTGTCTGGTATATGAAATTATTTAATAACAGAAAAGCTGATGAAGAAAAAGTTGAGGAAGAGATTATTTCCATGGTCAATGAGGGTAATGAACAGGGGCTCATTCATGATGACGAAGTAGAGATGATCACAAATATTTTTGAATTCAGTGAGAAAGAAGTCCGGGATGTTATGACGCCGCGTTCCGATGTAGTTGGAATCGACAAACATACTACAATGGATGAAACGATCAAGATCATGCTGGAGAATAATTATTCCAGATATCCGGTGTTTGATGATGATCTGGACAATATAGTCGGAATCCTTTATTTTAAGGATTTCGTAAAAGCGTATTTAAAGGATAAGAACCAGACGATCGAACAGATCATGGTTGAGCCGCTATTTGTGCATCCGACAAAGAATATATCGGAATTATTCAAACGGATGCAGAAAGAGAAAATCCATATGGTTATTGTGGTGGATGAGTATGGTCAGACAGAAGGCATCATAGCGATGGAAGATATTCTGGAAGAAATTGTCGGCAATATTTTTGATGAATACGACGATGATGACGATGATATTGCACTTGCGGGTCATGGATATATCGTGGGCGGCAGAGCAGAACTGGATGAATTGTCGGAACATCTGGGAATTGAGTTTCCGGATGAGGATTTTCAGACACTGAACGGGTTTATGCTGTATGAACTGGGAAGGCTCCCTTATGAGAACGAAAAAATAGATATTACATATAAGGGATATAATTTTGAGACCATTGGGATCAAGGATAAGATGATCGATAAGGTGCGGATAACCAAGGTTGAAAATGAAAATCAGGTATGATATTATGAACCAGTTGGGCTTATAAAGCTTCAAAAAAGAAACCGATATCCGAAAATGGATATTCAAAAGATAGAATTACAGAGTTAAGGAGTAAAAAAATGTCAGGACATTCAAAATTTGCAAATATTAAACATAAGAAAGAAAAGAACGATGCTGCAAAGGGTAAGATCTTTACCATTATCGGTAAGGAAATTGCGATCGCTGTAAAAGAAGGTGGTGCAAACCCTGATAACAACAGTAAGCTTCGTGATGTAATCGCAAAGGCAAAGGCAAACAATATGCCAAACGATACGATCAAGCGTGGTATCGACAGAGCAGCAGGTGATGCAAACTCAGTAAATTATGTTGCTAATACATACGAAGGATATGGTCCGAACGGTACAGCGATCATCGTTGATACTCTTACAGATAATAAGAACAGAACGGCTGCAAATGTAAGAAATGCATTTACAAAGGGCGGCGGAAACGTAGGAACGACCGGTTGTGTATCTTATATGTTTGATAATAAAGGACAGATCATTATCGATAAAGAAGAATGTGATATGGATGCAGATGATCTTATGATGATGGCACTGGATGCCGGAGCTGAGGATTTCAGTGAAGAGGAAGACAGCTTTGAGATCATCACAACACCGGATGATTTCTCAGCAGTCAGAGAGGCTCTTGAAAAAGAGGGAATCAAGATGGCAGAAGCAGAGCTTACCATGATCCCACAGAACTATGTAGATCTGACAGATCCTGAGGTTGTAAAGAAGTTTACAAGAATTCTGGATCTCTTAGATGAAGATGATGATGTACAGGCCGTATATCACAATGCAAATCTTCCGGATGAGGAATAATTATATCGTTCATGCCATTTGTGCATGAAAGAATTTCCACAGAATCCACATGCAATTTTATGTAAGGTGTTGTGGAGATTCTACCATATATGTATGCCAGGCAGGCAGCAGGACGGCAGAAAGCCGTTTGGCAGCACGCCTGGCATATGGTATGTTAAAAACAAATGCAGAGAGCATATACATTTTACAACAAGAGTAGGAGAGTAGAATGAAGGGAATATTAAGATATTTACGGGACTATAAAAAAGAATCGGTTCTGGCACCATTATTTAAAATGCTGGAAGCCTGTTTCGAACTGCTGATCCCGATCGTAATGGCACATATTATTGATACCGGTATTAAGAATCAGGACATGGGGTATGTTCTTCGGATGTGTCTCGTTATGATCGCACTTGGTATCATCGGCCTGAGCTGTTCACTGACAGCACAGTATTTTTCCGCAAAAGCAGCGACCGGATTCGGAACGGCACTTCGAAGTAATCTGTTCCGTCATATCACAAGTCTTTCTTATAATGAGATTGATACGATCGGAACATCGACACTGCTTACTCGAATGACCAGTGATATCAACCAGATCCAGACAGGTGTCAATCTGGTGCTCCGTTTGTTCTTACGTTCTCCGTTTATCGTATTCGGTGCGATGATCATGTCATTTACGATCGATGTCAAATCAGCCATGACCTTTGTGGTTACAATACCGGCATTGTCGATCGTTGTATTCGGAATTATGCTTGTCAGCATTCCATTGTTTAAGAAGGTACAGGCAAGACTGGATAAGGTCATGCTTCTGACCCGAGAGAATCTGGAAGGTGCCCGTGTGATCCGGGCATTTAACAGACAGCAGAAAGAGGTTGATGAATTCGATAAGTCAACCGATGATCTGATGGATATTCAGTTGTATGTCGGAAGAATCTCGGCATTCTTAAATCCTGTCACATATGTGATCATCAATCTTGCAACTGTTGCGATCATCTGGATCGCAGCCGGACAGACCGATATCGGTATCCTGTCACAGGGTAAGGTTGTTGCACTGATCAACTACATGTCACAGATCTTAGTTGAGCTTGTAAAGCTTGCCAATCTGATCATTAACATCACAAAGTCGATCGCATGTGCAAAGAGAATCAATGTTGTGTTTGATACGAAGCCATCGATCACAGAGGTTGAAGAAGATTCTGCTTTATCAGAAGCACAGAAGGCAGCCGGCCAGGATGTTCCTAAGGTGGTATTTGACAACGTAGCCTTACGGTATGGTAAAGCATCGGAAGATTCACTGACCGGTATATCCTTTACGGCAAAAGCAGGAGAAACGATCGGTATTATCGGTGGTACAGGTTCCGGTAAGAGTTCTCTGGTCAGCCTGATCCCGAGATTCTATGATGCCACCGGTGGTGCGGTTAAGATCGATGGTGTGGATGTAAAGGACTATGATCTCCGTTCCCTTCGAATGAAGGTAGGTGTAGTTCCGCAGAAGGCAGTTCTGTTCCAGGGCACGATCGCCGAGAATATCCGCTGGGGTAAAAATGACGCAACGGAAGAAGAGATCAATGAGGCACTTACGATCGCACAGGCAAAAGAATTCGTTGATCAGAAAACAGATGGCATGAACTTTAAGATTACACAGGGTGGCAAGAACTTATCCGGTGGGCAGAAGCAGCGTCTTACGATCGCAAGAGCAGTTGTAAGAAAGCCTGAGATCCTGATCATGGATGACAGTGCATCGGCACTTGACTTTGCAACAGACGCAGCTCTTCGGCGTGCGATCAAAGAGCAGACAAAGGGTATGACCGTATTTATCGTTTCCCAGCGTGCATCGACGATCATGGGAGCCGATCAGATCATCGTATTAGATGATGGACAGGTTGCAGGTATCGGAACCCACGAAGAATTGTTACAGTCCTGTGAGGTATATCAGGAGATATGTCAGTCACAGTTATCGGCAAATGAAGTATCCGGTAAAAAGACTTCTGCCGGAAATGCAATGGCATAGGAAGGAGGAAGCGACGATGAGTAAAAAAGAAAAAAGTACGTCTGTCAATAAGAAAACACTTGGCAGAATATTAAAGTATATCAAACGATACAGTTTCTTAGTTGTCCTTTCTCTGATCTGTGCAGCGATATCCGTTGTTCTGACCTTATATGCACCGATCATTACCGGACATATGGTAGATAAGATCGTCGGAAAAGGAGCCGTTGATTTCGGAGCATTAAAGACACTGGCAATCCGTTTTGTGATTGTAGTTGCGGTTACGGCAGTCTGCCAGTGGATCATGAATATATTGAATAATAAAGTTACCTATCATGTTGTAAATGATGTCCGTACATCTGCATATAAGAAGTTAGAACAGCTTCCGTTATCCTATGTGGATTCTCACACCCATGGTGATATCGTAAGCCGTGTGATCGCAGATGTAGACCAGTTTTCAGATGGTCTGCTGATGGGCTTTACACAGTTATTTACCGGGGTTATGACTATCGTTGGAACGCTTTGTTTCATGTTATCGATTAACGCTGTGATCACGGTTGCGGTTGTTGTGATCACTCCGGTTTCTCTGTTTGTTGCGGCATTTATCGCAAAGAAAACCTACCATATGTTCAGAAAGCAGGCAGAGATCAAGGGTGAGATGACATCACTTGTTAATGAGATGGTAGAAAACCAGAAGGTTGTAACAGCCTTTTCCATGGAAGAAAATGTAAATGGCAGCTTTAACGAAGTAAATAAGAGATTGAATAAGGCCGGACTGGATGCGACCTTCTTCTCATCCATTACCAATCCGTGTACCCGTTTTGTAAACAGCTTAGTATATACCGGCGTTGGCATCATCGGTGCGGTCATGGCGATCAAGGGAAGAATATCCGTTGGTCAGCTTACCAGCTTTTTAAGCTATGCAAACCAGTATACAAAGCCATTTAATGAGATCTCAGGCGTCGTAACGGAGCTTCAGAATGCACTTGCATCCGCAGCCAGAGTATTTGAGCTGATCGATGAAGAACCGGAGATCGCGGAGCCTGCGGATGCTTATGTGATCGAGAAAGCAGATGGACAGGTGGATCTGTCTCATGCGGATTTCTCTTATAATAAAGATGTAGAACTGATCAAGAATCTGAATCTGAAGGTTGAACCGGGTAAGCGTGTAGCGATCGTCGGACCGACCGGATGTGGTAAGAGTACCGTTATCAATCTTTTAATGCGGTTCTATGATGTAGATGCCGGAGCCATTTCTGTAGATGACCATGATATCCGTCAGGTAACGAGAGAGAGCCTTCGTGATAACTATGGTATGGTTCTTCAGGAGACCTGGTTAAAGACCGGAACGATCAAGGAGAATATCGCATACGGAAGACCGGATGCGACGGATGAGGAGATTATAGAAGCAGCAAAACAGTCCCACGCACACAGCTTTATCAAGCGTTTGCCGGAGGGGTATGATACCATGATATCAGAGGATGGCGGCGGACTGTCACAGGGACAGAAACAGCTCTTATGTATTACCAGAGTTATGCTTGATCTGCCACCGATGCTGATCCTTGATGAAGCAACATCATCGATCGATACAAGAACCGAGATCCGGATCCAGCGTGCATTTGCGAAGATGATGAAGGGAAGAACGAGCTTTGTCGTAGCGCATCGTTTGTCAACGATCAAAGAATCTGATATTATACTGGTTATGAAGGATGGACATATCATAGAGCAGGGTAATCATGAATCACTTTTAGCACAGAAAGGATTCTATTACACCCTTTACAATTCACAGTTTGCACATTAGTAGGAACTAAAAATTTGTATTTATATAAAGGAGACAGGAAGATGAAAGTTAGTGAAAGCGGATATACAAAAGACGAATTACTTGACATAGTAGACAAATACCTAGCCGAGCAGTCCAGAAGATGGAATTTTATCGAGGAAAAGGGAGACGGCATGTATGTGTACGATGAGGAAGGAAATGAATATCTTGACTTCTTCGGCGGCATCGCAGTAAACAGTACCGGTAACTGTAATAAGAAGGTTGCGGCAGCAATCGCAGACCAGTGCCAGAATGTGATCCATGCATCCAATTACGCATATACACTTCCTATGATCCTGCTTGCAAAGAAGATTTGTGAGACGATCGGTATGGAGAAGGTTCTGTTCCAGAATTCAGGAACAGAGACAAATGAAGCAATGATCAAGATGGCAAGAAAATACGGAACCGATCATTACGGACCGGAGCATTATCATATCGTTACAGCCATTAACAGCTTCCATGGCAGAACCTATGGAGCGTTATCAGCAACCGGACAGCCGGACAATGCATGTCAGATCGGTTTCAAGCCGATGCTTCCGGGCTTCACATATGCAGAGTTCAATAATCTTGAGGATTTCAAGAACAAATGTACCAAAGACACAGTTGCAATCATGGTAGAGCCTGTTCAGGGCGAGGGTGGTGTATATCCGGCAACGGAGGAATTCTTAAAAGGACTTCGTGCTTACTGTGACGAGACCGGCATCCTGTTGTTATTCGATGAGGTACAGACCGGATGGGGCAGATGCGGAGATACGATGGCATTTATGACCTATGGAGTGAAACCTGATATGGTATCTATGGCAAAAGCGATCGGCGGCGGTATGCCGATCGGCGCACTTTGTACATCAGCAGAGCTTGCAAGTGCATTTACACCGGGGGCACACGGTTCTACTTATGCAGCCAATCCTGTATGCTGTGCAGCCGCACTTGCAGAGATCGATGAGATCTTAGACAATCATCTTGCAGAGAATGCAAAAGAGACAGGAGCTTATTTTGCAGAACAGCTTTATTCCCTTCCGTATGTGAAGGAAGTACGCGGACGCGGACTTCTGGTTGGCGTTGAATTCACCAAACCAATCGCAAACGAAGTAAAGCATCTGGCTGTTGAGAACAGACTGTTGATCACAGCGGTAAGACCAAATGTGATCCGTATGGCACCGCCACTGATCGTAACAAAGGAACAGTGCGATAAGGCTGTTCAGATCCTGATCAAATGTGTGTCAAAGGCAGCAGAAGAAGCAGATGCATAAGGAGGTAACAGAAGATGGGAAGAACCGCAGAAGAAATGGAAGATGTAACACTTCTCGGCAATAAGAATGTAAAATACAGCATGGACTATGCACCGGAGATGTTACAGACCTTTATCAATAAACATCAGGACAATGATTATTTTGTCAAGTTCAATTGTCCGGAATTTACCAGCTTATGTCCGATCACGGGACAGCCGGATTTTGCAACCGTATATATATCCTATGTTCCGGATGTGAAGATGGTAGAGAGCAAGTCTTTGAAATTATATCTGTTCAGTTTCCGGAATCACGGAGATTTCCACGAGGACTGCATGAACATTATCATGAAGGATCTGATCAAATTGATGGATCCGAAATATATTGAGGTCTGGGGCAAATTCACTCCGAGAGGCGGTATCTCGATCGATCCATATTGTAATTACGGAAGACCGGGAACAAAATGGGAAGAAGTTGCATGGAACAGAATGTCAAATCATGACCTGTATCCGGAAAAGATAGATAACAGATAGGCGGAATGTCAGATGAATTACAGGGAAACAGTTGATTATATCCTAAGCATTCCACTGTTCGCACAGAAGATTGGCACAGAGAATCTTGCCAGTCTTCTTGAACGTTTAGGGAATCCGCAGGATAAGAGCAGAGTGATCCATATAGCAGGAACAAACGGTAAGGGATCGACGGCAAAGGCGCTTGCTACGATACTGATGCATGCAGGCTTTCATGTAGGATTGTTTACATCACCGCATCTTGTCTCGATCAATGAGCGCATACGGTACGATGATGAAATGATCTCAGACGAAGATTTTACATGGGCATTTGAACAGGTGCGGAAGAAGTTCACCGTTCATCCGTCTTTTTTTGAAGTGATGTTTGCGATGGCGGCTGTTTATTATGAGAAGAAGCAGCCGGATTATGTGATTTATGAGACCGGAATGGGTGGCAGGCTGGATGCAACTAATGTCGTAAGACCGGAGCTTTGCATCATCACATCGGTAGGACTTGATCATATGGAATATCTTGGAGATACGATCGCTAAGATCGCAGGAGAGAAAGCAGGGATCATCAAACCGTCAGTTCCGGTCGTATATTTCAAGCGGGATGCGGTTTCGTCTGGAATCATAGAGACTCATGCAAAAGAATTGGATTCTGCCGTAACAGCGGTCGAAAAATCAAACTATATAATAAATGAAATAGATGATAAAACCATTGATTTTTCATTTCATAATCGGTATTATAATTATGACCATTTGAGGATACCGAAAACGTCTCTTTATCAGGTCGAAAATACCTGCCTTGCAGTTGCTTCTTTTGATATCCTGATGCAGACCAGGGATATAGAATATGGGAAAAATGCAGGTGCTGATGTCAGGATAGAGCAGGCAGTCAGAAGCGGATTACTTGATTTTTCATGGGAAGGCAGGATGGAGGAGATCGCACCGGATCTGTTTGTAGATGGTGCACATAATCCGGAAGCAGTCGAATGTTATTGCAGAACACTTCGGACGCTTTATACGAAGAAAAAGAAGATCCTGGTCTTTGCAGCAGTAAAGGACAAGGACTATGATACGATGATACGGGATCTGACAGAAGCACTTTCGTTTGAGAAAATCATAGTTACAAGTGTAGATAATAAACGGAAGGCGCCGGTCTCTCTGATCGCAGACAGGTTCCGGAATTACACAGGACATACGGTGGAGGCATATGAGGATATTGCAGAAGCAATGGATGCCGCCATCCGCTATAAAGAACAGATCACAGATTCAGCAGTCTATTGTGTGGGTTCTCTTTATCTGGTGGGAGAAGTCAAACGCTGGCTTCAGAAGATAAAAGAGAAATCTGCGAATATGGAGGAATAGTATGATAAACTTTGATGAAGAAGTAAAAAAATTCAGACCGACTCTGGAAGTAGACCAGGCAGAAGATGCCATTTATCATAATGATCTGAAGGATATCTCAGATATTATGCAGGAGATGCTTCGTGTAGCAAAGGAAACGGAGAAATAATATGGCAGACGTACTGAATTGTAAGCATTGTGGCGGTAAGATCCTTGTTACCGGATATTGCAGCCAATGTGGGTTAAAGAGTGAATTTGTAAATAAGGCACTGAACACATCCAAATATTATTATAATATTGGTCTGGATAAAGCCAGAGTCCGTGATATGAGTGGTGCAGAAGATGCATTAAAGACAGCCCTTAAATATGACAAGTTGAATATTGATGCCAGAAATCTGCTGGGGCTTGTATATTATGAAACCGGTGAAGTTGTTCTGGCATTAAGCCACTGGGTCATCAGTGTGAATTATTTCAGCGGACGAAATGTTGCAAAACGTTATATCAAAGAGGTGAAGGGCAATCCACACAAGCTTGAAACAACGAACAATGCAGCAAGAAAATACAATCAGGCAGTAAACTATGCCAGACAGGGCAGTAAGGATCTTGCATTTATCCAGCTTCGAAAAGTCTTATCGGATAATCCGAAGTTTGTAAATGGTTATCTGCTGATGGCACTTCTACTGATCGATGATAACAAATATGATAAGGCAAGAAAAGCATTAAAACGTGTCATCAAGATCGACAGAACCAATCCTCTGGCTGTCCGCTATTTCAATGAGATGGGGCATACGGATGAGGAGATCATGAGCTTTCGTGATTATCCGGATGATGATTATGATGCGGATCTGCTGTTTGTGGAAGACCAGCCACGGGCATATGTGGAATCCGATAATGTTGACCGGAATGGAAGACCGACTCCGGTTGGCAGATATAAGGATATTAATTTCTACAAATATTCGCTTGCCTATGTTCTGGCAGGACTGGTATTGGGACTGGCTGTCATGTGGTTCCTTGTTATGCCACAGCATAATAAGAATGCAGATGATGAGAGCAGAAATGTTAAGATTGCCTACAGCGAAGAGATTGCCAATAAGAATACCAAGCTTTCCTCTCTGCAGGATGAGGTTGATTCCCTGACAACAAAGAATAAAGATCTTACGAAGCAGGTCGCAGATTATGAGGAAAAAAGCAAGGCAGATATATCAGATACGGATAAGGTTACGATGCAGCTTGCCATGAAGTATTATAATGATACCCAATATGATAAGGCAATGACAGAGATCGACAAGGTGCTGGAGACCAGCCCGGATTATGATGTTGCTCTGTATTATAAAGCTCTATGCTATCTGGGTACGGAGGATGAGGATAAGGCCAAAGAAGCCTTTGATACATTTATCCAGAAATGTCCAAATTCTATTTATTATACAGTTGCAGTAGCATTGTCTGGTGCAGACACAACGAGTGGAAAAACAGATGATGGAGGCAGCACGACAGAAGGCAGTTCGGAAGGAACAACGGAATCCGATATGGATCCGACAAATGAATAAAAAGAAATCAAGATCATACAAAAGACAAATAAGCAATATTGCTTATTTGTCTTTTTTTGTAAAAAAGAGGTGGCGTATGAATAATTATGAGAAAATAGGGGATACTGTGTTAATAGAGCTTCCGGAAGAAGTTGATGATTACCGGGCATCGATACTGGTGAACGAAACGGAAGAGGTATTTCAGGATGGAAAGATCCGGTACGTGATATTCGATTTCCGGCATACAAGCGTGATGGACAGCTCCGGGATCGGTCTGATCACGAGAAGATTCCGGAATGTATATGACAGAGGTGGAAAGGTGTTTGTGATCCATGCAAATGACAGAATGCAGCGTCTTCTTAAAATGTCCGGAATATTTAAGATCGCAGAGCAGACAGAGGATTTTGAGACTGCGTACAAGCAAGTACATATGTCATAAAATGAAAAGGAGAAGAAAAGAATGAACAGAAATGAAATGAAAATAGAGTTTGGAAGTGATCCAAGAAATGAGAGCTTTGCAAGGGTTGTCGTAGCATCCTTTATGACCCGTACGAATCCGACGCTGGAGGAGGTCGCTGATGTTAAGACAGCCGTGTCGGAAGCAGTTACGAATTCGATCATTCATGGTTATGGGCAAAAAGAGGGAACAATCGAGATACGGGCATACATAGAAGAGCGGAAGCTGTATATAGAGATCACCGATTATGGCTGTGGTATCGAGGATGTGGAAAAGGCAATGGAGCCAATGTTTACAACCGGAAAGGATGGACGGTCGGGAATGGGATTTTCCTTTATGGAAGCCTTTATGGATGAGCTTACGGTAGAGTCGGAGCCGGGAAAAGGAACGACAGTAAAGATGGCAAAAAAAATAGGGGCTGGGTGTGCAGTATAAATGGAAAATAATCTGGATCTTCTTTTACAGGCGAAGAAGGGTGATGACAGTGCAAAAGAAAAACTGGTAGAACAGAACCTTGGACTTGTATGGAGCGTAGCCAGAAGATTTACAGGACGTGGATATGATATCGAGGATCTGTTTCAGATCGGCTGCATCGGATTGATCAAAAGTATTGATAAATTTGATTTTGACTATGATGTGAAGTTTTCGACCTATGCAGTTCCGCTGATCCAGGGGGAAATCCGCCGCTTTTTGCGGGATTACGGCGCAATCAAGGTCAGCCGTAGTCTGAAGGAGATGAATAGTAAGGTAGAGCAATACCGGCAGCGGGTGATCAAGGAAAAGGGCTATGAGCCTGAGATTGAAGAGATCGCTGCTGCCCTTTCTTATGATGCAGGGGAGATCGTAATGGCAATGGAGGCTTCGTTGGAGCCGGAGTCTCTGGATGCTCCGGGTGTATATTCAAAAACGGAGGAATATAGCCAGGAGATTGTTGATCATTTGTCGTTGATGCAGATGCTGGAACGGTTGGAGCCGGAGGAACAGCGTTTGATCCAGCTTCGGTATTTTGAAGACAAAACGCAGTCGGAGACCGGAAAACTGCTTGGTATCAGCCAGGTTCAGGTGAGCCGGCAGGAAAAACGGATCCTTGAGAAATTAAAAGAAAGTGTATAAAAAGAACAGATGCGGATACCCTAATCCTGTAAGAATATGGGAAAGCAGGTTTCGTAATATGGCAGAAATGGTATATTTGCAGTTGGCAGAAAGTGTTCTGGCGGAAAAACGAAAGGTATTGATCCGGGATGTATCGAAGGTCGTATCCGACAATCTGGATCTGAAAAATAAAATCGAAAAAATTGAACTGATGAATTTTTCTACCAGTTCAAAGGAACAGCAGGTCATATCCATATTGGATATCATAGAGGAGATCAGAAAAAACTGCGATGGGGAGCTGTGTATCCAGAATCTTGGACAGCCTGATGTCGTTGTATATTATAAGGCATTCGATCCGTCGGACCGGATAAAGCAGAAGTTCAAATTTATATTTCTATGCCTGATCGCATTCTTTGGTGCTGGATTTTCAATTATATCCTATAACTCGGATGTGAATCTGGTCGGACAGCTTGATCTGCTTCAGAATGTATTTACCGGAGGCAGTGAATCAGGAGCCATGATTGGCGGTGTTGCCTATTCACTGGGCTTGTTCATTGGAATCATTGTATTCTTTAATCATGGAGCCAATAAGAAATTTACCGATGATCCGACCCCGCTTCAGGTGCAGATGCGGCAGTATGAACAGGAGATCAATCAGACAGTGATCACGGATTCTGTAAGAAAGAAGGATGTGCGGGATGCTGATTAGACATATCTGTTATGCACTGGTTGCATTTATCGGAGGGGCAGCTATATCCAGTGGTTATTTTGCATTTATATCCCTGATCGGAGTATTCCCCAAGCTGGCGGAAAAGGTGAAAGGCAACCGGCACTATATGCTGGTGGAATGTCTGCTGGCATATGGTGCTGTGGCAGGAAATATCGTATATATATTTAATATCCGGATCCCGCTTGCAATTCCTGGGCTGGCTTTTGTAACCCTGCTTGGCGGTATCTTTACAGGCTGTCTGGTTGGTGCGCTCGCAGAGGTGCTGAATGTATTTCCGATCATATCCAGACGGTTTTCAATCCGGCGTTATATTCCTTACATCATATACATGGTTGCAGCAGGGAAACTCGTGGGTTCTGTTCTTGGTCTGATATCAACCGGACTGGTCTAGGAATGCGATTTATATGCATAGTTTTCATGCAAATGGAAAATACTGAAGAATAGAACCCGGTAAGACAGGAGGAAAGTATATGCAGTTTGAACCAAAAGAAAAGGAATACAATCAGTATGTTGAAACGATTACTCCGGTATCCAATTCGGCAAGAAACTGCCTGTGGGCGTTTCTCATCGGAGGACTGATCTGCACGATCGGACAGGTGTTATTTAATTTGTTTGAATATGCGGGACTGGATAAGGATGACAGTTCGTCTTATGTATCGATCGTTCTTGTACTCATCAGTGTGGTACTCACAGGTCTGAATGTCTATAAGAAGATCGCAAAATATGGTGGAGCCGGAACTCTGGTACCGATCACGGGCTTTGCTAATGGTGTCTGTGCTCCGATCATAGAGTTTCAGACCGAAGGTGAGGTCTTCGGTAAAGGTGTAAAATGTTTTACGATTGCAGGCCCGGTCATCATGTACGGTATCTTTACATCATGGGTGCTGGGACTGATATACTGGATCTGTAAGCTGGCAGGCTGGGTATGATTCCCGGCCTGTTTTTTCAAAAATGTTACATATGTTTTAAGGTAAAATGATGGTTTTGTGAAATATTAGATTTAAGGGGAATCTGTATTGACAGATAAAAATACCTATGATAACTTTAACAAATGGTTAAGTTAATAATAGTAGGTATCTGTATCCTTTAGCAGGATGCGTATACTCGCATGTGTAGTAAATGGAGATACATCATGAAAAAAGCAAAAAGAAGTGTTACTACAACAGTATGTGTTATTGTTGCATTGTGTGTGTGTTATCTGATATTTTGCGGAATTATTGGTAAGAAAAAGTTTTTTCCAAATACCAGTATAAATGGAATTGATGTCAGTAACATGACGGTGAAGGAAGCTGCAGCGGCTGTAGAAGATCAGTTTGCAACGGAGTACAATAACGCCGGGATTGATGTAACGTTGGAAGGTAAAACATATTGCATTGCGATCGAAGAAGCTCTGGATCTGGATGTGATCGATGCGGTACAACAGGCAAACGATGAAAGCCATGGATTTTTAACAAGAGGTTTTAATTTTATTAAGGCATTATTTGGTGAGGCAGAATATACTGCACGGCCATCGCTGAAGGATAAGAAGCCGTTGTATACTGCGATCGAACAGTCCGGGCTGACGAAGCTGGAAGGGGTAGAAGATTCCTCTTACACCGTGAAGGATGACAAGGTTATTGTTACAAAGGGCCGCGGAGGTTATACGGTAGATTCGGATAAGCTGGCAGATGAGATTGCTTCCTGCATCAGCAAGGGAGAATATGATGCGCAGCTTGAATGTCCACTTACATACAGTGATGTCGATCTGGATCTGGTATATGATCAGATTTATGTAGCACCGGCGGATGCAACACTGGATCCGGAAAATGATTACAGCGTAACAGATTCTGTGGTAGGAATCAGCTTTGATAAAGATGCTGCCAGGAAGAAGCTGGATGCGGCAGCCGATGGAGAAGAAGTCAGCTTTGATCTGGTTTATACAGAACCGGAGCTGTCGAAGGAGACATTACAGGCCTATCTTTTCCGTGATACGCTGGGATCCTTCAGTACCAATGTAGGTGGAACGGATGCAAGAAAAGGAAATGTTGCAAAGGCGGCAGAGAATTGTAACGGCACGATACTGATGCCGGGTGAAGAGTTTTCATTCAATAATGTGGTAGGACAGAGAACCATTGAGAATGGGTTTCAGGCAGCTCCATCTTATGTCAATGGGGAATCAGTAGATGAAGTCGGCGGAGGTATCTGTCAGGTATCATCCACTCTTTATGATGCCTGTCTGTATGCGAATCTGGAAATTGCAGAACGTCATTGCCATCCGCATCCATCCACTTATGTAGATGCAGGCTTTGATGCAACAGTATCCTGGGGCGGACCGGATTACCGTTTTATAAATAATACGGATTATCCGCTCAAGGTGACCGCCTCCTATAGTGGTGGTGTTGTGTCATGTGCGATTTATGGAACGAAGCTAAAGGACTTCAGAGTGTCACTGTCCAGTGAACTGGTAGCAACTTATGATTATGATACGGAATATGAGGACGACGATACACTGGAGAAAGGTGAAGAGGAAGTTTCCGTTACAGGTATCACAGGAACTAAATATCAGACCTACCGGACGGTATATGACGGAAATGGAGAGGTAATCTCATCTGAACCGGAATCTGTCAGTGTGTATGATAAACGGGATAAAGTAGTTCTTCGTGGAACCAAAGAGAAGGAAGATACCTCAGAGGAGAATTCGACTGAGGAGAAGAAGACGGAGGAAAAAACAACCGAGGAAAAGACAACTGAGGATACGACAGAAAAGAAGGACGACAAGAAAGACGATTCCAAGAAGGATGATAAGAAATCGGATAAAAAGTCAGACAATAAGAAAAAGAATGATACAAAGACAGATGATTAAATAAAGAAACAAAGAAAAGCTCATATGGAAGCCGGTTCGTAAGGATCAGGCAGCCATATGAGCTTTCTTTTGTGTTATTGATAGTATAATTATTCCGCTTCACTGTGTTCGTTTGTTTTGACCTCCTGATTGGTATACAGGTTTACATAGTGAGGACGAAGCTTGGAATATATGATTTTCTGTTCACTGTATAAGCTGTAATAACCGGATAACATATAGCTGACACTGCAACCGATCGCGAACAGCAGGATACCGCTTGCACCGAATAATTCGATGCTTAAGACCAGAGATGCCAGTGGACAGTTTACAACGCCGCAGAAGAGACATACAAGCCCCATAGCAGCTCCGAATCCTGGATCCAGTCCAATCCAGCCTCCAAGGGTACATCCGAAGGTTGCACCGATGAAGAACGATGGAACGATCTCTCCGCCACGGAATCCGCAGCCGATCGTGATGCAGGTAAACAGGAGCTTCAGAATGAAGGCTTCCGGTTTTGCTGTTCCATGGATCGCCTGTTCAATAATGTTCATACCGGCACCATTGTAGTCATTGCAGCGGACGGCAAGCGTCAGGAGAACCAGTAGCACACCGCCAACCAATATACGAAGATACTGGTTTTTCAGATATTTCTTAAATGTTTTTCCGATGACCTGCATGGACATACAGAAAAGGATGCTGAGTACGGCAGCAGCGACCGAGAGAATGATCACCCGGATCCCGGTTGCCAGTGACATTTCAGGAACCTGATTCAGAATGAAATAGGTAGGGGTGATGTGAAATTTTTCTGTGATCGCATAGGAAATGGTTGCTGACAGGATACATGGTACCAGTGCACTATAATACAGAATTCCGATGCTGATAACCTCTACACTGAAAAGTGCGGCCGTAACAGGAGTTCCAAACAGGGCAGCGAATACGGCACTCATACCACACAAGGTCATAATATGTTTATCGCTGTCATCCATTTTGATCAATTTGCCAATCGATGCACCCAGACTTCCGCCAATCTGCAGGGCAGCACCTTCCCGGCCGGCAGATCCGCCAAATAAATGCGTGATAACGGTTGTTATAAAGATCAGAGGTGCCATACGGAAAGGCACATTGTATTCCGGATTCCGAATCGATCCGATAACAAGGTTGGTTCCCTTGTCATGCTTGATGCCGCCTGCACGGTACAGAAATACGATCAACAGACCGGCTGCCGGGAGCAGGAAGATGATCCATCTGTGCCCGGAACGGAACTGTGTGACATATTCAACGCTGTAATGAAAGGCTGTTCCGACAGCCCCGCAGGAGATTCCGATAATGGCAGAACAGATCAGCCATTTAATAAATGTTTTTGCGTATCGTTTTGTTCGATCGATACAATTTAACCAGTATTCTTTTGTAAATATCATAATTCATACCTATCCAGATTGTTTTTATTCTTTCATAGATTACCCCGAATCAGCGGATTTGTCCAGAACATATTAAATATGAATAAAATAAAGAAAAGAAGCAAATGACTATCAACAGAAGAACATATGGAAATAAGGAGGCAAAAAATGAATAAAATGGTTGGAAAACAAAGTGTCAGTTTTTCAGATCCTCCATGTATTCTGGGAGCGGCTTCTATCTGTGGACCAAAGGAAGCTGAAGGACCTCTGGCGGATTACTTTGATATCCGTTCCGAGGATCCTACATTTGGAAAGGATTCCTGGGAAGAGGGCGAAAGTGAGATGATCCGGCAGGCGGTCGAGCTTGCAATCAAAAAGGCGGATAAAAAGAAAGAGGAGATCCGGTATATATTTGCGGGGGATCTGCTGGGACAGTTGATCGCAACCACATTTGGTATTAAGGATCTTGATATACCGGTATTTGGGTTGTATGGAGCCTGTTCCACCTGTGGAGAGGGATTGTCGTTGGCATCCATGACAGTTGCTGCCGGTTATGCGGACTGTGTAGTGGCAGCAACGTCCAGTCATTTTGGAAGTGCAGAGAAGCAGTTCCGGTTTCCACTGGAATATGGAAATCAGAGACCGTTATCTGCGACCTGGACGGTAACCGGAAGTGGAGCGTTTGTTGTTGGTAAGGCAGAGCCGGAAGAAGGAGCAATTCAGATTACCGGGATTACAACGGGACGGATCGTGGATTATGGGGTAAAGGACTCCTTTAATATGGGAGCCTGTATGGCACCGGCAGCGGCAGATGTGATCTATCAGAACCTGAAGGACTTTGATCGGAAGCCAACGTATTATGACCGTATCATTACCGGGGATCTGGGGAAGATCGGGCAGAAGATACTGTTTGATCTTTTAAAGGACAATGGAATAGATATCAGCAACCAGCATATGGATTGTGGTATCGAGATCTTTGATAATGAAGAACAGGATACACATTCCGGTGGCTCCGGTTGCGGATGCTCGGCTATTACGCTGGCTGGCTATGTATTAAAGCAGTTACGGGACGGAACCTGGAAGAGGGTATTGTTTGTACCGACCGGAGCACTTCTTTCCACAGTAAGCTATAATGAAGGACAGAATATACCGGGCGTGGCACATGCAGTTATAATAGAACGGAGGTAAAGTTATTTATGGATTATATAAAGGCATTTGTGATCGGAGGTGCTGTCTGTGTGCTTATTCAGATACTGATGGATAAGACGAAGCTGCTTCCGGGACGGATCATGGTGATCCTGGTATGTTCCGGTGCTGTTCTTGGAGCAATCGGGATATATGAACCATTTCTTGAATTTGCCGGCTGCGGAGCCTCGGTTCCTCTTTCCGGATTTGGTTATAATCTCTGGAAGGGAATAAAAGAGGCAGTTGATCAAGATGGATTTATCGGGCTGTTCCGGGGAGGCTTCAAGATGGCGGCAGTAGGAACATCGGCAGCATTGATCTTTTCTTATCTGGCATCCCTGATCTTTAAGCCAAAGATGGTAAAATAGTATAAAGTATATTTTTTTATATAGATCCCAGGGAATAGGAAAGGAGCCATGAGAATGATCTCTCATGGCTCCCTTTTACATATATCGTTTTTATTCTTCTGTATTTTTATGTTTGTTCTCTTTTGAGGAAGGTTCATCAGAAGATGGTTCATCGGTAGGTTCCTCTGTTGGCGGTTCATCGGTAGGTTCCTCTGTTGGCGGTTCTTCTGTTGTAGGAGTTTCCGTTGTTGGTTCCTCTGTTGTAGGCTTCTCTGTTGGCGGTTCTTCTGTCTTGTCCTTTTTGAACTTAACAGTGATCGTATGATTGCCTTTTACCTTTGAGAACTTATACTGTGAAACCGGTCCGACGGAGCTTCCGTCTACATATACATCCGAGATCACATAACCCTTATCCGGTGTGATATAGAAGGTTGTGTTCTTGCCGGATTTTACGGTTGTACTTGGGGAGATAGAACCACCGGATCCATCTACACCGGAAGTAATCTTGAAGCTGTCCTTCTTGTTGTCCTCTGTAGTCTTATTTGGATCTTCAGAATCAGAAGAGTCTTCGGTTTCTTCTTCCTCCGGATGAAGCGGACATTTCTCTTTCAGGATGTTCTGATCGTATTCAAAGTCTGCATCAATGATTTCAATCTTGCCGTCATCATCTTCTGTATAATAATAGGTTGTTGTTTCCTTACAGGTATTGGTTGCTACCTTATGGGAATCATTACAGATCACAACCTTCTTGTTTCCACCACATCGTTTGGTAGGAACGGTTCCTTCTGCAAAATAGTCTGTTATTGTTGAACAGCCTTCAACAGGAAGAAGTCCGGTATCCTTACATACGGTTGCCCGTATGATTCCGCTTGGCATTTCAAAGGTCTTGGAGGTATCCAGACCCTTTGCTTCCACGATTGCATCCATAATCTTACGCCACATGTTCTTATGATAGCTTCCAGCAGCAAAATTAGTATTTACATCAAAACCGATCCAGATCGAAGCGGTGTAATATGGAGTATATCCACAGAACCATGCATCGTAGTTGCTGGAGGTTGTACCTGTTTTACCTGCTGTATAAAGACCACATGAAAGATTTGCAGCAGTACCGGTACCGATCGTAACTACATCATGCATGGCACTTGTTAATAACCATGCATTCTGAGGAGAGATGACCGGGGATTCTTCCGGTGTTCTGTTATCGATCAGAAGCTTGCCGTCATGATCATATACCTCGGTGTAGAAGATAGGTTTGATATAATTGCCTTCATTTGCAATTGTTGCATAAGCAGCGGTGATCTCAAGGTTTGTGATACCATCTGTCAGACCACCAAGGGCAAGGGACTGGTTGATATCCGATTCAATCCCTCCGCTTGAATTTGTACGTTCTTTTACTAGGGTTGTGAATCCAAGCTTTAACAGATATTCGTAAGCAAGCTCCGGAGTAACATCTGTGATCGTCTTAACAGCAAGAATATTCATGGAATTCTGAATAGCCTGTCGGATCGTGCTTGGACCACGGTAGCCACTGTACCAGTTCCTGACTTCGCCGCCATTTGTATAGGTGTATGGTTCATCTTTGTATACGGTTGCAAGGCTCATGCCGCAGCCGTCCAGTGCAGGAAGAAAAGAGGCAACAACCTTAAAGGTTGATCCGGGTTGTCTGGTTGCTTCCGTAGCACGGTTAAAGGAACGATCCTCTGTCTTTTCACCACGACCGCCGACGATGGCTTTTACCTGACCGGTCTCCTGATCCATCAGGGTGAAGGAAATCTGTGGTTCCACTGTGACCTTATAGCTTTCAAGCTGTTCCTTGTAACCGGTTGTCTCAATCAGGTGCGCTTTGTATTCGTCAGCAGCAGCACGGGCATCTTCTTCACTGGAGAAGATTAGGTCGAAAGAGGATTGCCCCATTTCTTCCTGGAACCAGGTTACCATCATATTCTGACTGTAGTTGTACTGTTCACCGTTGTCATCTACCAGTGTCAGTGCATAGGATAACTGATAGCTGTCAGCCGGATAGTTATCTTCATCATTTAAAACATCATCACAGATATTCTGGATCTGTGTATCCTGACAGGTACGGACATCCAGACCACCGGAGTAGATCAGGCTGTCTGCCTCTGACTTGGAATAGCCCATAGCCATGAAATCATCTTCAAGCTGGCTGATGACCTCATCAATGTAATAAGAGTTGACCTTGGTAGGGGATGATTTCTTGATCGATGATACCTTTTCAATCTCGCTATATACATCATCAGCGAGTGCAGTATCGTAATCGGACTGGGAGATCATGTTCTGATCCAGCATATTTTCAAGAACCATCAGTCGTCTTTTGGCATTTTCCTCCGGGAAAACGATAGGGTCAAATTTACTTGGGTTCTGAGGGATGGCTGCCAGTACCGCACATTCGGATATGGACAGATCCTTCAGTTCTTTATTGAAATAGTATTTTGCAGCGGTTTCTACGCCGTAACGTCCCTGACCGAGATAGATTGTATTCAGGTAATACTCGGCAATGCTCTTTTTCGGAAGCACCTTTTCGATCTCAACTGCCAGATACTGCTCCTGCACCTTACGTTCGATCTTGTCAAACATGGTTTTTTCATCCAGGCCGACATTGAAGATCTGGTTTTTGATCAGCTGCTGGGTCAGTGTACTGGCACCCTGATCAAAGTCACCGGACTGGAGACCGTGGGCGAAGGCACGCATGATACCCTGGACATCGATACCGTTATGCTCCCAGAAACGTTTATCTTCAATAGCAATGAAGGAATTTACAAGTGTTTCCGGTATATCATCGTAGTAAACATACTCACGGTTGGCATCAAAGCTCGCAAGAACCATAAGCTCTTTGCCGTCCTGATCATACAGGGTTGTCTGATATCCTTTCGGGATCAGATCCTTGGCATTCACCTCTGGTGTGTCGTCCAATATGCCTTTTAACATACCAAAACCGGAACCGATTCCAAGTACGATGATCGCAAGGAATATGACCAGTAGTGTTTTGAACAGCGAAACCGATAGTTTTCGTTTATTTCGGGGTAGTTTGGAAACAAGTGCTTTTTGTTTCTTTTCCACGCCCTTTTTGCTAAAATCCATGGAAAATCCTCCTTAAATTAAGTTCAATCATAAATACAACTCATTATAGCAGAGATTTACATAATAATAAAGTAAAACTTCTGATGTGAAATAAAATTAAGACATATAAAAATGCGGATAAATCCCAAATATTTTATAGTTTTTTTGTTACACTATAGGTGGATTTTGTAGTATGATGGTTACAGAAATAAACAGAGAGGAAACAGAACAGCGATGTTTGAGTCAATTGAAGAAGCAATTTCCGTATGGAAAGAGGAGTTTTCCTTTATTGAGGATGCGAAGGTCACAGGATATGACGGAGGGTATCCGGTTGTTGATTTTACGATCCATGAAGCTGCCTTCAGTCTGGTAAAGAGTGAGAGTAAATTCAAGCGTATCATACGATCTGCCGAGATGGAAGGCGGTATAGAAGTAGGAGTATCGACCTGTTTTTATAATACAGCATATGTCAGATGGAATCCGCCGGTCATGACGATCTGTGGTTATCCTGAGGTGATCAGCCGTATATTAAAAAAGATCATGTAAACTGCCCGGGTGAATAAAAAGAAATTCACCCGGGTATTTTATATGTATTGGGATAACAGATAGGAGGCGTATACATGAACCGGGCAATACGAACCGATCTTGCCATTGAGCTGCGGGAGGATATCAAGGACCGCGGGAAGATAGACGGGATCGAAATTGAAACAAGGATCAGCCAGGAAAAAATAAAGACGACTATTATACATGTAAATGACCAGACAGGAGCCGATACGTTGGGAAAACCGGTTGGCACTTATATCACCATTGAATGTCCGGAAATCCGGGAATTTGATGAGGATATCCATAAGCCGCTCTGTAAAGAGCTGGCACATGATCTGAAAAAAATGCTGGGAGAAGCCCGTTCCATCCTGGTTGTGGGACTGGGAAACCGGGAGGTAACACCGGATTCGCTGGGACCACTGGTGACCGATCATTTATTTATAACCAGACATTTGCAGATGGAGCATATACACCTGCAGGAAGAGCCGGAATATGAAATCTCTGCGATCTGTCCGGGTGTCATGGCCCAGACGGGGATCGAGACGGTGGAGATCATCCGTGGAATCTGTGACAATATTGATGTCGATGCAGTCGTTGTAGTCGATGCACTTGCCGCCCGGAGCAGCAGACGTTTAAATAAAACGATACAGCTTGCGGATACCGGTATCAGTCCGGGATCCGGTGTTGGGAATCATCGTACGGAGATCAATTCACAGACGATCGGAGCAAAGGTGATCGCTCTTGGTGTTCCAACCGTTATTTCAGTTCCGTCCATTATAGATGGTTCTCTGGATGTTATTGCAGATACATTTAACCAGTCTTATGGAAAAAAGCTGATGGAATCTTTTTCCGAACAGCAGCGATATGAGCTGGCATATCATCTGGCTGAACCGGAGCTTGCGGATATGTTTGTAACACCAAAAAATATCGATGAACTGGTAAAACGAATAAGCTTCACAATATCCGAAGCAATAAACAGCATGATTTTCACATAACCAACATATACTGGTAAATAACTAAAATAAGAGTATTTACTGGATGAAGAACAGACGGATCATAAGAAAAACAAAATACTGCCTTTTATGGGCCGGATTGTCGATACTGATCTGGTTCGCAAATTGTGACGCAACATATCGGATGGAATTGGTAAACCGGATGGTGAACTGGCTGTTTTTTGGAAATGGATACGAAACACAGACCGAAAATATGGAAACCGTGTCGGCATCCGGGAAATATCTGGAGGATATGCTGCAGGAATATTGTCTGGCAGGAGAACTGGTACAGGGAAGCGGACAGAAGGATCAGACTGTGTCGGCGGGACAGATGACGGATGAAAAAGGAACGGACAATCTGCCGGCGCAGACTGTGATCGCACTGGATCACCGGGCGAAAGCCATAGTTGCCGCCATGTCAGACAAATATGGATATATGCGGGAGAAACTGACGGATTATGATTATATGAGATCAAATTTTTATGTTATAGACAGTACAACAAGTGTATCCAGAGAAGAATTAAATGGACAGGATCTTGCTTCCATGGATCTGACGATCGATACAGAAGAAAAGAATTATAAGGTACTGATCTACCATACACACGGAACGGAGAGCTTTAAAGATTCCGAGCCGGGAAGGGTTGAGGATACCGTAATCGGACTTGGAGACTATCTGACTGAGCTTCTTGAAGAAAATTACGGGGTAGCAGTCTATCATGATACAACGGCCTATGATATGACAGGTGGAGAGTTAGATCGAAGTGCTGCTTATGATTATGCAAGAGAAGGGGTCCAGAAGATCCTTGCGGAGTATCCGTCCATTGAGGTCGTGATCGATCTTCACAGGGATGGGGTATCCGAAGATACATATCTGATCACGGAAATAGATGGCAAAAAAACAGCACAGGTCATGTTCTTAAACGGAGTGAGCCGTCTTAATAAGAATGGTGATATCGCATATCTTGCCAATCCGTACAAAACAGAGAATCTTGCATTCAGTCTGCAGATGTATCTGACAGCGCAGGCCAATTATGATTCCTTTGTAAGAAAGATATTTGTTAAGGGTTACCGGTATAATCTGGATCTGAAACCACGGTCGTTGTTAGTAGAAGTCGGAAGTCAGACGAACACAGTAGAAGAAGCAAAAAATGCCATGGAGCCGCTGGCTGCAATTCTCTACAAAGTATTGAGCGGAAAGTGAGATTGTGTTATGATAATGAACACGAAATTATTTGCCTGCAGGAATGCATGCTTAAAATAAAAAAGAGAAAAGAAATTCAGATACCGGAGGAAAACAGGATGGCTCATATAGATCAGTCAAAGATACGAAATTTTTGCATTATAGCGCATATCGATCATGGTAAATCGACACTTGCGGACAGAATTATAGAAAAGACAGGATTATTGACTGAACGTGAGATGCAGAATCAGGTGCTTGATAATATGGATCTGGAGCGGGAGCGTGGAATCACGATCAAGGCACAGTGCGTCCGTACGATCTATAAAGCACAGGATGGAGAGGAATATATCTTCAATCTGATCGATACTCCGGGACATGTGGATTTTAATTATGAAGTATCAAGAAGTCTGGCTGCCTGTGAGGGCGCGATCCTGGTTGTGGATGCTGCACAGGGAATCGAGGCACAGACACTTGCAAATGTATATCTTGCAATCGATCACGATCTGGATGTTATGCCGGTTATCAATAAGATCGATCTTCCTTCGGCAGAACCGGAGCGTGTGGTAAATGAAATTGAAGATGTGATCGGAATTGAAGCACAGGATGCTCCAAGGATATCGGCAAAGAACGGAATCAATATCGATCAGGTCTTAGAGCAGATCGTTACGAAGATACCGGCACCAGCAGGAGATCCGGAAAAGCCGCTTCAGGCGCTTATATTTGATAGTATTTATGATTCTTATAAAGGTGTTATCATATTCTGCCGTTTATTCGACGGTGTGGTAAAACGTGGAACATCCATTCGGATGATGGCAACCGGAGCAGTTGCAGAGGTAGTGGAAGTAGGAATCTTCGGGGCTGGCAGATTCGTTCCATGTGATGAGTTATCCGCAGGAATGGTAGGTTATATTACTGCCAGCTTAAAGAATGTCAGAGATACCACGGTCGGTGATACCGTTACAGATAACGACAATCCGTGTGCAGAGGCTCTTCCGGGATATAAGAAGGCACAGCCTATGGTCTATTGCGGACTTTATCCGGCAGATGGAGCCAAATATCCGGATCTTCGTGATGCATTAGAGAAGCTGCAGTTAAATGATGCGTCCTTAAGCTTTGAGCCGGAGACATCGATCGCACTTGGTTTCGGTTTCCGTTGCGGTTTCCTTGGACTTCTCCATTTGGAGATCATACAGGAGCGGTTGGAGCGAGAGTTTAATCTGGATCTGGTTACGACTGCACCGGGCGTTGTTTACCGTGTGCATACAACGGATGGCAAGATGATCGAACTGACGAATCCGTCCAATCTGCCGGATCCATCGAATATCGAATATATGGAAGAACCATTTGTATCCGCAGAGATCATGGTCACTACAGAATATGTGGGTGCGATCATGCAGCTTTGTCAGGAACGACGTGGCGTATATCAGGGAATGGAATATATGGAAGAAACCAGAGCACTGCTTCGATATGACCTTCCGTTAAATGAGATCATTTATGATTTCTTTGATGCTTTAAAATCAAGATCCAGAGGATATGCATCCTTTGATTATGAGATGAAGGGCTATGTACGAAGTGAGCTGGTGAAGCTGGATATTCTGATCAATAAAGAAGAGGTCGATGCGTTATCTTTCATTCTTCATCAGGACACTGCTTATGAACGCGGAAGAAAGATGTGTGAGAAATTAAAGCAGGAGATTCCAAGACATTTATTTGAGATTCCGATCCAGGCTGCAATCGGCAATAAGGTCATTGCCAGAGAGACAGTAAGAGCAGTCAGAAAGGATGTCCTTGCAAAATGTTACGGTGGAGATATCTCCCGTAAGAAGAAGCTTCTGGAGAAACAGAAGGAAGGAAAGAAACGTATGCGTCAGATCGGAAATGTAGAGATCCCGCAGCAGGCGTTTATGAGCGTATTAAAACTTGATGAGGAATAAATATAAAATAATTGCAGGTTATATCGGGACACTTAGAATGAAATAAATCAAATGTGATTTTGATATAAGAAGAAAGCAAATTACAGAAAAATGAGAAGGCAGGAAAAACACATGAGAAAAAATCTGAGTATTTATATACATATTCCGTTTTGCGTTAAGAAGTGTGTATATTGTGATTTCCTGTCTTTTGGTGCGGATGATCCGCAGATCAACCGGAGTGGGGCAGTCAGAAAAGCATATGTCCAGAGTGTTTGCAGAGAATTATTGAGCTATAAAAGTATATCAAAGGACTATATTGTAAGAACGATATTTATAGGCGGAGGCACTCCGTCTATACTTTTGCCGGGCGAGATCATGAATATTCTGGCAACGCTTCGAAGCATCTTTAAGGTAGATGAAGCAGCAGAGATCACGATAGAGGTGAATCCGGGAACCCTGACCGCGATCAAGGCGGCAGAATATCTGGATGCAGGGATCAACCGTATGAGTATCGGACTGCAGTCTGCACACAATGATGAGCTTGCCATGCTTGGCAGGATCCATACATATGAGCAGTTCCTGGCTTCCTATCAGATGGCACGGGAGGCGGGCTTTCGGAATATCAACATTGATCTGATCTCTGCCATTCCTGGACAGACACTTCATTCCTATCTGGATACACTGGAACGGGTATTGAAGTGCAGACCAGAGCATATCTCCTCCTACAGTCTGATCGTGGAAGATGGTACGCCGCTCGCAGAGGATACGGAGCTTCTTGCAAAGCTCCCGGATGAGGAGGCTGACCGCGAAATGTATGAGGCAACCAGAAAGGTGCTTGAGATGTCAGGGTATAAGCGGTATGAGATTTCCAATTATGCAAAGCCCGGATATGAATGCCGGCATAATATTGTATACTGGACGATGGATGAATACATCGGACTTGGTATCGGTGCGGCTTCTTTTTTTAATGGAAGAAGATACTCAAATACATTGGATATGAAGCAGTATATCCGGACGATGGAGGATGTATTTGATAAACGGTCGGCCGATGAGATTTATCAGAGTCAGGCACTGGATACGATCCGTCATATTGATGAAACGGTTGATGTTGATACCCTGATGGAGGAATATGTGATCTTTGGACTGCGGATGACAAGAGGGATCAGTGCGGCAGATTTCTATGACCGGTTTGGACATTCCTTATATGATGTCTATGGGGATGTTATAAGAAGTTATGTGGCGAGCGGACATATGAAGGATGAGAAAGGAATGGTCTTTCTAACGAGAAAGGGAATCGATGTAAGCAACAGGATCCTTGTAGATTTTCTGCATGATGAAAACAAATGAGAGACGAAGGACAGGTTCGGATATGAAAAAAGAGACAGATGGGCAGAGAGAGACTGTCATAGAAGGGAAGGAACTGAATTATACCTATCCTGGAACGAAAACTCCGGTATGGGAGAAGAATCTGACATTTACGATCGATAAAGGAGAAATCGTCGGGTTGGCAGGGCAAAATGGAAGCGGGAAAAGCACGTTGCTCCGGCTACTGGCAGGATTTATTCCATGGGAAATCAACAGGTGTTCGGGGCAGATGATTACCGGAATATCAGAACGGGATATGGCATGTGTGATCGACAGACCTTCTTTCTTTTCCGATCTTTCTGTGCGGGATAATCTGAGACTGATGGATCGTATGAATGGAGAAAAAGGGCTTATGGATGAGAAGCTGGCAGAACTTCTGGGAATCCATGAATTTGATCGGATCAAAGCATCTAAGCTGTCACTAGGTAATAAACAGAAGCTGGCGCTGTGTCTTGCAATTCATAGGGAAACAAAGCTGGCACTACTGGATGAACCTTTAAACGGATTGGATCCATTTACCAAAGCTTCCGTTCTTTCCTGTCTGAGAAAATGGAGAAAGCAGGGGATGGCTGTTATCCTTACCAGCCATATACCAGGGGATCTGGAACAGATCTGTGACCGGATATTGTATCTTTAAAACAAAAGAAATTCGATTCGGATATCAATACAGAAGAAACCATCAGAGAAACAGAAGGCAACTTTGGTTATTTCTTAATTAACAGGAGCAGGCAACAGTATGAATATTTACGGAGCAGAAGTATTTCGGTATAGCAAAAGCTTTTATGGCAGGATGATCATGATCCTGGTAGTGCCATTTGCATGCCTTACAGCAGCATTTCTTTATTATATAAGTAATGGGATAAGCAGTGACTTTCTGGCGGCGGCAGGCTTCTCAGAACAGACGGTCGCAGCGATCAAAGGCCAGATGAGCGGAATTGCTTATATTGCCTCTTCCTTTTCTGCATCCGAACTTCTGATCCTTCTTATGATGCTTCCGGTTATCCTTCATATATCTGAAGATTATGAACAGAATACATTGCGCTGTGAATTACAGAGAAGCAAGAGCAGAACAGCCTGTTATATTGCAAGAATGCTGGCAGCAGTTACTTATGCCTGGGGCATTTTATTGGAATATATTTTGATTTCCGGGGTGATAGCTGCTTTATTTTTCAGAAGCTCCCATGAAATGTCAGTAGCTTCCCGGACTGGAAAAACAGTGCTTGCGATCGTGCTGCAGTTTATAGTGACCGGAGCGTGTGTGATGTTTGTATTTATGCTGACATCCCTGATCCGTCATTCCGTCTTGTCTATGACAACGATAGTCCTGCTGGTATTCTTATTTACACCGGGATATCGTGTTCTTGTGGATCTGTTTGAGCTTCCGTCCGGAGTAAAACAGATTTGGATCATAGAACTTTTGAGTACCACAAGTGATCTTGCATTTAACAGAACAGATGTATTGATCATGCTAGTGGTCGGTCTTTTATATGCTGTGATTTCTACAAGTCTCGGCGTTCATTTTTTCAAAGTTCAAAAGTTATAAATTTTCTTGATTTTTTTCAAAATAAATGTTGACAAACAAGGGAGTGGGTGTTAGATTAATTTTAGTGGTTAGCACTCGGAGTATTTGAGTGCTAACAAAACGAAAGGGATGAGCAGATGGAACTTGACGAGAGAAAAGTCAAAATTCTGAAAGCTATCGTTTCCAATTATTTAGAGACCGGAGAACCTGTAGGATCGCGGACGATTTCAAAGTATACAGATTTGAATCTGAGTTCAGCGACGATCAGGAATGAGATGTCTGATCTGGAGGACATGGGTTATATATGTCAGCCACATACATCTGCAGGAAGAATTCCAACGGACAAAGGATATCGGTTCTACGTTGACAGCCTTATGAATGAGAAGATAGAGGCTGAGACAGAGAAGGGAAATCTTCTTGAACGAGTTGATAAGATGGAGAAGATGCTGAAGCAGGTTGCCCGGGTATTAGCGGCAAATACGAATTATGCCACACTGGTTACCACACCTCAGTATAATAATACCGTGAAGTTTATACAGCTTTCCAAGGTTGCTGAGTCAAAGCTTCTTGCGGTGATCATGGTGGATGGAAATATCGTAAAGAATAAGCTGATCGATACCACGTACGATCTGAAGAATGACGAGATTTTAAAATTCAATATTTTATTAAACACATTCCTTCAGGGAGCTGCATTAGAAGATATTAATCTGGAACTGATACAGACGATGAAGACACAGGCAGGTGAGTATGCAGATATTTTAGAAACCATATTCCAGGGGATTATGGAAGCCATTCATGAAGCAGATGATCTGAAGGTTTACACAAGCGGAATGACCAACATGTTAAAGTATCCGGAATTAATGGATTCTGCGACAGCAGAGAAGCTGCTTGGAACTTTTGAAGACATAGAAGACAAAGAAGACTTTGTAAAATATGTAGAAGAAGTTATCAATAAAGATAACTCTGATATAGAGATCCGAATCGGTGATGAAAATTCCAGTGAGGATCTGAAAGATTGCTCCCTTGTAACGGCAACTTATAAGATGCCGGAAGGCGCAAAAGGAACTATAGGTATCATCGGTCCGAAACGTATGGACTATAAGAAAGTCGTTACGATGTTAAAAAATCTGACCGATGAATTGGATGATATATTTAATAATAACGAATAGGGGGTCCGATAATGGCAGACACCAAGAAAGATACTAAGAAAGTAAAGACAGATGAAAAGGCAGCAGAAACAATTGTAGATGAAGTTACAGCAGAGTCAGCAGATACTGCAGAAACAACAACTACAGATGTGAATGTTACAGAAACCGTGGATGTCCCTGAAGAGCAGGCGGAAGCAGCAAAACCGAAGCCGGTTGCAAAAGAGAACAGACGTGGCAGTAAGGCTTTAAGAGAAGAAAATGATAAATTGAAAGAACGCTGTCAGGATGCAGAAGACAAATATAAACGTCTTCTTGCAGAGTGCGAGAATATCCGCCAGAGAAATGAAAAGGAGTCATCCAAAATGTATGATTTCGGAGCGAAGGATGTTCTTGGAAAATTACTTCCGGTAGTTGACAACTTTGAAAGAGCGATTGCAGCAATTCCGGAAGAGGATAAAGACAGACCGTTTGAAGCAGGAGTTGATAAAATCTACAAATCACTCATGACTTCACTGGAATCCATCGGTGTTACCCCGATGAACTGCGAGGGTGAACAGTTTGATCCGGCGTTCCACAATGCAGTAATGCATGTAGAGGATGAGAATTACGGAGAGAACGTGATCGTCGAAGAGATGCAGCGTGGTTACATGTATAAGGATCAGGTATTACGATTCAGCATGGTAAAGGTTGCAAACTAATAGTCAAATGACTATAGCATATAAATTTTATTAAATTAAGAAAACAGAATTTTATTTAGGAGGAATATAATCATGGGTAAGATAATTGGTATTGACTTAGGTACAACAAATTCATGTGTAGCAGTAATGGAAGGTGGTAAGCCTGTTGTTATTGCGAATACAGAAGGTATGAGAACTACACCATCTGTAGTAGGTTTCTTAAAGACAGGAGAGAGAGTAGTAGGTGAGCCTGCAAAACGTCAGGCAGTTACAAATGCAGATAAGACAATTTCATCCATCAAGCGTCATATGGGTACAGATTACAGAGTAGAGATCGATGGTAAGAAGTATTCACCGGAAGAGATTTCAGCTATGATTCTTCAGAAACTGAAATCCGATGCAGAAGGATATCTCGGTGAGAAGGTTACAGAGGCCGTTATCACAGTACCTGCTTACTTCTCAGATGCACAGAGACAGGCAACAAAGGATGCCGGTAAGATTGCAGGACTTGATGTAAAGCGTATCATCAACGAGCCTACAGCAGCAGCTCTTTCTTATGGTCTTGATAATGAGCAGGAGCAGAAGATCATGGTATATGACTTAGGTGGTGGTACATTTGATGTATCTATCATAGAGATTGGTGAAGGTGTCATTGAAGTATTAGCAACAGCCGGTGATAATAAGCTTGGTGGTGATGACTTTGATAATGCTGTTACACAGTATATGTTAGATGAGTTCAAGAAGGCAGAAGGTATTGATCTTTCAAGCGATAAGATGGCTATGCAGAGATTAAAGGAAGCAGCAGAGAAGGCAAAGAAAGAGCTTTCATCCGCTATGACAACAAACATCAACCTTCCTTTCATTACAGCAAATCAGGATGGACCAAAGCATTTTGATATGAACCTGACAAGAGCAAAATTTGATGAGTTAACAGCAGATCTGGTTGACAGAACAAAGGTACCTGTTCAGACAGCACTGGAAGATGCAGGACTTACTGCAGCAGATCTTGATAAGGTATTATTAGTTGGTGGTTCTACACGTATCATCGCCGTACAGGAAGAAGTTAAGAGATTAACAGGTAAAGAGCCGTTCAAGGGTATCAACCCTGATGAGTGTGTTGCAATCGGTGCATCTATCCAGGGCGGTAAGCTTGCAGGTGATGCCGGTGCCGGTGAGATTCTTCTTCTTGATGTTACACCACTTACACTTTCTATCGAAACAATGGGTGGTATCGCAACACATCTGATCGAGAGAAACACTACAATTCCTACAAAGAAGAGCCAGATTTTCTCAACAGCACAGGATAATCAGGATGCCGTTGATATCAACGTAGTACAGGGTGAAAGACAGTTTGCAAAAGATAATAAGAGTCTTGGACGTTTCAGACTGGATGGTATCGCTCCTGCAAGAAGAGGCGTTCCTCAGATCGAAGTATCATTCGATATCGATGCGAATGGTATCGTAAATGTATCTGCTAAGGATCTCGGAACAGGAAGAGAACAGCACATTACAATTACTTCCGGTACATCACTTTCAGATGATGATATCGAGAGAGCAGTAAAAGAAGCTGCAGAATACGAAGCACAGGATAAGAAACGTAAGGAAGGCATTGAAGCAAGAAATGAAGCAGATGCACTTGCATTCCAGACAGAAAAAGCACTGAATGAAGTCGGAGATAAGCTTTCAGATGCAGATAAGTCTGCCGTACAGGCTGACTTAGACTCATTAAAGTCAACAATTGAAAGCACGGATGCAGAGAATATGACAGATCTTGATGTGGATAAGATCAAGGCGGCTAAGGATAAGCTTATGGAAAGTGCTCAGAATCTGTTCGCTAAGCTTTATGAGCAGAATGGTCCCGGAGCAAATGCAGGAACAGGTACAGGTACACCGGACTTTTCAGAGGGTGATGTAGTAGATGGAGATTTCACAGAGGTTTAAGCCTTGAAATAATATGAAATGTAGTCTATAGTAAATATCTGACAGTAAAACAGGAAAATTGTTTCCTGTTTTACTGTGGATATGAAAGTATATCGCAGATGAAAGGTTAAAAGTTATGGCAGAAACAAAAACTGATTACTATGAGGTCCTTGGTGTAACCAAGAATGCCTCAGAGGCAGAGATAAAAAAAGCATATCGTGTCGTAGCCAAGAAATATCATCCTGATATGAACCCGGGCGATGCGGAAGCTGAAAGAAAATTTAAAGAAGCAGCGGAAGCTTATGCAGTACTTAGTGACCCGGAGAAGCGAGCAAAATATGATCAGTATGGTCATGCGGCATTTGATCCAAATGCCGGCGGCAGTGGCTTTGGTGGCTTCGGCGGCTTTGATTTTGCTGATATGGGAGATATTTTCGGAGATATTTTCGGAGATATGTTCGGTGGTGGAAGCAGACAGAGAAATTCAAACGGACCTGTAAAGGGTGCTAACATCAAGACAACGATCAGAGTTGCTTTTGAGGAAGCAATATTTGGTACACAGAAAGAACTGGATCTTCCATTAAAGGATGAATGTGAAGTATGTAAGGGAACCGGTTCACAGCCGGGACATCAGCCGGAGGTTTGTGGCAAATGCGGCGGAAAAGGTCAGATCGTTACAACACAGCAGTCCTTGTTTGGCGTAGTAAGAAATGTATCGACTTGTCCGGACTGTGGCGGATCCGGTAAGATCATTAGATATAAATGTAGCAACTGTGCGGGAACCGGTTATGTAAAGAGCAGAAAGAAGATTCAGATCGCTGTTCCGCCTGGAGTAGATAACGGAACCAATATCCGTATCAAAGGAAAAGGTGAACCTGGATTTAATGGTGGTGAAAGAGGAGATCTTCATGTTACGATCCTTGTTGATCGTCATCCGAAGTTCCAGAGACAGGAATACAATCTTTACTCCTCCGAACCGATCTCATTCACACAGGCAGCACTGGGTGGAAATATTAAGATCCATACGATCGAGGGAGAGATTGATTACACGATCCCACCAGGAACACAGACCGATACCAAGGTTAAGCTGAAGGGAAAAGGTGTGCCAAACCTGAAGAATCCTACTCAGCGTGGTGATCATTATGTAACACTGGTTGTACAGGTTCCTGAGAAGCTGACTGCAGAACAGAAGCGTATTTTGAATGAATACGAGCAGGCAACATTGGTTGAGACCAGACCTGCAACAGATTCGGTAGGAACATCATTCTCGTTTGGAGATCACAAAAAAAGAAAGAAGAAATAGGTAAATAGATTATGAAATGGACACAAATCACGATTGAAACAACGTGTGAGGCTGTCGATTTACTCAGCGCCTTCCTCGATGAGGAAGGCGTTTTGGGTATAGAAGTCGATGACAATGTGCCTCTGACAGATGAAGAAATGGCAGCGATGTTTGTAGATCTTCTGCCGGATGAGATGCCGACGGATGACGGAACAGCAAAGGTTTCCTGCTATCTGAATGATTCCTTTGACAAGGAAGAGATAAAAACAAAGATCAAAAACGAACTGGAACGGTTGTCAGAATTTATTCCGGTTGGAGCCTGTAATATCATAGAATCCGAGACGGAAGATGTGGACTGGATGAATAACTGGAAAGCATATTTTAAACCGTTTCGTCTGTATGATAATATCGTTATCAAACCAACCTGGGAGGATGCACCTTCTGACGTAACAGATGATGATATTGTGATCGATATTGATCCGGGTGCAGCATTTGGAACCGGTTCCCATGAGACAACCAGATTATGTATCGGACAGTTGAAGAAATATATGAAAGAAGGAGATCTGGTTCTTGACTGTGGAAGCGGAAGCGGGATTCTTTCCTTTGTATGCAGTAATCTTGGCGCAAAAGAGGTTCTTGGAATTGATATAGATGAAACTGCGGTTCATGTCAGCATCGAGAACAGGGAGATCAACCATATTACTGAAGATCAGGTTCAGTTCCTCTGTGGCAATGTGCTTGCAGATAAAGAGCTTGTCCAGTCGATTGAGCCGAAATATGATATCGTAGTTGCGAATATTCTTGCAGATGTAATCATCCCACTTTCCGGTGTTGTACAGCAGTTTATGAAGGATGATGCGAAGTTTATCTGTTCCGGAATTATCAATACAAAAGAAGATGAGGTCAGACAGGCACTTCTTGACAATCACTTCAGAATAGTGGATACTGTCTCTATGAAAGACTGGATCAGTTTTGTAGCTGAGAAGGATAATTAGTCATAAAGAGACAGGATTGGGAAGATGAATCGTTTTTTTGTAGATTTTGATGGACGGGAATTTGATAAGAGCATTGATATTACCGGTGAGGATGTCAATCATATTAAGAATGTTCTTCGTTTAAAAGTAAATGATGAGATCATAATAAGTGATGGCAGGGGTAGAGATTACCGCTGCCAGATTTCAGTTATGGATCATGAAAAAGTGGTTGCAGATATTCTGGATGTATGTGATAATTTTGCAGAACTTGAAACAGGGATTACGTTGTTTCAGGGATTTCCAAAGGCAGATAAAATGGAATGGATCATCCAGAAGACGGTAGAACTTGGTGTGATCAGGATCGTACCGGTTATGACGAAACGGACGGTTGTCAAGCTGGATGCGAAGAAAGCAGGAAAGAAGACGGAACGTTATCAGGCAATCGCACTTGCGGCGGCGAAGCAGTCGGGCAGAGGCATAATCCCGGAGGTGACGGCTCCCGTAACATGGAAAGAGGCTCTTGCTATGGCAAAGGAGCTTGATATGAATATGATCCCATATGAGGAAGCAGAAGGAGTCGCATATTCGAAAGAGGTCTTTGCATCGATCAAAGGAAAGAAAAGTCTTGGTATATTTATAGGTCCGGAAGGTGGATTTGCCAGAGAAGAAGTCAAGACAGCGGTAGCTATGGGCGCGAAGATGGTCACACTTGGACACAGAATTTTGCGTACAGAGACGGCAGGAATGGCGGTTATGTCGATCATAATGTTTGAACTGGAAGAGGATAGATAGAGATGGAAGCATATTTTGATAATGCAGCAACAACAAAGGTATTTCCGGAAGTGAAAGATCTGGTAGTAAAATTAATGGAAGAAGATTATGGAAATCCTTCTTCCTTGCATCAGAAAGGTCTGGATGCAGGACACTATATCAAGGAGACAAAAGAGATTCTTGCAAAAGAATGGAAGGTAGACAGCAAAGAGATCGTGCTGACTTCCGGTGGAACGGAATCTAATAATCTTGCGTTGATCGGAGCGGCACTTGCGAATAAAAGAAGTGGTAACCGGATTATAACTTCTAAGGTGGAACATGCATCCGTATCAAGTACGATGGCATTTTTGGAGAGTCTTGGATTTGAAGTTGTATATCTGAATGTAGATCACCAGGGAATCGTGGATCTGGAACAATTAGAACAGGAAGTGAATGAGGATACGATCCTTGTATCTGTTATGTATGTAAATAATGAGATTGGTGCAGTAGAGCCGATTCAGGAGATTGCAGAGATTATCAAAGAAAAGAATCCGAAGACGCTCTTTCATGTGGATGCGATTCAGGCATTTGGCAAATATCACATTTACCCGAAACGGATGGGTATCGATCTGATGTCTGTAAGTGGTCATAAGATACATGGACCAAAAGGAACGGGAGCGTTGTTTATCAAGAACCGTACGAAGGTGAAGCCAATCATATACGGCGGCGGACAGCAGGATGGAATGCGGTCAGGTACAGAAAATGTTCCGGGATTTGCAGGATTTGGACTGGCAACAAAGATAGTTTATGAAGATCTGGAAGCCAGAATTGTTCGTATGCGGGCGGTAAAAGACCGTTTGACCGAACGACTAAAGACACTTCCGGATGTATATATCAATGAAGGGGAAGCACCACATATCCTAAGTGTATCATTTGTTGGTGTTCGAAGCGAAGTGATGCTGCATGCATTAGAAGAACGGGAAATCTATGTTTCTTCCGGATCGGCATGTTCGTCGAATAAACCGGCAGTCAGCCATGTATTGTCTTCGATCGGTTTGCAGAAGAATCGGTTGGAATCCACGATCCGTTTCAGTTTTTCGGCAGAGAACACAGTGGAACAGGCAGACTATGCAGCAGATGTGATAGAGGAGATCCTGCCGGTTTATAGAAAATATGTCAGAAAAAAGTAGTATCAAACGAATGGAAAGTTTGTTTATAATAGTAAAAAACAGGTGAAGAATAAATAAACAGGATGAAAATTGGAGGTTGAGAGAAGTATATGCAGTATAAGGCATTTATGATCAAATATGCTGAGATCGGTACAAAAGGAAAAAACCGGTATATATTTGAAGATATCCTTGTAAAAAACATTAATCGTAAGATCAAAAATTATGGTGATTTTTATATCCGCAAGGAACAGGGAAGGATCTTTATTGAAGCAAAATCAGACTATGATTATGAAGATGTAGTGAATGCACTGACCAAGGTATTCGGTATCGTTGGAATCTGCCCGATCGTGGTAGAGGAGGATACATCGTTTGAAGCGATCAAAGGAAAGGTGATCGCATATGTGGATCAGGCATATCGTAAGAAGAACTTTACCTTTAAAGTAAATACAAGAAGAAATGATAAAAGCTATCCTATGACCTCAATGGAGGTAAATGCGGAGCTTGGTCATTATCTGTTAGAGGCATTTCCGGATACTTCCGTTGATGTTCATGAACCGGATGAGATCATAAATGTAGAGATCCGGAAGACGGTATATATTTATTCGATCACGATTCCAGGCCCGGGAGGACTTCCGGTTGGTACAAATGGCAAGGGAATGGCATTATTATCCGGTGGAATTGACAGCCCGGTTGCAACTTATATGATTGCAAAACGTGGAGTTCAGATGGAAGCGGTATATTTTCATGCACCGCCATTTACCAGTGAACGTGCCAAAGAAAAGGTAATTGATCTGGCGTGTCTGGTTGCGGATTATGCAGGTGCGATCAAGTTACATGTTGTAAACTTTGCAGATGTTCAGATGGCAATCTATGATAACTGTCCGCACGAGGAACTTACGATCATTATGAAGCGTTATATGATCAAGATAGCAGAAGAGCTGGCAAAGAGAAATGACTGTCAGTGTACGGTGACGGGAGAAAGTATCGGGCAGGTATCCAGCCAGACGGTATTCAGTCTTGCTGTTATCAATGATGTCAGTACTTTGCCGGTATTCCGTCCATGTATCGGACTGGATAAGCAGGAGATCGTTGACATATCAGAGAAAATCGGAACCTATGAGACTTCGATCCTTCCTTATGAGGACTGCTGTACAACATTTGTAGCAAAGCACCCGGTAACAAAACCGATATTATCTGCGATCGAGAAATCGGAAGCAAAGCTTGCCGGTATTATCGAACCGTTATATGAAAAAGCGTTAGAGTCTGTAGAAACTGTAATGTGCAGATCACAGAGATAAGATGAAAAAGCTTGCCACTACAAAGGCGGCAAGCTTTTTTATGCAGAATGACTGTCGGAACGGGCATTCTGTATGTATGCAAATAGGCGGTTATGATTATTCAACAACGTAAGGCTTGATTGCTGCAAGAATATCAGCAAGATCCTTGTCATCAGCGTGAATGTTTAATTCAATTGGCTTTGAAATATCAAGGCTGAATATACCCATAATTGATTTTGCATCAATAACATAACGTCCTGAGATGAGGTCGAATTCTGCGTCGAATTTTGCAATTTCATTGCAGAATGCTTTTACCTTATCGATTGAATTTAAAGAAACCATTAATGCTTTCATGATTGCCCTCCTAAAAGTTAGATTATCCGGAGTCATAATGACCGCGGATGTTTATATATTTATAATATCTTTTGGAGAGGGAAAAGTCAATAATAAGAAAGGAAAAATAAGGAATGTTGAAGGGAAAAACAGTAGCCCCTCTGACACTGGGCTGCAAGGTAAATCAATACGAGACAGATGGTATGATCGAACTCTTAAAAGAGGCTGGTATGACGGCTGTTTCCTTCGAAGAAAAAGCAGATGTGTATCTGATAAATACATGCTCTGTTACCAATATGGCAGATAAAAAGTCCAGACAGATGATACACAGAGCCAAGAAGCTGAATCCGGATGCGGTTGTAATAGCAGCGGGCTGTTATGTGCAGGCGGCAAAAGATAAGCTGATGGAAGATGACAGGATATCTATTATCATCGGAAATAATAAAAAGAAGGACATTGTGCAGATCCTTGAAGACTATCTGGAGATCGGAGTGACGGACGAAGGCATGCTCGATATTGCGGCAGAAAAGGAATATGAACCGCTTACGATCAACAGTACCTTAGAACATACACGGGCATATGTGAAGATTCAGGATGGATGTAACCAGTTCTGCTCTTATTGTATTATTCCGTACGTTAGAGGAAGAATCCGGAGCCGGGAGCTTGCATCGATTACAGAAGAAGTAGAACGTCTGGCACAGACCGGAGTAAAAGAGATTGTTCTGACAGGTATCCATATCTCATCTTATGGCAATGATAAGGAAAATGAGGTAGGACTCGCAGATGTAATTGACGCAATCTCAAAAATTGAATCAATTGAACGGATCCGTCTTGGTTCTCTGGAACCGGGTATCATTACAGATACATTTATAGATCGTATTGTGGATAATAAAAAGGTATGTCCGCATTTCCATTTAAGCCTGCAAAGTGGCTGCAATACAGTATTGAAACGGATGAACCGGAAATATACTTGTGAAGAATACTTTGAAAAATGTGAGATGCTTCGTAAGGCATTTGACCGCCCGGCTTTGACAACAGATGTGATCGTAGGCTTTCCGGGAGAAACGGATGAAGAATTTCAGGAAACGGTTGACTACCTGACGAAACTTAATCTGTATGAAATGCATATATTTAAATTTTCACCGAGACAGGGAACGGTTGCGGCCGGTATGAGGGATCAGATCGGACCGGAGATCAAGAATCAGAGGAGCGATGTGCTGCTGGCATTATCTGAAAAGAACAAACATGCATATGAAGCTTCTTTTCGGGGAGAAACTCTGGAGGTTCTGATTGAAGAAAAAGTCCGGAGAAATGGAAAAGACGGATACCGTGGACATACAGAACGCTATATAGATATTTTTGTAGAGAAAGAATGTATGCATAGGATTTGTGGACGAGAAGTGGATATCATCAATCATATAGTGCAGATTCCATATGGCATGGAATAGACAGCCGGTGGGGGAAAATTATGCATGAATTGCGTGGAACATATACAAATATGCGGCTTTAGGTTGAATTTTGCGTGATTTTATATTATTATAGGGTAAGATTTTTTTGCAAAGATGCCGATGGCACTTGATAAAAGTAAGGATGTGAGTATATGAATAATAGAGAAAATACACAACATATTGCACAACTGAAAGATAATACAATAGATGTAACACAGATCATTGGACAGGTTTATGAGGCTTTGACAGAAAAAGGATATAATCCGGTCAGCCAGCTTGTTGGTTATATTATGAGTGGAGATCCTACATATATCACCAGCTATAAGAATGCAAGAAGTCTGATCATGAAGGCAGAACGGGATGAGATCATTGAAGTTCTGTTTGAAGATTACATCAAGAATAATCTGATCAAGTAGATGAAGAGTGCATCAGAATAATCGAATCAGGTAGAGAGAAGAACAGGATAAGAGTATGCGGATAATTGGATTGGACTACGGAACAAAGACAGTAGGAGTTGCGGTCAGTGATGCGCTGATGATCACGGCACAGCCACTTGAAACAATAGAAAGAAAATCAGCAAACAAGCTTCGACAGACACTTGCGAGAATAGAGAGTATCATTGAAGAATATCAGGCGGAACGGATCGTTCTCGGATATCCGAAGAATATGAATAATACGATTGGAGAACGGGCAGAAGCGACCGAACAGTTTAAAGAAGATCTGGAACGCAGGACAGGCCTGGAAGTGATCCTGTGGGATGAAAGACTCTCTACGGTAGAAGCAGAACGGATTTTAATGGATACCGGAGTCAGAAGAGAAAACCGGAAGCAGTATGTGGACAAGATGGCTGCTGCGGTTATTTTGCAGAATTATCTTGATAGTCAGGCTCATGAAGGGCAGACAGAATAGTCGAAAGGATTAAACAGAATGGAAAACGACAGCATAGTATTTACAGATGAAGATGGCAATGAGGTTGTTTTTTCTGTTATGGAGCAGACAACTCTTGGCGGAGTGAATTACCTGCTTGTTACAGAAGATGGAGACGATGAGGATGATGGTTCTTTCCTGATCCTGAAGGAGAATGCTTCAGACAGTGAAGGTGAGATGGCAGCGTTTGATATCGTTGAAGATGACAAAGAATTAGAAGCAGTTATGAAGATATTTGAAGAACTGCTAGAGGACGTAGATTTGGAGGTATAGAACATTGAAAAAATTGAATAGTGATGCAGTAAAGATCATTCCATTGGGCGGATTGGAACAGATTGGAATGAACATTACTGCAATAGAGTATGAGGACTCTATTATAGTCATTGACTGCGGTCTGGCATTCCCTGAGGACGATATGTTAGGAATCGATCTTGTAATACCGGATGTCACTTACCTTAAGGAAAACGCGGACAAAGTCAAAGGACTTGTGGTTACCCATGGTCATGAGGATCATATCGGAGCCATTCCTTACATTGAGAAAGAACTCAATATGCCGATTTACGCAACAAAGCTTACGATGGGACTGATCGAGAATAAACTGAAAGAACATAATCTGATGAACAACACCAGACGTAAGGTTGTAAAATATGGACAGAATATCATTCTTGGAAAATTCCGGATAGAATTTATTAAGACGAACCATTCGATTGCTGATTCCGCAGCATTGGCGATCTATACGCCGGCAGGACTGCTTGTCCATACCGGAGATTTCAAAATTGATTATACACCGGTATTTGGAGACATGATCGATCTCCAACGTTTTGCGGAACTTGGAAAAAAAGGCGTTCTGGCACTGATGGCAGATTCCACAAATGCAGAACGTGAGGGCTTTACAAAGTCAGAAAAGACAGTAGGAAGAACCTTTGATAATCTGTTCAATGATAATCAGAATCATCGTATTATTATTGCTACATTTGCATCGAATGTAGATCGTGTGCAGCAGATTATCAATTCGGCATATAAATATGGCAGAAAAGTAATCATCGAAGGAAGAAGTATGGTGAATATCATCAGTACAGCTTCTGAACTCGGATATATTGATATACCGGACAACACGCTGATCGATATCAGCCAGATCAAGAATTATCCGGATGAGAAGCTGGTTCTGATCACGACAGGAAGCCAAGGTGAAAACATGGCTGCCTTATCAAGGATCGCAGCATCGATCCATAATAAGATCTCTATCATGCCGGGAGATGTGGTCATATTCAGTTCGCACCCGATCCCTGGTAATGAAAAAGCGGTATTCAAGGTGATCAATGAGCTGGAAATGAAAGGTGCTCATGTAATTTTTGAAGATACACATGTATCCGGACATGCATGCAGAGAGGAATTGAAGCTGATCTATGCACTCACAAAACCAAAATATGCGATACCAGTACATGGTGAGTACAGACATCTGAAGCGCCATGCAGAGCTGGCACAGGAGATGGGTATTCCAAAAGAGAATATCAAGATCCTGACAACAGGAGATGTTCTGGAAGTCAGTGAGGATAAACTGGAAGTAACCGGAAAAGTTCCTGCACAGGGAGTCTTTGTTGACGGACTTGGAGTTGGAGATGTTGGAAATATCGTTTTAAGAGACAGACAGCTTCTGTCGCAGAATGGTCTTCTGATCATCGTAGTGACACTCGATAAATACAGCAATAACCTGATTGCAGGACCGGATATCGTTTCCCGTGGATTTGTATATGTCAGAGAATCGGAAACATTGATGGAAGACTGCCGTGCCGTAGTAGAAGAAGCACTGGAGAAATGCCTGCGGAAGAATATTACCGACTGGGGCAAGATCAAGACAACCATCAAGGATTCCTTAAGTGAATTCCTTTGGAAGCGGACGAAGAGAAGCCCGATGATCCTTCCAATCATTACCGAAGTATAAATTGTCCTGAAAAATAGTGTCCATGCACAGATGCAGGTTAAGAAGAAAAGAGGAAACAGACATGAGTGATGTTGTTGAACTCAGCAAAAAACTGAATGAAACGATAAAGGAGTCAGAATTCTACAGAAATTATCTGACCTGCCGTGAACGGCTGTATGAACATCCGGATCTTCTCCGGGGACTGAATGAATTCAAGAAAAGAAATTCAGAGATCCAGAACCGTGGCTCTGTGGATAATCCATACGATGAGGTGGTTGCACTGTTTGAGGAGTATGACGCAATCGTTCACGACACGATCGTGAATGATTTCCTTCGGGCAGAACGAAAGCTGTGCAGGATGTTGAAAACGATGTATGATGAGATTGCAGATGGTCTGGATGTTGACATAAAGCAGTAGGATATGATAAAACAGTTACGAGAAGTGTCTGGATGGACACCGTAAGATAAGGAGAACAGATATGGCTATAGATAGTGCTGTAACAATGAAACGGATATTGCGGTTTGCGATAGGCTTACTGGTAAATGTATTTATCCTGTTTATACTTGTGAAAGTGTTTGCGTTTGGCTTTAGCTTTGCCTATGATGTATTTGCCAGCAATAGCTGTAAGGATAAATCTGATACAAAGGTAGTCACAGTCACAGTTCTGCCGGATTCTTCGATCAAGGATGTATGCGAGACTCTGGATGATGCCGGAGTTGTAAAAAATGCATATGCACTGATGGTGCGTATCCGAATCGGATCTTATGCAGCAAAGATAAAACCTGGAACATATGAGATCGCACCAAGTTATACAAATGATGAGATCATAACGATCATAACAGGTGGAACTCTGGATAGTGACAGTAAGAAAAGTGGAGATAATAAATGATAACAGATGAGAGAATTGCATCCTTCATAAATTCATTCAACAATGACTATGATGATGCAATAACTGCTATCAGAAAAGAAGCAGAAGAGCAGGGGGTTCCTATCATACGAAGAGAGGCCGGAGAATTTATCAGGCTTCTTCTGAGAATGAAGAAACCGGTAAATATACTGGAGATAGGAACTGCGGTAGGCTTTTCTGCTATTTTTATGAGCAGGTTTATTGCAGAGGGTGGACATATCACAACAATTGAAAACTATCAGCCGAGAATTGATCGGGCAAAAGAGAATATAAAGCTGGCAGGTGCAGAAAAGAAGATCACTCTGTTAGAGGGAGATGCAAATGAGATCCTGCCGACATTGTCGGATCAATATGATCTGGTCTTTATGGATGCTGCAAAAGGTCAGTATGGAAGCTTTTTCCAGAAGGTGGTTCCTTTACTTGCGCCGGAAGGAATCCTGCTATGTGATAATGTGCTGCAGGATGGAGATGTACTGGAATCGCGGTTTGCAGTAACCAGAAGAAACCGGACAATTCATGCCAGAATGCGGGAATATCTGTATGAATTAAAGCATGATGAACGGCTGGATACAGCCATCCTGAATATAGGAGATGGAATGAGCCTATCGGTGAAAAAAACGGCTGATAAAAAGGATCATTGAAAAAGTAGTGGATCAATGAAAAAACAAGAAGATATTAACAGGCGGATGGCAACAGACTAAAAGGTGATGCCATCTGTACGGAAAGAAAAGAAGAGGGTTTTGAAAGATATGGCAGAACGTAAAGTGGAACTGCTTGTTCCGGCAGGTAGTCTTGAGGTATTAAAGGTTGCAGTAGATTATGGTGCGGATGCAGTCTATATTGGCGGACAGGCATATGGACTTCGTGCAAAAGCAGATAATTTTTCGATTGAAGAAATGAAAAAGGCTGTGAAATATGCGCATGCAAAGAATGCAAAGGTATATGTGACAGCAAATATATTTGCACATAATTATGATGTTGAAGGAATGAAGGCATATTTTGAACAGTTGAAGGATACCGGTGTCGATGCGGTTCTGGTATCAGATCCGGGTATTTTTATGCTGGCAAAGGAAACCATGCCTGATATGGAACTTCATATCAGCACCCAGGCAAATAACACGAATTACCTGACGTATAACTTCTGGTATAATATGGGGGCAAAACGAGTGGTCACAGCCAGAGAGCTGTCACTTGTGGAGATTAAACAGATCAGAGAACATATTCCGGAGGATATGGAGATTGAGTCCTTTATGCATGGAGCAATGTGCATTTCCTATTCCGGACGCTGCCTGCTCAGCAGTTATTTTACAGGCAGAGATGCAAATCATGGAGCATGTACACATCCATGTAGATGGAAGTATCACATTGTAGAGGAAACAAGACCGGGCGAGTACATGCCGGTCAATGAAGATGACAGGGGTACTTATATTTTTAATTCCAAAGATCTTTGTATGATTGAGCATATCCCGGAAATGATCGATGCCGGAATTGACAGCTTTAAGATTGAGGGAAGAATGAAAACGGCACTATATGTTGCAACGGTAGCAAGAACCTATCGTAAAGCAATTGATGACTATATGGAATCCCCGGAGCTGTACCGGTCAAATATGGAATATTATAAATCAGAAATTGCAAAATGCACATACCGTCAGTTTACAACTGGATTTTATTTTGGAAAAACAGATCAGGATTCTCAGATCTATGATAATAACACATATATTAAAAACTGTACTTATATAGGCAATGTACAGGAGGTTACAGAGGACGGACTGGTTGCATTTGAACAGAAAAACAAATTCTCGGTCGGAGAAGAGATAGAATGTATGAACTTTGATGGAACCAATACGGTCTGCCGGGTTGAGGAGATCTACAATGACCGGATGGAACCGATGGAATCAGCACCGCATCCCAAGATGCAGTTGTATGTAAAGCTGGACCGCCCGGTATCAGCGGGAATGATACTCAGACGGCAGGAGCTTTCGGAATAGGTCAGGCTTCAAGCTGCCTGCGGATCTTCTGTAATGCCCGTTTTTCGATCCTGGAGACATAGGAACGGGAAATCCCCATCTGGCTGGCAATCTCTTTCTGTGTGCGTGGAGGGTGACCGTATAGACCATAACGACGGATGATAAGGCTGGCTTCCTGCTCGGACAGACAGTGCTTCAGACAGTATGGAAGACGGTTTATGTGGTAAGTATGCACCATAGAATCCAGAATGGTTGCTTCATCCTGACTGATGATGTCGATCAGATTGATCTCATTTCCTTCTTTGTCGGTACCGATCGGTTCAAACAGGGAGACTTCGCGGGCGTATTTTCTGGAGTGACGGAGCATCATGAGCAGCTCGTTGTCGATACACCTGGAAGCGTATGTGACCAGACGGTTGCCTTTGGCATGGTCGTAGGAATCGATCGCCTTGATAAGACCGATGGTTCCGACAGAGAGCAGATCATCATTGTCGGCGGTTCCAATGTATTTTTTTGCAATATGGGCGACCAGACGCATATTGGATTCAATCAGAATCCGGCGTGCATCGGCATCCCCTGCCCTGCATAATTTCAGATAATATTCTTCCTGATCCGGTAAAAGGGGTTTTTTAAATGCCTGCATAGAAAATAGACCCCTAGCGATTTGTATATATTTTATGATTAAAATGTGGAAAAAGTGCATATCCCAAAAAATAAAATTGGTAAAATGTGAAAAAAATTAAAAAAAATTGACTAAATTCTGTTCAAAATGTTTAATTTTTTATTAGATTGTGCTATACTCTGTAAGTGATGCTTGTATATTTCAGAAATGTAGGAGGGACAGACCGGTATGCGATTAGGAATGGGTCGTAAAAAGATTAGAATAGGTGATATTCTCGTAGCGGCAGGAGCTATTACAGAAGAACAGTTACAGGAGGCTCTGGCATATCAGAAAGAGAATGGCGGAAAACTCGGAAATGTTCTTGTTGATCTTGGTATGATCAGTAATGAGATTCTGATAACGCTTCTGACACAGCAGCTTGGCATTGATTACATAGAATTAAAGGGAGCAAAGATAGAAGAAAAGGTGCTTCATCTGGTTCCGGAGAATATGGTAGCAAAATATAAAGTTATTCCTATCGAGATCGATCCGGATAACCCGAATATTTTAAAACTTGCCATGTCAGATCCGATGGATATCAATGCGATCGATGATATTGGGCTTGTAACCAATATGCAGGTGGAGCCTATGCTTGCAACAGAGGATCAGATCAATGATGCCATCGGCAAGTACTACGGAAGCTCCAAAGCAATGGAAGCGGCTGAGATGTATCGTCAGGAACAGGCGGATGCACTTGGCGGCGGAGATGAAGATGAAGTAAATGAAGATATAGATAATTCTCCTATCGTTCTGCTTGTAAAACAGATCATAGAAGGTGGAGTTCGACAGAGGGCGTCCGATATTCATATTGAGGCATTGGAAAGCAGTGTTCGTGTCCGTTACAGGATCGATGGTGCATTAAAACAGGTTATGTCCTACGACTTAAGTATTCTTGCGGGTATCACAGCCCGAATCAAGATCATCGGTGGTATGGATATTGCAGAAAAGAGAAAACCACAGGATGGTCGTATCACGATCTTTGTAGATCGTAGAGAGTTTGATGTCCGTGTATCTATCCTTCCGACTGTATATGGAGAGAAGACGGTTATGCGACTTACCTCCAAGGACGGACTTACAAAACCGAAGAGCGGACTTGGCCTGGATGAGGATGAGATCAAGGTATTTGATGGAATCCTGAGTAATCCACACGGAATCATCCTTGTAACAGGACCTACCGGTTCCGGTAAATCAACGACACTGTACACATCCTTAAGTGAGCTGAACAAAGAGGATGTAAACATTATCACAGTAGAAGACCCTGTCGAGGCGAATATCAATGGTATTAACCAGGTACAGGTAAATAATAAAGCAGATATGACATTCGCAGCAGCCTTAAGATCCATTCTTCGTCAGGATCCGGATATCATAATGATCGGAGAAATTCGAGATGGTGAGACTGCTCAGATCGCGGTTCAGGCCGCTATCACAGGACACTTGGTTGTATCAACACTCCATACAAACTCAGCAGCAAGTACGATCACCCGTCTGGAAGATATGGGAATCGAACCTTATGTTGTAGGTGATGCGGTTGTAGGTGTTATTGCCCAGCGACTTGTAAGAAGACTGTGCCCAACCTGCAAACAGCCTCGTCTCGTAGAAGATGAAGAGAGAATAGTACTCGGTGTGCCGGAGGATGAAGAAGATGTTATCATCTATGAGCCGTCTGGCTGTCCGTTGTGTAATGATACAGGATATTCAGGACGAATCGGTGTATATGAGATGATGCCGGTATCCAAAGCGCTGCAGGCGGTTATCTCGACCGGAGCGACAGCGGATAAGATTGAAAAACAGGCACTTGCAGAAGGTATGCTTACTCTGAAGATGGGTGCTGCCAAACATGTGCTGAATGGAATCACCTCCATGTCAGAGATGAAGAAGATCGTATATACAACAGGTGATGAATATTAAAAGATCCGGTCCGGTGATAAACCGGCATGGATGAAAAAGATTTTTAGCAGAGAAGAATATGTGATCAGGCTCTGTAAAAATAAAATTGAAATTATGAATGCAACAAAGAAAGGAAGGAAACAGTATGCTGGATATGAAAGAGCTCCTGGCATTCTCGGTTGAGGCAAAAGCGTCGGATGTACATATTGCCGTAGGCATACCACCGAAACTCAGAATCAATGGACGACTGACAGAAGTTGAAGTTCCTCCGCTTACACCGGCTGATGCGGCTGAAGCAATCGGAGCAACGATGAAAGAGAGACATGTAGCAATTTTAAAAGATAGAGGTGAAGTCGATTTCTCATTCGATTCACCAGAAACCGGTCGTTTCCGTGTAAACGTATATATGGATCGTGGTAATATGGCTGCGGCATACAGACGAGTAGAAACACAGATTCCAAGACCGGATCAGCTCGGTATTCCGAGAGAGGTTGTTGAATTATACAAGAGAAAAAGGGGTCTGGTACTTGTAACAGGACCTACCGGTTCCGGTAAATCAACAACACTTGCTTCTATTATTAATAAGGCAAATGAAAACCTGACCGATCATATCATTACACTGGAGGATCCTATCGAGTATATTCACCATCACAACAAGGCAATCGTTAATCAACGAGAAGTTGGTATGGATACACTCAGTTATGCGAATGCTCTTCGTGCAGCGCTCCGTGAAGATCCTGATATTATTCTTGTAGGAGAGATGCGAGATCTTGAAACGATTTCAACAGCGATCACTGCAGCCGAGACCGGACACCTGGTATTCTCGACTCTGCATACGATCGGTGCGGCAAGTACGATCGATCGTATTATCGATATCTTCCCGACAAACCAGCAGCAACAGGTACGAGTACAGCTTGCAATGGTACTGGAAGGTGTTATTTCCCAGTCACTGCTTCCGACAGCGAACGGACAGGGACGAGTTGCAGCATTTGAAGTAATGCTTGCATCACCGGCGATTCGGAGCCTGATACGAGAAGCGAAGACACATCAGATCCAGTCGACGATCCAGACCAGCAGACAGCTCGGAATGATCACAATGGATGATGCATTGTATGATCTGTTCTCGTCCGGCACGATCACCAGAGAGATGGCTATGACATATGCACAGGATCAGCAGTATCTCAGAAAGAAGATCAACGGACAATAAGATGTACAATCCTTTTGTGCAATTCTTACAAAAAAAACTGCAATCATAAGAAATTATTGAATGTGGTTGAGAAATATAGTAATATAACAAGTATAGTATATGTAAAAGTCCGTGAATTTACGTGCACTTTTAGCTGGTAATAGTAGAAAACTATTACAAAAAAGAAGAAATATGACAGGGTCGGAGGAGAAACAATGGCAGTATTTAACTACAAGGTTGTTGACAAAAATGGTAAGAATAAAAAAGGTACCATTGAGGCCCCGAACAGAGATGGAGCGGAGAAGAAGCTGAAGGCAGATGGTTATGCGATCATGAGCCTGACAGAGCAGAACAGTCCATTTTCAGGGGGTTTGATTAAGAAGAAGGTAAAATCAAAAGATTTGGCAGTCTTCTGTAAACAGTTTTCAGCAGTTATAAGAGCTGGTGTTACGATTATATCAGCACTGGAACTGATGGGAGACCAGATAGAAAACAAAACACTGCAGAGAGCAGTTATGGATGCAAAGACATATGTTGAAAAGGGTGGAACGCTTGCAGATGCACTTCGTGTAAACTCAGAGGTATTTCCACCGATCATGATCAACATGGTCGCAGCCGGAGAGTTATCCGGTAACTTGGAGGTCTGCCTCGACAGACTGACAGAGCACTTTGAAAAAGATAATGCGTTATCGGCGAAGATCAAGGGTGCGATGACATATCCTATCGTAGTGTTCATCGTTATGATCATCGTAGTAATCGTGGTAATGGTAATGGTTATCCCTAACTTCTCAAGTATGTTTGCGGAGATGGGAACACAGCTTCCGCTGGCAACACGAATTATGGTAGCGGCAAGTAATTTCATTATACATAAGTGGTGGCTGCTGATCATCATCGTTGCAGCTATCGTTGTTGGCTGCAAGGCATTCAAGAGAAGTTCTGTTGGCGAACAGCTTTTCGCGAATATGGCGATCAAGATGCCGATTTTTGGTAACCTGACGATCAAGTCAGCATGTTCCAGATTTGCAAGAACAATGAGTACACTGATGGCATCCGGTATTTCCATGATCGATGCTGTTGAACAGGTGGCAAAGATGATGGATAACAAGATCATCCGCGATGGTCTGTTAGATGCCAAGACGCAGGTAGCAAAAGGTATTCCACTTTCCAAGCCATTAAAGGATATGGAAATGCTTCCCCCAATGCTTTCTGCCATGACAAAGATCGGTGAAGAAACCGGTGATATTGAGGAGATGCTCAGTAAGGTTGCTGACTACTACGATGAAGAAGTAGAAGAGGCAACAAACAAGCTGACAGCAGCGATGGAACCATTGATTATGGTAGTCCTTGCATGTATCGTAGGAATGATCGTTGCGGCTGTATACGGTCCTATCATGAGTATGTACAGTGCACTTGACCAGTACTAATACAAGTCCTATTACATATTATAGTATTGATTAGATCCGGCAGTACGAGGATGCTGGTTTTAATATAGCATCGAAAGATGCATCAACAAACAACAAAGAATATCAATTTAAAAGGAGAGAACAATTATGAAGAAGAACAACAAAGGTTTCTCATTAGTAGAGTTAATTATCGTAATCGCTATTATGGCAATTCTTGCAGGTGCTCTTGCACCAGCCCTTATCAAGTACATCAACAAGTCAAGAAGAAGTGCTGATATTTCAAATGCTGATACAATCCGTACAGCATGTCAGACAGCTATGTCAGATGAAGATGCAATGGTTGCAATCGGAACAGGCGTTACAGGCGCAAGCGTTTCAGACCTGAAGTCAAGCTACGGTGCATTCAGCACAGAGATCAGCAGCATTCTTGGTAACAGCACAATTACTTCAAAGTACTTCGACAAAGGAAATGAATTCACAGTTGATATCAATGTAGCTGGTAACACAGTTATCGTTAAAGCTGGTTCTCAGCAGGTTTCACCTCAGCCATAATAAAAGGCGGGCATAGTGAACAGATGTAAGGATCTGATGTTAAACAGATAATCATTACATCAGTCAGACATCAGAAGGGTGATGAATAAGTTGGTAAGAATCCTCGTTTTTCGATCTTGTTTGTCGCCCTTCAAAATTGTCTAACAACATGGAACGTCAACATGTATGAAAAATATGCATGTTGGCATCTCTTTCATGGTCACACGTTTTATATAAGCTTTATATAATAAGAAGAGATTTATATAACATACGAGTGACTATTTTGCAGTCAGCGGTTTTATATTGTTTGTGTCTGAAACGAATAAATGTAGAAAGAAGAAACGCGAATGACAACGGCATTGAACTAATGGCGGCAGCCGGCTTACAAAAGAAGCTGGAAACTGAAAAATAGGCATGAAAGATGAACGGGTCAATCATCCGTGTGCTTATGATTAAAGGTGACAGATTGTTTACCTTTCAGCCTGTACATACAGGCATATTGTATTTTATTTTAAGTGGGGTGAACAGCTTGTAGGCTGGTACTCAGGCAATTGGAATATACATATTCCACAAAAAACTACTGATTAGCGAGGGAGGCTATTTAAAATGGCGAGTAATAACAAAGTCTTAACAATCGACATCACAAATGAAAGTATTACTATTACAGAAGTAACAGCTTCTGAAAAAAAGACTTCCACAGTTCATAATGCCATCATCTTCGAGACACCGGAAGATGCTTATGAAGATGGTTTCATTAGAGACAAGGAAAGAATTGCAGAGGCGATCAAATCACAGCTTGCTGCAAACGGAATCACTAACAAGAACGCAATATTCGTTCTTACCTCTACAAAGATCGTTAACAGAGAGGTTCTTGTACCTTTCGTTAAGGAAAACAAAATTAAAGGAATTATTAATGCGAACTCATCAGAGTATTTCCCTGTTAATATAGAGGATTACACAGTATCCCATTCTGTATTAGAGACAGTTACTGATGAAGAAAATAACAAACAGTTAAGAGTTCTTGCAGTTGCAGCACCAACCAGTATGGTTCGTTCATATTATGAAGTTGCAGCACTTGCAGGACTGAAGGTAGTTGCTCTTGATTACATTGGAAATGCCATGTTGCAGTTGATCAAAACACAGACCAGCGAGAACATGACGACTATGGTAATCCAGTTAGGTAGCGAATCTACTGTACTTAATATCGTAAAAGGAGATATCCTTCTGTTACAGAGAACTGTACCATATGGTACCAATGTTGTTGTAAATGAAGTAATGGATGCAAAGGGTGTTGATGCTACAACAGCAATGACATTACTCCAGAATGAAAGACTGATCACGGTTGATTTTGATGATAATGCGATCACAGGATCTTTCCGTTACCTGATCAACAACATTGGCCGTGTAATGGATTTCTTTGCATCAAAGAATCCTGATAAGCCGATCGATGATGTATTCCTGACAGGTGATGGCGCCCTGATCAAGGGAATTGATGGTCTTTTCAAGGTACAGCTCAATGTTTCAACAAGAGTTATGGACAGTTTATTCAATATCAAATTTGACCCAAAGATTGATTTGAAGATATATAATCCTGTATACCTTATGGTTCCAATCGGTGCTGCTTTTGCACCTATGGGATTCACAATTTCAGAAGGCGGAGCTTCCGGCAAGAAGGAAGGTCAGATGGATACAACTCCACTGGTAGTTGCATTCCTGATCCTGGCTGTGTTAGTGGCAGGCGGATTAACGGCTGTGTCATTTGTATTAAAGAATCAGGCACAGACAGAGCTGGATGATGTAAATAAGAAGATCGCTTCTATTCAGGATATTGAGACGATCGTAAAGGATTATGAAAATGCAGAAAGCGTTTATGTTGATGCCATGAGCATGTACAGCTACACAAAGAACTTGAATGAGAATGTTGTAACATTTATCACGGCTTTGGAAGAGAAGATGCCAAAGGGAACTGATATCACAGCATTTGAATCCGATTCAACAGGTGTTTCAATTTCAGGAACAGCAACAGAATATGATGATATTGCAGGACTTGCGATCAGCTTAAAAGAAATTGACTGTATTGATAACTCATTCATTGGAAGTATCACAGAAAATGTAGATGAAGACACAGGTAAAATAACATATGATTTCACAGTAACGTGTATCTATGTTGACGCATCAGCGGCAGATGCTGATACAACTGAAACAGATGCTACATTAGCTGAGTAAGGGAGGGCATAGAACATGGATGCAATGACAAAAGGACAAAGAAATTTATTATTATTTTTACTCGGTGTTGTTATTTTATTTGTGCCGATCAGATTTGTGGCATTAAGCAATTTTGATGACCGTAAAGAGCTTGTTTCAAAGAAGGATGAACAGCAGGTTTATTATAACAGCCTGAAAGCAAAAGATGTAAACAGAGATCAGTACATCAAGGATACAGAGAACTATAAGAAAGAATATGAAGCAATCCTTGCAGAATTTCCATCAGAGATCTATCAGGAAAATACAATCATGTATTTACAGGGGATCAAGGACGAATATAAGTTCCGTTTCACAGATGTATCAATGGGAGAGGAACAGCTCTTCTATACACTTGGAACCGGTGCTGTTGGTGATGCTACATTAGATGGTGCAGCAACAGGAACAGCTTCTACAGATGCAAATACTACAGCAGCTACAACAGCAGCTACAACAGAGACTGCAGCCGCTGGCACAGATGCTACTGCAGCAGTAGCAGGAGAAAATAATTTCAACTGCTATTCAGCAAGCTTCCCGGTTACATATTCAGGTTCTTATCAGTCTGTTAAAGATGTTGTTGATTACATCGAGAAGAGCGATTTCCGTATGACAGTTGACTCTATCTCAATCGCATTTGATGAGGAGACTGGTGATTACACAGGAGATATGTCATTCTCTGAATATGCTGTTACAGGTGGAGACAGAACCACAGATCAGGTTAACGTAAATGTTCAGACCGGTAAAGATAATATTTTCGGAAATCCAACCGTAAAGAGTAGTACGACAACTACAACTACAGATAGCAATCAGTAGGATGTAGACTTGCAACCCGTAGATTCGATTTGAACGGAGTGAGAAGTAAGAATGGCAAAGAATAATAACAAAGGCTTTAGCTTGATTGAAGTAATCATAGCTGTAGCAGTATTTGCTATATTAATTGCTCCCCTTACCGCCCAGTTGATTTCAGCGATCAATGTCAATACGAAGTCAACAAAGAAACAATATGCGATTGAAAAAGCTGAAGAGATCATGGAAAGCTTTAAAACTGCAAATATGAAAGGAAGTGCCATCAGTATCCCTGATGGCAATTCTACAGGTAATTATGAGTTTGGTCTGGATGATTCCCAGACACAGACTTATACCCTCCCGGAAAGTGCGGGAACTGTAGATTATCACATTAATACATATTCATGCAGTGGAATATCGCTCGGGGGAGAATACGAGAAGTATGATTGCACAGTAACTGTAAATGATATTGCGCATGCAGTTGCAACAAAGGGATATGTATGGGATGCCAATACAAATGACCTGAAGAAAGACGGTTCTGAGTATGTCCACCTTACATCAGGTGTTGGTACAGTACGTAATCTTGATAACAAGCAGTCAGCGATCATTGCTGGAGCAACCTATATGGGAGCAACCAGTGGTATAGAAGGAAACAGTCTGGATAATCAGGCAGCGGCATATTTTAAAGATGTGAAAGTGGATATCTTAAAGGGAAATTCCGTTTTATATAATCAGTATCTGTCCGGTGCTACCTATCTGGATAATGATTCGTTCCAGAAAACAACCACGATTAAGGTTTCAAAGACTTTATCCGGTTATATGGTACAGTGTTTTGTAGAATATCAGGATAAACCATCGTTTAATCCTATCATTAAGGCATACGCGAATGGAATTGCAAGCGATACCTATAAACCGGATGGAAAATATGGAGAGGGAATTGTATATCAGAAGGAATACAAGACACTTCCTCCAATCTATCTGTTATATGCACCTGCAGTATGTAATGGTGTATATTGTAATAATGATTATATCAGAGTTGAGACATCAGGACTTGATGATGATGAAAAAGCAAAGATCTACTTATTTGAAACAATTGCTTCAATTGATCCGAAATATGAGGAGATTATTTGCGATACACTTGGCGTAAGCAGTATTGACAGTCTGGTTTACCAGAGCACCAGTCATACAAGTTCGCCTTCTTCTGTTAAGGTATATGTGAACCGCACTGGTGATGATACCAAGGGAAAGATTGAGGCATATTCAAACTTCGGAACTGAGTATGATGAAACAGATACAACTGCTATTAAAGTTAAGAACACATCAGATGATACAAGTGATGAAACATACCTGTATGATATTCATGTTACATTGACAGACAGTAATGGCAATAAGACAGAAATATCAGGAACAAGGGGGAAATAAGAGATGCTGAAAAAGTTAAAAAACAAGCTTAAATTAGCGGATAACCGCGGCTCGAGTTTTGTCCTTGTTATTGTATCAGCAACTTTCTTAAGCATACTGGTGTCAGCATTGTTAATGGGAACTCTTTTGGCATATAAACTTCGTTTTTATAAGCTGAATTCCCTGAATAACTTTTACAGTGTTGAAAAAGCCATGGATGAGATATATGCCGGAATTGGTGCAGCGACAAATGAGCATTTGTATTCCGCGTATACGACAACGGCTGAGATTGTTGTGTATTACAAGGATGGTCAGTATAACAATCTGACAGAAGATGAAGCGAATGATCTGTTTAAGCAGTTCTTTATGCAGGGTATCAAATCAGATAAGACATTCAGCAATATGCCAACTCTGATCGAAACCTTAAAGGGCTATATTACAGATCCGGATGTATCACTTGCCTGTGACAATCTGAGAATTGTATTCAAGGATAAAGAAGGTCGTGAAAAGTACATCAAATATGTAGCTGGAAAGAATGGAAAAGTTACAGGTGTAGCAAGCGCCAATACGATCGATGAGAATAATATCGAAGAGATTACATTCAGAAATATTGGTGTAAAGCGTACGATTACATTAAGCAGCACAGATTCCGCAAGCGGAGCAATGGCACCTGGAACCTATGTACAGACGATCACAACCGATCTTGTATTAAAGAAACCGGAATATAATGTTTCTTTTGATATGGCAGGTGCAAACAGTGACAGCTTATATAATTATGCATTGCTTGCTGATATGGGACTTCAGGTATCCGGAACAGCAGCAGATACAGAAGTAAATATAAAGGGTAATATTTATACTGCTTCTGACTATTACAATAAAGATTATAACGGAAAAACAGATACAAAGGTAACAAATGAATACAGCCGTACAGTCGAAACCAAATGGGGATCAACAGATGAGAGTGCATATTCCGGTATCTTTGTACAGGGTGACAGAGCGAATCTGACACTGAACTCCGATATTATCGTTAACTCAGGATCTCTCGCAGCTTTTGATGGTGCGAAGATTAATCTTTCAGGACGTACATCCCTGTTATCAGAACTCTGGACCGATAACATCATCATCGGAGGTGATGAGGGCGGACAGATCAAAGCGGCAGCAAATGCTTATGTATATGATGATACAGAGCTGAATGCAGAGAAATCTGAGCTTACATTTACAAGAGGAACTTATTTTGGATACAGCTATACAGCAGATGACGTAAGAAGCATTAACCTTCTTCGTACATCCGGTAACCTTGCAACAGGATTCAAATTAAAATCACACTTCAGTGACAGTGCGATCATTGTCAATGGAAAGAATTCAACTCTGGATCTTTCAAGTCTGGAATCTCTGTATATTGCAGGTAAGTCCTATATCGAATTCTCCAAGATCGCAGCAAATACGATCACAGATGAGAAAGAAAGAAAAAACTTTGGTCTTACGAAAGATTCTGATTATGCATTCACAGCATTAAACGATTATTCAACCGGTCAGTCTCTTGATGTTAAGTCCAATCAGTTGATCTTCCTGACACAGTGGGATCTGTATGATAATACTGAGGTTGTGGATGAGAACGGTTATACACATGTAACATTAAAGTTCCCTAAGACATTTTCAAATGATGTCCAAATTAACAAGCTGTATACTGATTTCGTAAAACAGCTCACATCTAATAATTATATTGTAGAAGCAATCAAGGAGACAGTTTCCGGACATGATTATTATTATCTGTACATTCAGGATGGCGATAAAGATAAGGATGGAGTAAACGATGCTGAGGAGTTTGTAGAGAAGTATTATGATCTCTTAAACACAGGCATCGATGAAACGAAAAAGAAATTGTACAATGTTGCTAACTATGAAAATTTTGAAGTTAAATTACTTCTGCCAAGCAAAGATGGTGATGTGGATGGAAGCAAGATCAAAACAAGTGGAGCTGTAACTGCTCAGAACAGTGACAATTCATTATTTGTTAAGGCATCTGCAGATACATCTCTGCAGGTTGATACAGCATTAAAAAATGCAACAGGATCAAAGACATTCTCAGTGTTACTTGGTAATAAGGGTATTACAGAGAATAATAATACATTTGCAGATATTAAAAAGAATTCAGAGGCACTTGGTGATCAGACCACTCTTAGCAAAGAGGAGAAGGTCAGCAATCAGATCAATTATATGTATATCAATATGAAAGATCATCTGTCTGTAGTAGATAAAAAGGATGATACAGATACAGATGTTTCTGCATGGGAAGTGGCCGGATATACAAAGAACGGAAGTACATACACATACGCTCCGATCAAAGGATCTGACGGAAAGAACCTTGATACATTTGATTACAACTACAGTCTGACACCTCTTACCAAATATGTTGATTATGATAAGATCTTCTCCAAAAATCTTAGTATCAACAAGGTAGAGCCAGAGACAAATGCAGTTGTTATCATCAATGCAAATGATGTAACATTAAAATCCACAGCCGCTGATGGTGCTTTACAGGGTATCGTTATCTGTGGTGGTAATGTAACATTTGATAAGAGTGTAAAGTCATTCCGAGGAATGATCATATCAGGTGCAAAGATTATCTGTAACAGCAGCGTAGATATCTCAGCAGACGCATCCTTTACAGCAACTGTACTGGAAGAGTGTTCCAAGAGTGATGTAGAAGATCTGAGTCTGATCACAAGAGAGATCTTAAAGAACTATGTTAAAGTAGACGATAAAAACAATTCAGAGGTTTCTGGTTCAAGCTTATCAGACATCTCTTATAGCGACATTCTTGCATTCCAGAACTGGAAGAAGAATGTAGAGTAGGAGGGGTGAATATGATAAGAAAAATAAAAAATGATTCCGGATATTCCCTTGTTGAATTGATTATTGTTCTTGCTATCATCGCAGTTATGTCAGGACTTGCGGCAGTGTCGATTTCTTCGATACGGACAGCTCGTGCGACTTCATCAAAGGAGTCGTTCAATCAGGAATTGTCAACTCTGCAGTCCCTGACAAAAACACAGGAAAGCGATTGGGCAATGAAACTGGAAAAAGTAGATGGAAAATATAACCTGGTATATGGTAAGAGCAAGAATGGATCGGATTTCACAGAAGATACTTCAAAGGATCGTGAGATTCTGGATCGTGTAACGATTTACTATTCAAATAATGGTTCTTCCGCAGGAAGTGAAGTTTCATCTATGATCATTAAGTTTAATAAGTCAGATGGTTCTGTAAAAACCGGAAGTGGTGTATATACCTTTTATAAGGACGGATCCAATGATGCCGTTGGAAAGGTAACACTGAATCAGGCAACAGGCAGCCATTACACAGGATCATGAGGAGGGGTGAAGCGTGAAGAAAAATAATAATAAAGGTTTCACTTTCATTGAATTAGTACTGTACATTGGAATTTTAAGTGTGTTCATGGTTGCGGTAACCTCACTTGTTGGTACAGTGGTATCCTCCAATAGAAAGATGACAAATAGAAAGAAAATACAGAACGAAGCCGGTGAAACATATGATACCATATCAGATATGATCATGGGTGCGACTGATGTGAAGATATTGGGAAGCGCATATGTGGCTACTACATCAGCGGGCGTCACATCTTACAGCCCGGTTTCCGGAGTATTTATTGTTCCGGATGATACAGATACAAAGGGCAGCGGAGGTGAATTAATTTCTGCTGGTGGTATTGGAAGACGTACTGTTTATATCGAGAAAGCGGGTGGAGCTGGTCTTACACCAAAGGGTCCATGTTATGATATTGCAGATATGAAGTCGTTTGGTGATGTCACATCACCATCGACAGATGACACGACATATATTATTCCGGATGATTCTGGGAAGTTATATCTGAAAGTAGATTATGCATCTGCATTACAGAGTAACGGTGACAGTGTTATCACGACCTGTACGATCACATATGATAAGACCGAAAAAAAGCTTTATGTGTTTAAAACACCGCAATCAGATAGAATCACTGATGCAAGTGAAGCAGATGGCACTGTTCTTTGTAAGGATGTAAAGGATTTCAAATTACAGATCAATCCGGACGAGGACAGTATTGCAATTACACTGGAACTTGAAGATTCAACAACGGCGGCATCTTATAAGATAAATGGTGTTGTTGGCATTCGAAATTCATATGTGCTTAAAAAGCATACATGGGATTAAGGAGGAAAGAAATAGTGTTTAAGAACAGAAAAGTAGTATTATCATCTGTAGCGATAATATTTACACTTATAGTATGTGCTATATTCGTAAACTTTACGTTGGCTAATTCTGGAACTCCTGTTGAAAAAAGTGAAGCGGACACAAGTGGCAGTTCAACATTGGTGGGCAGCTCAAACATTGATCAGGCGATTCTTAACTCAAACGATTCCAGTCTGAAGAAGACAGGAGAGGATAAGTATCACATTGTTCAGATCCTTCCGGATGGTTTGGGATCTTATGCAACAGCAGATACATCAATGACAGAGATTGTGACTGCTTCCGGTTACTCAGGAAAGATCAGTGATGAAGCAGGATATAAAGGCACATCTGATCTGTGGAAATATGTATATGATGGAGAATACTTCAGATATGCAGTTTTCAATGGTTATAAGAATATTAAAGATGATATGGCACCGGGTGCAGTTCAGTTGACGACTAAAACAGTCAGTGATCTGAACGGCATGGGTACAGAGGCACAGGAAATACTTGCAAATGCGGATTTTATCTATATCGTTGCAACAACAGCAAATGATTATGCTGCAGGCGGTACAGATATCAGCGAGAGCTTATATAACTGGCTGGATGTATATGCAGGAAAGCATCCGATCATCTTTGATCGATATGCATTATGTACAGCGGAGCCTGAAAAGATCACAGGTAATAATGACCAGTATCGTATGGGATCTCTGGCATACAAATATGTAACAAAGACATTAAAGGGAAGAACAGATAATGTTCTCTGTGTAGAACCTGGTTTCTTCAATGTCCTTTATAAAGAAGCAAGTGGTAACAAGTCAGATCCAATGACAAATACCACAAAGACAATATCGGACTTTATTCTGACTGCTGAACGTTCTGCAACAGAAGGCGGAAAGGATTATATCAATAAGAACAGATATTATAAATGGTATACAGATGATAAGATGGAAAACTTCTTAAATAATAAGACCGATAAGGTCGATTCTGCATACGCAAAGATATCTGGAAATACACAGGGCATATCAGGTTCCAGACATGAATGGAAATTTGATAATGCAAATGTTCTGGTGATCACAGACGGTACATCAAACAGTATGTTCTCAGAACTGGCATCAAAGAATGATGCACCGCAGTGCTCTGCTGAAAATTATGTTTATAACAGCAAGAAACAGATATGGGAGTCAGTAGTAAAGGCTCCAAACAGCGACTTTACAAGTGATGCTTATGCCGGTAAGGGTTATAAGTTCGTTCCAAGTGGAGCAAATATCTATCAGATTCAGAGTAAGGATCTGTTAAATGCGGTTGACAGCTCAAAGGGAGCAAAGTATACAGCAAATGATCTTGCTAAGACTTATTTCCAGGATGTTGCTGCAAAGCAGATTACCGGTACGATCAAGTCTAAGGGAGATCTTGCAGGCTCTGTTGTTTATCTGGTTGTAACTCCAAAGGGAGAAGCAAGCAAACTGGCTGGTAATACAGATGGTACAGTTCTGGCATGTGAACTTACAACCGGTGAAGATGGAAATGGATCATATGATGAAGAGACAGGTATCTATACATATGAATATGGATTTCCTAAAGTAAATGCTGATTATGATTACAGTGTTCTTTTGGAGGCAACAGTGGATCCATCTTCATATGAAGACAATGGAGATGATTCTGATACATCAGGCGATAACGCAGGCACAGGCGATAACGCAGGTACAGGCGATAATTCCGGTACAGGTGATAATTCCGGTACAGGCGATAACGCAGGTACAGGCGATAATTCCGGCACAGGTGATAATGCAGGTACAGGCGATAATTCCGGCACAGGTGATAATGCAGGTACAGGCGATAATTCCGGCACAGGCGATAACACCGGCACAGGCGATAATTCCGGCACAGGTGATAATGCAGGTACAGGCGATAATTCCGGCACAGGCGATAACACCGGCACAGGCGATGGCTCTGATCCGGCAACGAATCCGGATGCAATTACCGAGGATTATGTGATCGGAAGCAATGGCTATGATTTCATCGTTTCTGTAAAGGGAGAAAGCAAAGATGGTGCTTACGACTACACAAATGACTGCGATGAATATAAAGAATATGCAGACAAGTGTACAGCAGATCCGACAAACTATACAACAGATGTATATACAGATGATCTTATCTTTGAGACATCAGAACAGGTATATGCTTATGTAGATGCTCAGTATAAAAAGTATAAAAATGATGTCCTGTTGCCAAAAGTTACAGGAACGAATGTAATTGATTTTACAGAGTATGATTTTATCTTTATTGAATCAGGTGATTATAAAGATGAGATCGGTGATTCAGCATACCAGAAGTTATGTTCAGCAGTAGAAGAGGGTGTGTATGTAATCGCAAGCAGTGAAGCCGGAGACGGTATTGGATCCGGAAACAATAATGGTGGTGGATCAGGTGATCCAGATAAGATTATTATCAACAGTCCATCAGCAAAGGTGATCGCAGATATTATCAATGCCGGTGTATACCGAAGAGGCAGTGATAATAAATTCAGAGTTCTGGAAATTCAGCCGGATTATCCAATTGATGAAGAACTCGCAAGATCTTCATCGGTTAAGAATGGATCCGGTGCATGGACAAATGGTACCAATACACACGGAGAAAAAATCTATGGTAATTATTATACCGTTCCATCGGATGTAGCTGAGGGCTATGCAGTGGAGGAGCTTTCACCGGGCAGTGAGTATTATGATTTTGATCTGACGAAGGCAAAGATTGCATATGCGATCGATGGTATCTCATATTCAGATATTGAGCTTACACAGGTTTCATCAGAGGCACTGATCGGTATGACAGATGATATCGCTGCTACATATGACCTTGTATATATCGGTGGAGATATCAGCGCTCTGGACAGAGATCTGAGTAAGATATACGATTCCAGTGTATTTGCTTATATCGGACCAAGCGCAGAACAGTTAGTATCCGCAATTCCTACATTTGTTATGTATTACCATACAGGTGTTCTGAAGGAGATGGGTGGTACCGGTTCTTACAAGATGACAAGATCAATCACAGGTTCTGAGCTTATGGCAACACCGGTGATTGGCTCAACAAAGTATAAGACAACATATGTTGTTGAAAATGGTAATGACCTGACAAAGAATAAGTATGATGAGCTTGTATCTTACGTTAATCTTGGAAGACCGATCATGGTTGGCAATGAACTGACTTCGGTATTTGAAAAGGTAAATGGAACAGATGCAGACGGCAATGGTCTTACAGATGCGCAGAAGAGTCAGGGCTACTGGTATAATGCAGGCAAGCTGGAAAGAAAGAACTTCTATCTGGATCCATCATCCAGAATGTATGACCTTTTGAATGTGATCAATAACAGAAGATCCAAAGGAACAAATGTATTATGGGGCGTAGATGCAACCGATACACAGAAGATTGATAATTCAAATAAGCAGTATGGTGATACACTGTACACTTATAAGATTGCTGAAAAGCAGACAATGCTTGATTCAGAGGCACAGCAGAAGACATGGTATAAGGATGCAACAGATGAGACGGCTATCAAGTCGTATGCAACAGTATTCTCAGAGGATACAAATGCAGCGATTAACAATCTTGTTAAACAGTCTACATCAAGAGCGCGTCTTACAGTTACAAGTGCACCGGTTGAATATTCAGAGGGTATTACAAGCACATATCTGAAGACAACCAATTTATCATTTACCTTCTCTGTAGCAGGATCGGAAAAGAGTTATAAATATTCAATCTGTATTGACAAGAATAAGAATACACAGTTTGATCATGATAAGACGATTGACTATTATGTAACAGGTGATATAGATACATCAACAGGAACATCCGGTTCTGCAGTAAAGAATAAGACAGTAAATGTTGCACTGGATCAGGATTTCTTCGGTTCTGCATACTGGCAGATCCTTATTATGGATAGTAAGGATAATATCATTGCAGAAGAGCGTGGTATCTGCAAGATCGTAAACAACACAGACGGAATCAGTGATATCAATGTTTTACAGGTTCAGACCATGTCAGAAGGACAGGGAGCAACATCCTGGGGAGCAACAGATACATTGTACTTTGATATTCAGTCACAGACAGCACATAAGATTCTGAAGTATAACACCTATGCAAATCAGACAGCACTTGATACAGCAGATGTTGCACAGTATAAATGTCTGGGACGTCATGAGAATCGTTTTGGTATCGTTCCATATGACACAGATCTGTTCTATGGTTCACAGAAGGGTAATGATGATTATCTTTCAAATTTTGCAGATACCTTAGCAGAGGATTACGATATCAGTCTTGATATGGTAGTAGCTTCAGCTGATAAAGCTGCCTTTACAACAAAGGATAATCAGGCAGACACATATGACTGTCTGGATACCTGGGTAGAAGAGGCAGATAAGCTGGAGAATGGCGGTACAGTAGAAGGTAGAAACAAGAAGCAGTATGCAACAGATGCAACAATTGCTTTGGCAGCTTATAACAAATATGTATCTGAGACCGTTAAGCCAAAAGAAGACCTGGATAGCTACATCAAGGGTGCTATTCAGTCCTTACAGGGCACATATACAGGTTCTACAAATTATGGAGCAAGAGGTACTTATAATACGTTCCTTGGTGGTTTCAAGTCATCTGTTTCAAACAGTGACCTGATCGATCTCCTTAATTATACGATCGATACCGGTGAGTACTATATGGTATTCTGGCCTGTATACAGTACAAATACAGATATTACATTTGCCAGCGGAAAGATTTCATCTACAATGTTCGGCAGTGAATTTGTAGAACTGTATGAGAAGTACAGAGATGCAAAGGATAAAGAATTAGATGCATTAGATGTGTATAAGAAAGATTTAAGACGTTCTTATGGTAAAAATTTCATGAAGAAGCAGTATTCAATTCTGGTTCTTGGTCCATCCGATTCTTTTGGTGGATTCAAGGTAGACTTGAAGCAGCGTACTTGTGAATACATTCTGGATTATGTATCAAATGGTGGAGATTTATTCTTCTTCCATGACACAATGACACCGTATGCAGATGCAGGTGCTGTTAATCTGACAAAGTCATTACTTGATATTGTTGGAATGAACAGATTCCATGTAGATCTTACAAATAATGCCAATACATATGAGGTCGTAAATGATGGATATGTAACAGGTGTTACGCAGGAAGGTCTTGTAAAGGGTACATTGACAGAGGATGGATATATCTATACAAAACAGAATTCATCAGGTACTCCGGCCGGAATGGTAAAGGGTACATTGACAGAAGATGGATATATTTATGAACCGGAAACATACGGAACAACGCATGACTGGAAGGGCCCATTGAATGGCTGGGAAAAAGATAAGGTTTATATGGATGTATCAGCAGGATATAGCCGTACATTCTATAAGAAGGCAGCTACAGCAGGTTCCACAGGATATATTTATCAGGATGCAGTAACATATGACCAATATTCATATATCAACGACTGGGGCGGTGTAGATACCGGATATTTTACAAAGACAGAAGCAAAGGCTGGAACCTCAGGATACATTTATCAGGAGGGCGGCAAGCCAACGTATTCAGACAAGAATACATCACTGGCATACAAGTCGGAGGACGCTGACCTGTATTATCTTACACCATATGTAAATAATTCAATCGCAGGAAAGAGTCTTGTAAACAGTATTAATGCTAATATGACACAGATCGCATCCAGCTATAACAAGGTTGGAAACATTGGAATGTATGTAAGTGCATTGTCAATGACCAGTTTGTACTATGATAAGAATGGTGGCGGTGGTGCAACATACACCTTACCATATGTATATGCACAGAGTGATTTCCAGAGTGCGACAGCATGGTCAGCATCATCAACAGCTGATCAGTCAGCAAATTCACAGACTGTAAAGGCAAAACAGTTAAATGAAGGTCTGATCACATTGTATCCATACAAGATTGGTGATTCCCTGAATATTTCAGGTACACATCAGCAGGTATATGCACTTGATCTGGAAGCAGGCGATGTAACTGTATGGTATACACTGGCAGGTTCTAACAACTCAAGTGATGCGAAGAAGAGATCATCCCTGTATGCAGCAGATCCATATGATGGAATGGAGAACTACTACATCTACACAACATCTTATGGTAACGGAGCAATTACATACTGTGGAGCCGGTCATGGATCGGTTACAGGTCCTACAACAAGAAATAATGATGAAAGAAAGCTCTTCATCAACGTTATTGTAAACAGTGCAGAAGCAGTAAAGGAAAAACCTACATTATATGTTTATGATCCTGATACAGATTTCAAGAAAGAAATGGCAAAGGACGAAGAGATATCTGAGTCAATTGGTAAGACCGTATATTTGGATGAAGTAGCAGATAAGACAACATCACCGGAATTCGACTTCAAGATCAATGTTCCAAATGATGTAACAGTGGATGCAATTAACGTATACTATGATCTGGATTATGATGATACAGATATGGCAAACAATCGTCCAGCATATGCAGAGGGTACAGATCGTATGATCTGGAATACACCGGCATCCGATAAGGAAAAAGCAGGCATTGTGGAAGATAGTGCATCGACAAAGAAGATACAGATTAAGGATAAGTTTACAGATTCCAATAACCTGAAGCCAACAGATGAACTGTTCGCACCATATGGTGGAAACTACACCTACATAGTTGTAGAAGTATACTACAATGGTAAGACAAAACCGATCTATACAATGATCAAGGTAAAAGCATCTGATCCATTGTTCAATCTGACACAATCAGATAGTGCAATTCAGGTTGCAGCAAATGATGTAGCTTATACGAAAAAATTTGTATTGGCTTAACAAATATAAGAATTGACAAACAATCTTATATATTACAAGGCGGGCAGTAATGTCCGCCTTATTTCTGTATATTTGGAATAATTCTTGTAAGAACAAACAGAAGATGCTACTATGTTAATGTTTCCTTTTTATTACATAATGCGGTGAGAGGACATATGTATATGAGCGGAAGAAAGAGAAAAAAATAAGCCATTTTGGTTAAGACAGATCATAAGGAGAAGAGGTAAATGATGATAGATGGAAAGACAAGAACGCTTGGTCTGTTAGGAGATCCGGTAGAGCATACAATGTCGCCGCTGATCCACAATACATTAAGTGAAACACTTGGACTAAATAATGTGTATGTACCATTTCACACAAAAGCAGAAGACCTTGGAGAGGCAGTGAAAGGAGCTTATGCACTGAATATTCTGGGCTTAAATGTGACTGTACCGCATAAGAATGAGGTTATGAAATATTTGTCAGAGCTGGATGAAGGGGCACAGGCGATCGGTGCTGCTAATACCCTGGTGCGGACAGAAAATGGATATAAAGGCTATAATACGGATATGCTGGGGCTTCTTCGTGAGGTGAGATCTTATGGAGTAGAACTTGATGCGCATGATGTCATTATTTTAGGAGCTGGCGGAGCTGCAAAGGCTGTAGCCTATATGTGTGGGGCAAATGGAGCAGGACATGTATATATCTTAAACCGTACGGTATCGAAAGCACAGGCAATCGCAGATCATATGAATGATTTCTTTGGAAAGCAGAATATGACTGCTATGAGCATTCAAGACTATCACAAACTTCCGGAGAAAAAATATATTGTATTCCAGTCAACTTCAAAGGGCCTGTATCCGCATATTGATGAGGTGATAATTGAAGATCCGGCATTTTACCAGATGGTATCAGTGGGAATTGATCTGATCTATAAACCATTCTGTACCAGATTTATGTCTTTGTGCAGACAGGCAGGAGCAAAGAGTTATAATGGTCTGAAGATGCTGTTATATCAAGGAATAATTGCATATGAACTGTGGAATGATATATCGGTGGATGAGAAAACAGCAGATATGATCTATCAGAAACTGTTGAAAAAAACACGGGATAATATTATTTTGACAGGATTTATGGGATCCGGAAAGACAACAGTTGGACAGCTTTTATCTGAAAAATATGGATATACATTTATAGATACTGACCAGTATATAGAAGAAAAATGTGGCTGTACGATCGCAGAATTATTCAGTAAAAAGGGCGAAGCATATTTCAGACAATTGGAGACAGATACATTAAAAGAATTAAATACGTCATTGACACACGCGGTACTTTCGACCGGCGGAGGACTTCCGCTTCGAGAAGAGAATGCTGTAGAGCTTGCAACTCTTGGAACAGTCGTTTATTTACAGATCACTCCGGAAGAAGTCATATCACGATTATCCGGTGACAACACCAGACCACTTCTGGCAGGCGGAAATCCGGAACATAAGGTACGCGATCTCTTAACCTACCGCACCCCGTTATATGAACGTGCGGCAGATCTGACAATCCCTGTCACAGAATTGACTCCTGAGCATATAGTGGAAGAAATAATAAGCAAAATATAGTATAAACTATGTACTTAATTAAAAGCAAAAACTAATACGCAATGTTTTGTTTTTAAAATAATAGAGCGTAAGCGACTTATGAAAGAGACATATCACGGCCACCAATCGTCCGGGAATCCGTGAATTGGTAAAAAGTAGTTGAAATATTCTGTAGAATATTATAAAATGTCACAAGAAGTTCATATCTTAAGGAGGAAAAGAAAATTATGGCAGAGATGATCTCAGCAGGTGATTTCAGAAATGGTGTTACGATTGAATTTGAAGGAAATATTTATCAGATTATAGAGTTCCAGCATGTAAAGCCTGGTAAAGGTGCTGCATTTGTAAGAACAAAGCTTAAGAATATCAAGAGTGGTGGTGTTGTAGAAAAGACATTCCGTCCAACAGAGAAGTGCGAGAAGGCTCATATCGAAAGAAAAGATATGCAGTATCTGTACAATGATGGTGATCTTTACTACTTCATGGATCCGGAGACATACGATCAGATTCCATTGAATAAAGCAGCAATCGGAGATGCATTAAAGTTCGTTAAGGAGAACGAGATCTGTAAGCTTGTTTCCCATAATGGTTCTGTATTTGGTGTAGAGCCACCATTATTTGTAGAATTACTGATCACAGAGTGCGAGCCTGGTGTAAAGGGTGATACAGCTACAGGTGCTACAAAGCCTTGTGTAGTTGAGACAGGAGCAACACTCTATGTTCCTTTATTTGTAAATGAAGGAGATACGATCAAGATCGATACACGTACAGGCGAGTATCTTTCAAGAGTTTAATTCGATCAGAATATAAGAGAGATAGTAGGAGCTGGTCATATATGATTAGGCTCCTATTACACTTTACAAACATTTTTCAGGAGGAAATGACATGGCAACAGCATATAATCATAAAGTTGTTGAGAAGAAGTGGCAGAAGGTCTGGGATGATAACAAGGCTTTTGCTGCAACAGATGATTACAGTAAACCAAAATATTACGCATTAGTTGAGTTCCCATATCCATCCGGACAGGGACTTCATGTTGGTCATCCAAGACCATATACAGCACTCGATATTGTAGCCAGAAAGAGAAGAATGCAGGGCTATAATGTTCTTTATCCAATGGGTTGGGATGCATTTGGACTTCCGACCGAGAATTATGCGATCAAGAACAAGATCCATCCAAAGGAAGTAACAAAGAATAACGTAGCAAGATTTAAGGCACAGCTTCATTCCCTTGGATATTCATTTGACTGGGATCGTGAGATCAATACAACGGATCCGGAATATTACAAATGGACACAGTGGATCTTCCTGAAGTTATTCAAGGCAGGTCTGGCATATAAGAAAGAAATGCCGATCAACTGGTGTACATCCTGTAAGGTTGGCCTTGCAAATGAGGAAGTTGTAAATGGTGTCTGTGAGCGTTGTGGTGCACCGGTTGTCCGTAAGGTCAAATCTGAATGGATGTTAAAGATCACAGAATATGCAGATAAGCTGATCGAAGGTCTCGATACTGTTGATTATATTGAGCGTGTGAAGGTATCACAGAAGAACTGGATCGGACGTTCTACAGGTGCAGAAGTGGATTTCCAGATCAAAGGAAAAGAAGATAAGCTTCGTATCTACACAACCAGATGTGATACATTATTTGGAGCAACCTATATGGTTGTATCACCGGAGCATCCATTGCTTGATAAATATAAAGATGAGATCAAGAACTGGTCTGAGATCGAAAGCTACAGAGAGCAGGCTGCCAGAAAGTCTGATTTTGAGCGCTCTGAGCTTGCAAAGGATAAGACCGGTGTAGCTATTGATGGTCTGGTAGCAATCAATCCTGTAAATGAGAAAGAGATCCCGATCTGGGTATCCGATTATGTACTGATGTCATATGGTACAGGTGCGATCATGGCGGTTCCTGCACATGACGAAAGAGACTGGGAATTTGCAAAGAAATTCAATCTGCCGCTGATTCAGGTTGTAGCAAAGGATGGAGAAGAAGTAGATATCAATGAAGCAGCATTTACAGATGTTGCAACAGGTGTTCTGATCAATTCCGGCTTCTTAAATGGTTTACAGGTAAAAGATGCAAAAGAGAAGATGATCGAGTTCCTGGAAGAAAAGAAAATCGGTAAGGCAAAAGTTAATTATAAGCTCCGTGACTGGGTTTTCTCCCGTCAGAGATACTGGGGCGAGCCAATTCCGATCATTCATTGTGATAAATGTGGCTATGTACCTCTTGATGAAAGTGAACTTCCGCTGATGCTTCCGGAGGTAGAGAGCTATATGCCAACGGATAATGGAGAATCTCCACTTGCAGCTATGACGGATTGGGTAAATGTGAAGTGCCCATGTTGTGGAGGTCCTGCAAAGCGTGAGACAGATACCATGCCTCAGTGGGCTGGTTCATCGTGGTATTTCTTGAGATACACGGATCCAAAGAATACAGAGGCACTTGCAAGCAAGGAAGCATTAAAATACTGGCTGCCGGTTGACTGGTACAATGGTGGTATGGAGCATACAACACTTCATCTGCTTTATTCCAGATTCTGGCATAAATTCCTGTATGATCAGGGCGTTGTTCCTACACCGGAACCATATCAGAAGCGTACTTCCCATGGTATGATCCTTGGTGAGAATGGCGAGAAGATGAGTAAGTCCAGAGGAAATGTTGTAAATCCGGATGATATTGTAAATGCATATGGTGCAGATACATTAAGAACATATGAGATGTTCATTGGAGCCTTTGATCTTGCTGCATCATGGTCAGATGATGGTGTAAAGGGATGTCGTCGTTTCCTTGAGAGAGTATGGAAACTGCAGGATATCGTAGTAGATGGTGATGCTTACTCTAAGGATATGGAGACAAAGATGCATCAGACGATCAAGAAGGTTTCAACTGACTTTGAGAATCTGAAGTATAATACAGCTATTGCTGCTATGATGGCACTTGTAAATGATTTCTATAAGAAGAATGCAGTGACAAAGGGTGAGATGAAGACACTCCTTACATTATTGAATCCGGTTGCACCACATATCACAGAGGAAATGTGGAGTATTCTTGGTTACGATGGATATCTTTATCAGGCATCATGGCCAACATTTGATGAGGCAAAGACCGTTGAGTCTACAGTAGAGATTGCAGTTCAGATCAATGGTAAGATGAAAGCAACTCTTTCAATCAATAAGGCTGATCCAAAGGATGATGTTATTGCAAAGGCAAAAGAAGCTATCGCAGACAAGCTGACCGGCAATATCGTAAAAGAAATTTATGTACCGGGAAGAATTGTAAACATTGTGATGAAATAAATCTGTCAAGCAAATAAGCAGCGTGCCTGCAAGGCAGGCAAAGCTGCTTATTTATTTGACGGAAAAAACAACATAAGCATGTAGAGCGGATGCTCGGAATGCGCATGTTGTGGGATGATTTCGGGAGTTCGAAGAACGTAGAAATCATATTATTTCATAAATATAAATACAAAATAAGCAGTGTGCCTGCAAGGCAGGTAAAGCTGCTTATTTATATTTTACAGGAAATTACGGAACATGGCGATCTTCTGGCGTTCAGCAGGGGAAGCCTGTTCCATCATAATATCCATGATGAGCTTGGATTCCTCTTTTGAGAAAGAAAGATTACGTTTTTGAAGCTCCCGGTTTAACTGCATGATCTGAGGAAGCATCTGTTCCATAGTAGCATTGTGGGAACCGTTTGCAAGTTCCAGAATAATCTGACGTTTCAGGGGCATAAGGTTTTTCAGACGGGGATCGTTTTCAAATTGATTCATGGCAATGGATCGTCCTTTCTGTTTTATAGGATTTATTTTGATTCCGGTTATATGTATTTATAATCTATAATGACCGGTCAGGTTGCAGACCGGGTGTTCGTGTCGTATTCCTGTAACAACTGCATGATGTGATCTATGGAATTGTCGCTATGTTGGGATAATGATTGATCAGTCGTACTGGTATTTTTCGTGTTTTCATGTGTGGAGGAATCGTGAATTTTCTCATCTGTTCTGTTCCCCTGTATGGACGGATTATTATTTGTATATTCTGTATCTGTGGATATAGATGTGTTATCCGGCTCAGCTTGAACGGTTTGGTCATAAGACTGGAAAATGCTTTGAAAATCCGAAAACTCAGAATCGGTCCGGTTCATGGCATTCATAACCTGCATCATATTCATTGCCTGCTGCATATTTTTCATCTGATCGGCGATATCCGGAAAGCCACACTGGGCCAGCGATGCCAGAATATCATTTTGATTATGAAGATCACGGTTGAAATCACACTGACGGATATAGGACTGATTGTTGATCACACGCATGATCTGTTGGAGTTCCATCATTTTCAGATAGATAACGAGTGGCATGCGCATAGGTCCTTCCACAAAGGGTAGGATTGCTTCCAGAAGAAACAGACGGTCATCCGATATTAATTTGTCAAGTGGATGGGAGTGTGGAATCTGATTCATGGAAACCTCCTTATGAGTACTGTGATACGGATGTTTCCGGATGGTTAGCCGGTTACCCGTTTTCTGTTATAAGTTTCATAGTGTTATTTATGAATAGTCAGGTGTAATTATGCATAATAAACAGAAAATGGATGCTGCAAGAATAACCGGAACTGCCAGCGGTAAGGCATGGGACAATTCCGGTAGCATGCTTGTTATATTGGTGAAATGGTCACTGATCGCATTTCATATGTTCCCGCATCATTTTGAAATGAAAGGGAATGGTTGCTGTTAGCATCCACAGCCACAACCGCAGTCATTTCCATTGCCGCATCCACCACAGCAGCAAAGGAGAATCAGGATGATCCAGATGCAGTCACAGCCATTACTTCCGCCGCCACAGCCACAGTCATTTCCAAAACCATTTCCGCAGCAGGAGAAGAGAAGAAGAAGGATGATGATGCAAGAGCAGCTGCTGCCTCCACCAAAACCAAACATTCCATTTTTTCCACAACCGCACTGTGTTGCTGATAAATCACTCATGGTAAATACCTCCAATTTTCTTTATGCTATAGAGTATTCCGGGGAAAGACAAATGTGACAAAAATACAAAAACAATATACGAAAAAACCATAGATATGATATAATGATGAAAAATCGCTTGCTTGCAAGGGCGATTTTTCGAATGCATTGAGTGAGCTATGCTCACGAAATAATGAGCGAAAGAGAGCCAACATGCTCACGAAATAATGAACGCAAAAGCGCTTATAAAGGGGTAAAAACAGGAGGAGATAACAGTATGATTTATAAATGTGTAAACTGTGGTGGAAATGTTGTATTTGATCCACAAAGTGGACATATGAAATGTCTAAGCTGTGGCGGAAGTGACTGTGAGCAGAGTATACCGTCGGAGACACCGATGATCTGTCCGTCCTGCGGATCACAGATCACATATCGGAATGAATATGGTTCAGCAGGAAAATGTCCAGCCTGTGGTACATTTCTGATCAGAGATGACTTTGTGGTGTATCCGTATGGACCGGATATGATCCTGCCATTTAAGTTTTCAAAACGTCTTGCAGAAGAGAAACTAAAGGAAGAATTTGGAAAGAAGTTATTCCTGCCAGCGGACTTTTTATCGACAAAGACACTGGAAAAGCTTCGCGGAGTATATGTTCCATTCTGGATATATGATTTTGATTCCAATGTTGATTATACCGCAATAGGTACGAAGGTGCGGACATGGACATCCGGAGATACGAGATACACGGAGACATCTTATTTTGATGTATACCGGAAATTGCATATCAAATACAACGGAATTCCGGTTGATGCATCAGTCGAGATGCCGGATGGAATTATGGACCTGATGGAGCCTTATGGATATGATGCGCTGTTAAAGCATGATAATAAGTTCATGTCAGGCTTTGAGGCAGAGGTTTATAATTATACCCCAGATCAGTTATCCGGACGTGCGGTTAAAAAGATCAACGATACATCCATGGAGTGGGCAAAAAGTGAAGCCAGCGGATATCATTCGTTGTTGACTAAAAACATGAATGCCAATAATCAGTTGCTTGGAAATAAATTTGCTTTGATGCCGGTGTGGATTTATGAATACCGGTATCAAGGACAGAATTACATGTTTTATGTAAATGGTCAGACTGGAAAGTGTGTTGGAACTCCGCCAAGAAGTGTCAGCCGTGCAATCGGACTGACAGCAGCATTTGCTGCATCGGTTGCGGCTTGTGCCAGTGGAATTGCTATGCTTCTGGAGGTGTTGTAAATGAAAAAATTCAGGATAACAGTTCTTATATTATTTGCGATCGGTATTGTATTTATGATCATGGGACTGATCGTTTCAAACAGCAATCTGAAGCATGATGCACGGAGTAATACGGAATGCAGGACAGATCAGCGTGTGTTTGATTATGCAGATAAACTGACAGGCAATGAGGAACGGTCACTGGAAAAAAAGATTGCAAAATGGGAAGACAAAACAGGCATGGATATCGTTGTAATGACGATCGATAATGCACAGGCACAGAGTATGTTCGGTACTTATATGGACGATACTTATTATGAAGAATTTGAGGCAATCAAGACAGTTGCCAAGAGTTTCAGTGAGCAGGAACGCTTTGGTTGGGAAAACTGGGAATACAACCCACAAAGTAACCGGAGCACCAGCGATGGCTATGTACCAAGCGACAGCATCATTATAGCTGCAAATTATGAAGCTGGTGATGTATGGATGAGCACAACAGGAACAAGAGTCAGAGCAAGGATCAGTGATTCCAAAGCATCCAGCCTAACAGAGAAAGGTGGCAAGTACCTGAGAGAGGATGCAGAGAAGGGGTTTGCAACTATGATCCAGGGGGCGGTACAGTGTATGAAGAGCTCCAGTGGTGGCGGTCTGAAGATTCCCCCATTTTATATTGTGATTCTGGTGCTGATCTGTGGAGCTATATTCTTTATAACGAATATGTCAAAGAAGGCAGGCGAAACGACAACTAATCTGAATACATATGTAAATGGAAATGTGCAGGTACTGGACAGAAGGGATATATTTGTCCGCAAGGAAGTTACCAGTGTTAAGATCGAATCATCCAGCAGCGGCGGAGGCGGCAGCAGCGGTGGAGGAGGCGGCAGCCACGGTGGTGGCGGAAGCCATTTTTAAAACGAAATGCTAGAGAACAAGAAGTTAAATATATTATTATTAAAGAATACAGGAATGTCATTACTGCCTACGATCGTGATCATGTTGCTGATCGTTAGCGGTATGCGGCATTTTCATCTGTTGAATAATCTGGATTTTTATCATGTGGATGATCCGCAGCAATTAGGAGTCTTATATGACGCAGGCACCACTAATGTAGAAATGCGGTTTCAGAAGCTGACCTATATGGGATACGATTATGAGATAGATGGAGAACGGGTAGGCGGTTATTATTATGTCTGGGTAAATGGTAAATTTATGGTTGTTCTGCTTGACAGTGATGAGACGATCATCTGTGATTATCTGGTGCAGGGACAGTTGAAGAAGGATCCTGCGGCATATAACTATATATTGTCAGAATGTGCGGAGAGTGTAGGAATCGAACAGCAGCAGTTAGAGACTATCACATACGATTATCTGATCAGTGAGGTGGATTATCCAAAGACATTTTATATGATCGTAAAGGCAGCGTTGATCATTGCATTTGCAGTGATTATATTATCGATCATTGAGGGAATTGTATACTGGTTTTATCCATGGAAGCATCCACAGATCCGTCAGATGAAAGGATATCGTGACAAGAAGCTGTTAACAGGAGATATTAACCGTCAGTTGCATGATGCACTGGTATATGAAACAGGAAATTGTTATGTGACCAGAAAATATCTGGTAATCTGGACACCATTCCGGACGGATATCATTGTGCTGCGGGATATCGATGTGGTTTCCCGGCATAAGGAAACAAAGAAAATACTGCCATGGATGCCGCCGCGGGATGTGTACAAGCTGATCATTTCAAATGCAAATGGTACAATATTTGAGCATGATTTTCATGATGAGAAGATCCTGGATACAATATTGCCATATATACAAAAGAAAAAACGGGACAGATAGGATAACACAGTGGAGTGTTACTGGGTCTGCCCCGTTTTTTAATAGCTATACTGCAAAGCAATCATTTGGTGATGTGCTTATACATCCAGTTTGTCCTGTTCTTCGATCACATCGAGATCCTCTGATACATCGGATAAGCCTTCATTTTCATAAAGAATCGGGCTTTCAGTTTCTTCTGTAACAGTGGCTGCTTCTTCAGTGGAATGTTCTGTTCCCTCCGGTTTGGCATTATCTGCCGAAATGTCAGAGGTGTTTTCTGACTGCTGATCGATTGTTCCTTCCACAGGAGCATCATCTAAAGAGAAATAATTACGCTCCGGTTCTTCCTTTGCAGGCATTTTTTCTTTAATCGTATTTTTTACTTTCTCTACCTTGTCATCCATATCCAATGACTGGTATACAGTAGAATTTTTAATCTTATCCCGGAATACATAGCAAACACCGCCGATCGCAGCGATCGTAGCAGCGGCTTTGAATAATTTACCTTTTCCCATAATACATAATCTCCTTTATATATGATGTAAAGTCGTTATAAATAACGTTTCCATAATTTTAATATGTATACACGGAAAAAGCAAGAAAACAATGATAAACAAAAAGGGAATGCAGGCAGATTTCACGAACTTTTAACATTTGCCTGATAAGATGAAGTATGCTATAGTTTTGAAAGATGTATGATCGTATATTGATCAGCGTGAGAATTTTCCTGGAAGAGGATTGAAAGGACATATATGAAGATAAAATTAAGAACAAATAAAAATAGCAGAGATCAGAGGGGGAAGAAAAATGGGTCGATTTAAGACAGAGTTAGAAGATTTAAAAAAGAGACAGAAGGAGCTGGAACATAGTTATTCCAATATTGGTACAATCCGGTTCCTGATGTTCCTTGTGATGCTGGGCGGACTGATCGTCGGACTATATGATTCCAATATACCGTTTCTTGCAGTAGGTATCGTGGCTGTCGTTATTTTTGTACTGCTGGTGTTCCGGCATGGTAAGCTGAATGAGGAACTGGAATATACGAAAGCAAAGGTGATCGTATATGAGCGGTATATGAAACGTTATGATGATAGTTGGAAGGAGTTCGCAGAAGATGGCTCCGAGTATCTGACCGATGATGATCTTGTAGCAAAGGATCTGGATATTATGGGAAAGAATTCCATCTATCAGTTTATCTGTGTGGCAGGAACAGAGGATGGCAGGCAGATGCTTGCTGAAACGTTAAGACAGCCTGAATTTGCGGCAGAGGACAGAACGAAACGTCAGATCGCGATACAGGAGCTTGCAGAGAAGCATGACTTCTCCATGGACTTTGAGACATTGTGTGTGAAGTCAGAAACCGGAAAGAAGAAAAAATATTCATCCGATGAATTTGTTGCCTATTGTACCAGTGATGATCATATACCGGAGATTTTCCAAGTGCTTCGTTTTCTGCTTCCGTTGATAACGATCGTGCTTCTGATTCTGGGTATTATGGGAAAAGTCAATCTGGGATATTCCCTGATCTCCTTTTTTGTAGTTTTGCTGTTTGCATGGATCACATCAGGTGTTGCAGGACAGGCGGTTATGCCGATGATCTCATTTGGATATGTGATCAATGACTATATCCGGATGTTTGAACTGGTCTCCGGTGAAACATTTGATTCAGAGTTGTTGAATGATATCAAGAATACAATCTCTACAGATTCCGGAGCACTGAATGCTGTAAAGAAGCTGGAGCGTATCAGCGCAGCATTCAATATCCGTTATAATCCAATCGTACATCAGGTATTATGTGGATTGTTTTTATGGGATTTTCATCTTGGAATTATGATGGATAAGTGGAGAGACCAGTATGGCAGTCAGGTGAAGGACTGGATCCATGCGATTTCAAGAATGGAGGAATTGTTATCCTTTGCAGTACTTGCCCGTACCAGAGAGGTGTCCTATCCGGAGGTGACAAGACATGAGAAAGTAGAAGTATCAGCAGAAAATTTGCGTCACCCGTTGATCAATCCGTCGAAGGTAGTTCCAAATGATGCAGCCTTTAAAGGGGGAGCTACGATCATTACCGGTTCTAACATGTCCGGCAAGACAACATTTTTACGAACCCTTGGCATCAACCTGATCCTTGCATATGCCGGAGCTCCGGTATGCGCAGAGAAAATGCATGCAGATTACATGAAGATATTTACATCCATGCGCGTGACGGATGATGTCAGTAATGGTATATCAACCTTTTATGCAGAGATACTCCGGATCAAGTCGATGGTTGAATATAAGAAGAATGAAATGCCGATGTTATGTCTGATCGATGAGATATTTAAAGGTACAAATTCGGCAGACCGTATTGTAGGAGCAACCCAGGTGATCCGAAAGCTGTCGGATGATCATTCCATGACACTTGTATCTACGCACGATTTTGAACTGTGTGAGCTGAAGAGTGAGAGCGGAGTGCCGGCAGCAAATTATCATTTTGAGGAGTACTATGAAGGTGATCAGTTAAAGTTTGATTATAAGAAGAAGGATGGCAGATGTACAACGACAAATGCGATGGCAATCCTTCATATGGCAGGACTTGATTAGTAAATACTGACAAAACGATTTTCAATTCATAGGATTTGTATTTTCAGCAATTATGCACAATGACGATTTGTAGAAATTACCAAAAACTGATTGAAGAGTAAAATGTTTTGTGATATAGTTATAAATATGAAGGAAATTTTATCGAAAGCATACAAAGAATAGACAAAAAAGGAGGAATAGAATATGCTACCAGCTAACATTGCATCAGACAATGATAATAATGTTCTATCCATAGCAGCATCCAATAACAAAGGATTACTGATCAGATTTTTGAACGAGCAGGTTGAGGACGGTTTTTATGCACTTGTTATTGATTATCTGAAAGACAGTAATTTTGATTTATCATCCATGATGGTTGATGATGAAGTAAAGGCTCAGTGTACAAAGTTATATGAGCTTGCTGAATTCGTTGATTTTAATATTAAGGCAACCGGACGTTATGAGATTGAAGAGTGGATAGAGCCATTATTTAAATTTATTTATGGTGATATTGATCCATCAGACATCGATGCACCTATCAGTGCAACTGGTATTTACAGATACAGCATCTGGCTGATCTATCTGTATCAGACAGAGAAGTTCCCGGAGGCTATGCGGCTGATCGGCGAGCGTATCGCACCATTACTTATCAATGTAAGTTATCAGATCTTAGAGGATGACGACAGACCAAAGAACTTTGATAAGGCAGTGATGGGATATCTGGATCTGATCAATGTTGTAATGGAGATGGGACTCCCACTTTCATCAGCAAAATCAGATGCATACATCAACAATCTGGAAGTTCTCTTTGACTATGTAGTGGAAGATCCACATGTTGGAAATGATTATAAGATTCAGTTCAGCATTGGCTTGTTTAATGCATATATCAATGACAAGAATTATGGAAAAGCATTTGAATTCTACGGATTAAATGCAGAATACATTCCAATTGACAATCTTGCGGTATATGAGAATTTCAAGGAGCTGATTCGTAACTGTAACAGTGCACAGAGTACAAGTGTACTGTCCAGAAGCGTTGTATCTGCTATCTCCAAGCAGGAGATTTACAACAAGAGGATCGATACTCTTCTTGCTGAGGTTTCAGGATTTATCAAGAAGGTATACAAATATATCGAGGATGAACCGGAGATGAAGAAGAATCTTCAGACACTTGGAACCGGTTCCCAGTTGAATGGCAAGACAAATATCTTTGAAGGTCTGTATGAATATAACCTTGTATTCTACGAATGTGGTATCAAGGCAATCGTAAATCAGGATATGTCAACACGTTCATGGGAAGAAAAGTATGAGATGCTTGAACTTCTCTATACAACATTAAATGTTGTATTTGACGGATACAATGTATATGAGATTTCAAATAAGATCGAGCATCAGTACATTGAATTAACATGGATCAATAATTATGTAAATGCAAATCCAAATCTTCTGAAGCAGTTCTTCAGTGTAAAGGAAAAGATCAAGGCATTTAAGGTTCGTAAGAATTCAATTCTTGAGAAGAGCAAGACCAACTACGAGATCAAGAAGATGATCGACGACAGACAGAAGCACCTGTTATTTATGGCTGCTGAAGATATGATCGTTAATGGACTTGGCGGTGGTAAGCTGCAGATCATCAGTTCAGGATATGATCTGAATACAGCAAAGAAGTATTTACAGGAAACTTATGCAAAGATTGTATTGCCTGCAAAGTACGGTCAGGAGACACAGACATCCGGTGGTGGTTTCTTCGGAAAGAACAAAGGCTCAGCGGCTGATGCAGATCTTGCAAGATTACTACGTGATGCATCTGTAGAAGAAATGTTGTGTAAGTCTGAATGGTTATGGAATCAGCATAATGATAAGGGCCTTGAGAAGCCAACTGCAGAAGAAGCAACTTATGCTGTTGCATGTCTTGTAAAAGTAATTCACAGAATGCTTGACAAGAAGGGAACTTCAAAGGCTGCAAGCTCTCCGAATAAGAAGGTAATCATTACCAAGACAGGTAAGGTTATCGAGTTATCTGATGAATCAGGTCAGGCACCTGTAAAGCAGCAGGAGTCCGGTGTGATTGAAGCAATTGATAACATCGTAGTTCTTCTGAAAGACAAGTCGGAAGAAAATGTAAAATATGTAAAGGCGTATATCGAAGATCTGTTAAATGCACTGATGAAGACAAAGTGGGACAAAGATACCATGCTGTCACAGTTTGATGCAGAAGAGCTTCGTGCAAAATCCTTCCAGGTAATCAAACGTCTGAATATGGATATGTTAGTTTAGTATAAAAGCTTAGACAATAAGAGCAAATAAAAAGAGGTATACATTCCAGATGAAAAACTTAGATCTGAAATGTATACCTCTTTATTGTTAGAAAAATGAGAGATGATACTATTTTTATGGAACATGCCTGCCTGATTTACCGTACAATCTGATGCTTTTTCAGGTAGGAATGCAAGATCCATTTTTCAGGGATCCGCTTCAGGACAATCTGGATCTCTTCTTTTTTGTCGATTGGCATCACTAACAGTGACGTGATACCGGTGTTATTTGCGCCCCAGAGATCTGTAAACAACTGATCGCCGACAAAGAGGGTATTTGTTGTATCAGTACCAAGAAGCTGCATGGCCTTCTGGTAACCGGTGCGTTTTGGCTTTCCGGCTTTATAGATGTACTTTACATCCAAAGGCTTGTTGAATTCCGCAACCCTTGGCTCTTTGTTGTTGGATACCAGACAGATGCCAAATCCGATCGCTTTTAACTTCTGGATCAGTTTGATTGCTTCTTCTGTTGCCGGAGCATTATGGGGAACAAGGGTATTGTCGATGTCAAATAAGATGCCACGATATCCTTTTTTATAATATTCGGCAAAATCAATGACATAGGTTGATGTATAATATTCTGATGGATAAAATTTCTGAAACATGTTAAACTCCAATAGTATAAGATAGTGAAATTATAAATAGTGTAAAACGGATTTGTCAAGAAATATACAGGAAGTATATAAGAAACAGATAATGGTCAGATAAGAAATACGAGGTTAGACAGTATGCAGGAAACATATATGAGGAGAGCCATTGAATTGGCAAAAAAAGGAATCGGAGCGGTAAATCCGAATCCGCTGGTTGGAGCAGTGATCGTAAAGGATGGGCGGATTATTGGTGAGGGATATCACAGAAAATACGGAGAGCTTCATGCGGAGAGGGATGCATTTGCACATCTGACAGAGGACGCAGCGGGCGCGGAAATGTATGTGACGCTGGAGCCCTGCTGCCACTATGGCAAACAGCCTCCGTGCGTGAATGCGATCATCGAGCATAAGATCAGCAGAGTCTATGTCGGATCGGATGACCCGAATGCGCTTGTATCTGGAAAGGGATATCAGATACTACGGGATGCAGGGATTGAAGTTATCACACATGTATTAAAAGAAGAATGTGACAGCCTGAATCCGGTATTTTTCCATTATATTGTAAATAAGACACCATATGTCGTAATGAAATATGCAATGACTATGGATGGGAAGATTGCAACATACAGTGGAAAGAGTAAATGGATCACCGGCGAAGAAGCAAGAGCCCATGTAATGGAGCAGAGAAATGCACTTACAGGTATCATGGTCGGAAGCGAGACGGTGATAAAAGATGATCCGTCGCTTACCTGCAGGATAGAGGGAGGAAGAAATCCGGTTCGAATTATCTGCGACAGCAGACTTCGGATTTCAATGGATTCTCAGATCGTTAGAACAGCATCGGAAGTACCGACGATTCTTGCAACCATACAGTCAGAGGATCAGGCAGATAAGAAGCAGAAGCTGATTGGGGCAGGCGTTGAGATCATCGAGACGGAGAGTGTGGATGGTCATGTGGATCTGCAGGAACTGATGAAACAGCTCGGAGTAAGAAATATAGACGGAATTCTGCTTGAAGGTGGAGGCACTTTAAATGAAAGTGCATTAAAAGCAGGCATTGTAAAAGAGGTCGATGTCTATATAGCACCGAAGATTTTTGGTGGAAGTGCAGGCTATACGCCGGTCGCTGGTGTGGGAGTAGAATCACCGGCAGAAGCCTATCCGTTTGCGCTTGGTTCCATTCAGAGGTTTGGAGCAGATATTATGCTTCAGTATTTTCAGATAACAGCTTGACAAACATAACAAACTGTGCCAATATAACCATGTTGAAGTCTTCAGGGCGGGGCTCATTTCCCCACCGGCGGTATACATAGTAATCTATGTGAGCCCGCGAGCCGTAAGGCATGATTTGGTGAGAATCCAAAGCCGACAGTAAAGTCTGGATGAAAGAAGAATGCAGAGAGAATTTCAATAGCAAATTGAAATTAAAACATGAATACGGACATGATGGAATGTGTAGTTGAATGTTTTACAATATGCTGTTGAATGAAAAAATATTAAAGAAATCTGCAGCAACATTTCATAACAAATAACCCGCCGGAGACATAGTTCTCTGGCTTTTTTTATGTTAAGTTATATAGGAACTTAACATGTTAAAAGAAGTAATTCAACGAGTAAGTTGTTAATTAATTAGGTTGACAGTTTTTTTGTAAATAGTCAGTTTGTTACTCCATTGATCTTGTGTAGTAAACCTTTTTTCATGTCGGTCCTTAACGAACTGCAAAGGGCAGTGAGTTTAGTACCGTTACATGAAAATAGAGCGCAAGCGTTTTACGGAACAAGAGTCAATGGGGTGACGAAATGACTGTTTGCAAAAAAACGTCCCCGAAAAGGAGGCAGTCATGTTCACAGGCATTGTGGAAGAGACAGGCACGATTAAGAAGATAGAAAAAGGCACATCATCCGGTCGCCTGACCATAGAGGCAGATAAGGTTCTGCAGGGAAGCGAGATCGGTGACAGCATAGCTGTCAATGGGGTATGCCTGACGATCACAGGAATGTCGGGGCATTTGTTTACGGCAGATGTGATGGCAGAGACGATAAGAAGAAGCAATCTCGGAACCTTAAGCTCCGGCAGCAGGGTAAATCTGGAACGGGCGATGGCGGCAGATGGAAGATTTGGTGGACATATCGTATCCGGACATATCGACGGAACCGGGGTGATCACAGAGTACACTAGAGAAGAAAATGCAATCTGGGTGACAATAACATGTGATAAAAAGCTATTAAAGTATATCATCGAGAAGGGATCGATTACGATCGATGGAATCAGCCTGACGGTTGCTTATGTCGATGATCGCTGCTTCAAGGTTTCGATCATCCCACATACGGCGGAGGAGACAACGCTGATCCGCAGGCAGACCGGAGCAGTGGTCAATCTGGAAAACGATGTGATTGGCAAATATGTAGATAAGCTGCTCCATTTTAAAGACAAAGAAGAACCGGATGCAGGGAAAAAAGTAGATATGAATTTTCTGGCAGAAAATGGATTCTTATAAAATAAATGTTCCTATGGAGGTAAAGACAGATGGAATTAAACAGTATAGAAGAAGTATTAGTAGATCTGGCAGCCGGTAAGGTGGTCGTTATGCTCGATAACGAAGACAGAGAGAACGAAGGAGATGTCATTTGCGCATCTGAATTCGCGACCACGGAGAATGTGAACTTTATGGCAAAATATGCAAGAGGTCTGATCTGTATGCCGATGGATGATTCTTATGTGGAGAAATTAAATCTTCCGCAGATGTGCATCACAAATACAGATAATCATTGTACTGCATTTACAGTTTCTGTTGATCATGTAAGCACTACAACCGGAATCTCAGCGTATGAGCGTGGCATTACAGCCAGAAAGTTCGTAGAAGAAGCTGCAAAGCCGGAGGATTTCCGCAGACCGGGTCATATGTTCCCATTACGCGCTGTTCCGGGCGGAGTGATTGAACGAGGCGGACATACAGAGGCAACGGTTGATCTGTGCAGACTTGCAGGCTTGAAGCCATGTGGTCTGTGCTGTGAGATCATGAAGGATGATGGTACAATGGCAAGAAAAGATGATCTGCTTGCATTTGCTGAGGAGCACAACCTGAAGATCTCCACGATCGAAAAGTTAGTTCAGTATCGTAAGGAACATGAAGTATTTGTAGAATGTGTAGCAAAGGCAAAGATGCCAACCAGATATGGGGAGTTCACGATCTATGGATATATCAATAAATTAAATGGCGAGCATCATGTGGCACTGGTAAAGGGTGATATCACGGATGGCGAGCCGGTATTATGCAGAGTTCATTCCGAATGTCTGACCGGAGATGCACTTGGTTCAGCCCGTTGTGACTGTGGCCAGCAGTATGATGCAGCGATGAAGATGATCGCAAAGGAAGGCAGAGGCGTGCTTCTGTACATGAGACAGGAAGGACGTGGGATCGGTCTGATCAATAAGATCAAAGCATATCAGTTACAGGATCAGGGTTTAGATACCGTAGAGGCAAATCTGAAGCTTGGCTTCCCTGAAGATGCAAGAGATTACACGATTGGAACACAGATCTTAGTAGACCTTGGTGTCAGAAAGATGAGACTGCTTACGAACAATCCATTAAAGGTATATGGTTTGTCAGGATACAATCTTGAGATTGTGGAACGAGTACCGATCCAGATGCAGCCGGGCAAATTTGATGCATTTTATCTGAAGACAAAGAAAGAAAAGATGGGTCATATACTTGATCTGTAAAGCCATATGGACTGGGAATTATATGCATAATGATTTAGTGGTAACAGAGAATAAGCAATTGTAAATATTGAGATCGAATCAATAACAGGAGGATAATAAAATGAAGAAGATTGAAGGAATGATCGTAGCAAATGGTGCCAAGATCGGTATTGTAGCAGCAAGATTTAATGAATTTATCGTATCAAAACTGGTAAGCGGTGCAGAGGATGCATTATTACGTCACAGCGTAAATCCGGATGACATATCTGTTGCATGGGTTCCGGGAGCATTTGAGATTCCGGTTGTAGCCAAGAAGATGGCGATGTCAGGAAAATATGATGCAGTGATCTGCCTTGGAGCAGTTATCCGTGGAGCAACCAGTCATTATGATTATGTATGTAATGAAGTGTCCAAGGGAATCGCATCTGTTTCACTTGAATCCGGTATTCCTGTTATGTTCGGTGTTGTAACAACAGAGAATATTGAGCAGGCAATCGAGCGTGCCGGAACAAAGGCAGGTAACAAGGGTTACGATTGTGCAATGGGCGCACTTGAGATGATTGACCTGATGAAGCAGTTATAAAAATTGCATAGCATAAACGAGGGTTCAGGGTTTTATGATGCAAAGGTCATAGAACCCTGAATGTATTCATACTGCGTGGAGCGTTTTTGTTCTTATGCGATAATAAACGGAGGAAATAGACATGAATAAGACAAGAAAGATTCTCTTTTTTGATATCGACGGAACTCTGATCACGGATGATGGAAAACGGTATTTTCCGGACAGTGCAAAAGAAGCAATACAAAAGGCAAGAGAGAACGGACACCTGGCATTTATCAATACGGGAAGAGTATTCTGCAATGTGACAGAAGAGATCAGAAGCGCAGGCTTTGATGGCTTTGTCTGCGGCTGCGGAACGCATATTGTTTATAATGGAGAGACATTGTTTCATCATGATACACCATATGAGGTCTGTGCAGGTGTGATTCGGAAATGTCGGGAATATAAAATGGATGCCGTATACGAACATGCGGACAAGGTGTTTACCAGCGCTGCTTTTTCCGATAATGAGCATTTAAAAGAACTAATCAGTTATTTTAAAGCGACCAGCACCTATATGGAGAATGATGATCCGGCAAACGATCAGATCTTTGATAAGTTTTGTGCATGGTATGATGCAGATACTCCGTATCTGGAAGCATTTAAGAAATATCTGGAAAAAGATTATATGTATATCCAGAGAGAGGGAAATTTTTGTGAGGTTGTGCCAAAGGGATATACGAAGGCAACCGGTATCCGGTATCTGCTTGATTATTTTGACCTGCCATTAGAAAATGCCTATGCATTTGGAGACGGAAGTAATGATGAACCTATGTTGGCATATGTGCCAAATAGTATTATAATGAAAAAAGGTCCGGAGTATCTGAGAAAGAAAGTCCGTCTTGTAACGGATGATGTCAGAGAAGACGGAATCTATAAAGCTATGAAAAAAATGGAGATTATCTAATGGACGAAGAATATTCAAAAGTAACGATGGTCGATCAGTTAGCTATCGCGGTATCCAGCCCGAAAAATTATAAGCATCTGACGAAGTTAAAAGCGAGCAAGACGGTAGGATTTATGATATTGATCGCTTTTATTCTGACCTTTATCGAGTTTGGAATCGGTGTCATTACCTTTATCATGCATGTGGGAGGGTTAAATAACCTGATCACGAATAAGGTTCCGCAGTTTGTGATCGAGGATGGTAAGCTTACGGCAGAATCAGAGATGTCACTGGATATTGGAAATGCAACGATATATATGAATACGGATTATGACAGAATTACACTTGATGATATCAAGACAAATGGCGTGTATATTGCATTTGGCAAAGAGAATGTAGTCATGGGAATGATAAACGGCGGACAGACGTATGAATATTCAACGATGGATCTCGACAAATTATTCTATGATGGGTTTAACAATGATCAGCTTGCATCCGCAGTGCCGGCGTTCTATGTGGCTATTGTCATTATGTACATTGCAATTATGTTCGGAAGTGTAATAAAGATGATCTTCCTTGCACTTGTATTTTCGATCGTCGCACGGACACTTGCGAAAGGTCTTCATACAGGGCTGTCCTATGGAAATGTATTCCGGGTATGTCTTTACGGACTGACTTTACCGATGCTGCTGACATCCGTGAATACCTGTCTGGACTTCCTGATTCCATCATCGATCATGTTTGTGATCACTCTGATTCTGGCATTTTCCATGATAAACAGAGGTATCGCAAGTCATGTGGGAACAACAGCACCACCGGAGGATTGGTTATAAAGGGCGATATAAAAGGAGGCTTTTATGGAGATCGAAAGAAAATATCTGATAAAAGAGATACCGTTTTCACTGGAAGCGTATCCATATAAGGAACTGGAGCAGGGGTATATCTCGACCAGCCCCGTCATCCGTATCCGAAAGGCAGATGAACAATATATTCTTACAGTAAAGTCAAGCGGATTGCTGGAACGACAGGAATTCGAGCTTCCGATGAATGAGACGGATTATAAACGGTTGCTTGGTAAGGTTGATGGAAATCTGGTGACGAAACGTCGGTATATCATCCCGCTTACGGATACAGAGGGAACAACCGGCGATAAGGAAAAGGATGCAGGACTTAAGATTGAACTGGATGTCTTTGAGGGGCTGTATCAGGGGCTGATCTATGCAGAAGTCGAATTTGAGACAAAGGAAGATGCAGATAATTTCGCAGCACCGGCTTGGTTTACTAGAGATGTATCTATGGATGGAGCGTATCATAACAGCGCATTAAGCAGTATGAATGAAGAACAGAGACTTGTATTTATGGCAAGAGTTTTCGGACATTAAGAATGGAGGCAGAAGCATGAAAGTCAGAATGTTATTTGAAACAGGATATGAAGAAGTAGAAGCATTGACCGTTGTAGATCTGTTAAGACGTGCAAAGGTTGACTGCCTTATGGTGGCAGCAGACGATCAGGATACGGTTACAGGTTCACATGGAATCACAGTAAAGATGGATGAGAAAATCAGTGAACTTGCAGATGATGCAGATATGATCGTACTTCCAGGTGGTATGCCAGGTGTGACGAATCTGATCGCAAATGAGAAGGTAAAGAATCTTGTATGCGGACAGTATGAAGCAGGAAGATATGTTGCAGCAATCTGTGCAGCACCGACTGCTTTTGGAGCATTTGGCATCTTAAAGGATAAGAAGGCTACCTGCTATCCGGGAATGGAGGCGGGACTTCATTGTGCGGAAGTATTATATGACAGTGTAGTAACAGACGGTAAGGTAATCACAAGCCGAGGTATGGGAACAGCTATAGATTTTGGCCTGAAGCTGGTTGAGATCCTGACCGATCAGAATACATCAGAGAAGCTGGCAGCAGCTATTGTTTACAAATAAGAATTATGGAATTTAAAGTATCGGTCAGGCATATGGTAGAATTTATATACAGATGCGGCGATATTACAAGCAGCAGTAATGGGACTCTGTCAAAGGAAGCGATGAATGCAGGAAGTAAGATGCATCGGAAGCTTCAGAAAATGGCAGGGTCTTATTATGATGCAGAAGTTCCTTTAAAGATCACGATGAAGAAAGGGATTCATGATCTGGATGTTACGGTAGAGGGCAGAGCAGATGGGATCATAGATCTGAGGGGTGAAAAGAATCGAAGCAGGAAGAAGAAGGAAATTGAGCGGCAGGTGATCCGGGTAGAGGATAGATATTGGAACCGGCTGCTGTTCAAAAAAACGGAGAGTCTGGATCTGGAAGTCGGTGAAGACTTTATGGAACAAAATGCTGCCGGAACGATCGGTCAGATGTCAGAAATGGATGAGCCTGTGGATGAAATGACCAGTCAGATGCCGGAAATGGATGAGTCTGCGGATGTTACGATCGACGAGATCAAAGGTGTATACAGAAAACTTGCCGATATCGAAGTACCGGAAACGGTTCATGTAGCGCAGGCAATGTGCTATGCCTATATTTATGCAAAAGAGCAGTCTTTGGATCGGATCAATGTACAGATCACATATGTGAATCTGGAAAGTGAAGAAGTAAAACAATTTTTTTATGTGTTTTCTTGTTCATTTCTTGAGAAATGGTTTCATGATACAGTGGATGAGATGATGAAATGGGTTGATCATGCTGTATCACATGCAAGAAGCAGAGATGCGTCAATTACAGAACTGGAATTTCCATATGAATATCGGAAAGGACAAAAGCAGATGGCTGCCTGTGTGTATAAGGCGATTGAAGGGGAGCGCAGATTGTTTGTGCAGGCTCCAACCGGAATCGGGAAAACGATGGCAGCGATGTTTCCTTCCGTTAAGGCATTTGCAACCGGGCTGGTATCGAAAATCTTTTATCTGACCGCAAAGACGATCGCCGGAACCGTGCCGGATCAGGCACTTACATTGCTGCGGGAACGTGGAGTGAAGTTTTCTTCCGTTATGTTGACTGCCAAAGAGAAGATATGTCTGAATGAGACGATGGAATGTGATGCAGAGCACTGCCCTTATGCGAAAGGACATTTTGACCGGGTTAATGATGCATTATTTGAATTGATCACTCAGGAGGAAAAAATGGATCGGGAGATCATCCGGGCTTATGCGGAAAGGTATCAGGTCTGTCCTTTTGAGCTGGGACTGGATGCAAGCCTGTTTGCAGATGCTATTATTGGAGATTATAACTATGTGTTTGATCCGAGAGTGAATCTGAAGCGGTTCTTTTCACAGACAGCATATGATACAGGACGGTATGTATTTCTGGTAGATGAAGCACACAATCTGGTGGACAGGGCATCGTCCATGTACAGTGCCACGCTGTATAAAGAAGATTTCCTTGCTGTAAAGAGGCTGGTAATGCCGTACAGCAAAAAACTGGCACGGAGTCTGGAATCCTGCAACCGGGAGCTTCTGGAATTGAAGAAAAAATGTCCGGAGCATGGATATCAGATCTTAAATGATATTGGGGTTCTATATCTGAAGCTGCTGCATCTTCATACGACGATGGAGGCTTTTTTAGAAGATTACAAACAGATCCCGGAACGTAAGGAGATACTGGAGTTTTATTTTGCACTTACGACATTTTTAAATATTGCGGATCTGATCGATGACAGCTATGTGATCTATGATGAGCTTAAGTCGGATGGCAGATTTATGGTTCGGTTATATTGCGTCCATCCGGCAAATAATCTGAAGCTTTGCCTGGATAAGGGGGTATCGACTGTTTTCTTTTCGGCAACGATCCTGCCGGTAAAATATTACATGGAGATGCTGTCCGATACGGTGACCGATCAGGCTATCTATATTCCTTCTCCGTTTGATCCGGAGAAACGACAGATCATGGTTGGTGTGGATGTATCTACGAAATATACCAGACGGTCTGTAAAGGAGTATAAGCGCGTGGCTGAATATATCAGGCAGTTGTTTAACGCACATTCCGGAAATTATATGGTGTTTCTGCCATCCTATAAAATGCTTCAGGAGGTCTATGAGCAGATGATAGAGGGTGATTGTTCTGGCATGGAGATGCTCTGTCAGGAACAGAACATGAAGGAGGAAGACCGGGAAGCATTTTTGGATCATTTTTCAGCGAAAAGAAATGTGGTTGCCTTTTGTATCATGGGCGGGATCTTCTCTGAGGGGATTGATCTGACCGGAGAACGGCTGATCGGATCGGTTGTAGTAGGTCCGGGACTTCCGCAGGTGTGCAATGAGAGAAAGATCATGATGGACTATTTTAATGCCAGAAAGAGTATGGAGGCATATGCTGGCTCATCGGTTGATGGTTTTAAATATGCATACCTGTATCCGGGCATTAATAAAGTATTTCAGTCAGCCGGACGCGTGATCCGGACAGAAGCGGATGCCGGAGTGATCCTGTTGCTAGATGAACGATTTGGAACCGGGGAATATAATTCGTTATTTCCGGTGGAGTGGCAGGATGCGGTCTTTGGAAATTTTGATCAGATTTCGCGGAGCATAGAACAGTTCTGGTCGAATCTTAATCTTTCCTGAAAACGGGAATATAAATACAAGAATACTGGAAATTCGCATATACATGTGATAGAATGGACGCAGGCATTTTTTTACAGCCTGCATGCAGTGCATGCTTTTATATAAAATTATGGAACTGTTCTGGAAAGGCAGATAGAGGAAAAATGAAAAATATTACAGTAAAAGATATTGTGAAAGCAACAGGAGGTTTCCTGCTTTGCGGCGATGAAGATACACCGATCACAGGCCTGTGTATTGATTCCAGAAAAGCACAGCCGGGAGATTTGTTTATTCCTCTGTTGGGTAATAAAGTTGATGGACATCGTTTTATTGAATCCGCTATGGAGAAAGCGTCTGCAACTCTGACATCGGAGCATGATAATGTTGTTATTTCAGAGAAGCCGTTTATCCGTGTTGATGACACGATGAAAGCACTTCAGGCAATTGGAATGGATATCCGTGACCGATATGATATTCCGTATATCGGAGTGACAGGAAGTGTAGGAAAGACAACGACCAGAGAGATGATCGCAGCGGCTGTCAGCACAGCAAAACGCTGTTTTCAGACAAATGGAAATGAAAATTCACAGATTGGTGTACCGATGACACTTTCCAGAATGACAGATGGATATGATGCAGCGGTGATCGAGATGGGGATCAGTGAACCTGGTCAGATGGAGATATTGTCTGAGATTGTAAAGCCATCGATCTGTGTGGTGACGATTATCGGTGTTGCACATATTGAATTTATGAAAACTCAGGAGAATATCAGAAAAGAGAAGCTGTCTATTATCAATCATATGAATAAGGACGGCCTGTTGCTGTTAAATGGAGATGATCCATTACTGCGTGAGATAAAAGCGGATATGCCATGTCGGACACTTACTTTTGGTATAGATAAAATTTGTGATTTTCAGGGGTCCAATGTAAAATGTGGAGAGCAGGGCATGGAATTTGATTGTACTCATAATGGTGAGACCGTTCATGTTACCATGGATATCCTCGGAAAACATAACGTGAGAAATGCACTGGCAGGTATTGCAGTTGCATATCAGATGGGAATTCCGATAACAATTTCAGCAAAAGCCTTTGAACATTTTGAAGGACAGAGACAGAGACTCATCCATATGGAGAATCGATACACGATCCTCGATGATACCTATAATGCAAGCCCGGATTCCATGAAGGCAAGCATTGATGTGCTTTGTGATATGGACTGCGAGGGAAAAAAGATCGCAGTACTGGGAGATATGTTTGAGCTGGGAGCTGACAGTGCCAGCTATCACTATCAGATCGGAGAATACCTGCGGGACAAGAAGATCGATGAGGTTGTGGTAGTCGGAAAGGAAGCTTTGGAGATTAAAAAGGCACTGGATGTCTGCGACACAAAGTATGCAAAAACATTTTCATTTATGGATAATGAAGAAGTGGCACTTTATCTGATGGCTATTATGAGACCAGAGGATGTTGTTTTGATCAAGGGATCACACGGCATGAAAATGGACGAAATTGTCAAAATTCTTACGAATTAATTATGCAAATTATACAAAACAACCATATAAACTACCAAATTTCATAAAATTTGGTAGTTTTGTTTGTCTAAAATGACTTTGATTTTCATGAAAAAAAACACTCTGTGGTACAAAACGGAGAAAAAACAGTACTTGTATTGAAAAAAAAAGGAAAATGGAGTAATATCAATCCTAGCTTGAATAAAGAATACATACATGAATTGTTACATAAGTAAAGTGATAGAAATTAGTTTTAAAACGGAGGGTGTTAATCATGGCTACTAAGAAGACTGAAGATGCAAAAAAGGTTGTTGCAAAAAAGGCAACAGTAGAAAGCGTTGTTGCTAAAGCTGAAGCTGTAAAGAAAGCTGAAGCTGCTAAAGAAGTAAAAGCAGCAGTAAAGGCTGAGCCAGTAAAGGCAGAAGTAAAAGAAGAGAAAAAGCCAGCAGCTAAAAAGCCGGCAGCAAAGAAGCCAGCAGCTAAGACAACAGAGACAGTTTTTGTTGAATATAACAATGGACAGATCAATGTTTCTGACATTGTAGCAAAAGCAAAAGAAGCACTTGGCAATAAGGCAGTTAAGGAATTGAACGTATATTACCAGCCAGAAACAGGTATGGTATACTATACAGCTGATGGAGAATCAGGTTCTTACAGTCTTTAATCTATAAATAGTTGGAAGGGCAGCGTTCTTAACATAAGGATGCTGCTTTTTCTGTATAATTAGAAAGGAAGAAGTGAAATATGAAGATTGGTTTTATTGGCTGTGGCAATATGGCAACAGCGATCATAAAGGGAATTATCAGAAAGCAGATCATAGATGCAGAGAATATCATAGCATCTGCAAAGACGAAAGCGACACTTGACAGAGTTCAGAAAGAGCTTGGAGTAAAGGTATCAACCGATAATCTGGAGGTAACAGAAAACAGTGATATTCTGGTTCTGGCGGTAAAACCACAGTATTATCCGGAGGTGATCGCTCAGATAAAGGACGTAGTCCGTAAAGAGCAGATTGTGATCAGTATAGCACCGGGAAAAACATTAGACTGGTTACAGGAACAGTTTGGAGGAGGTGTGAGACTTGTCCGGACAATGCCAAATACACCGGCACTGGTTGGTGAGGGTATGACAGGAGCATGTCGGAATGAATATGTTACCGATGAAGATTATGCAACAGTTCTTCGGATCCTTGGAAGCTTTGGTGAAGTAGAGACAATACCGGAAAATCTGATGGATGTATGTGTATCGGTCAGCGGAAGTTCTCCGGCATATATTTATATATTGATCGAAGCTATGGCAGATGGAGCAGTGGCAGATGGTATGCCAAGAGCACAGGCATATAAATTTGCAGCACAGTCCGTGCTTGGAAGTGCAAAGATGGTACTTGAAACGGGAAAACATCCGGGTGAATTAAAGGATCAGGTCTGCTCACCTGGCGGAACAACGATAGAAGCTGTTCGCGTTTTAGAAGAAAAAGGCTTCCGTTCCTCCGTGATCGAAGCAATGAAAGCCTGTGTACGCAAAACTCGCGGAATATAACAGCCGCTATAAAAGCCTGTGCTTGTGGTAGCTATAACTTTATTTCGCAGAACACTTGCGTTTGATTCTTACGTAGCTGTTATACAAATAAATCCGCTGTGCTATATTACACTGTTATGAAGCAAACCTTGTCCGAGGCCGGTACTTAAGCTGCGTCTTTTGCAGCTTTATGTACCGCTGCTCGAGGACTAGAACGGAAGTGTTTTGCGGAATAACAGATGTGGTATAGCACAGCGGATTTATTTGTATGACAGGTAGATGTTATAAGGCGGTGTCACCGTGTTCGCCGGTACGGATACGGATGACATCGGCAACATCATAGACGAAGATCTTGCCGTCACCGACTTTTCCGGTTGATATCTTTTCACATACCTTAAAGATGATGTTATCGGCAACATCATCCTTGACGATGGTTTCGATCTTGATCTTCGGAATCAGGTTGACCACATACTCACTTCCACGGTATGTTGTTTTATAACCTTTCTGATTACCATATCCCATAATATTTGATACAGTAGCACCGGTGGATCCGCATTCGTCCAGAATGGCTTTTACATCATCCAGTTTTTCAGAACGGACAATAATTGATAATTTCTTCATGTATAACCCTCCATTCTATACATATATAACTAAAAATATGATACCATATTCTCGGTTTCATTTCTACAAGTGGAACAGAATGGTAGATTTTGTATATTATCTGAAGAAAAAACAGGAAAACAGGGAGGAATGCGAGTAGTTGTACTTAATTTAATTAATCGAGGGCGGCAATAAGGAAATTATTTAGAAAAATTTAACCGTTTTACCAGAAATAATACTGTTTTCATATGGATGGAATCTGTGGTATCATGTAGCAGAGCTATATCATTTAATATAGATAGCTGTTTTAGACAGGAAACAAAAGTATGGAGGATGAAAATGTCTGATTATAGAAATGATGATGAAAATAAAGAACTGACCAGTCAGACGGTGGCTGATGATCATAAAACAGAAGACAAGCGTGAGGATGAATACGAGAAATATTGTTATCTCTGCAGAAGACCGGAAAGTGTTGCCGGAAAGCTGATCGATATGCCGGGCAATATACATATCTGTGCAGACTGTATGCAGAAGACCTTTGATAATCTGAATCAGGGCGGATTTGGCGGAATGCAGTTTCTGGATCTCTCTAATCTTTCCAATATGGGAAATATTGATATGAGCAGACTGATGGGAATGAATGATATACCGGATAAACAGAAGGTGAGGAAGAAAGCGGCAAAACCGAAGAAAAAAGAACAGGAAATGACACTTGCAACGATTCCGGCACCGCATAAGATCAAAGCAATGTTAGATGAATATGTGATCGGTCAGGAATATGCCAAGAAGGTAATGTCTGTTGCAGTATACAACCATTATAAGCGTGTGCTGACAGACTCCATGGATGATATCGAGATCGAGAAATCCAATATGCTGATGGTAGGACCGACAGGCTGTGGTAAGACTTATATTGTAAAAACGATCGCAAAGCTGTTGAATGTACCGCTTGCGATCACAGATGCTACCACACTTACGGAAGCAGGTTATATTGGTGATGACGTAGAAAGTGTATTGTCAAAGCTTCTGGCAGCCGCAGATAATGATGTCGAAAAGGCAGAAAAGGGAATCGTATTTATCGATGAGATTGATAAGATCGCAAAGAAGCAGAACAGCAACAGCCGTGATGTGAGTGGAGAATCCGTTCAGCAAGGACTGTTAAAGCTGTTGGAGGGCGCAGATGTTGAGGTTCCGGTTGGTTCCGGAAGCAAGAATGCAATGGTGCCTATGACAACGGTCAATACAAAGAATATTTTATTTATCTGTGGCGGTGCGTTCCCGGCGATAGAAGATATTATTAAAGCAAGACTGAATAAACAGTCCTCGATCGGTTTCCGTGCAGATCTGAAGGACAAATACGACAAGGATCCGAATATCTTAAAGAAGGTGACCAACGAGGATCTCAGGGAATTCGGTATGATACCGGAATTTCTTGGAAGACTGCCTGTCTTATTCACATTGGATGCGTTAGATAAGGATATGTATATCAAGATCTTAAAGGAACCGAAGAATGCAATCCTGAAACAGTATAAGAAGCTGCTGGCACTGGATGAGGTAGATCTTCAGTTTGATGATTCTGCATATGAAGCGATCGCAGAAAAAGCACTTGAAAAGAATACAGGAGCAAGAGCGCTTCGGGCGATCATTGAGGAATTCATGCTGGATATCATGTATCAGATCCCAAGAGATGATAGCATTGGCAGGGTGATCATAACCGGAGATTATGTAAATGGCAAGGGCAATCCGATCATCGAGCTTCGTGGTGTAGAGCCGATGCAGATCGAGGCCTGTGCGACAAAACAATCATAATAATTGATGCAATAAGAAAAAAAACTGTAATTAATAAGGTTTAAAGATTGTATACAGAAAATATACGGTCTTTAAGCCTTTATTATATTGGCTCATAATTTTTAGATCGTGAGATGGTATTGCAGAGCAGAAATGGAACATAACCGGAATTTTTGAATGTGTTGTATTGCAGCGGCACCAGTATGTAAATGGTTATCTCTGGGTAAGATAAAAGAAAAATACAGATGTATTGCAGAAAGATGATCAGGGACTCTTCCGATGCTGATACCGCAGTCTTGTATCAAGGTAGTCCTTGATGGTCGCAGAATCCTGTGATACTATGAAAAAAAGCGAAAAGGAGCAGGGCATGTTTAAAAAGAGATTATTACGAACCTGTAAAAATGTAATGGCTGCAGCTATCTGCATTTCTCTTGCGGTTGGATTATCTGCCTGTGGGGAGACACAGGGAGAGCGCAGACATCTGAATGACAAAAACGATACAACTGAAAATACAGAGAGGGCGCAGGAGTCTTTCTCCGAGGATGCGCTGAAGAAGCAGCAGGAATTTGAACAGTATCTGGATGATTATTTTAAGGATGTTGTTACGGACGACACGTTGACGTATAATTATACGATCAAGGATGGTGCGGATTACGGTCTGGAAGAACCGGAGGTCACACTGGGAGACCCGGGAATGACAGCAGAGGAGATCGGACAGGATAAGGAAGAGTTTGGAGGCTGGGTAAAGAAGCTGGATGCTATTGACCGTTCCTGCCTGACAGAGGATCAGAAGCTGACCTATGATGTGCTGGATGAGTATTTTGAAGTGTCTGCGGGAATTTTTGATAATGTATATCTGTATGAGCCGTTTTCCCCGATGCGTGGACTTCAGGCCAATATTGCAACGAATTTCACAGATTACCGATTTGATGATAAGGGAGATGTGGAACGTTATATTGAACTGCTTGGTCAGATTCCGGATTATTTTGCAGAGTATCTGGATTTTGAACAGGAAAAGTCAGAAAAAGGTTATTTTATGAGTGATGCAGTCTGCGATAAAGTCATCAGTCAGTGCGAGGATTTTGTTGCAGATAAAGAAAATCATTTTATGGTAACAACATTTAATGATAATATTGACGCACTTGATTTTCTGACGGATGAGGAAAAGGCAGAATACAAGGAGGCTAATAAGCAGGCAGTTGTGAATTCCCTGCTTCCGGCATTTGGGAATGTTGCAGAGGTGCTTTCCGGTCTGAAGGGAACCGGAACCAATGATGGTGGTATCTGCAACTATGATGGTGGCAAGGAATATTATGAATATCTGCTGAAAAATTTTGCAGGAACAGCCAAGTCGCCGGAAGAGGTAATCGATATGCTGGATACAGAGCTTCAAAAACTCATGGTATCGTTATATCAGTATTATTTGGGAAATCAGGCGGCATATGAATATTTTGCTGCCAATTATGATTCAATATTTGCGGAAACCGATCAGATGACAGCTTCGGAAATGGTCGATAAAATGATGGAAACGGCATCAGAGCATTATCCGGATGCAGGAACGATAAACTATAAGGCAGAGGCGCTGGATAAGAACCTCGAAACGATCATGGATGATGTACTGGCTTATTATATGGCGCCGGCAATCGATGATCCGGATAATAATCTGATCCGGGTGAATGGTCTGCATACGGATGGCATGTGGACGACACTGGCACATGAGGGATATCCGGGTCATATGCTGCAAAATGCTTATTATATGTCAACGGATCCGGAGCCGGTCCGGACTTTGATGAACTTCTTAGGATATAAAGAAGGCTGGGCGATGTATGCATGTTATGATTCTTTATATTACTATGAGTATGAGGAACCGGAATATGGAGACACCATTGCAGCCCTTTATCAGTTGAATGATGAGATGAGTTATCTTATGATGGGAAGAGTGGATCTGGGAATCAATTATGAGGGATGGACGTTGCAGGATACAGCCGATTATCTGACAAAGAATGGAATGGATGGCAGTGCTGCACAGGAGCTGTACACGACAATGGTCGGAGATCCGGCAGTATATCAGAGTTATTCGACCGGATATTATGAAATGAAAGAACTGCGGGATTATGCAGAAGAGAAAATGGGAGATGACTTTGACCTGAAAACATTTAACACGATCATTCTGGAAACAGGTCCATGTCAGTTTGATATACTGAAGGAACAGGTGGATAAGAAGCTGCAGGGGCCGATCATATAACAGGTGCAAAAAAAGGTATAGAAAGAAATCAGACGGAATAGACTGTATACAAAAAGCATACGATGGGAATCGAAATGGAATGTGAAAATTTAGCGTACAGGGAAGATTATGCAGACTATCTGATTGAATACAACGAAGAGCGGGAAGCTGTTTTGGATATTTACAGAGAAAACGGCTGCCTGCTCTTTATTGATGAGCGGTTTGCTGTTTTATACAGGGAGAAGCCGGAGGATTATATGCAGATCTTTTCCAGACTGGAATATACACTTTTCCCCAAATTGTATGGGCTGATGGATACCAGTAGTGTAGAAGCAGTCGGAGCTGTGAATATACAGCAGGAATCGATCCTTGGACTTACCGGAAAGGGAATTCTGATCGGAATTATCGATACCGGGATTGATATTCGGAATGATCTGTTTCTGGATGCTGCCGGAAATACAAGAATTATTGCAGCATGGGATCAGTCCGTGCCGGGACCGTCAGATCAGGAAGAAAATCCCGGATATGGAACGGTATATCAGCAGGAGGATATTAATGAAGCCATACGAAATGAAGCGGATATCCTGACAGATGCAAATGGACATGGAACCTTTCTTGCAGGGATTGCAGCAGGAAAACGGACAGCTGATTTCACAGGAGTGGCGCCGGAAGCAGAATATGTGATTGTAAAATTAAAGCAGGCAAAGAATAATCTGCGGGGACTATATGGTGTGCCGGAGGACGTAGAAGCATATCAGGAAAATGATATTATGATGGGGGTAGCATTTCTGCGGAGACAGGCAAGCAGACTTCGGAAAAATATATCGATCCTGATTGGAGTTGGTTCGAACAGTGGGAGCCATACTGGTTCTTCTGCATTAGAAGCACTGCTTTCAAATGTTGGTATCATGACCGGAGTCGCTGTGTCCGTTCCGGCAGGAAATGAGGGAATTGCAGGGCATCATTTCAGAGGCAGGATCGAAGGGGGAAGCACTTATACGGAAATGGAGATTAATGTTACGGGAAATAACAGCTTTACACTTGAAATCTGGGGAGCGGTTCCCAATACATATTCTGTGGCATTTGAGATTCCGGGTGGGGAGTTTGTAAGTCAGATTACTCCCCGCTTTGATAAAAGTGAAGTCATACGTCCGGTTTTTGGTGGTGGGATCATATATATCGATTATTTTCTTGTGGAGGATCAGTCGGGAGAAGAACTGATCATGATGCGCTTTTTTGATCCGCCAAATGGTCTGTGGCGGATCCGGGTATATGGAAGCGGTGATACCGAGAAGACCTTTCATGCATGGCTGCCGATCACGGCATTTCTTTCCCCGGATACCCGGTTTATAAGACCAACGCCTGAAACAACGCTTGTGAATCCGGCTACAGGAGTAGTTCCGATGGGAGTGGGGGCATATGATCATTATTCGGATACGCTGTTTCTGGATGGAAGCAGGGGATATACGGCGGCAGATGATATCAAGCCGGATTTTGTTGCTCCGGGTGTTGATGTATATGGTCCGGGCAGAGCAGGAACATTTGTCAGGAAAACGGGTACTTCTGTTGCAGCAGCGCATTGTGCCGGGTGTGCGGCATTAATCCTGCAATGGGCAAGAGACCGGGATCTGGCACGGTTTGTAAATGGAAATCAGATCCGTAATTATTTTATTCGGGGAGCAGTTCGTCCGGGAACGGCAGGAAGTCCGTTTTCATATGTCATGAACGATACAGAGGGATATCTGTTTGCAAGGGAATATCCGAACCCGGAGTGGGGCTATGGAATCCTGAATGTGTATAATACCTTTGATTCGCTCCGGACCTGACACTGTAAATGTAACAAAAATGTAAAAGATTTATAATTTTTCGTAAAATGATTTTACAGATTTTGTGCGGTGTATTATACTATAAGACGTGTTTGTAACCAACAGGTAAAGGGCATGTATAAAATGTGCCAGAATGGATAATAATAGTCGGAGGTACATATGGATAAAAAGATTCATACGGATAACTCAGAAATATTTGAAACAGAAGATATAGATGAAGTAAGTGGGATCATAGAGACAGAAGATATAGATGAAACCGAGCCGGAAGAGACAGATCAGACAGATGTTCCGGAAACGGATGAAGTTCCTGCAAAGAAACGGTTCTGGAGGAAGGATAATATACTGAAGATCATAGTTGCAGTGCTTGCTGTACTTATCATATGTGAATATACCTTCTTTGGTGTGTTCTTTCAGACAAATAAAGCAAAATATGAAAAGGCAAAGCAGGAGACGCAACAGGAAGAGAGTTCTACTGAGGGGAAGAAAGTAAATATTGTTACAGAAGAGCCTTTGCCAACTACAAATATTAATGACGATTCCGAGAATGAAGAAGAAATAGAAGTAACATCGGAATATAATACCTATGATTCACACACATCTTACTCTACGGAAGCCTCTACGACGTATGAGGTAACAACGGCAGCGGGAACCGAAGATGAACTTCCGGTTGTAACGACCGAGGAACAGAAGCCGATCGTAACCGAAGAGCCGTCAACGGAAGAAAAGACGACAGAAGAGAAGACAACCGAGGAGACAACCGAAGAGAAGACGACTGAGGAAAAGACGACGGAAGAACGTACGACCGAGGAAAAGACAACCGAAGAAAAGACGACAGAAGAGCGTACAACGGAAGAGAAAACGACGGAAGAGAAGACAACGGAGGCTACGACAGAAGCTACAACGGATCCATCCACAAAAGCAGATCAACCGATTGACCTTCCATTTATTCCGGCAGAATAAGAATATAAATAAAAAGCAGTCCAGTCTGGATGGTGAAGAACAGAGCACCGGAGACTGAACTGCTTTTTTAATTGGTATGCTGTTCCAGATATTCCTCTAAACAAAGATGCTTCTGGTACATTTCTGTAGCAACTTCAACACCAACATAGCGGTAATGCCAGGGTTCATAAGAGATTTCTGTTATATCGGATTTATCTGCCGGATAACGGAGGATGAAGCCGTATTTATAACAGTTTGCCATCAGCCATTGCTGGGTGGCGGTATCTTCCTGGGAGGAATCCAGCTCCTGGTTGCCAATGGAACAGATATCAACGGTAAGGCCGAGCTGGTGTTCGCTGGTACCGGGATAGGCAACCCAGGTAGCAGCAAGGGCTGTAGCATCATCTTCGCTGTAACCCTGCTCCAGATAAGAATTCTTTTTATTTGTATAGAGCCGTTCCTGTGTTTCATTTGTACGGTAGGAAGAGCAGATCAGAGGGTCAAGACCTTCGGCTCTTGCATCGTCCATCATTTTTTGAAGCCCGTCATAAGCACGGCGGTCGATCGACTGATCGTTTCGCAGTTCGACCAGATCAACGGTCCAGTCAGCTGGCAGGGTATGAGACATATTGACCAGTGTCAGCAGCCCGTTGTTTTTTGCTTCTGTTGCGGAGGCAAGCGTTTGTAAAACGGATGCAGTATCAAAGGAAGAATAGCTGCCGGAGGATGCTTTGGTTTTCTCGGTGGAATCTTCGGAGACAGAAACCTGTTCTGTTGTGATGGGACTGGAGTCTGACTGGGAGACCTGTTCCTGAAGTTTCATTTTTTTTGCCTTTCCTGCAAGGATTACAAGTATCAGTAACAGTATATAGATGATCCCCAGAATTATGACCTTCTTTTTCTTAATTACAGTTCCAAATATATGCAACATGATGTTCGCTCCTTTGTCTTTTGTTTATGTACAGAAGGATACGCCACAGAAGCATACAAAAATTCTCAAAAAAGCATCGTTTTTGCATATTTATCATCTTTCTTTTTTATTTTGCAATGGTATAATGGGGAAGATACATTAGAAAATGATGAGGAATAACTGTGAAGAAAATAGAACATTTAATTACGGTAGTCTATCCGGGCTCCATTGCAGAAGAGATGGAAATAGAACCGGGTGATTATCTGCTTGCAATCAACGATAAAGAAATAAAAGATGTATTTGATTATCGTTATATGATCAAAGATGAATATATAGAGGTGTTGATCCGTAAATCATATGGAGAAGAATGGCTGCTTGAGATCGAGAAGGATTATGATGATGATCTTGGGATGGAATTTGAAAACGGTCTTATGAGCGATTATCGTTCCTGTACCAATAAATGCATGTTCTGTTTTATTGATCAGATGCCGCCGGGGATGAGAGAGACACTTTATTTTAAGGATGATGATTCCCGGTTGTCTTTTTTGCAGGGCAATTATATCACGCTTACAAATATGACAGATGAGGATGTGGATCGTATCATCAAGATGCAGCTTGCGCCGATCAATATATCGGTTCAGACGACCAATCCGGAGCTTCGCTGCAAGATGTTGCATAATCGTTTTGCAGGTGACCGGCTGAAATATCTGGATCGTCTTTTTGAAGGGCATGTAGAGATGAATGGGCAGATCGTTCTCTGCAAGCGTGTAAATGACGGGGCAGAGTTGGAACGGAGTATCCGGGATCTTGGAAAGTATCTGCCATTTATGCGGAGTGTATCCGTTGTTCCTGCCGGACTTACGAAATTCCGAAAAGGTTTGTACCCATTAGAATTATTTACAAAGGAAGAAGCGGGACAGGTTATCGATCTGATCGAGAGTTATCAGAAAAAATTCTATGAAAGGTATTCGCTTCATTTTATTCATGCAAGTGATGAGTGGTATATAACGGCCGGACGGGAATTTCCGGAAGCAGAACGCTATGATGGTTATATCCAGCTTGAAAATGGCGTTGGAATGATGCGTTTGTTTTTAGAGGAATTTGATGAAGCCTATCAGGAGCTGCTGGCTTCACCGGAATATCAGGAACAGAAAGAAACATTCCGCCGTACGATCTGTATGGCAACAGGAAAACTGACATATAGTACGGTTGTAGACTTTGCAGCAAGGCTGATGCAGGCATATCCAAGACTTACGATCCGTGTATATTGCATCCGGAATGACTTCTTTGGAGAAACAATCACAGTATCCGGACTGATCACAGGCATTGATCTGACGACCCAGTTAAAAGAGCGGCAGGCAGCAGGAGATGATCTGGGAGAAGCGCTGCTCATTCCATCGAATATGCTGCGAATGGGAGAACAGGTATTTTTAGATGATATGACAGTTGCACAGGTAGAGAAGCAGTTGGGCTTAAAGGTGGTACCGATCGAATCCGGAGGTGCAGATTTTATACAGGCAGTCATCGATCCTTCCTATTCGATGGATCGAAACAATGAAACCGTTGGATATATTCAGGCATTTGATGATACAGAAGAGTAAAAAAGATGCTCTTTTTGGGTAATTGTAATTTCATTCTATAGTGGTACAATGTGAGCAAAAATTTTGGTACAGAAATATCAGAGAAAATGAATGGAGGATACGTATGAAACAGTTAATGCTCAAACCAACGATTTATAAGTATGACACATGTAAGGAATTTGCTGATGAATTCCATATCGAAAAAGGTGATCTGGTAATTACAAATGAATATATCTATGAACCGTTTTTTGGAAAGATGGATCTGGAATGTGATGTTATCTTTCAGGAAAAATATGGTGCAGGTGAGCCTTCAGATGATATGGCGGAGGCAATTTATAAGGATATAAAGGGTGAACATAAAAGAATTATAGCAATCGGTGGAGGAACGGTAATTGATATTTCAAAGCTGTTTGCATTAAAGTATGTATCCCCGATTCTTGATCTGTATGATGGCAAGCTTCCGATAGAAAAAGATAAAGAACTGGTACTGGTCCCAACTACCTGTGGAACCGGTTCAGAGGTAACAAATATAGCGATCCTTGCATTAAACAGCAGGGGAACGAAAAAGGGACTGGCAGTCGATGAGATGTATGGAGATTCTGCGGTCCTGATACCGGAGCTGTTAAAGGGGCTTCCGTTCCGCTTCTTTGCAACCAGTTCGATCGATGCACTTGTCCATGCAGTAGAGTCCAGTTTGTCTCCGAAAGGAAATGAATATACACGTATGTTTGGCTATAAGGCGATCGATATGATCCTTCATGGATATATGGAGATCCGTGAGAAAGGACCGGAGGCCAGAATTCCATTGTTAGACCGTTTCCTTGTAGCTTCAAACTACGCCGGAATCGCATTTGGCAATGCTGGCTGTGCGGCAGTACATGCCTTAAGCTATCCACTTGGAGCAACCTATCATGTTGCACATGGAGAATCGAACTATGCCATGTTTACCGGAGTCATGAAGAATTATATGGAGATCAGGCAGGATGGAGAAATTGCAAAATTAAATGCATTTATTGCAGATATCCTTGGCTGCGATGTTGAAAATGTCTATGAATCTCTGGAGGATCTTTTAAATATTCTGATTCCAAAGAAAGCATTGCATGAATATGGGGTAACGGAGCAGGATCTTGTCGAATTTACCGATTCCGTTATGACGAATCAGGGTCGTCTGATGGCGAATAACTTCGTGGAACTTGACCGGGACAGAGTTTACAAGATATATAAAGAACTCTTTTAATCCGGACGGAGCCTTTTCGGATATAGAAAAAAAGAAAGATGGAACATCATCTTCTTTTTATTACCCAGATCAGACATAATTCTACGGAGTTCTGCTTGTAAAATGTCGAGACGGTACAAAATTGTTCCTCAGAGGCGAAAAGCTGTCGCAACTTGCGGAGAGAAGCATATTCCAAAGCAGGTATCATAGAGATATAATGTTGTCCAAGGCAGAAGAGCAGGAGGGACATTATGAATTATGTAAAAATAATGATAGTAAAGTGCGACAAAAGAGAAGTGGAACAGCTTGTATCTATCGTGAAGTCGATTCCGGGGTATGAGATTTCGGGGATATGTGACAGTGGACAGGAAGCCGTGAAGAAGATTCTGGAACGGGAACCGGATGTTGTGATCATGGATGAGGTTTTGCCGGGCAAAGATATCCTGGAGATAACAGAAGAGATCATGCACTATAAGAATCTGAAGAATACAAGGATTCTTCTGTGTGGATCGAAAACACATAAAGAATATCTGGACTTCATCTACTATAAGATCGCAGACCGCCTTGTATTGCGAATTCTTGATGTGCCATATGATGAACGAAAGATCCGGGAGATCATTGAGGATGTTATGAAGGCTAAAAGAAATGATAATTATCAGAAATTGGTGGAAACAGGTTCGGATGAAACCATGTTGGAAGCCGTAGTGACTGATATCATACATGAGATCGGCGTCCCTGCACATATAAAAGGATATCAGTATCTTCGCAGTGCGATTCTGATGGCAGTTCACGATATGGACATCCTGAATTCAATTACAAAGCAGTTGTACCCATCGATTGCAGAGGAATATGGAACGACAGCCTCCAGAGTGGAACGTGCGATCCGTCATGCAATCGAGGTTGCCTGGGGCAGAGGCAGTATGGATACGATCAATGAATTATTTGGATATACGATCCATGCGGGAAAGGGCAAACCGACAAATTCGGAATTTATTGCATTGATTGCAGACAAAATTCGACTGGATAATCGCAGTATGCTTCAGAAAACGGAGTATTCCCTGCAAAGCATTTCTTAGAAATATGGTGCATTCCATCAGGTGACGACGAAATATGTTGAAAAATGGATAAAAATTCACTTATCAGAGGGGGTTCTGTGAACCTGGTAAGTTCTTGACATTTGTCGAAATCACAAATATACTTTAGAAACAGTCGATTTTTCAAACAAAAAAGATTAAGGGGGATTGAATAATGAACAATCAAGAAATCAGTATTATTATTGCTGATAGCGACTGTGAATTAATAGCACGTCAGCTTACAGCAGCGAACACAAGAACAGGGATGAGGGTTCTTGATAAGGTAAGTGATGGGGAGAGTGCGATCGAATCAATAAAAAAATATCAGCCAGATGTTGTACTTTTAGATATCTGTCTTCCGGTTCTGGATGGATTAGGGGTAATGGAACAGATCCGGGAATCAGGCGAATGCCCAGATACATTATTTGTCATTGTAACATCGGTTGGTTCGCAGAGACTGATACGGTGCGCGTTCGAACTGGGGGCATCTTTTTATGTATTGAAACCATATAATTCTGAGCAGCTCATTGCAAGAATTCATCAGATTTACAACAGAAGAAAAGAGGTACAGACTGAGATCTCAAAAGATCTGATCTGCATCCAGAATAGAGAGGGACTGTCTGGTGCAGCGAATAATATTGAGAGTGATGTAACGGATATTATCAGGGATATAGGAATTCCGGCTAATATAAAGGGTTATCAATATATTCGTGAAGGAATCATTATGGCAGTAAACGATGTCAATATGTTGAATTACATAACGAAGCTTTTATATCCGACGATTGCAAAGAAATATAAAACGACATCATCCAGCGTAGAACGTGCGATTCGTCATGCGATCGAGGTTGCATGGAGCAGAGGACAGATCGATGTGATCAATGATATTTTTGGATATACGGTGAATGCTGGTAAAGGAAAACCAACGAATTCAGAATTTATTGCACTGATCGCAGATAAGCTCCGGATCGAATATCGAAAAAGAGCATGATGTGTATAAAAAGTTCCTTGTTTGTTGACGTATAATGAGAGAAACGTGTATAATAGATAAGGTGCTGAAATAAAAAATGGAAATCTTGTATAAGACAGGGATCCTAATAAATAAAAAAACAAAACAGAGCGCCATGGGGGCTCTGTTTTTTGCTGTAAAGGAAGAAGAAATGATAGAAACAGTAGCGTCAGCAGATATGCTGATCGATGAGGTAATGCGGGTAAAGAAAAATCGTCTGGCTCCCGATTTTGCCACAGGAAAAGAAAAAAGATTAAGTATTGTATCCGGTGTACATGGAGATGAAGTGGCAGGACAGTATATCTGCTATGAGGTGATCCGACGGATCAAAAAGGATTTTGATAAATTAAAAGGAATCGTGGACATATATCCGTTTATTAATCCAATGGGCTTAGAAGCACAGGTGAGAGATGTTCCCGTGTTTGATATTGATATGAACACATTGTTTCCGGGTTCTACAGAAGGAACGGTCGGGGAGTATACGGCGGCACTTGTGCTGCAGGATATTAAAGGTTCGGATATCTGCGTCGATCTGCATTCCAGCAGCGTATATTTGAAAGAATTACCACAGGTACGGGTGAATTCGGATATTGCCGATGATATTCTTCCGTATGCTGCCAGAATGAATACGGATGTTGTATGGGTGCATCCATCCTCTACCGTTATGGAAGGAAGCCTTGCATACTCGTTAAATGAGATCGGAGTCAAGAGTATGGTCGTAGAATCAGGTGTTGCACTTATGATCGATTATGACTATGCGGATCAGATCGTTGAAGGATTATTTTCATTGATGGAATATATGGGGATCTGGGACGGCTGCGCATATAATACACATATGCCGAAGATTGCCCGAGATACGGATGTTTCTTTTGTGAATGCAGAGAGCAGTGGTATCTTTATACCAAAGGTAAAGCACTCAGGCGTAGTCGAAAAGGGAGATGTGATCGGACAGATCGTAAATGTACTGACCGGTTCTGTCGAAGAGACGATCCTGTCACCAAGAAGAGGCGTGGTATTCTCACTTCGTGCTTATCCGGTGATCGAGGAAGGCTCGCTGGTTGCCAGAATATTTGGAGGTGTGACAAATAATGCGTAAAGAGATCATATATACGATGAACACCGCCTATCGTGGAGAATATTCCATTAAAGGCTTCAGCTTCGGAACAGGAGAAAAGGCGGCATGTATCATGGGAGCTATGCGCGGAAATGAATTCCAGCAGTTATACATCTGTTCCCTGCTGTCGAAAAAATTAAGCGAACTTGAGACAAGAGGAGCAATCGTATCGGGAAAACAGATACTGTTGATCCCATCCTTAAATTACAGTTCCTTTAATGTCGGTAAAAAATACTGGATTTCTGATAATTCTGATGTGAACCGTGCTTTTCCGGGAAATCCGGAGGGACAGGCGACCAGCAGAATAGCGGCAGCGGTTATGGATCAAGTAAAAGATTATGCGTATGGAATACAGTTTGCAAGCTTTTATATGGATGGAGAATTTATCCCACATGTCAGAATGATGGAGACGGGAAAGCAGAGTACCAGTCTGGCCAATCTGTTCGGTCTTCCTTATGTTCTGACAGCAGAACCGAGGGCATATGATAAGGCAACTTTAAATTATAACTGGCAGATCGGAGGAACAGAGGCGTTTTCCGTGTATTCCGGTGTGACGGAGAAGATTGACAGTGAGAGTGCGTCACATGCGGTTTCAGCGGTACTCCGATTCCTGACCAGAATGGGAATCATCCGGTACAACTGTCATGCAGGTTATATATCGACTGTTCTTGATGAGGAGGAGCTGCTGTCTGTCAAGTCGGATAAATCCGGTGGTTTTTTAAAGCGGTTTGTAAGTCCGGGAGATGAAGTGGTTCGGGGAAATGTTATTGCAAATGTTATAAATCCGATGACCGGAGAGATTGCAGCCGATATTTACGCACCGACAGATGGAATTATTTTCTATGCGCAGAATGCACCGATGATCTATCAGAATTCAGTGGTATTCAAGCTTATCCGCAGACTGCACAATTAAAGATGGCTGTTTTGAGGTTTATTCGGTAAACAGCAACAATTTAAAAAGAAAAGCTGAAAAAAGCTATTCAATGAATTTCAAAAGTGGTATCATAGGCGTTGTGAAACGCTTGTAATAATATGAATTCCCGAAATATGGGAAAAAACATATGATAAAAATGGAGGTTTTTATGAGCACAGTTAAGAGAGTTTATGTTGAAAAGAAGCCTGACTATGCAGTTAAGGCAAAGGAACTTCATGACGAGATCAAGAACTATCTGAATATCGATGCCGAGTATGTAAGAGTACTGGTTCGTTACGATATTGAGAATCTGTCTGAAGAAACATACAAAAAAGCACTGGTTACAGTATTTTCAGAGCCACCGATCGATATGATCTACGAGGGAGATAATCTTCCAATGGCAGATACAGATAAGGTATTTTCTGTTGAGTTCCTTCCGGGACAGTTCGATCAGAGAGCAGATTCAGCAGAACAGTGTGTTAAGCTTTTAAATGAAGATGAAGATCCTATCATAAAGACAGCCACAACATATATTTTATCCGGTAATGTAACGGATGAGCAGTTAAAAGCAGTTATGGAATACTGTATCAACCCGGTAGATTCCAGAGCCTGTGGTATGGAGATCCCTGAGACACTTGTTACCGAGTATGATGAACCGGCCGATGTTATTATCTTTGATGGTTTTAAGGATATGGCTGAGGACAAGTTAAAGGAGTTATATGATTCCCTCGGACTTGCGATGACATTTAAGGATTTCCTTCATATCCAGAAGTATTTCAAGGGTGAAGAGAAGCGTGATCCATCTATGACAGAGATCCGTGTGCTGGATACATACTGGTCTGATCATTGCCGTCATACCACATTCTCAACAGAGCTTACAAATGTTGAATTTGATGATGGTGATTATAAGGATATGCTTGAGAAGACATTTGATGCTTACCGGGCAGAGATGAAAGAAATGTATAAGGACAGAGATGATAAGTTCATCTGTCTGATGGATATAGCCCTTATGGGTATGAAGCAGTTAAAGGCAGCAGGCAAATTAGACGATATGGAAGTATCCGATGAGATCAATGCCTGCAGTATCATCGTTCCTGTAGAAGTAGACGGTGAGACAGAGGAATGGCTCGTATTCTTCAAGAATGAGACACATAACCACCCAACTGAGATCGAACCGTTTGGTGGTGCTGCTACTTGTCTTGGTGGTGCGATCCGTGATCCGTTGTCAGGTAGAGGATATGTATATCAGGCTATGCGAGTAACCGGAGCAGCAGATCCTACAAAGTCTTTAAAGGATACTCTTCCTGGAAAGCTTCCACAGAGAAAGATCGTTACGACCGCAGCAGCAGGTTACAGCTCATATGGTAACCAGATCGGTCTTGCAACAGGACTTGTAAATGAAATATATCATCCGGATTATGTAGCAAAGAGAATGGAGATCGGAGCAGTTATGGGTGCAGCTCCAAGACGTGCGGTAAAACGTCTGAATTCTGATCCGGGAGATAAGATCATCCTTCTCGGCGGACGTACCGGTCGTGACGGTTGTGGTGGAGCAACCGGATCATCCAAGGCACATAACAGCCAGTCTCTTGAGACCTGTGGTGCAGAAGTACAGAAGGGTAATCCTCCAACAGAGAGAAAGATCCAGCGACTGTTCAGAAGAGAAGAAGTTGCTTCTATCATAAAGAAATGTAATGACTTTGGTGCCGGCGGTGTATCCGTAGCGATCGGAGAACTTGCACCTGGTCTGGTTGTAGATCTGGACAAGGTTCCAAAGAAATATGCAGGTCTGGATGGAACAGAGCTTGCTATTTCAGAATCTCAGGAGCGTATGGCTATCGTAGTAGATCCAAAAGATGTAGATACGATGCTTAAGTATGCGGATGAAGAGAATCTGGAAGCCGTTGTTGTAGCAGAAGTAACAGAAGAACCAAGACTGGTTCTGACATGGAGAGGAAAAGAGATCGTAAATATCTCCCGTGCATTCCTTGATACAAACGGCGCACATCAGGAAACAGATGTTAAGGTAGAGATTCCTGCAAAGGCAGATAATTATTTCGATTCTGTAAAAGAACCGGAAGATGTAAAGAAAGCATGGATCGACACATTGTCAGATCTGAATGTATGCTCACAGAAGGGCCTTGTTGAGATGTTCGACAGCTCAATCGGAGCAGGCACAGTAACGATGCCATATGGTGGAAAGTATCAGCTTACACCGACACAGACAATGATCGCAAAGCTTCCTGTTATGAAGGGTAAGACCGATACGATCACAATGATGAGTTATGGATTTGATCCATATCTGTCAAGCTGGAGCCCATATCATGGTTCTGTATATGCAGTTGTAACATCTGCAGCAAAGATCGCAGCAGCTGGTGGTGATGTTTCAAAGATCCGTCTGACCTTCCAGGAGTATTTCAAGAGACTCGGAACAGATCCATACAGATGGGGTCAGCCATTTGCAGCCCTGCTTGGTGCATATGATGTTCAGGTCGGACTTGGACTTCCATCTATCGGGGGTAAAGACAGTATGTCAGGAACCTTCAATGATATCGATGTTCCTCCGACACTGGTTTCCTTTGCAGTTGATGTTGCAAGTTACATGAACGTAGTAACACCGGAGCTTAAGAAAGCAGGCAATGTGCTTGTTAAGCTTGATATAGAAAAAGATGAAAATGATATCCCGGTATATCAGAATGTACTTGCCATGTACGATCTGTTACATCAGGCAATCCTTGCAGACAAGGTAGAATCTGCTTACGCTGTAGGATTTGGTGGTATGATCGAAGCTGTCAGCAAGATGGCATTTGGTAATAAACTGGGTGTAGATATTGATACCTGTATTACAAAGAGAGAACTGGTTTCCAAGGATTATGGTTCAATCATCCTTGAAGTGAAGCCGGAGAATGTAAATACACTTGGTATTCCGGTTAAGAAGATCGGTACTGTAAATAACAGTGCAGCATTCACCTATGGTGATGTAACAGTTACAATGGATGAAGCACTTGCTGCATGGACAAAGACACTGGAGAAGGTATTCCCGACAGAGTCAGGTGTAGAACAGAAGAAGATCGAGACCGGTCTTTTTGATGCAAAGACCGTATATACAGCAAAGAATAAGGTTGCAAAGCCAAAGGTATTCATTCCTGTATTCCCGGGTACAAACTGTGAATATGATTCTGCAAAGGCATTTGAACGTGCAGGTGCAGAGGTTGAGACGATCGTATTCCGCAACATGACAGCACAGGGCATTCGTGATTCTGTAGATGCATTTACAAAGGCAATCAGCCAGTCACAGATCATCATGTTCCCGGGTGGCTTCTCCGCAGGTGATGAACCGGATGGTTCCGGTAAGTTTATCGCAACAGCATTCCGTAATGCGAAGATCGCAGACGAGGTTATGAAGCTGTTACAGCAGAGAGATGGTCTTGCACTTGGTATCTGTAACGGATTCCAGGCACTGATCAAGCTCGGACTGGTTCCTTACGGTGAGATCCGTCCACAGACAGATGATTCACCTACATTGACGATCAACAGTATCGGTCGTCATCAGTCCAAGATGGTTTATACCAAGGTGGTAACAAACAAGTCCCCATGGTTAAAGGAAGCTGAACTTGGCGGCGTATACACAATTCCAATCTCACATGGTGAGGGAAGATTTGTTGCAAGCAAGGAATGGTGCGAGAAGCTGTTTGAAAATGGTCAGGTTGCAACACAGTATGTTGATATGAATGGTAACCCGACAATGGATGAGTACTACAATGTCAATGGTTCTTACTATGCGATCGAAGGTATCACAAGCCCGGATGGTCGTGTACTTGGTAAGATGGGACATTCAGAGCGTACCGGTCGTGCGGTTGCAGTCAATATCTATGGCGACCAGAACCAGAAGATCTTTGAAAGTGGTGTAGATTACTTCAAGTAAGAGAATAATAGATCATAAATAAAAGCCCGCATGATAGGATTGAGGCATAACCGTTTGGTGGCTGAGAGAGGATTATGCGGGCTTTATTATTTGTTAAAGACTTGTATAATCATGAGGTTTTGACAGATTCATGATGTAGTCAGAAAAATGAGAAAAAGAATTTTTACAGATTTAGGTATAAATATAAAGGAGATTGGAACTATGGACAAAAAAGAGAAAGGGAAAAAAAGAAGTTGGGGACTTTATGTTCTTGCATTCTGTGTACCGGTTATCGGACTTCTGGTACATATGTTGATTGGAAAATGTTATCCATTTGGTGATAATTCTATTTTACTTGGGGATGCCAAAGATCAGTACCTTTCTTTTTTTAAAGAATTATATGACCGGTTAAAAAACGGCCAGTCACTGCTTTTTAGTTGGAATGGTGGAATGGGTTATGATTTTTATTGCAATATGATGTATTATCTGATGAGCCCATTCAACCTGATCACGCTTTGTTTTGGCAGATACAGTATGGAACTGGGCATGATCGTAACCATGGCAGTGGAAATTGGTATGTGTGCTGTTTCTGCATTGTATTATTTTAGACATACATATATTAATTCTATGGAGCATGGAAGGATAAATGATGGAGTAACATTTGTATTTTCCATTGTTTATGCAATGTGCAATTATATTTTAGCCTATCAGTATAATCTGATGTGGCTTACCAGCCTGGTATTGGTTCCTTTTGTTATGCTTGGAATTGAGAAAATTGTCAGAAAACAAGATTACAGATTGTATATCGTAACCATGATACTTGTATTTGTTGTGAATTTTTATTTTGCATGGTTTGTCTGTCTGTTATCCTTCTTCTGGTTTATTGATCAGAACCGGGGAGGATGCAAAGCATGGATGAAATGCTTTGTCAAATGGTTTCTGGTATCTGTCTGTGCTGCACTTGCGGCAGCAGCAGTATTAATTCCGTGTTACATATTAGTACGTTCCAGAAATGATAATTTTACAAATGCATCCTCTTATACATGGAACACGATTGGAAATATAGGAAACTTTATTCAGAGCTTTTTCTGGGGACATGCATTGGATATAGCTGGACACGATTTGTTTACAGTTAACTCGTATTGTGGAATTGTTATTGTGGTACTGATGGTCTGCTATCTGCTTAATGCGGAGATAACGCCTGGCAATCGTATACGCCGCTGTGTGATATTGCTGTTTCTGGCGGCTTCCCTGTGTGTTTCGGGATTGATCTATGTGATGCATGGTTTTTCATATCCGCATAGTATATCCAATAGAGATGCTTTTTTACTTACAGTATTTATTATAATATCTGCATTTGAACAGGTTTGTAAATTAAAAAAACTTGGAATTATCAGAATGTCAATAGTTGCAATCATTCTGATGGGTTTAACAATTTGTGCATTTATATGGAATAATGATGTACAAAATATTATATGTTACATGGGAACAATTCTGATCCTTGTTTACAGTTTAATATGTTTATTTTTGTATGAAAGAAATAGCATAACAGGGAAAAGTATGCTTATAAATGTAATTGTTTTATGTTTGCTTGAAGTTATGGGAAACTCGTTTTTGATCAATGATAACTCAAAGGTAGATATAAGAGTTCTTCCTAATATTGCTGCATCGGAATGGGAAGACGATTATAAAGCAATTAAATTGCAGGCGGGAGAGAGAAAGACAAGCTGGGTGTTTTTAACAAACAATATGATTGATTCAGATACAAATTTGTTTTCGTCAATGAAAAATACAGAAATGGTGTGGCTGTTTCAAAAGTTAGGACTCTCTTATCAGGATAATGGGGGATGTTATGTATATCGTGGAACAACACCTGTAACTGCAGCTATGTTTAATGTACGAAATGTTTTAACGGATTCACCAGTGCATTATGGTGGATATACCAGTAAAGAACAAAAGGAAATATATAATGATTATCAGCAGACTTCGGATGTACTTCAATTAATGGAAAATGATTATTTAGCCGGACTTGGATTTATGGGTTCTTATGAACTTGAATCGAATGATTGGATGAATGGAAATGCATTTGAAGTACAGAATGCCTTTATGAGCAGTGCATTGGGGAAAAAGACTGATTTGTTTACAGAGGTTACCATTCCGTCTATAGAGATTTCAGGAAATTATTGCCTGCCATTTAAACAGCAAGGTAATTTATTCCCGTATTTATCAACAGCTTTGAATGATTCTGTAATGAATCTGTCATTAGGAATTACTATTCCAGAAGATATACATTTGTATGTACATTTAAGTGATGTATATAGAGTTATGACAAATGTATATATTGATGGAAAAGAATATAGTACACTTGATTCATATCCATCAAATGGCGAGATCCTTGACCTTGGTAATTTGAAAAAAGGACAGAGGGTGATTCTTCTTGTATATACACTTGCGAGCCCTGGAGTAAAAGGGGAAACAACGATTAATTTTTATAGCTTGGATGATGTTCTCATGCAGACTTCTTTGACTCAATTAAGGGCGCAGAAATTAGAAGTGTCTCGTTTGGATGATACACGGATTGAGGAACACATATCGGCAAAAGAAGATGGCATTTTATATACCTCAATTCCATATTACAAGGGATTTCAGGTATATGTAGATGGTAAAAGAGAATCAGTGGTCCCAATCGGAAAAGCGCTAATCGGTATAGAGATGCAGGCAGGAGAACATGATATTCGTATTACTTACTTTCCATATGGACTAAAAGCCGGAATTATCTGTAGTATATTAGGATTGCTGTGTACAGCGTTTATTATATGGTTGAATACCAGAAAACTTCAAATAATTAAGGAAGGAAAAACAAGAGTAGAAAATTAATTAAATTCTTCTATTTTTGATTAATGATCTTATGGAGAAAAGCAGAAGAGAACGAATGGAATGGCTGGTTATAATGCTGGTCGTCAGTCTGCTGTGCATGATACCATGCATGGGGAAACTGCTTCCGCAGGGAGACGATATGACCTTTCATATTCTACGAATCGAAAGCGTATACCATGCGTTGAAGACCGGACAGGGATTCCCTGCATATGTTTATGATAAGCTGTTGGAGGGATATGGATATGGAGCAGGAATTTTTTATCCGGATATTCTATTGCTTCCGGCTGTGCTGTTCCGTTTTATGGGACTGTCACCGGCAGGGGCCATGAAGGGATATATTTTCCTGTTGCTGTTACTTACCTGTTATACATCATACCGGGCAGGAAAATTAATTGGGAAAAGTCATTTTGTGGGGCTTGTTACGATGGTATTGTATACAATGGGACATTATCATTTGGAAGATATATACAGACGGTCGGCAATGGGAGAAGTTGTCGCCATGGCATTCATTCCTCTGGTATTTCTGGCATTGTATGATTATACAGAACGGGAAGAACGGAGAAAAGGGTTGTTATGTCTGGTATTTTCCGGTTTGCTGCTCTGTCACACGATCAGCTTCGTGTTATGCGTTGGAATCGCTGTGGTATGGGTGCTGATCCGTATCCGAAAGGTATGGAATAAAAAGCATATTCTAGGTATGCTGGCAGAGATTTTAGGTTGTGTACTGCTGACTGCATTTTACTGGATTCCGGTATTGGAACAGTTTGCGGATGGAACATATTATGTCAGTACGAATCCGGCATTTGAGACACAGGATGAGATGATGACGATACTTGGTATTGTAAGTGGAAGACTGTCAGTTTCCTTTGCAGAGCTTGGTATTTTCCTGTTACTGGTAATGCTTGGACTACGATCGCAGATAAAAAATAAAAAGGCAATTCTGTGCCTTTGCCTTGCAGTTGGTTTGTTACTCATAGAAACACGGTTGTTCCCATGGAAGTTAATAGATAAAACACCGCTTATCAGTCTGCAGTTCCCATGGAGACTGAATATGTTCACAGAATTTTTTGTAGCATTTGGAATCGGAAACCAGTTATATGCATTATATAAACACAGGCTTTTATCCGAGAAAAACTGCAAACTTTGTTTTGTGCTCTGTGTATTGATCGGAGTCTTTAATCTGAGTGTCGTATGGCAGGTGGAGATCCTTCGGCACATGGATTATTCATATGATTATATCGAGACACCAGCAAATACAAATGAGATCGGCTTTTGTGAATGGCTGCCATCAGAAGCGGACAGAGGACAGACGGTGTTCAGTGATAATAGTGGAACGATATGGTTGTATGGAGAGAATGAGAAGACGGAGACAGGTGAATATCATTCAGATGGAAGCTATTCCTTTGATGTAAATGGTACTTATGACAGTTGTGTTGTTCCGAAATATTACTACAAAGGATATGAAGCAACTGTAGCCGATCCGGCCGGCAGTCAGGAACTGCTTCCGGTTTCCAAAGATCCGGATACCGGACTGGTCAGATTGGAACTGAATGGGAAAAGCGGAACGATTTGTGTCTGGTACGGAAAAACCATAATGCAGACAGTATCGAAATGGATATCTCTGCTTAGTCTGTTGCTTATCGTTGCTTTTGGTGTGATCCAGTTCCTTACAAAGCATAAAAGTGGACGGGAAAATACAGACACACAATACATCTGATTTTGTGGAATGCATTAAGTGATGAAATCACGAAATATTACAATAATCTAAAAAAGTACATAACGCTTTTGACTGGTGTCGGTTTTGCAGATAGGCGAAGCCGACACTTCTTTTTGGAATAGGTGTTGGAAGGGGAATTTCTACGATACGTCCATCCTTCAGGTAGCTTTCAGAGAATTCCCGGACAACACTGGCGATTCCCATACCGATCGCTGCGAAGTCAAGCAGGAGATCCATGTTATTGATCTCAAGAAGCTGGTTACAGTGGAATGAATGTTCATTCAGATAGTTATCGACATGGGTTCTGGTTACGTTTGCCTCCTCTAACATCATAAGTGTAGAGTGGCGGAAGATATCCCGGATATGATCTTCGGTCAGGACTTCAGAATCCGAAACGGACTGCTGTACATTCATGAGCGGGATCAGGTTCCCTATGATTGAGCCGGAAAATATCGGATATCTGGCAGCTTCCGGTTGTGTATCGGCGGTTTCTTCGCCTGCTTCCAGACCGGCTTCTGTTTCCCGGTATGGAAAATTATCGATATAATCACTATTTGCCACGAAAATATCCTGGATGGAGCGTACATGGGAATAAGTGATATTTTTAGGTAGTTCCGTTTCGCAGATCAGACCGATGTCGATTTCTTCATTTTTTAAGAGTCGGATCGTATTTTTGGTAGAGTGGCAGTCGATGCTGACCTTGATATTCGGGTTATCTTTGATGAAGGGCTTCAAGTAGTCCAACAGGATATGCTTGCAGAGAGAGGTGCTGACACCGATACGGATATGACCAATCCCAAGTTCGTTGTATTTTTTCAGACTTTCTTCTCCCTTTACAATGTTATCCAGCGCGCGTTCGATATAGTCATACAGGATCGTCCCCTCTTCGGTCAGGGCAACGCCCCTGGAATTGCGGACAAAGAGTGCAATCCCTATGCTTTCTTCCAGATTGCTGATCGCCTTGCTGACTGCGGGCTGGCTGATATAAAGCTGGTTTGCGGCACGGCTGATGCTGCCGGTCTTAGCAACTGTGTAAAACACATTATAATAATTCAGATTATTGATCATGGCGTCCCTCCGATATATAAATACAAGTTATACAATGTATTACTATTATATATTGTAATTATACCAGCCGGTGTGGTAAAATCAATAAAAATATTCAATAACAAAATGCGTGAAATAGCGACAGTTATTTACAAAATAAGATTTAGGATCAGGAGGACAAAGCACATGGGTATGACAATGACTCAGAAGATTTTAGCTGCACATGCAGGACTTGACAGCGTGGAAGCCGGACAGTTGATTGAGGCAGATTTGGACCTTGTACTTGGAAATGATGTTACAACACCTGTAGCAATTCATGAGATGGACAAATTCAATAAGAAAGAAGTATTTGATAAGAATAAGATTGCACTTGTAATGGATCACTTTACACCGAATAAGGATATTAAGAGTGCAGAGCATTGTAAATGTGTCAGAGAATTCTCGGCAGAGAACCAGATCAAGAATTTTTTTGATGTAGGTTCTATGGGTATTGAGCACGCTCTGTTGCCGGAGCAGGGACTGATCGTTGCAGGCGAGACCTGTATCGGTGCAGATTCTCATACATGTACATATGGTGCACTTGGTGCATTTTCAACCGGTGTTGGAAGTACCGATATGGCAGCCGGTATGGTGACCGGCAAAGCATGGTTTAAAGTACCATCTGCAATTAAGTTTAATATTGTAGGAGAGAAAGCACCTTGGGTCAGCGGCAAGGATGTTATTCTTCATATCATTGGCATGATCGGTGTAGACGGTGCATTATACAAATCAATGGAATTTGTTGGCGATGGCATCAAGAACCTGACAATGGATGACCGTTTTACTATCGCAAATATGGCGATCGAAGCAGGTGCCAAGAACGGAATCTTTCCGGTGGATGAATTAACAGAAGCATATATGAAGGAACATTCTACAAAGGCTTACAAGAAGTATGAAGCAGATGCTGATGCGGTTTATGATGAAGAGTATACGATTGATCTTTCCACACTTCGTCCAACAGTTGCATTCCCACATCTTCCGGAGAATACAAAGACAATTGATGAAGTTGGCGATATCAAGATCGATCAGGTTGTAATTGGCTCCTGTACAAATGGACGTATTTCCGATATGCGTATTGCAGCAGATATCATCAAGGGCAGACAGGTAGCACAGGGTGTTCGTGTCATTGTGATCCCCGGAACACAGGAGGTATACTTACAGTGTATCGAAGAAGGACTCATGACGATATTTGTAAAGGCAGGCGCTGTAGTTTCCACTCCTACCTGTGGACCATGTCTTGGTGGACATATGGGTGTTATGGCAGCAGGAGAAAAAGCCGTATCCACAACCAACCGTAACTTTGTAGGACGTATGGGTCATGTTGATTCAGAAGTATATCTGGCAAGCCCGGCTGTTGCAGCAGCATCAGCGATCACAGGCAAGATCAGCAGTCCGGAAGAACTTGGATTATAATTAAGGAGGGTACGCAGAATGAAAGCATATGGTACAGTACACAAATATGGTGACAACGTAGATACAGATGTTATTATCCCTGCAAGATATCTGAATTCATCAGATCCTGCGGAGCTTGCAAAACACTGTATGGAAGACATAGATAAGGAATTTGTAAACAACGTAAAAGCAGGAGATATCATTGTGGCAAAGAAGAACTTTGGCTGTGGTTCCTCCAGAGAGCATGCACCGATCGCGATTAAAGCATCCGGTGTAAGCTGTGTTATCGCAGATACATTTGCAAGAATTTTCTATCGTAACTCGATCAATATCGGACTTCCGATCATTGAGTGCCCGGAAGCAGCAGAAGGTATCGAGGACGGTGATGAAGTAGAGATCGATTTTGACAGTGGTATCATCTACGATAAGACAAAGGATACCCGGTATAAGGGGCAGGCATTTCCTCCATTCATGCAGGAGATCATTAAGAATGAAGGCCTGATTAACTACATTAACAACAAGTAATGCACATTTGAATAACTCTATGCTATGCAAGCTTGCTTGCATACAGCATAGGAGTTATTCAAATGTATAGTGCGCAGCACAAACCGAGCCGAAAGGCGAGGTTGCATTACTTGGTAAAGAAAAGGCATATGCCAATAACTCTATGCTATGCAAGCTTGCTTGCATACAGCATAGGAGTTATTCAAATGTATAGTGCGCAGCACAAACCGAGCCGAAAGGCGAGGTTGCATTACTTGGTAAAGAAAGGCAGGAATAAAAGATGAAATGTAATTTAGCAGTGATCAAGGGTGACGGTATTGGCCCTGAGATCGTAACAGAAGCAATGAAGGTTCTGGATAAAGTCGGTGAAGTATATGGTCATACATTTGATTATGAGCAGATCCTGATGGGTGGATGCTCGATCGACGCAACCGGAGTGCCGCTTACAGATGAGGCAGTAGCAGTAGCAAAATCAAAGGATGCCGTATTGTTAGGCTCCATTGGTGGAAATACTTCTACCTCGCCATGGTATAAGCTTCCTCCAAATTTAAGACCGGAAGCAGGACTTCTTAAGATCCGTAAGGAGCTTGGATTATTTGCAAACTTAAGACCGGCAAATCTTTATGAGGAGTTAAAGAGTGCCTGTCCGTTAAAGGAAGAGATCGCAGATCGTGGATTTGACATGATGATCATGCGTGAACTGACAGGTGGCCTGTATTTTGGAGCAAGAAGTACAGAGGAGATCGATGGTGTGTTAACTGCACATGATAACCTTGTATATAATGAGAACGAGATCCGTCGTATTGCGATCAAGGGTTTTGATATCGCAATGAAGAGAAGAAAGAAAGTTACATCTGTAGATAAGGCAAATGTTCTGGATTCTTCCAGATTATGGAGAAAGATCGTAGAAGAAGTGGCAAAGGATTATCCGGAAGTAAGCTACGAGCATATGTTAGTTGATAACTGCGCAATGCAGCTTGTAAAGGATCCTGCACAGTTTGATGTTGTATTAACAGAGAATATGTTCGGTGACATCCTTTCCGATGAGGCATCCATGATCACAGGTTCGATCGGTATGCTTCCGTCTGCATCCTTAAATGAGACGAAGTTTGGTATGTATGAGCCAAGCGGCGGATCAGCACCGGATATTGCAGGACAGAACAAGGCCAATCCTATCGCAACGATCCTGTCGGCAGCTATGATGCTTCGCTTCACATTTGACTTGGATAAGGAAGCAGATGCAGTAGAGCAGGCTGTAAAACAGGTACTGGTAGATGGTTACAGAACATGTGATATCATTTCGGAAGGAATGACACCGGTAAGCTGTTCTGAAATGGGAGATTTAATTGCAGAACGCATAAAATAAAGGAGAGTATAGAGATGAAGAGTGATAATGTAAAAGTCGGAATGCAGCAGGCACCACATCGTTCCCTGTTTAATGCACTCGGTATGACAAAGGAAGAAATGGAACGTCCGCTGGTAGGTATTGTATGTTCTTACAATGAGATCGTTCCGGGACATATGAATCTGGATAAGATCGCACAGGCAGTTAAGATGGGAGTTGCTATGGCTGGTGGTACACCTGTCATGTTCCCGGCAATTGCAGTCTGTGATGGTATCGCTATGGGACATATCGGTATGAAATATTCATTAGTAACCAGAGATCTGATCGCTGATTCTACAGAAGCAATGGCAACTGCACATCAGTTTGATGCACTGGTTATGATCCCGAACTGTGATAAGAATGTACCTGGTCTGTTAATGGCTGCAGCAAGAGTAAATGTACCTACCGTATTTGTATCCGGTGGTCCAATGCTTGCAGGTCATGTAAAAGGTCATAAGACCAGTCTTTCCAGTATGTTTGAGGCTGTTGGTTCTTATTCAGCAGGAACCATGACAGCAGAAGATGTAAATGAATTTGAATGTAAGGCATGTCCTACCTGCGGTTCCTGTTCCGGTATGTATACAGCGAATTCCATGAACTGCTTAACAGAAGCACTTGGTATGGGACTTCCTGGAAACGGAACGATACCTGCGGTGTATTCTGAGCGTCTGAAGCTTGCAAAGCATGCAGGTATGGCTGTTATGGATATGTACAGAAAGAATATCAGACCAAGAGATATCATTACAAAAGAAGCGATCATCAATGCATTAACCGTTGATATGGCGCTTGGATGTTCTACCAACTCAATGCTTCATATTCCGGCTATCGCACATGAGATCGGGTTTGACTTTGATATTTCCTATGCAAATGAGATCAGTGCCAAGACACCAAACTTATGTCATCTGGCTCCTGCAGGTCCTACTTATATGGAAGATCTGAATGAAGCCGGTGGCGTATACGCTGTTATGAATGAATTAAAATCCGCAGGTCTGTTAAATGAAGACTGTATGACAGTAACCGGTAAGACAATCGGTAAAGCTGTCGACGGCGTAGCAAATAAGAATCCGGAAGTTATTCGTACACTGGATAATCCATATAGTAAGACCGGTGGTCTTGCAGTATTAAAGGGAAATCTTGCACCGGACGGTTCTGTTGTAAAGCGTTCCGCTGTTGTACCTGAGATGATGGTGCATGAAGGACCTGCAAGAGTATTTGACTGTGAAGAAGATGCGATTGCAGCGATCAAGGGCGGTAAGATCGTACCCGGTGATGTCGTTGTTATCCGTTATGAAGGACCGAAAGGAGGCCCTGGTATGCGTGAGATGTTAAATCCAACATCAGCGATCGCAGGTATGGGACTTGGATCATCAGTAGCCTTGATCACAGACGGAAGATTCTCAGGAGCCAGCCGTGGTGCATCCATCGGACATGTTTCACCGGAAGCAGCAGTTGGTGGTCCGATCGCACTCGTAGAAGAGGGAGATATCATCAAGATCGATATTAACAATACTACGATCACGTTAGATGTACCGGATGATGTGCTTGCACAGAGAAAGGCTGCATGGAAGCCAAGAACACCGAAGGTAACAACCGGTTATCTTGCAAGATATGCCGCTATGGTAACATCAGGAAATCGTGGAGCAATCTTAGAGGTACCAAAGGCTGATAAGTAGAGAGTATTAAAGGAGCAAAAGGAAAATGGCAAAGAAGATATCAGGTTCTGAGATAGTAATTGAATGTTTAAAAGAACAGGGTGTTGATATTGTGTTCGGGTATCCGGGGGGCGCAATCTTAAATGTCTATGATGCCTTATATAAGCATCAGGAAGAGATCACGCATGTACTTACATCACATGAGCAGGGGGCAGCACATGCCGCTGACGGATATGCAAGAGCAACAGGTAAGGTCGGTGTCTGTATGGCTACATCCGGTCCCGGTGCAACAAACCTTGTAACGGGAATTGCAACTGCATATATGGATTCCGTTCCGATGGTTGCGATCACCGCAAATGTCGGAGTAAATATGCTTGGTAAGGACAGCTTTCAGGAGATCGACATTGCAGGTGTTGTAATGCCGATCACAAAGCATAGCTTTATCGTAAAAAATGTAGAAGATCTGGCACCGACGATCCGACGTGCATTTAAGATCGCAAAGAGTGGAAGACCAGGTCCTGTCCTTGTTGATATTACAAAGGATGTTACGGCTGCAGAGGCAGAGTATACATATGAAGAACCGGCAGTGATCGAGCGTAAGACAGATACAATCCGGGAAGAAGATATAAATAAAGTGATCGAGATGATCAAAGTATCCAGAAGACCATATATCATGGCAGGCGGCGGAGTGATCATTTCAGGAGCTTCCGAAGAATTAAAAGAATTTGCCGAGAAGGTAGATGCACCTGTATGTGATACACTTATGGGAAAGGGCGCATATGATGGTACAAGCGAGCGTTATACCGGCATGATCGGAATGCACGGAACCAAGGTATCGAATCTTGGAGTATCCAGATCCGACCTTGTGATCGTGGTAGGAGCACGTTTCTCCGACCGTGTCATTGGAAATGCTTCCAAGTTCGCACCAAATGCAAAGATCATTCATATTGATATCGATGCAGCCGAGATTGATAAGAATATTCCGGCAAATGCAAGCATTGTGGGTGATGCTAAAGAAGTTCTGACGATATTAAACAGTAAACTTCCAACTCAGTCAAATCGTTCCTGGATGGCAGAAATCAAGGATTTAACAGAGAAAAATCCGGTCACATACGACATGGATCACTTAAATGGACCGGCAACTATCAAAAAAATCTATGAAATTACCGAAGGAAATGCTATAATCACTACTGATGTAGGTCAGCACCAGATGTGGGCGGCACAGAATTACACTTATAAGGAGCCAAGAACTTTCCTTTCATCAGGCGGACTTGGTACTATGGGATACGGTGTCGGTGCAGCTATCGGCGCAAAATATGGCAGATCGGATAAGACTGTAGTAAATATCGCAGGAGACGGATGCTTCCGTATGAATATGAACGAGATTGCGACAGCAGCCCGTTATAAAGTACCTATCATTCAGGTGGTATTAAATAATCACGTTCTCGGAATGGTAAGACAGTGGCAGAATCTGTTCTACGGACAGCGGTATTCGAATACAGTATTAGATGATTCTGTTGATTTTGTAGCAGTATCAAAAGCACTTGGGGCAAATGCAAGTAAGATCACATCGATCGAAGAGTTTGAAACAGAGTTTAAGAAGGCATTGACAGCAGATGGTCCGACCGTACTGGATGTTATGATCGATTCCGATGATAAGGTATGGCCTATGGTAGCTCCGGGTGCTGCAATCGACACCTGTTTCACAGACAAAGATCTTGATAATTAAAAATAACAATAATAAAAAAGAAGGAGATAAAAAATGGCAAGAGTATTTAACTTTTCAGCAGGTCCATCCATGCTTCCTGAATCTGTATTAAGAGAAGCAGCAGAAGAAATGCTTGACTACAGAGGAACAGGCATGAGTGTTATGGAGATGAGTCATCGATCGAAAGCATTCGATACGATCATCAAAGAGGCAGAACAGGATCTTCGAGATATCATGGAAATCCCTGATAATTACAAAGTATTATTCTTACAGGGCGGTGCTTCCCAGCAGTTCGCTGCGATACCTATGAACCTTATGAAGAATGGTGTAGCGGATTACATCATCACAGGTCAGTGGGCAAAGAAAGCGTACGAAGAAGCTAAAAAATATGGAAAGGTAAATGCTGTTGCTTCATCAGCAGATAAGACATTCTCCTATATCCCGGATTGTTCTGATCTTCCGATTGATGAGGATGCAGATTATGTATATATCTGTCACAACAATACAATCTATGGAACTACATATCACAAGCTTCCAAATACAAAGGGTAAGATTCTGGTAGCAGATATGTCATCCGACATTCTGTCTCAGCCGGTCAATGTATCTGACTATGGTATGATCTACTTTGGCGTACAGAAGAACGTAGGTCCGGCCGGTGTAGTAGTTGCGATCATCCGTGAAGATCTGATCCGTGATGACGTTATGCCATTTACACCAACCATGTTAAAGTATAAGACACAGGCAGATGCAGATTCTCTTTACAATACACCACCATGCTACGGTATCTATATTTGTGGCAAGGTATTCAAATGGGTAAAAGAGATGGGTGGTCTTGCAGCTATGAAGGAGCACAATGAGAAGAAGGCAGCAATCCTTTACAATTTCTTAGACAGCTCCAAGATGTTTAAGGGAACTGTAGTAAAAGAGGATCGTTCTTTAATGAATGTTCCATTTGTTACAGGTGATGAAGAATTAGATGCCAAGTTCGTAAAGGCTGCAACAGAAGCTGGTTTTGTAAATCTGAAGGGACACAGAACGGTTGGCGGCATGAGAGCATCAATCTACAATGCAATGCCGATCGAAGGTGTTGAGAAGTTAGTAGAATTCATGAAGGATTTCGAAGAGAAGAATTCATAATAAGAGCATTCTGCATGCAGTCCTTTGGGATTGCATGCGGAGGCAGATATAAAGGAGAGTTAAATAAAAAATGGCAGTTAAAGTGAATTGTTTAAATCCGATCGCTGCATGTGGCATGGAGCTGTTACCGGATACATATGAAATAACGGATAATTATGCAGACGCAGATGCGGTCCTGGTAAGAAGTGCATCCATGCATGATCTGGAACTTTCAGACAAACTCCTGTGTGTTGCAAGAGCAGGTGCAGGCGTAAATAATATTCCACTTGATAAATGCGCAGAAAAGGGCGTTGTAGTATTCAATACTCCAGGTGCAAATGCAAATGGTGTTAAGGAACTGGTTGTAGCAGGTCTGCTTCTTGCTTCCCGTGATCTGATGGGCGGATACAACTGGGTAAAGGACAATGCTTCTGACGAGAACCTTGCAAAAGCAGTTGAGAAGCAGAAAAAGCAGTATGCAGGTAATGAGATCGCCGGCAAGAAGCTCGGCGTTATCGGTCTTGGTGCGATTGGTGCCAAGGTAGCAAATATCGCAGTCAGACTTGGAATGGAAGTATATGGTTATGATCCGTTTGTATCCGTTGATGCAGCATGGGGCTTATCCAAATACATCAAACATATTACAAATGTAGAAGATATCTATAAGGAATGTGATTATATCACAATCCATGTTCCAGCACTTCCTGCAACAAAGGGAATGTTGAACGCAGATGCATTTGCCATGATGAAGGATGGTGTCAGAATCCTGAACTTTGCAAGAGATGTTCTTGTAAATGATGAAGATATCAAGGCAGCACTTGCAAGCGGCAAGGTAGCAAAATATGTAACAGATTTCCCTAATCCGGCAATCGCAGGTACAGAAAATGTAATTGCATTACCACATCTTGGTGCCTCTACAGAAGAATCTGAAGATAACTGTGCGATCATGGCATGTAAAGAAATCACAGACTTTATGGAGAATGGTAATATCAAGAACTCCGTAAATTATCCAAATGTAAATATGGGCGTATGTGGTGATACTGCCAGAGTTACAATCTGCCATAAGAATATTCCTAACATGCTGACACAGTTTACAGGCGTATTTGCAAAGCAGGGCGGAAATGTATCGGGAATGATCAGTCAGGCAAAGGGTGAATATGCATACTCAATCCTTGACATTGATAAGGTTCCTACAGAAGACGATATCAATGCGTTGCTTGCAATTGATGGTGTTATCAAGGTTCGCGCGATCTAAGAAAAAAAGATTAGGAGATTAGTAAAAATGAGTGATAAACTGAAAGTTGGTATTCTTGGTGCTACCGGTATGGTAGGACAGAGATTTATAGCATTATTAGAGAATCATCCATGGTTTGAGGTTGTAACAGTGGCTGCAAGCCCAAGAAGTGCCGGAAAGACATATGAAGAGGCAGTCGGCGATAGATGGAAGATGGATACTCCGATGCCGGAGGGCGTTAAGAAGCTCATCGTTCATAATGTAAATGAAGTAGAACAGGTTGCTGCAACTGTAGATTTTGTATTCAGTGCAGTTGATATGTCAAAGGAAGAGATCAAGGCGATTGAAGAAGCATATGCAAAGACAGAGACTCCTGTAGTATCCAACAACTCAGCACATCGCTGGACACCGGATGTTCCTATGGTAGTACCTGAGATCAATCCGGAGCATATGAAGGTCATTGATTTCCAGAAGAAGAGACTTGGAACAACCAGAGGCTTTGTAGCAGTAAAACCAAACTGCTCCATCCAGTCTTATGCACCGGTTCTTACAGCATGGAAAGAGTTTGAGCCATATGAGGTGGTTGCTACCACATATCAGGCAATCTCAGGTGCAGGTAAGACCTTTAAGGACTGGCCGGAAATGGTTGGAAATATCATTCCATATATCGGTGGAGAAGAAGAAAAGTCAGAGAAGGAACCACTTCGTATCTGGGGTAAGATCGAGGATGGAGTGATCGTTCCTGCAACAACACCGGTTATCACATGTCAGTGTATCCGTGTTCCTGTATTAAACGGACATACAGCAGCTGTATTTGTTAAGTTCAAGAAGAATCCTACAAAGGAACAGTTGATTGAAAAGTTGGTATCATATAAGGGCGTTCCTCAGGAGCTTGAGCTTCCAAGCGCACCAAAGCAGTTCATCCAGTATCTGGAAGAAGACAATCGTCCACAGGTATCAATGGATGTTGACTTTGAACATGGTATGGGAATCAGCGTTGGTCGTCTTCGTGAAGACACTGTATATGACTGGAAGTTTGTTGGTTTATCCCATAATACAGTCAGAGGTGCAGCAGGTGGTGCTGTCCTTTGCGCAGAGTTATTAAAAGCACAGGGATATATCACAAAGAAATAAATGTTCATAAAGCAATAAGTTGAAAAAAGGAGGTTCTTTTAGAATATACAAAAAGAGCCTCTTTTCTTTCATAACATAATGCAAGATTTGTATGAGGAGGATAAAATGCTGGGGGTCTGGTTTATTATATGTGTTATTTTTCTTACAGTGTTTCGTTATATATGGAAAAGAAAGGGAAATAATCCATGTATGTTATTTTCGTATTTTTTATATTTGTATGATGTGACTGGATTGTTTTACTATGTGCTTGTTGGTAAATGCCGTGTAAAAATACTGTATCTGCTAATTGTTCTTTTCATGGTTATTCTTCAAATAGGATTACCATTCCTTTTCAATCATATTGGAAGAGATAATCGGGTAATTAAAGTGCTGAAGAACTGGCATGAACAAGTGATGAGTTCGTTTATGTTTTGGGGAATGTTGATCCTGTTATATCTTCCAAATGGCGAATGGGGGATCAGCGGGGGATTCTTTATTATGTCATATCTGGTAAATGCTTTCTTTATGGTGATGAAAAAGCTGCGGGAATCCATTTGGGAAATGCATATGCTTCAGAATATTGCAGGCTTCTTTGCCTTTATTATATGTATGATCGTTGCAAGATCAGATGATTTTCAATATTTTTCAAATTGGCTGTTTGCTTTATTATTGATCATCTGGCTTGTTTTATTATGTTTGTTTACCTTTGGAGCAGTTGATAAAAATCCGGGAATGTTATACTGGCTGTTTACAGAAACAGCAGAAAACCGAAAAGTACAGGTTGTTCGATATAAAAGAATTATAAAAAGATTTTTTAATATCTTCCTTTCCCTGTTTTTGTTGATGTTTTGGGTATTTATAGAGAATACACTGGAATTTTATTATACCAATCGAAAGACCTTGGAATTTAACTTATCTGATTTCTGGGGTAGTATGATCGTGCAGTCTTTTTTCTTATCCGTTATCATATCTGTTCTGGTCAGTTTATTGAAAACGAATGTAACAAAGATTATCAGTTGTTGTTTATGGGGATTAGCGGTAGCTTCCTATATTCAGGTTATGATATTTGATCGTGACCTTGGTATTACGGATGCTTATGCAATTAAATGGAGTGATTATTCCGGCAAGATGATCATGACCGGAATTGTATGGGGAATCTGTATTGTAGTTCCGGTTATTTTGTTTGCAAAATTTAAAAATAAATTCTTTAGTATTTTGAAATATGTAGCAGTGTGTTTATTATGTATTCAGATATCGGCAACTGTATATCTGGTTATAAAATCCGGAGGTTATAGGAATACTTCAGAAGCAGAGATTACAAATTACTATGTTTCAGGCAAAAATGAATATACAGTATCGGAAGAAAAAAATATTTTTGTATTTGTTCTTGATACATACAGCAATGATTTTATTGACGAAATGACAGAGCAATATCCGGATGCGTTAGAGCCGCTGCATGATTTTACATATTATGATAATTATGACAGCAAATATGACGGAACAGCGCTGGCAATGAATTATCTGTTAACGGGACAGGAATTTGATAATACGATTCCTTGTCGGGAATATTCTAAAGAAGCATTTCATTCAGAAAAGGCTGTCGAATTTTATAATACACTAAAAGAACAACAGTATTCTTGTAATATATATACGGATAAAGCAACAGTTAGTTTTCTTAATGCAAAGAATCTATATGAATATTATGATAATGTACAGGAAAATGCAGATGGTGAGATCTTAGTCGATTACCACGCAGTCCGGAAAAATATTATAAAGGGGGCAATGTATAAAGTATTGCCGCTGGCATTAAAGAGATTTTCTTTAGTTGTTACCAGTGATTTTGATGGTGCGGTCAGTTCTTCCGGCGGAGGGGAAGATTCGCCGGACCTGGATGATGATTTTTATTTAAAATTACAGACACAGGGACTAGAATATAACAGCAGTTCTGGAACATTTGCAATTTACCATTTTAGCGGAATGCATGATTATGGGGATGGAAAGGGAAAAAATCTGCCAGAAGCGGCTTACGATAATCTAAATGATGTGTACGTTTTTCTTGATGAATTGAAAAATATGGGAGTTTATGATAATTCGACGATCATAATAACGGCAGATCATGGAAAAATCATGACGGTAGATGGTATTCAGCCTATTTTCTTTATCAAAGAACCCTATAAAAAGAATGACAGGCTTGCAGTTTGCAGTTCTCCGGTAAGTGCGGAAGAGTTTATGCCAACGATCATGAAGCTTATTACAGGTGAAAGCAAAGATAAAACCATTTATGATTATGAAGCGGATGAAAATCGGTCAAGAAGTGTATATATACGACAGTACAAGGAAAATATATCCGATCTTCTGAAAAATGATTCAGCAAATTATGCTTGTTTGTATAAGTATACATATCAGGGAGACAAGGATGAATTAAGGAAATATGCAGGTGCAAAACCGAAGCAGAAGATACCGTTGATCGATTTCTGGTATTAAAAAACAAGAAAAGGAGATAGTATGATGTTTAATGAAATGAATTTATTAGTACAGGAATTTCCAACAATGAAATTATATATTGATCCGGCGACGACAAGTTATCTGATCCAGATAATTGCCGGAGTAGTGATCGCAGCAGGTGCGGTAGCAGGAATTGCATTCAGTAAAATAAAAAGAGCATTAAAAAAAGGAAAAACAGAAGAACAGCCCGTAAAAAAGACAAGAAATGAAGAAAAGAAAATTGTTACTGCAGATGATTTGTTAGATGATGAGGAATAGAAGTGAATCAGATAATTAATTATGTTTCGGATTTTTTCGGGATCATAATGAGATGGTGCTATGTTTTTGTAAATAATTATGGATTGTCAATTATTGTGTTTACGATTTTTACAAAATTTGTATTATTTCCTATTTCATTGATTACACAGAAAAATTCGATAAAAATGGCACAGATGCGTCCGGAACTTGATGCTTTAAAAGTAAAATATGTGGATGATAAAGATCGGTATGCAGATGCACAACTGGAATTATATAAAAAAATGCAATATCATCCATTACTGGATATGATACCACTGCTGATCCAGATTCTGATCGTTCTTGGATTGGTGGGTGTTATGTATTGCCCGCTTTCATATATCCTGCGGATGCAGGATCCCGATATCGCTATGCTGCAAAAATGGTTTGAGGGGCTTGGATGGACATTGCAGGATAATTCTTACCAGTTGACAATGATCCATGAAATACAGAATGGTATTAGCGGTGTGCCTGAAAACCTTATGGGACTGATAGAAAAGATATCAGATTTTGATATGAATTTTATCGGATTTAATTTATCAGAGAAACCACAATTATCATTACATAATAAACTGGTTTTGATTCCTGTTTTATCGGGTGTGAGCGCATGGCTCATGTGTGTTGTTCAAAATAAAATAAATGTGCTGCAGTTATATGCCGGAAAATGGAATAAAATAGGAATGACGGTATTTATGATAGCATTTTCCACATATTTTGCGTTCCTTGTTCCGGCTGGAGTCGGGGTATATTGGATCTTTGGAAATTTGTTCGCAATTCCTTCCATGTATCTGGTAAATATTGTGATGCCGCCTGAAAAATATATTGATATGGATTACATACGGATCTTGAATGAAACAGCAGAGGAAAAAGAAAAGATACGAAAAAAGTATGGGAGAACAGAGAAACAGGATTATCATCGGTTTGAGAAGACTGAAAAGAGAATTGTATTTTATGCAGAGGACCGGGGCTTTTATAAATATTATCAGCCGATCATAGAGTATCTGGCTGAACGGTCTGATTATAAAATGGATTATGTTACCAGTGATCCGGAGGATCCGATCCTGAAGCAGGAGCAGTCGGCAGTCCGGGCATATTATATAGCACAGGACAAGTATCTGATTCCTTTGTTTATGAAATTGGATTGTGATATCTGTCTGATGACGATGCCAGATCTGGAAAAATATCATATCAAGCGTTCCAAGGTAAGATCAGATATTGAATATATTTATGTAGCACATGGGATGGGAAGTAATGCACTTACATTACGGAAAGGTGCATTAGATTATTATGACACGGTTTTTTGTGTAGGAATCGATTCGGTACGTGAAATACAGCAAATGGAAGCACTGTATGTGACACAGCCTAAAACTCTGGTTGAGACAGGATATGCGTTATTGGATCAGATGATCGAGCAGTATCAGATTGAAAACAGAAAAGAAAATGAAAAGAAAAAGATACTGATCGCACCATCGTGGCAGCCGGAAAATATTATTGATCTGTGTATTGAGCAGATATTAGATAAATATAAGAATACACCATATGAGGTCATTGTACGGCCGCATCCGCAGCAGGTGAGACATCAGATGGAACGGTTTGTGGAAATGCAGGAGCGATATGCAAAGGATGATAATATAACTATACAGACGGACTTTTCTTCTAACAGTACGGTTATGGATGCTGATCTGCTGATAACAGACTGGTCAGATATATCATTTGAATATGCATTTACAACATTGAAACCAGTGCTGTTTATTGATACGCCAATGAAAATCATGAATCCTGAATATGATAAGATTGAGCAGAAGCCAATTAATGTGACATTGCGAAATGTGCTTGGGAAGGCGATATCTGTAAATGATATTGATAATATACTTGAAATATCTACAGATATGTTAAAGCAAAAGGACATGTATAGAAAGCAGATTGCGGATGCCAGAGAGAAACATATTTTTAATATCGGAAAGAGCCGGATATTAAGTGGAAAATATATTATGAAACGGCTTATGGAATAGAGAGGGGTAGGAGAATGCAGGGTATAATATTAGCAGCAGGAATGGGGAAACGATTAAAGAATATTACAAAGAGTAAGACTAAATGTATGGTTGAAGTAAATGGAATATCTCTGATTGAAAGAATGCTGAAGATCCTTGACAGAAAAGACCTGTCAAGGATCGTTATAGTGACAGGGTATCAGGAAGAGACATTAAAGGAATATATTGCGTCATTAACAATACATACACCGATCATATTTGTGGAAAATCCAATATATGATAAAACAAATAATATTTATTCCCTGTCTTTAACAGCCACTTTTCTGGAGGAAGAAGACACCCTCTTGCTGGAATCAGATCTGATTTTTGATGAAACGGTAATAGATCTGATATTATGTGATCCAAGAGAGAACCTTGCACTTGTTGATCGGTTTGAAAGCTGGATGGATGGTACATGTATGCTTTTGGATGAGAATGACTGTATTGTGGATATGGTCGCAAAAAAAAATCTTCATTTTGTAAATGCGGATCAATACTATAAGACAGTGAATATATATAAATTCAGCAGGCATTTTTCCAAGTATACATATGTGCCTTTTCTAAAGGCGTATGCAATGGCAATGGGAAATAATGAATATTATGAGTCTGTTATCCGCCTGATCGCAATGCTTGACACGAAAGAGCTGCAGGCCAGACGGCTTAACGGTCAGCGCTGGTATGAGATTGATGATATTCAGGATCTGGATATTGCAGAAAGCCTGTTTACAGATAATACAGAGGAACAGTATAAAAAAATAACTGCCAGATATGGTGGTTTTTGGAGATATCCTAAATTGGTCGATTATTGCTATCTTGTAAATCCGTATTTCCCAACAGAACACATGTTGGAAGAAATTCGTGCCAACAGTGACCGGCTGATCATGCTGTATCCCTCTGGTGCAAGAGTGATACGGTTATTGGCAGGCAAACTGTTTGGCATATCAGATAAGAAAATTATAGTTGGTAATGGAGCGGCGGAATTAATTCGTGAAATGATGCAGGAAACGAATGGAAAAATAGGTTTTGTGACTCCGACATTTGAGGAATATATAAATTGCTGTAAGCAGGAACAAAGAGTTATTATGGATACCAGAAAAATGGATTTTTCATATTCTGGACAGGACATTCAGGATTATTTTGAACAGAAGCATATTCAAATGCTTGTGCTGGTAAATCCGGATAATCCTAGTGGGAATTATATTGATTCCAGAGAAATATATGAATTGATCCATTGGTGTAAGAAGAAAAAGATATGTCTTATATTAGATGAGAGTTTTTCGGATTTTTCGGATGAGGCAGAATCTTGTATAGCTGATTCGTATCTGGAACTGTATGATGAGTTTTATGTAATAAAAAGTATTTCAAAATCATATGGGGTTCCGGGCTGCAGACTGGGAATATTAGCTGGAAGAAACAGTGAAAAACTTGATCAGATCCAGCGCAAACTGCCAATCTGGAATATTAATTCTTATGCAGAATTCTTTTTACAGATCATAGAAAAGTACAAGGAGGATTACAGACTGTCACTGGATCGTCTTAGAAAGTCCCGTGAGATTTTCATGAAAGAGCTGGAAAAACTCCCATATATGAAGGTATATCCATCGCAGGCAAATTATGTTATGTGTGAACTTTCAGATGGAGTGAAAAGCAGGAAACTTGCATCATTTTTACTGGAAAATAATATTTTGATCAAAGTGCTGAATGAGAAATTAAATAACCAAAAGGAAATGATCAGACTTGCAGTTCGGACGGATGAAGAGAATCTGCATCTGGTTGAATTGTTGAAAAAATTTGGAGGTGAATATATTGAATAACTGGAAAGCAATCTGGAATAGAAGAGAAGCGGATGAATGTTTTTTGCAGTCGCTTGAAGATCCTAAAGCAATCTGGCGGGAGCTGAAACGAATTGATGGATTTGATGTGGATCTGGGAGATTCGGCAGATGCATATTATAATGCATTTTATAATAGCTGGGAAGAAGAATGTGCACTTCTGGATATGCATGTTGGTCTGTGGAACAGCATTTTTGAAGTAGGATGCGGAGCAGGAGCAACCTTATATTTATTTTCCAGACAGAATAAAAAGGTTGGTGGAATTGATTATTCCAGACAGAGTACAGAAATTGCAAAAATTGTATTAAAAGAAGCGGAGATAGCATGTATGGAAGCTGACCATATTTCAACAGATGAAAAATTTGATGTTGTGATGGCTGATTCTGTATTTGCATATTTCCCAGATGAAACATATGTATCTGATGTTCTGGAGAAGATGTATGAAAAAGCGCATAAGGCTGTGCTGATCACAGAGATATTTGATAAAGAGCTGGAAGATGCCTGCATGCAGTATAGAAGAGCTAAAATACAGAATTATGATGAAAAATATAAAAATCTTGATAAGTTATTTGTTTCAAAATCCATGTTTGAAATGTTTTCACAAAGGCATGGTTGTGAATTGGTATTTACATCTGTTGAAAATCCATATTACTGGAATAGTCAATTTATGTACAATGTATTAATTATTAAGAAATAAGAAATAACACCAAATTCGCTAACAAATTCTTGCTACCATCATACAATTGTGCTAAAATCAAACAGGATTGAGATAATGAGAAAAATGGAGGCACACACATGAAGAAATTAATTTTAGTTACATCACCACCAGCCTGTGGAAAGACATTTATTTCCAAACAGGTGGCAAAGGCACTGCCAAATTGTGTATATCTGGATAAGGATACATTAATTGTTCTTTCAAAGCAGATTTTTGTAGTGGCTGGTGAGGAATATAACCGTTCATCCGATTTCTTCCAGAAAAATATCCGCGACTACGAATATTATTGTGTACTGGATCTTGCATTTGAAGCACTGGAATACAATGATACAGTTCTTATAAATGCACCATTCACAGATGAGATCAGAGATGACGAATATCTTGACAATCTCCGTGCAAAGCTTGCAGAAAAAGGTGCAGAGCTCTTTGTGATCTGGGTAAATACCAGAAAAGATGTCTGCCACGAAAGAATGATCAAGCGTGCATCAGACAGAGATACCTGGAAATTGGAGCACTGGGATGAATATATCAACAGTCAGAACTTCAATCCGCCAACAAATATCAAAGAGCTCTTTATATTTGAGAATTCTTCCGATGAAGAATTTAAGGCATCTATAGATAAGGTTGTTAAGGCAATCAGAGGTTGATAGTGATTTTGAGTATTGCAACAGGAATCAGCAATGTTTTCTGTTGCAATATTTATATAGACAAACAGAGATCAGGAGGAACAGAACATGGCAGCAATCAGATGCTTTAAAGCATTCAGACCAAGACCGGATATCTGCGACAGAGTGGCAGCATTACCATATGATGTGTATAGCAGAAAAGAAGCCTGTGAAGAAGTACGTCGGGAACCGATGTCATTTTTAAAGGTAGATCGTGCAGAGACATCATTTGATGACAGTGTGGATACCTATGCACCGGAAGTGTATAAGAAGGCAGGAGATCTTCTGCATGAGATGATGGAGGATGGTACTTATATTGAGGAAGAAAAGCCGGTATACTACATATATGAATTGATCATGGATGGACGTCATCAGACAGGTCTGGTTGCCTGTGCTTCGATTGATGACTATGTGAATGGTGTGATCAAGAAACACGAGAATACCAGAGAAGACAAAGAACAGGATCGTATCCGCCATGTAGAAGCCTGTGGTGCGCAGACCGGACCAATCTTCCTTGCCTATCGTTCGATTGATATTGTAAATCAGATCATTGACCGGGTAAAGACAGGAGAAAAGTTATATGGCTTTACTTCACCGGATGGTATCACACATAATGTATGGATCATTGATGAAGCAGATGATATTCAGATAATTCAGGAAGCATTTGCAGGTATCAACGAGATTTACATAGCAGACGGACATCATCGTTCTGCTTCTGCTGTAAAAGCAGGCCTCCATATGAGAGAACAGCATCCGGATTATACCGGAGAGGAAGAATTTAATTATTTTCTGTCCGTTCTGTTTCCGCATGATCAGTTGATGATCCTTCCATATAACCGTGTTGTAAATGATCTGAACGGTATGACTGATGACGAATTTTTAAATAAACTGGAAGACAAATTTGAAGTAAAAGCATGTGATGCGGCTGTTTCACCGGAGAAGAAAGGCAGCTTTGGCATGTATATGGATGGCAGATGGTATCAGTTAACGGTAAAGGACGGAGTTGTTCCGGAGGATGTTGTCGGCTGTCTGGATGTATCTGTGCTTCAGGAAAATGTTCTGGCACCGATGCTTGGCATTGGAGATCCGAGAACGGACAAACGGATCCAGTTTGTCGGTGGTATCCGTGGACTTTCCGAGCTGGAACGACTGGTGGATGGAGGAAAGAAGGTAGCATTTTCCATGTATCCGACTTCCATTACAGAATTATTTGATATTGCGGATGCAGGCAAATTGATGCCGCCGAAGTCTACATGGTTTGAACCAAAGCTTCGAAGCGGAATCTTTATCCACAAGATAAACGAATAAAGATGAACAGTCATATGCAAATGAGAAAATTGAACAGGGAAACGGTGCAGCTATTTCGTATTTTGCATATAGAAAAGAATACACATGAGGAGAATGGGTTATGACAAAGAACACAGAGATTTTCGTTCTGAATCAGGATGAGGTTATGGCGATCACGGGGGCGAGACATGGCAATCCACATCACATACTTGGTATGCATGCCTGTCTGGCTGATGTATATGTAAATGCATTTCTGCCGGATGCAGCAGAAGTTTATGTAGTGGATGAAAAGGATCAGACAGAATATCCGATGCATGTAGAATACGCCGATGGATTTTTTACAGTAAAGATTGAGAACCGGCAGCCATTTGCATATCTGCTAAAGATTGTCCGGAAGGTATGGGATGCAGACGGAGAAGAAGCAGATGAAGTCAGTCTGATAAAGGATGCATACAGCTTTTTCTATTCTGCGGATCTTGAAAAAGTAATGCAGGTGGTAAATGGAGAAGATGACGTGGAATCAGGCTTCCGGATCAAAGAATTGTTTGGAGCCAGAAAGCTGAACTTTGATGGCACAGAAGGAGTGGCATTCTGTATTCAGGTTCCGGGCTGCGTCAGAGCCAGCGTGGTCGGAGATTTCAATAACTGGGACGGCAGAGTGAACCAGATGCGGAAGATTGAGTATACCGATCTGTTTGAACTGTTTATACCATATGACATTAACCAGACCAGATATAAATTTGAAGTATTATATGAAAATGGAGAAACCGATATTTTCTCCGATCCATATGCAACAGCATTTGAACCGGTTCCGGGCAATGCGTCCTTATTTACAGAGCTGACATATGACTGGATGGATGCGGCATATATGACAGACCGGAAAAAGAAGAATATCAGCATGGAACCTGTGAATATCTATGAGGTACATATGCAGACATTTAAGACCGACAAAGATGGAGAACGGCTTTCCTATCAGGCATTTGCAAAAGAAATCGCAGCTTATGTAAAGAGCATGAAGTATAATTACATTGAGCTTATGCCGATCATGGAATATTCCGGTGAGGATACATGGGGATATGATACGACGGGTATCTATGCACCAACGTCCAGATTTGGTTCTCCAACTGATTTCATGGCAATGGTTGATTATCTGCATGCAAAAGGTATTGGTGTGATCCTTGATATGGTGCCTGTGATGGATATTGACTGTATGACTTACTGGTTGGAAGCGTATCATCTGGATGGCATCCGTCTGGATAATAAAGAGCTGATCCGTTCCTTCCGAAAGGTGACCGGAGACAGATATGCGGATGTTATGGTGGATCTTACATGGAACACAATGGGCGTTTCAAAGCTTACAGAGTATATGAAGACTGCGCCGGATCGCAGAGAGAACTTTGTAGACTATGTATCTTCTGTAACCGGATTTATATCCGAGCATCAGGAGGTAAGTGCATTATCACATGATCAAGTGGCATATGGTCAGGGAAGCTTTATAGAGAAGATGCCGGGTGGCTATGAAGACAAATATGCAGATCTTCGTATATTTTATGGTTTGAATATGTTCCTTCCTGGTAAAAAACTGATGTTTATGGGACAGGAGATTGGAATGTTTGGCGGCTTTGATGGCTATCATGTTATTGATTGGAGCGTTCTGGAGTTTGAAGCAAATAAATATCTTCAGAAGTATGTAAAGGATCTGAATGCTTTATATCTTGCAGAACCGGCATTTTATGAAGCAGACAAACTTCCATTTGTATTTGCAGGAGAGCAGGAGCCACATACCGTATGCTTCACAAGAACAGACAGTAAGGGTTCTGTCTGTTATGTAGCTGCGAACTTTGGAACTTCAGATCAGAAGAGCTATGTATTACAGACCGGAGCTCCGGGAACTTATAAAGAGATCTTCTCCAGTGATGCGGCAAAGTATGGTGGAGAAGGTAATAACAATAAACAGCAGAAGGTGACGAAGGACGGTGATATCGAGATTGTTCTCCCGGCACTTTCAATCACAGTATTTAAGAAGGTGAAATAATTAAGTGATAGGTATAGCATTGACGGAGAAGCTGGCAGATACTACAGAGTCAGCATCAGAAACGGCATCGGAGATCGTACAGGATGCTGAACAAAAAGCTGGATTGCTCAGACAGTATATGACAGATCTGCTGGATTGGTGCATGTCAAAGGTTGGAAGCCTGGTAGTGGCGGTTATCTTTATGGTGATCGGATTTCGGGTTGTGAAATGGATCATCAAGCTGATAAAGAGAACCTTTGACCGTTCCAATATGGATGTCAGTGTCGCAGGATTTTTGCTGTCCGCCATCCGTATTCTGATGAATTTTATAATATTGATAACGGCGGCATCCATTGTCGGTTTTCAAGTTACTTCATTTGTTACATTGCTTGGAACGGCAGGTGTGACGATCGGTCTTGCGCTGCAGGGCAGCCTGTCCAATCTTGCCGGTGGTGTGCTGATCCTGATATTGAAACCATTTCATGTAGGTGACTATATTATCGAGAATAATACCAAATGTGAAGGCGAGGTTGTATCGATCGATATATTCTATACAAAGCTTAAGACGATCGATAATCGTTCCGTAGTCATACCAAATGGAAGCATATCGAATACATCACTGGTGAATGTTACTTTACATGATAAGAGGCGGGCAGAGATCAAGCTCGGTGTCGGTTACGATGAAGATCTGGATAAGGTAAAGCGTGTGGTACTGGATGCGGTAAAGACAGTTCCGGGATATCTGGAGGATGAAGTCGTGGATTTCTTCATTGATGAATTCGCAGATAGTAGCATTGTGGTCAGTGTTCGGTTCTATGCGAAGATCGACCAGTACTGGGATGCACTCTGGTCGGCAAGATGGAATATCAAGAAAGCATTTGATGAAAATGGCATCGTTATCCCATATAATAAACTGGATGTCAACCTCGATTCTTGCAAAAAAACAGATAATCGAGTATAATAATCGGTTGTGATATGAAAACTAGATAATTGTGTGATGAGTTTACTATCACACAATTATCCGTACATTTAATAGATTAGGAGTGATTTAGAAATGACAAAGATTGATATTATTTCCGGTTTCTTAGGTGCCGGAAAAACAACTCTGATCAAGAAGCTGATCGAAGAAGGTTTTAAGGGCGAGAAGCTTGTGCTGATTGAGAATGAATTTGGCGAGATCGGTATTGACGGCGGATTCTTAAAGGATGCCGGTGTACAGATTACTGAGATGAATTCCGGTTGTATCTGCTGCTCCTTAGTTGGAGATTTTGGTACGGCTTTAAAGAAGGTTATTACAGAATATGCACCGGACAGAATCATTATCGAGCCATCCGGTGTTGGTAAGCTTTCAGATGTTATCAAGGCTGTAAAGGATGTTGCAGAAGAAGTTGAAGTACAGCTTGACAGCTATACAACAGTTGCAGATGTATCCAAATGCAAGATTTACATGAAGAACTTTGGTGAATTCTTCAATAATCAGATCGAAAGTGCAAATACGATCGTACTGAGCAGAACACAGACAGCTTCCCAGGATAAGATCGAAAAGGCAGTTGCCATGATCCGTGAGCACAATGCAGATGCTACGATCATCACGACTCCATGGGATGATATTGACGGTTCTAAGATCAAAGAAGCTATGCAGAATCATAAAACCGTTAAGGACGCTTTATTTGAGGATGAAGATGAGCATGAGCATCACCACCTTCATCACGGCCATGACGATGAATGTGGCTGTGGCGATCATGACCACGATCATGAACATCATCATCACGACCATGACGATGAATGTGGCTGTGGCGATCATGACCACGATCATGAACATCATCATCACGACCATGACGACGAATGTAGTTGTGGCTGTCATGATCACGATCATCACCATCACCACCATGCAGATGAGGTATTTACAAGCTGGGGTAAGGAAACTCCACATAAGTTTAATGAAGATAAGTTAAAAGAGACTCTGGATGAGCTTGCTAATACAGAGGAATATGGTATTATCCTTCGTGCAAAGGGTATCGTTCCAAGTGATGGTACAGACTGGTTATACTTTGATCTTGTACCGGGTGAGTATGAGATCCGTAAGGGAAATCCGGATATCACAGGTAAGTTATGTGTGATCGGAAGCAAACTGGCAGAAGACAAGCTTGCAGAGCTGTTTGAGGTATAGGAGAAAATGATGGCAAGACAACAGGAAACAGAGATTCCGGTTTATGTATTTATGGGCTTCCTTGACAGTGGTAAAACTACATTTGTGAAGGAGACATTATTAGACCGGGAATTCACCGGAGGCGCCAAGACACTGCTTCTTGTATGCGAAGACGGTGAAGAAGAGTACGATGAGAAAGACCTGAAAAAGAAAAATATTTTTCTGGAATTCATAGAAGAAGATCAGTTGAACACAGAGCATCTGTTAGATCTGCAGGACAAATATCAGCCGGAGCAGGTTATGATCGAATACAATGGTATGTGGAAGCTGGACAAGATCTTTGATATCCGTGTGCCGAAAGGATGGACCGTTGTCCAGGTATTATCCTTTGTAAATGCTGAGACATATGATGTATATCAGCAGAATATGAAAGCAACAATGATGGATCAGGTTAACAGTGCGGATATGGTTGTATTTAACCGTTGTGATGAGAAGTCCAAGCGCGCAGAATGGCGCAGAGGAATCAAAGCAGTCAACCGACGGGCACAGATCATCTTTGAGATGAAGGATGGTTCGATCGCACCGGATGAGAATGACGAAGAAGATCTGCCATACGATGTAAAGGCTGACGTGATCGAGCTGAACGATGAGGATTTTGGTATCTGGTATGTGGATGCCTCCGATCAGCCGGATCGTTATGTCGGTAAGAAGATCCATTTCCGTGGCATGGTATTCAAGCCGAAACAGTATGGTAAGAATGCATTTGTACCGGGACGTTTTGCGATGACCTGCTGTGTAGAGGATATTACATTTGTAGGCTTCAAATGCTATTACGATGGCTCTAAGAATCTGATTGACAGACAGTGGGTAGATGTAACAGCAACGATCAAGAAAGAATACTATCCTGATTTTGAGGGAGATGGTCCGGTTCTCTATGCAGAGAAGGTTGTGCTGACCGGTCCGCCGGAAGAAGAGGTTGTATACTTCAGTTAATATAAAAATGCATTTGACTTTTTGTATGGATACAGGTAGTATAAATGCAGGCGTATAAAAAGCTGCCAGGTGGCAGCTTTTTGTTTCCGCTGATTCTGTTCAGGCATGCTCCATGGAGAGACGGCAGAAATGTCGAAAGGAGCAGATACAGATGTACAGTAAAGTAACAAGTGGAGGAGTCCTTGGAGTAGAGGGACTTCTGATTCAGGTGGAAACAGATATCAATGACGGACTGCCAATGTTTCATATGGTAGGCTTTTTGTCTGCATGCGTAAAGGAAGCCGGAGAGCGGGTGAGAACAGCGCTCAAAAACTCTGGATTTCAGATACCACCGAAAAAGATTACGATCAATTTATCACCGGCAGATATCCGGAAGGAAGGAACTGCCTACGATCTTCCCATTGCCATAGGAATTATGGTATCTATGGGGCTTATTCCAAACGATAAAATAGAAAATACCTTGATTATGGGTGAACTGGGGCTGGATGGCAGGATCAATGCTGTATCAGGAATACTCCCGGTTGTTCATCATGCAGTAAAACAAGGAATCACACGCTGTCTTGTTCCGGCGGAAAATGCAGAGGAGGCGGCACTGATCCGAAATATAGAAGTGATCCCGCTCCGGACGTTGTCAGAAGCGGAATCTTATCTGAATGAAAAAGCGGTGATCGAGCCTGCATTTGTAGATGTGGAGGCTCTGCTCGACCAGGAGGATATGGGGGAACTGGGAGATTTTGCAGATATTAAAGGGCAGGAAATATTGAAGCGCGGAATGGAGATCGCAGCAGCCGGAATGCACAATATTCTGATGACAGGAGCAGCAGGTTCAGGAAAGTCCATGATCGCAAAATGCCTGCCAACGATCCTTCCACGTCTGACATTTGAGGAGAGTATTGATATTACCAAGATATACAGTGTGGCAGGTCTGCTGAAAAAAGGACAGGCGATGATAACAAAGCGTCCGTTCCGGGCACCGCATCATACCGTATCAGCCATTGCTCTGACCGGTGGCGGAGCAATACCGAAGCCGGGAGAGATCAGTCTCAGTCATAATGGGGTGTTGTTTCTGGATGAGCTTCCGGAATTTGGCAGAAATGTTCTTGAAGTAATGCGGCAGCCGTTAGAAGATCGGGAAGTAACGATTGCAAGGATCCAGGGTAAATATATATATCCGGCAGGATTTATGCTGGTTGCGGCACGAAATCCCTGTCCCTGCGGCATGTATCCGGATCTGAATAAATGTACCTGTACCTGTAGGCAGATCCGACAATACAATGCAAGGCTTAGCAGACCTCTGCTCGATCGTATTGATATCAACGTAAATGTCCGCAGGATTGACTGTTCTGACCTGTTAGAGGATAAACGGGCAGAAACTTCGGCTGAGATCCGGGAAAGGGTGCTTGCGGCGCAGAATATACAGAAGGAGCGTTACCGTTCAGAGTCGATAAATTTTAATTCCCAACTGGATGGAAAGAGAACAAAGCAATATATTTCCCTGGGAAGGGCAGAGCAGGAGCTGGTGCGGGAAGCGTTTGAACATACAGAACTTTCTGCCAGAGGCTATAACCGGGTACTTAAGATCGCAAGGACGATCGCTGATCTGGCAGGAAGTATCGGGATCCATGAGGAACATTTAAAAGAGGCATTGTTTTTCCGGTATCAGAATCTTACAGAAGAGGCAGAGGGAAATATGCAGTACAAAGGAATGAAAGGGGGGGACAGATATGGAGTATGATCTTATAAGGCTGTGGCTGGGGATGATATCGGATATGGGGAATGCAGCACTTGGCAGGATCCTTGATTATTTTGGAGGACCTGAAGAACTGTGGAATGTTCCAGAACATGTGCTTCGGGAAACGTTGACAGAAAAACAGAGTGAACGGATCCTGTGCACACGGGATGAAAAGAAAATAATCGTCTATAAAAACAGACTAAAAGAGCGGAATATTACATATATATATCCAGGACATCCTTATTTTCCGGAAGTCCTGCGGGAAATTCCGGATTGTCCGTTTCTGCTGTATGCAAAGGGGTGTGTGGAGACGCTTAAAACAGACAGAACCGGTATAGCGATCGTAGGTGCAAGAAAGGCATCCGCATATGGGAAAGAGATGGCGGAGCAGTTTGCTTCTGTGCTTGCAGGATATCGGACTGGTATTATCAGCGGACTTGCAGCAGGAATCGACGGCGCCGCCCAGCATGCCGCAATCAATGTAGAAAATGGATTTACAGTTGCAGTACTAGGTTGTGGGATCAATATCTGTTATCCGAAGGAAAATTACAATTTGTTTGAACGGATTGGGCGTCAGGGTGTGATCCTGTCAGAATATGGGTTGGATATAGAGCCTGCGGCATGGAGATTTCCACTTAGGAACCGGATCATCAGTGGACTTGCAAAAGGGGTGCTGGTTGTAGAAGCACAGAAGAAAAGCGGATCTCTGATCACCGCCGATCAGGCGCTGGAACAGGGGCGTGAGGTGTATGCAGTTCCGGGACGGATTGGAGACAGAAACAGTGAGGGCTGCAATCATCTGATCCGGCAGGGGGCTATGCTTGTGACGGATCCTGAGGATATTGTGGAGGATTTAAAACTTGAACGGAGGATCCTTGCAGCAGGGAAAGCAGAATGTCGGGAGAACAGCCGGCTTACCGCTCTGGAACAGAAGATATGTGTCTGTATGGGGCGGGAAGTGCTGCATATAGAGGAAATCTGTGCCCGCGTGGATCAGCCTCCTGCAAGAATCCTGACAGCGTTATTTGATATGGAAAGAAAAGGAATAATTCGGCAGCCGGTACGGTATTATTTTGCTGTTGCACAGGGATGAAAACAGGATCCGGGGCATTTTTTCAGAAAATTGTAATAAAATATTCACTTGCATGGCAGGGAAAAATGGTGTATAGTTTGTGTCGTTTAAACGAACAGGAAAGGAAAGAGTACATGGCTAAATATCTTGTTATTGTAGAGTCTCCGGCGAAAGCCAAGACGATTAAAAAGTTTTTAGGCAGTAATTATGAAGTGATTGCGTCGAATGGTCATGTGCGTGATCTGCCTAAAAGCCAGATGGGCATTGATGTTGATAATGATTTTGAACCAAAATATATAACGATCAGAGGAAAAGGAGATATACTCGCACAGCTTCGAAAAGAAGTAAAGAAAGCTGACAAGGTGTATCTTGCAACTGACCCCGACCGTGAGGGAGAAGCGATCTCCTATCATTTATCAAAAGCACTGAAACTGGATGATAAGAAGTACAAGCGAATTACCTTCAATGAAATTACGAAAAATGCAGTAAAGAATTCAATTAAGCAGGCACGCGATATCGATATGGCACTTGTGGATGCACAGCAGGCGAGACGTGTATTGGACAGACTGGTTGGTTATAAGATCAGTCCGCTTCTCTGGGCAAAGATCAAGAGAGGTTTAAGTGCCGGACGTGTACAGTCAGTGGCATTGAAGCTGATCTGTGACAGAGAAAAAGAGATCAACGAATTTATTCCAAAGGAATACTGGACACTTTCTGCTATGCTGGCACCGGAAAAGGCCAAGAAAAGCATTGAATTCAAATACATGGGAAATGGGAGCGATAAGGAAGAAATATCTTCCAGAGCGGAACTGGATCAGATCATAGAAACGATCGGAAAGCAGTCTTTTAAGATCGCATCGATCAAGGACAGTGAGCGTCATAAGAAAGCGCCACTTCCATTTACAACCAGTACGTTGCAGCAGGAAGCTTCCTCCAAGTTGAATTTTGCGACATCCAAAACGATGCGTATCGCACAACAGTTATATGAAGGTGTGGAGATCAAGGGCAGAGGTTCCATCGGCCTGATCTCTTATCTGAGAACGGATTCTACCAGAATATCAGATGAAGCGGCAGCAGCAGCCAAAGATTATATCATAAAGAATTTTGGAGAAGATTATACAGCGGGAATACCTCGGGCAGACAAACCGGGTAAGAAGATCCAGGACGCGCATGAAGCAATCCGTCCGACGGATATCACACTGTCACCGGCAGCTATCAAGGATCAGTTAAGCAGAGAACAGTTCCGTCTGTATCAGCTGATCTATAACCGCTTCCTTGCAAGCCAGATGGCAGAGGCAGTATACAGCATTAAGACCGTAAAGGCAGAAGTAGCAGGCTATCGGTTCCAGACCTCAGTATCAAAGATTGCATTTGCAGGATTTACAACGGTTTATAATGTGGACAATGAGAAGAGTGAGCATATTGCCGGTATTAAGGATCTGAATGAAGGAGATCTGTTAAAATTAGAAGATTTTGACGAGAAGCAGCATTTTACACAGCCGCCGGCAAGATATACAGAAGCACTTCTGGTAAGAACCTTAGAGGAGCTTGGCATTGGAAGACCAAGTACTTATGCACCGACGATCTCAACGATATTGAATCGTCGTTATATCACAAAAGAGAATAAGAAATTATACGTAACAGAACTGGGAGAAGCCGTTAATCAGATTATGGAACAGGCATTTCCGGTTATTATCGACGTGAATTTTACAGCGAATCTGGAGTCCCTTCTCGATAAGATCGGTGAGGGTGCTATCGAATGGAAAGTTGTAGTAAGAAACTTCTATCCAGATCTCGATGCGGCGGTTAAGAAAGCCGAGAGTGAGTTGCAGTCCATTAAGATTGAGGATGAAGTAACGGATGAGGTATGTGACGAGTGCGGACGCAATATGGTCGTTAAGTATGGTCCACACGGTAAATTCCTTGCATGTCCGGGCTTCCCTGACTGTAAATTTACGAAGCCGTTCTTTGAAAAGACAGGAGTTCCTTGTCCAAAATGTGGTGGTGACATAGTAATAAAGAAGACCAGAAAGGGCAGAAGATACTATGGATGTATCAATGCTCCTGAATGTGATTTTATGTCATGGGCGAAACCATCAAGGGAAAAATGTCCGGTATGTGGCAGTTATATGGTTGAAAAGGGTAATAAGTTACTTTGTTCAGCAGAAAACTGTGGATATTCCAGAGATAATACCGAAAAGGAAAAACAGGCATAAGTGATCGGATGAAGTTGTCCGGCCTGCCATATAAAAAAAGTTGTTTTTAAATATTAAATCTCTCGTTTGACAGGAAAGACTATTGTTATCTCCAGACCATTGTGATAGAATGTCAAATAGTGTAGATTTTTTTATGCAAAAACAACTTTTTTGTATTTTACATACGGAGGAACAGAAATGAGTGTTCAATTATTAGATAAAACACGAAAAATCAACAAATTATTGCACAATAACAATTCGCATAAGGTTGTTTTTAATGATATTTGTGATGTTTTGAGTGATATTTTAAAATCAAATGTACTGGTTATCAGTAAAAAAGGAAAGGTTCTGGGAATTAAGAACCGTGAAGATATACCTGAGATCCATGAACTGATCGAGGATAAGGTCGGTCTTCTGATCGACAGTATGCTGAATGAGAGACTTCTCCTTGTATTGTCAACAAAAGAAAATGTAAATTTGACTACGCTCGGATTTGACAGTGATAACATAGAGAAATATCAGGGACTTCTGCTTCCAATCGATATAGCAGGAGAACGGCTTGGAACGTTATTTCTGTATAAGCTGGATGCACAGTATGATATTGATGATATTATTCTCGGGGAATACGGAACGACGGTTGTAGGACTTGAGATGATGCGGGCTTTAAATGAAGAAAATGCAGAAGAAGATCGTAAGATTGCAATTGTGCGTTCGGCGATCAGTACTTTATCATTCTCAGAATTACAGGCGATCAAGCATATTTTCTCAGAACTGGATGGAAATGAGGGAATTCTTGTTGCAAGTAAGGTTGCAGACCGGGTCGGAATTACCCGTTCCGTAATCGTGAATGCACTTCGAAAGTTTGAGAGTGCTGGTGTTATAGAAGCAAGATCCTCAGGCATGAAGGGAACTTACATTAAGGTTCTGAATGATGTTGTATTTGACGAATTAAAGGCCGTATAAAATTTTGCAAAGGAGAGTAAAGAAATGATATTACCAATCATAACATTATTAGTTGGCGTAGCAGTTGTAGGTGTAAGCTTTTTTATTCTGGATAGTCATGATTTTAAAGAGGAAGATGAGATATATAATGAAAGCTCAGAAGAATTAAAACGAAAGATCACGGAATTATGTGATTCTCTTCTTGAGCAGAGCAAGACATCATTAGACGAATACAGCGAAGATGTTCGCAAGAAGACAGAAAAGGAACTGAAGGAACAGATTGAAAAATGGGCATCCAAGTTGTCTGAAAAGGCAAAGAAGGAGATGATCGATTATATCAATCAGAGCCTTGCAGAAGCCTATGAAGAATATAATCCGGATGCAGAGAAAAAACCGGAAGCGGTTACTTATGAAGAACTTCTTGAAATGGAAGTAAAGGAAACCGAAGAAGAGATCGCAAAAGAAAAAGAACAACAGGCTGAAAAAGCTGTTTCGGAAGAGAAGCAGACAGAAGAAGCTCCCAAAGAAAATGAGCAGACAGAAGAAATCGAAGAAGAGCCGGATGAGAATTCTCTCGGAGCATTAGAGGCAAGTGAGACGGAGACAGTTATTTCCGGTGATGCAGTTGCAAATGGTGATATAACCGAAACTGTACCGGAACAGGATGTTGAAGAGAACACAGCAGAAGATGATGCGGAGGAACCAAAGGAAGAAGTAGAGGAAGCTGTTGCAGAAGAAGTTGTTGCTGAGGAAGCCGAGAAAGAAGCGGCAGAAGAAAAATCCAATGTTGTTGCCTTTAAGAAAGCAGAAGAGCCTGCTGTTGAGTCAGAAGCAACCGAAATTACAGAAGAAACAACAGTCGTAGAAGCAACCGGTACTGAGCCTGTACAGAAGACAGAACAGCCGGCGGGAGGCAACCGTTCCAGAAAGAAGAACCGCAAGAAGAACAGAACAAACAGAAATCAGAATCGTGCACAGGAGGCAAAGAAAGAAGCTCCTGCACCGGAAGAAATCTGGGATGATGAGAAAAATATCGATGAAGAAGTGGCAGAGCTTTACAAGCAGGGATTTGGAATTATGGAGATCGCGAACCAGCTTGGAATCGGTGTTGGTGAAACCAAGGTGATCATTAAAAATATTGAGAATCAGAAGCAGTAAATTGAAATTGTTTTATACGATAGGAGAAACGGCAGTATGAAGAAAAAATATTTTTTCAGAGGATTAGGCTTTGGACTTATCATTGGTGCGCTCGTTATGATGGTTGGAATTAAGTCCGGAAGCTTTGCAGATACAAAGAAGAATGATCCGTCAAAAGGAGATGCGGTAGAAGTTGTTGCATCAGAAGAAACTACTGAATCAGCGAAAACGACAGAGACTGCAACGGAAACGACAAAAGAGGATGCAGCTAAGGCAACGACGGAAGTGACGACAGAAGCTACAACAGAGGCGACAAAGGAAACCACAACGGAAAATACAACCAAGGCAACCACGGAAGCCACAACCGAAAGTACAACCAAGGCAACCACGGAAGCTACAACAGAAGCAACTACGGAAGCTACGACAGAGACGACGACAGAAACAACTACGGAAGCTACGACAGAGACAACTACAGAAGAAAAGAAAAAGGGTGGTTCGATTACGATCAAGCCGGGTATGTATGCAGAGGCAATCTCTCAGGCATTATATGATATCGGAATGGTAGACAGTGTACAGGATTTTTATGATTACCTTGTAAGCTCCGGTAATTCCATGAAACTGATGTGTGGAACTTTCACATTCAAGGGTGATGAAACCTACGATGAGATGATTACCATTATGAGAGATGGACGATAGTTATAGCATGAATTAAAACAAAATATGAGATAATGAGCATTGCGCTGGAATGTGCTCGCACATACCAGCATAATGCGAAAAAGACATGGAACTGTTAAGTGACATGAGATTATAAAAAGAAAGTGCTTGCATGCACTTTCTTTTTGTGTTATTATCGATTTTGTGTGTGGGCTTGAATATAGCAGGCTCGTAAAAATAATATACATGCTGGTTGATTCCTGAAGTGGTGCCTATAGCTCGGGTGACTCGGTGAAAGAGAGATCAGCAGAAGAATATAACCATGGAGGTAGAAAAAATGAGCGTTATTTCAATGAAACAGTTATTAGAAGCAGGTGTACATTTCGGACACCAGACAAGAAGATGGAACCCTAAGATGAAGCCATACATCTACACAGAGCGTAATGGTATCTACATCATCGACCTTCAGAAGTCAGTAGGAATGGTTGACGATGCTTACAATGCAATCGGTGACTGCGTAGCAAATGGTGGAAAGATTCTTTTCGTTGGTACAAAGAAGCAGGCTCAGGACTCAATCAAGAGTGAAGCAGAGCGTTGCGGTATGTACTATGTAAACGAGAGATGGTTAGGCGGTATGCTTACAAACTTCAGCACAATCCAGACAAGAATCGCTACTCTTAAGAAGTACGAAGCTATGGAAGCTGACGGAACATTTGATGTTCTTCCTAAGAAGGAAGTTATCCAGATCAAGAAGGAGATGGAGAAGCTTCAGAAGAACCTTGGCGGTATCAAGGAAATGAAGGAAATTCCTGACATGATCTTCGTTGTAGATCCTAAGAAGGAAAGAATCTGTATCCAGGAAGCTCATTCACTTGGAATCAAGCTTGTAGGTATTGCTGATACGAACTGTGATCCGGAAGAATTAGATTATGTTATTCCTGGTAACGATGATGCTATCAGAGCTGTAAAGCTTATTGTTTCAAAGATGGCAGATGCAGTTATCGAAGCTCAGCAGGGCGCTGATGCAACAGATGCTGAAGAAGTTGCAGATGAGGATGCAGCAGTAGAAGAGTAATATTTTAGAATATAAATACTAGAATTTTGGAGGTTATTACGATGGCTATTACAGCAAGCATGGTAAAAGAGTTAAGAGAACTCACAGGTGCTGGTATGATGGATTGTAAGAAAGCACTTACAGAGACAAACGGTGATATGGATGCCGCTGTGGAAGTACTCAAAAAGAGTGGTGCAGCTAAGGCTGAGAAGAAAGCAGCAAGAATTGCAGCAGAAGGTATCGCTAAGGTTGCAATTGATGGTAATACAGCAGTAGTTGTTGAAGTTAACTCAGAGACAGACTTCGTTGCAAAGAATGCAATTTTCCAGGAGTTTGTACAGGCAGTTGCAGATAAGGCACTTACAGTAGATACAGAAAAGGCTGGAGATGGCGAAGACGTTGTTTCAATCCTTGATATGAAGGCTGATCTTGATGATAAGATTCTCAAGATTGGTGAGAAGATCTCCATCAGAAGATTTGAGAAGGTTACAGCAGATGTTGTTGCTTCTTATATCCATGGTGGCGGAAGAATCGGTGTTCTTGTAGCCGGTAACGGTGCTTCAGATGATGCAGCTAAGGAAGCACTTACAAACATTGCAATGCAGATCGCTGCTATGAACCCACAGTACATCTCAAGAGACGAGATCTCAGCAGATGAGCTTGCTAAGATGAAAGAGATCACAATTGACAGTGCATTAAATGATCCGTTCTCACTTCCAAAGCCGGTTCTTTCCAAGTTGATCGAGAAGGCTGTAGCCGGTGTATGGAGCGCAGAAGATGTAGCTATCTACGAAGAGAAGAAGTCAAACATGAATTTCTTACCGAACTTCCTTTCAAAGGAAGCTAAGGCTCAGTTAGCAGAGATCGCTTGTGCTGATAAGGAAGAGATCTCAGGCAACAAGATCTTCTCAGGACTTGTTGAAGGACGTATCTCTAAGCAGATGAAGGAAATCTGTCTTCTTGATCAGGTATATGTTAAGGCTGAAGATGGCAAGCAGACAGTTGCAGCATACCTGAAGTCTGTAAATCCTGCTCTTAAGATCGCTAAGTTCGTTCGCTTCGAAGTTGGTGAAGGTATGGAGAAGAAGAACGAAGACTTCGCAGCAGAAGTTGCTAAGCAGATGAATGTATAATTTTATTTGTTGAATGATAATAAAGTATTTCAAGCCCTTGAAAACATTATGTTTTCAAGGGCTGTTTTACAAATACGCGAAAAAGAAGCGGAGAAGATAACGATTATGAATGATACAGGGAATAAGCAGAAAATATTAAGATTACTGGAAATAACAGCCGGTGCATTTGGTCTGTTTGTTGCATTTGGTTGGTCTTTCTTTGATATGCTTGTTCGTTGCAAAGGAAAAAAACGACAGAAGAAAAAGAAATGGTTTCAACTGTCTCATATAAAGAAAAATCATCCAAGAGACAAATACGAAAAGGAATATGAAGAAGGAAAACTGTGGTGTGCTGAGCAGCAGATGAAGGATTGCTTTATCAGAAGCAGAGATGGACTGTATCTGCATGCTTATTATCTTCCGACAAAAGAAGCGAAACGTTTTGTTTTGTTAAGTCATGGATATAAAGGTAGTGGCTTTGGCGATTTTGCATATACAGCACGTTTCCTTCATGAGAATGCGTGTAATTTATTGTTTATTGATCAGAGATGCTGCGGTTTGAGCGAGGGTGAATATATTACATTTGGTGCAAAAGAGCAATGGGATGTACAGCAATGGAGTTATTATATTGCTGCAAGAAACAAAGAGAAGCTCCCAATCTATCTTTATGGAGAATCCATGGGGGCTGCGGCGGTGCTTATGGCTTCAGGACATAAGCTGCCGGAAGAAGTGAAAGGCTTGATTGCAGATTGTGGATTTTGTTCGATGAAGCGTCAGCTTCAGGATATCGCAGCTAACTGGTTCCATTTGGGCTGGGTAGAGCTGCTTTTGTTCCGTGTAGATCTGTTTTGCAGGATGTTTGGAAGATTTCGTATGAGTGATGCTGACACGATAGAAGCAATGAAGAAAAATAAACGTCCGGTTTTGTTTTTTCATGGGGAAGCAGATACCTATGTAGTTCCAGAGAATTCTGTATATAATTATGCATTATGCAGTGCTCCCAAAGAACTGGTCATTATACCGGAAGCACGGCATCTATGTGCGCCATATGCAGCTCCGGGGCTTTACCGACAAAAGATGCTTGATTTTTTTGAAAAATATGATAATTAAAATAGAATCACCGGAAGTAACAGGATCCCTCTTAAGCAGATAAGGTAAATGCCGAATCTGTTTAAGGGGGATTTTTATATTGGGATAATTCTGATCCATAGATTACTTTTAAAGTTTCGGTCAATTTCATGTAAAGTGTTTGTTAAGTTGTACAAGGGGTGGAATTCAAAAATGAAATGTGATAAGTTCACAAAGGAATAAAGAATACAGGAGGTTATCCATGATGATGAAACAATATCCCTTAACAGCAGCACAAAAAATGCATGATGACTGGATAAAAAAATATAAAACACAGCAGGTGTCCGGTGTCAGTGTTGTGGCATCTTTAAAAGCAGAACTAGATTTCGGACTTTTAAAAAAATGTATTCAGTTGGAATATGAGAGATATGGATGTATGCGTATTCGTTTTACGAAACGTGATAAAAATGGTGATGTGAAGCAATATCTTACTGAAAAAGAAACCCGTGACATTCCTTTAAAAGACTTATCAGGAATGCATATGGAAGAAGCAGACAATCTAATGCAGCAGTGGGCATATGAGACATTTGACGGAGATGATATTCCGCTTTGCGATATAGTGATGGTAAAACTGCCGGATGGATATAATGGTTTCTTCATCCATATGGATCATAGATTGATTGATTCCTGTGGACTGGTTGTGATGATCAATGATCTGATGCAGCTATATACGCATTATAAATTCAATACACCATATCCGCAGAAGTTAGCTGATTTTGAGGAAGTGCTGGTTAAAGATCTGAATCGTGCAAATAATGAAAAACGTTTTGCCAAAGATAAAAAGTTCTGGGATGATCAGCTGGATGCATGGGGGGAACCCCTTTATTCTGATATCCAGGGTTTAGATGTACTGGAAGCATCAAGAAAGTTACATAGGAATAAAACACTCAGGGCTGCCGATATAGAATTAGATCAGTTGTTTGTGGCAGTAAAGGATTATCAACTGGAGCCGGAGCCAACGAAAAACTTGATAGATTTTTGTATGAACCATCAGCTTTCAATGACAAATCTGTTGTTGCTTGGTATTCGTACATATCTGTCAAAGATGAATCATGGACAGGAAGATATTACGATAGAAAACTTCATTTCAAGACGGTCTACTCATGATGAATGGACCTCCGGTGGTAGTCGAACTATTATGTTTCCATGTAGAACTGTGATTTCGGCAGATACTGATTTCCTGTCGGCAGCATATGAGATCCAGAATATGCAGAATCGGATCTATATGCACAGTAACTATGATCCGGCGTTGATCAGAGAGGAGATGCAGAAACGATATCATACACCGAAGAATACAGCCTATGAAAGCTGTTACCTTACTTATCAGCCGATGCCGGTAAAATTGGATAATCCTCATCTGGTACAAATTCCACAGCATGCAAAATGGTTTGCAAATGGTGCAGCTACAAAGAAAATGTATCTGACAGTATCTCATACAGATAATGGAGGTATGAATTTTTCATATCATTACCAGACCGCACATTTGGCAGAACATGATATGGAATTGTTATATTACTATATGATGCGGATATTGTTTAAAGGAATCGCGGAACCTGATATGAGTATCGGAGAAATCATGGAACAGGTATAAAATAAAACATATAAAGGAGAAATTATTATGACACAGGAAATGCAATTTAAGAAAATCATAGCACAGTATTGTGATGTTAAGCCGGAGGAGATGACAAACGATATGAAGTTCAGAGAAGATCTGGGCTTTAGTTCGCTTGATTTTATGTCTTTCTTGGGAGAAATCGAAGACACATTTGACATTGAACTGGAGGAAGACGATGCACTGCATGTATTCACAATTGTAGAAGCACTTGATCTGTTAGAGCGATTACAGCAGGAAACTGTATAATCAGAGAATATAAGTATATGATCGCAGTAAGTATGTGCGGAGGTATAATAAGATATGTTGATTCGTGATATTTTGGAAGAAAGCGAAAAAAAGTTTTCAGAAATAAAGGCAGTAAAATGGTTGAAGAAAAAGGAGATCTGTGATAGAAGCTACCGGGAGCTGATGGAGAATGTCAAGTATGTCAGAAAAGGATTGTGTGAGGAAAGCTTTCAGGGAAAGCATATAGCATTGATCGGTAGTAGTTCTGTGGAATGGATAGAAGCTTATCTTGGAATTATAACAGGTCAGGCAGTAGCCGTTCCTCTTGATGCAGGACTTCCGGTAGAGGATTTGATAGATCTTCTGAATCGTTCAGATGCGGAAGCACTCTTTTTAAGTCCTAAAATTCAGACCTTGTCGGAACGGATACTGGAGGAATGTCCAAAACTGAAAAAAATCTGGATATTACAGGAAGAAAACATCGAAACAAATCAGAAAAAAGTTGCATCTGTAGCAGAATTAATGACGTCAGGTATAAACGGTACAGATGATTTTGCAGCACCGGATCCGGAAGATATTGCTACGATTATTTTCACCTCCGGAACTACAGGAAAAAGTAAAGGTGTTATGCTGACACAGAGAAATCTGGCAGAAAATGTAAAATCTGTTAATTATACTGCAGAGCCCGGAACCATAGTATTAAGTGTTTTACCGATTCATCATGCATTTTGCCTTGTTATGGATTGGCTCAAAGGTTTTTCCTTTGGAGCAACGGTATGTATTAATGATTCTCTGTTGCATATGGTAAAAAATATGGGCGTCTTTCATCCTGATATTATGCTGATGGTACCTTTGATGGTAGAAACAATCTACAAACGTCTTTCGGCAATGAACCCGTTGATCCCAAAGAAAATAGTTGCAGCCAAGGCATTTGGGGGAAAGCTGAAAACAATATTTACAGGTGGAGCACATCTGGATCCGTTTTATATTGAGAAATTTGCAGAATATGGTGTAAATATTTATGAGGGATATGGAATGTCGGAATGTTCGCCTGTTATCAGCAGCAATGTACCGGAAGATCATAAGACCGGTTCTATAGGACGACCGCTTTCCAATGTTGAAATTTCTTTTGAGGATGGCGAGATTCTGGTACGGGGCAGCAGCGTTATGAAGGGTTATTATCAGATGCCGGAAGAGACTGCAGAGACCTTAAAAGGTGGATGGCTGCATACGGGAGATAAAGGATATCTGGATAAAGACGGATTCTTATTTATCAATGGAAGAATAAAAAATCTGATCATTCTTTCAAACGGAGAAAATATATCACCGGAGGAAATAGAAAATAAACTTGCTCTTGGAAAACTGGTGGGAGAGGTGATTGTGACAGGAGAGAACAATGGCCTAATTGCAAGAATCTATCCGGATCAGGATGCTGTCTCGGCAAAACGGATGAACGAGGAAACAATCAGATCAGAGCTTCAGGCATTTATTGACAGTTATAATAATACGCAGCCGACCTATCGTCGGATTACGGGGTTGATTATTCGTAAATATCCATTTATCAAGAGTGCAACTAAGAAGATAAAAAGGCAGGAAGTTCTGATTGATGAAGCACTTTAAGACAGATAAGGAAGTATACCTGTGAGAAATGACTGTGTCAGTATCCCGGCAATGATTTCTTCGGAACTCTCAAAATTTTCTCTTGTCCATTTATGGAGAACACCCAAGGTACTGCCAATGCTGCATGCGATCATATAGGAGACCTCTTCCTTGGAGTGCATGGAAGGCGTTGTTTTCCGGGTGGCATCTGTTACATAACGATGGAACATAGTTAAAGCCTTTTCAAAGAATTCATCGCCTCTTGGACTCCGGAGAATATTTGCCAGAAACGGATTCGTTTTGGTATAATTACAAATTGTCAGAAAGAAAGATTTGCATATATCCTGATTGTTTTCAGGATGAAAGTCTTCCATGAGGGTGAAAATATCCTGGATAGTTTTATCTTCAACAGCAGTTATAAGAGCTGGAATATTTTCGTAGTGGTTATAGAATGTACTGCGAACAATTCCGGCTCTTTTTATGATGTCGGTCACGGTAATTTTTTCTATTCCTTTTTCTTTCAATACCAATAAAAATGCATCACAAATGGTATCTTCAATAAAGCAGTAGCGTTCATCGGATATTTCATGCAACATAGTGGTCTCCTTTCTGATGTGTATTTATTTTATCACAGTTTTTATACAACCGGGTAAAAATGTAATGAAAATAGCTCCTTTTTCTGTATTTATGTAAAAAAGTTTATAATATCTTTATTTCCCTTACGAAATATGGTAACATATGAAAGTAAATTCGAAAACAGAGGAAAAGCATATGAAGTACAGATGCGTGGTTTCAGATTTGGACAGAACGATTTTAAGACGGGATGGGATTTCCCATAGAACAAAGGAAGTTCTTGAAAAACTGGCAGACAGCCACGTTATTTTTATTCCGGCAAGTGGAAGATCTGTTTATTCCATTCCAGAATGCATCCGGGAGATTCGGGGTGTCCGGTATGCGATCACATCCAATGGGGCAGCAATCTATGATTTATCAGATGATCATTCAGTATATAATTTAAAATTACGACCGGAAGTACCGGAGCAGATATTTGATCTGGTTACGGATAAAGATGTATTCTTTGAATGTTTTATAGACGGTAGAGGATATACATCTGAGATATATTATGAGAATCCAATGAATTTTGGAGAGTCAGAGGATATCAGTGCTTATGTAAGAAGCACCAGAACGCCGGTGCCTGATATAAGGCAGTTTATTTTACAGCATAATACGGAGTTGGATTCGATCTCAATTGTAGGACCGACAGAGAAAAAATACCGTATCATGCATGAATTAACGCAAAATATCCATACTGTTTATGTAACATCCGGAGCGCCGCGATTGATTGAGATATCTGATCGTCATTCCGGCAAACATAATGGGTTAAAGGAAGTTTTACGATTCCTTGGAATATCAATGGAAGAAACAATTGCTTTCGGCGATGGAGATAATGACAGTGAGATGTTAGCAGAAGCCGGACTTGGAGTTGCGGTTTTAAATGCGACAGAGCGTTGCAAGGAAGCGGCGGATCTTGTGATCGGTGATTATCTGGATGACAGTGTAGCCGAATTTCTGGAAGAAACAGTGCGGTAACGGCACACAGAATTTTGATTATAAAGCATGGCATATATCTGTAGTGAGGGACAGGTAGACAACCAATGCTTTTAATAAGAATAAACAAAAGAAAGGAAGGGAAATATGGATAAATTTTTCCACATTTCAGAGCGCGGTTCTAATGTTCGTACAGAGATTATGGCCGGACTCACAACATTTTTTGCCATGGCATACATTGTCCTGGTAAACCCAAATCAGGTAGCAGCAGATGGTAAGGCTGGATGGCTTGTTGCAGAAGGCGCAAGCGCAGCAGAAGTAGGCAGGGTTTGGAATGCAGTATTTATCGCATCCGTTCTTGTGGCTGTTATCGGTACACTTCTTATGGCATTCCTTGCCAGAATGCCGTATGCACAGGCATGTGGTATGGGACTGAATTCATTCTTCTGTACCTCATTTGTATCCGGTGCATTCTTTGCAGGCTGCAGCGTGATTGAAGGTTATCAGTCAGGTCTTGTTATCATCCTGTTATCAGGTATCGTATTTCTGATCCTGTCTGTAACCGGACTTCGTAAGTACATTGCGACAGCCATGCCGGAATGTCTGAAGAAATCAATACCGGCCGGTATCGGTTTGTTCATCGCATTGGTTGGTTTAAAGGGTTCAGGTCTTGTACAGGCGAATAAGTATACACTGGTACAGATCTTTGATTTCCATGGAGCGATTTCAGGCGCAGAGACACCGGCAGCTGCATGGAAAGCAGTTATTCCACCGGTTGTAACTATCATCGGTATTATCCTGATCGCAGTTCTTGCAAAGTTAAATGTAAAGGGAAATATCGTAATCGGTATCATTGTTTCCACAGTTCTTTATTATGTATTTAATCTGGAGACACCATCTTTTGATGTATCCAGCATCGGTCAGTCTTTCAAAGACTTTGGCGAGATCGGTTTCCTTGGATGCTTCAAGGCGGATGCATGGAGAAATGCATTTGAAAGCCCATATGTTGGTGGCGTGTTCTCAGGTATCATGCTGATCGTTGCATTCTGTCTGGTAGATATGTTTGATACGATCGGAACCTTATATGGAACCGCATCACAGGCAAATATGTTAGATGAGAATGGTGACCCGATCAACTTAGATAAGAGTATGATGTGCGATTCTATCGGTACAGCAGCAGGTGCTATTCTTGGTACATCGACATGTACAACCTTCGTTGAGTCTGCATCCGGTATCGCAGCAGGTGGTAGAACAGGTCTTGCAAGTTTAGTTACAGCAGCCTGCTTCGCAGTATGTCTGTTCTTAAGCCCAATCGCAGGTGTGATCCCAACATGTGCAACAGCTCCGGCACTGATCTTTGTAGGTGTATTAATGGCTAAGAACTTTGCCAAGATCGATATGGATGATATGCGTTCAGCAGTTCCTGCGTTCCTTACCTTCCTTATGATCCCATTAACCTATTCTATCTCAAATGGTATCGGTGTAGGATCAATTTCATACGTTCTGATTACCTTATTCACAGGTAACTACAAGAAGAAAGATATTGTTGTAACGATCATCGCAGCGTTATTCGTTGTAAAGTTCATCTTTGTTACAATGTAAAAATATCATCATTTTATTAAAAGAAAATACCGGCAGCCACATTCCTTTTAAGTGGCTGCCGGTATTTTTATGCATAAAAAATATGCACCAGAGTGGAATCGAACCACCGCACACGGCTCCGGAGGCCGTTGCTCTATCCACTGAGCTACTGGTGCATGGCTTATATATAATACAATATTTCGCTGAAATAATCAAATATTTTCTTATATTTCTTCGCTGAATTATGAATACTTCCTGGATGAACTTGCAAAATACAGAACAGAATGGTAGAATTTTGTCGATATAAAATATGAAAAGGAGCATAGGAAAATTGAATCATAAAAAAAACAGTTTTCTTGGTGATACATATATAAAGACAAAAGAAGGAGAGATCGTGATCCGGGCTGGAATGAAGCTTGCGATCGGCTGGGTGATATTTGCATTATTGTGTTCCTGTTATGTGTACGCATTTTTTATCAGAAAACCCAAAATTGTGCCGGGAGAAAATAATACGGTTGAGCTGACGATTCCGGAGAATGCATCATATAAGAAAAGTGATGTTTCAGAGATCAATGATCTGGTTAGTAAGTATCTTACGGCAAAAGCAGCCTGTGATCAGGCAACGTTACAGTCACTGGTGACGGATCCAACCGAGTTTGATGATATGTCAGTATTGGAAAACTCTGCAAAATACCTAAAAGGTTTTGAAGATACGACCTGTTATCTGGCAGATGGTTATGCAGAAGGAGAATATGTTGTGGTTGAATTGTCCTATATGGACATTGCGGACGTAGAATCAAAGCCGCTTGATATCGTGACCTTCTATATTATAACAGACCAGGATGGTTCGTATAAGATCGCTAATGGGGAGCTGTCAAATGCACAGCTTTCTTATCTGAACAGCTTTAAGGCATCAAAGGATATTCAGGATATCTATGTTCATGTAAAAGAGAATACAGAATATCTTCTGGATACAGATAAAACATTCCGGGCATTTTATGATCTGATCAGCAAACCGGCTACAACAGAGAATACTGCAGCTACACCGGAAGATGCACAATAGGAAGGATATTTTAGCTGATTCTGCAAATGTGTGAACCAGTTAGCAGTAGGTTTGTAAGCAGATATCAAGACATAAAAAGTTCCATAAAAGAATTCTTTGGATATGACAGAATTCTGATACGGAACTTTTTTGTTTTATTATTTGCCTTATATAATATAGAAGTTACAGACGACCGTCCACAGACATACTAGATAGCATTTTCTTCATTTACAGGAGATACAATACCGATGTCGATTCCACGAGTTTGAACAGGAGTGGAGAATACGATCTGTGTTTCTGTATTTCCGAATCGCTGTAGCTGGCCAATGAAAGAATCCAGTTCCATTGTGCTTGGAAAACAAACCTTCATCAACATAGAGTAGGCACCGGTCACACAATTACATTCCAGTACATTGGGGCAGGCATCGATAAAGGGATAAAAGGTTGGTTTCTGTTTTGGATCGAGTGCCATGTGTATAAATGCGGTAATGTGATACCCCAGAGCTTCCGGGTTGATGCCTGCATGGTATCCGGTGATCACACCTGCCTTTTCCAGCCGGTCGATTCTTGCGGATACCGCAGGAGAGGAGAGAAATACTTTATTTGCCAGATACTTTAAAGGGGTTCTGGCATTGTGCTGTAATAAATGTAATATTTTCTTATCGATATTATCCATATATTCACGTCCTTTATAAAATGTTATAACTTCAGCTTCTAAATTTAAATACAAAAAAAGGTGCGTTTCCGTAGAAACACACCTTTGCGTTTGCCTTATTATACGTCGGAAAAAGAGAAAAAACAAGCCCCGAAATTGAAAAGTTGTAATTGTTTACTTTTAATGATCAGAATGGTATGATTAAAAAGATATGGTTATAAAGAAAACAGATAAAAAGAGCGGCAAAACAGTCGCAGCAGAGAGACAGAACAGGAAGGGTCATGATATGGCAGAAGGCATTCGAATTAATAAATATCTGAGCGAAGCTGGCATTTGTTCCAGACGTGCGGCAGATGAATATATATTAAAAGGCAGGATCACAATAAATGGGAAGCCTGCGGAAATGGGACAGAAGATAGAGGCAAATGACAGGGTAATGGTCGATGGAAAGCCTGTAAGAAAGCGTGAAGAGACAGTTATTCTTGCATACAATAAACCACTGGGACTGACCTGCACGGCAAGTCATGATGATCCGGATAACATCTTTGATCATATTAAGTATCCGATCCGATTGCAGTATGTAGGAAGATTAGATAAGGATTCACAGGGATTACTGCTTTTGACAAACGATGGAGACCTGTCAAACAGTATCCAGAAGTCAGTCAATAATCATGAGAAGGAATATCGTGTCCGTGTGAATAAGCCGATCACGGACGAATTTTTAACACAGATGGCGGCAGGTGTTCCGATTCTTGATACGGTGACAAAAAAATGTCGTCTGTATAAGATCGATAATTATTCCTTTAAGATCATAATTACACAGGGGCTGAATCGCCAGATCCGACGAATGTGCGAATATTTTGGATATAAGGTCGTAAATCTGAAACGGCTTCGAGTGATCAATATTCGTCTGGGGAATCTGAGACCGGGTGAGTACCGCCATTTGACAAAGGAAGAAGAAACAGAACTCAGACGTTTAGTGGAACGAAAAGAAGAAGTGAAAACAAAGCGGGAAGAAGCACAGCCGGATAATAAAAATGAACAGAATGTTGTTGGAAATAAGAGGTATGTCAGTTGGAAAAGAGAGACAGAATCAAAGAATTAGTTGAAAAACTGAATGAGGCATCAAAGAAATATTATCAGGAAGATACCGAGATCATGAGCAATCTGGAATATGATGCCTTGTATGATGAACTGGTAGAACTTGAAAAAGAGACAGGAATTGTAATGTCGAACAGTCCGACGGTTCATGTCGGATATGAGATTGTAAGTGAGCTTCCGAAAGAGGCTCATGAGCATCCAATGCTTTCTCTGGATAAGACCAAGAGTGTGGAAGCACTGGCAGCATGGCTTGGCAAACATCAGGGTGTGATCTCATGGAAGTTAGATGGTCTTACCGTTGTCCTTACCTATGAGAATGGCACGCTTGTAAAAGCAGTAACCAGAGGAAATGGCTTAGAGGGCGAGGTTATAACGAACAACGCAAGAGTATTTGCAAATATTCCGAAAGAGATTCCATATAAGGGTAAGCTGACGATCCGTGGAGAGGCAGTTATCAAGTATTCAGATTTTGAGAAGATAAATGAGCAGATCGCAGATGCAGATGCAAAATATAAAAACCCGAGAAACTTATGCAGCGGCTCTGTCAGACAGTTGAATAACCGCATTACAAAAGAGAGAAACGTACATTTCTTTGCCTTTAATCTGGTGGATGGAGAAGATGTGGACTTTAAGAATTCCTTTTCTTATGAATTAGACTGGCTGGAGCATCAGGGCTTTGATGTCGTAGAGCATTATTTGATCGATGCTGATAAGCTGCCGGAGTGTGTAGCAAAGTTTGCAGAACAGATTGAGCAGAACGATTTTCCTTCGGATGGTCTGGTACTGGTGTTAGAAGATCTTGCATATGGAAAGAGCCTCGGTAGAACAGCGAAGTTCCCAAGAGACAGTATGGCATTCAAATGGGCGGATGAACAGGCAGTGACCCATCTGCAGTATGTGGAGTGGAGCCCTTCCAGAACGGGACTTATCAATCCGGTTGCTGTATTTGATCCGGTGTCCCTTGAAGGAACAACAGTCAGCCGTGCAAGTATCCATAATGTCAGTATCCTTCGGTCGTTGCAGCTTGGGATCGGAGATGAGATCTCGGTCTATAAGGCAAATATGATCATTCCGCAGATTGCCGAAAATCATACCAGAAGTGGAAATGTACCGATTCCGGAATCCTGTCCTGCTTGTGGTGGTCTGACAAAGATCGTGACGGAGGGAGAGGGTGTAGATCAGGTAGAGACCCTTTATTGTACCAATGAATTCTGCCCTGCAAAGAAGTTAAAATCATTTGCTCATTTTGTATCCAGAAATGCTATGAATATTGACGGCCTATCAGAAGCCACGATAGACAAATTTATTGAACAGGGATATCTGGATCATCTGGATGATCTCTATCACCTGAATCGTCATGAAGAAGAGATCGTTGAGTTGGAAGGCTTTGGAGAGAAGTCTTATGCGAAGCTGATTCAGGCTGTTGATACATCCAGACACACAACGATGAACCGTTTTGTCTATGGCCTTGGAATTCCTGGGGTCGGAGATGCAACAGCGAAGCTGATCTGCAAACATTTTAAAAATAACCTGGATCAGATCATGCATGCGGATGTAGAAGCATATACAGAGATTGATGGAATTGGAACAGTGATCGCAGAGGAAATTGTAAGATATTTTAAAAATCCGTCGAATTGTGCTATTATAGATAGGTTGCTTCGTGAATTAGAGTTTGAAGCAGAGACTGAAACGGTACCACAGACGCTTGCAGGTATTACCTTTGTAATAACCGGAAGTCTGGTACAATTTGCAAACCGGGATGAGATGAAGCAGTATATCGAAGACCGGGGCGGAAAGGTAGCAGGTTCTGTATCTTCAAAGACCGGATATCTGGTCAATAACGATGAGACATCCACATCTTCGAAGAATAAAAAAGCACAGAGTCTGGGAATACCGATCATTTCAGAAGCGCAGTTTCTGGAACAGTTTTCCTGATAATATAGAAACAGAAAAATGGCAGTTGGAACAGAAAGGACTTGATAGAAAATGCCAATTAGAGTTGACGATGATTTACCGGTAAAGAAAATACTGGAGGATGAGAATATCTTTGTGATGGGTTCAGACAGAGCCATCCGTCAGGATATCCGTCCGCTTGATATATTGATATTGAACCTGATGCCTTTAAAGCAGGATGCAGAATTACAGCTTATGAGAAGTCTGTCAAATACGCCGCTTCAAGTGAATATTTCCCTGATCCGTACGATGACATATGAATCCAAGCATGCACCAAAAGGCCATCTGGAACGGTTCTACACCGATTTTTCCAGCATCAAAGATCGGAAATGGGATGGATTCATTATCACAGGAGCACCGATCGAGAAGATGGAATTTGAAGATGTAGAATACTGGGATGAATTAAAAGAAATCATGGACTGGTCGGAGAAAAATGTAACCTCCACGATCCATATCTGCTGGGGCGCACAGGCAGGTCTGTATTATCGGTATGGGGTGCAGAAGCATGAGCTGGATAAGAAATTATCAGGAATCTATATGCATCATACCTTCCACAGAAAGACACCGCTTGTTCGTGGGTTTGATGATATCTTTTATGTACCGCATTCCAGATATACAGGTGTCGATAAAGATGAGATCGTAAAAAATCCGCATCTGGAGATCGTAGCGGAGTCCGATGAGGCAGGTCCTTATCTGATCATTGGCGATGAAGGAAAGAATATATTCGTAACCGGACATCCGGAATATGATATTCTGACACTTGATAAAGAATATAAGCGTGATCTTGCAAAGGGACTGAATCCGGATATTCCGGTAAATTATTATCCGGACAACGATCCAAGCAAGACACCGATCAAATCTTGGCGCTGCCATGCTAATACATTATATGCCAATTGGCTGAATTATTACGTATACCAGATAACCCCATATTTATGGACAGAAAAGGCGGATAAAAAGAAAGATGAAACAGCAGAATAAACGATTAATACTTCTATGTATAGCAGCTTTGTTGATATTGTTTATGGGAGCCGGGAAAAATACCGGAAATGTGCAGGCTGCGGAATCAGTAAAGAAACAGGCATTATCACAGGACGAGAACACACATACATTTTCAAATGCCAGTGACGGTTCCTTCCAATATGATTATGCAGTAAAGTCAGATTACTATAAAGGTATGGGTGTAGATGAGAGCACCGGACTGAAATATGCACTTGTAAGCTATGATGAGAAGCTGTGGGCGGTTGTAGTAACTAAGAAAAGTGAGTTTAATGGTTCCTATGATACCAGCTCTTATACAGGCAAGATGTCATTGAAATTTAAGCCGGCAACGACAAAGACCGTGCTTCGGTTTTCAAAAAATAAAACCGGAAACACAGCTCTTGAAAAATGCTTTTACTATAGTGACGATTATTCCATTCTGACAACCGGTTTTTCAAAGGATATATATTACATTGACGGAACACCGGTAAAAGGAATCAAGAAGGTAGCAGGAACGTATTATTTCTTCCGGAAAGGAAAGCGGGTGGATGAAACCGGCTGGTATCCATATGGAAGATCACAGGTATATGTAAAGGATGGAAAGACAATATTCCGCTTTTCAGGAGATGCCTGTTATTCATTTACAAATGGCAAGAAACAGCGTGTAACGGATCGTTACATCAGCGTTAAAGGCACAGTGTACTGGTTTGATGCAGCGGGTGCACTGGCACAGGGAATGAAACAGGCCGGCGGAGAATATTATTATCTGCGGGATGGTGTAAGCCGTCGGAACTATTATAAAAAGGTTGATCGTTATGGCTATTATTTTGGCGAAGATGGCAAAGCAGTAAGAGATACATGGGTAAATGTAAAAAATGCCATGATGTATTTTAATGCAAATGCACGTAATACAAAGACCTATTATCTGGATGGATATAAGGACAGCGAGCGGATCGGAATGTATAAGATCTACAGTAAAAACAAATGGAATTTTGTAACAGATGGCATTTATAAGATCGATGGCTCATTTGTATATTTTAAAAATGGAAGACATTATACATCAACCAGATGGTACAGCTCAAATGATACGACCATGTATTATATCCGAAAGGGAGAAGTGCTCTATAAACGAAAACAGTCCGGAAACGGATATGTGCTGTATCAGGCAAATGGAGTCAGATGGAAGAAAGTTTCCAGTATGTGGGCGCCATATAATAAAGGAAAAACCTTTTACTATGATAAAAATGGAACAAGTCTGTACCGGTATTTTAATGCCAGCTATTCAAAGAGCAAATACAGGAACACAGTATGGATCTATGATGCAGGAAGTTCCGGATGGCAGCAGGTAACAGATAAATTATTAAATATTCATTCGGATTATTATTATATACCGGAAGATGGCGTGATAAAGGCAGAAGAGGGCTGGCAGACCATTGACAAAAAAACTGCAGTCTATACGGATGCTTCCGGAAAAGTATCAAAATACATATATTATGACAAGACCGGAAAATATTCCATATACAGAGAAGGACAGAAGCTGGATCAGATCGTTCCGGGGATTGTTACTGTCCAGATCAATGGCAAGACGGTATATTACCTGATGAATGAACAGGGACAGAGTGTATCTGGAAGTCAGTCCGTGGATGGATATCTATATGACTTTGATAAATATGGACGTGCATATAGCAGACGACTGGAAGGTTCTGTTTACTGGGATACGGATGCATGGATGAAGCGCGTGATCCTGGCATATCTGGGTAAGACAAATATATATTGCAATGTATTTGTCGATCAGGCATTTGCACTTGCTGGTGGAGATGATCCATCGCAGAAACTTGCGGTTCAGTATACAAGTCCGGAAAAAGGCGGTATCCTGTTAGATCGGATGTATACCGGAACGGAATGGGGCGGTGCCGGAACTGTGACCGGAAAAGTTGTTCTGTCAGATGGGAAAAGCTGGATGAAACAGGATTCGATTCAGTTGAATTCAGATATTGTAGATTTCTCATATGATGCATTAACTCCGGGAGACGTGATCGTATATTATAAAAACGGAGAGACAGAGGCAAGCCATGTTTCCCTGTTTCTTGGTAAGTTTAAAAATGCGGCAGCGGTTAAGAAATATCTGATCCGGATGGGTGTTTCCAAACAGTTGGCGGAAGCCTGTGTCAAGGACTGGGGCGCTTATTATGATAATGATGGAACTTACTGGTGTATTCACGGTGGAATGGGAAGCAGTAGTCAGGTCTATATCAGTAACAGTACTTATTGTATTCCGGCATCCGGCAATACATATACATATGGAAGAAAGATCATAAATGTGATCGACTGATAATACAAAAGCATTAGAATGCGGATATTGCATGGTTGTATGTAACTTACAACAGCAAATTGTCCGTATCTAATGCTTTTTTAGATGTTTATTCCTCAGAAGATAATTCTTCCCACTGTTCATACATCGTGTTCAATTCTTCTTCTACAGAATTTCGTTCTTTTGTCAGATCATTTAACAGTGCAACATTTGTTGCATTTTCAGGAACCAGAAATTCTTCATCAATTTCAGCCAGACGGTTTTCAAGCTGTTCGATCTTGTCTTCCAGCTTTTTCAGATCATTTGCTTTTTTTCGAAGTCTTGCCTGTTCGGCTTTGTTTTCCTTCCAAGAGAGCTTTGCCTGGGATTCTGCCTGTTTTTCCTGAGAGACAGTATCAGATACTGGTGCAAATGCCTGCTTTCCGGTGGAAGCCGGCTGGGCTCTGTGGCTTTCGTAGTAATCATAGTTTCCAATATAATTGGTTAACTGCTTATCCTTTAATTCGATGATCCTTGTTGCTGTCTGATTGATAAAATATCGATCATGGGATACATAAAGGACTGTTCCGGTATAGTTCCGTATCGCTTCTTCAAGGATCTCCTTGGATGTGATATCCAGATGGTTGGTCGGCTCATCGAGAATCAGGAAGTTTGCAGATGAGAGCATCATTTTGGCAAGGGATACACGCCCTTTTTCGCCCCCGCTCAAGTCTGCGATCCGTTTGAACACATCCTCTCCGGTAAACAGAAAGGCGGCAAGAACGTTTCGGATCCTGGTATTGGTCAGGTCGGGATAGGCGTTGCTGATCTCGTCAAATACCGTATTGTTCATATTCAGGACCTGATGCTCCTGATCGTAGTAACCGATCTTGACACGGGAGCCTAAGATGACAGTTCCGTCATCCTTTGGAACAAGCTTGTTGATGATCTTTAAGATCGTAGTCTTACCGGTTCCGTTTCCGCCGATCAGGGCGACATGCTCACCACGTTTGATCTCCATATTCAGATCGGAAAACAGATTATACTGTTCAAAGGCTTTGGACAGCCCTTCGATCGTAAGTACATCTTCACCGCTGATAACGGATGGTTCCAGCGTCAGCCGCATTTCACTGTTTAATTCGGTTGGCTTGTCCAGACGTTCCACACGGTCTAACATTTTTTCACGGCTTTCTGCCCGTTTGATCGATTTTTCACGATTGAACTGCTTTAATTTTGTGATAACTTCTTCCTGATGCTTGATATCTGCCTGCTGGTTTAAGTAGGCTTTCATCATATTTGTCCGGATCTCGGCGCGCTTTTGAGAGAAGTAGGTGTAGTTTCCGTTATATACGGTGCTGTGTCCACGATCAAGTTCTACGACCTTTGTTACGATCTTATCCAGAAAGTAACGGTCATGGGAGACAAGAATCACACTTCCCTGATATCCGGTTAGAAAGGTTTCAAGCCAACTGATCGAATCCATATCCAGATGGTTGGTCGGCTCATCCAAGATGATGATATCCGGTTTTGTAAGAAGAAGTCTGCCGAGTGAAAGACGGGTTTTTTGTCCGCCCGATAAGGTATCGGTATGACGGTCGAAATCTTCTTTGGAGAAGCCGAGACCTTTTAATACTCCGGTGATCTCACTTTCGTAGGCATATCCGTTTTTATATTCAAATTCATGTGTATAGCGGTTATAGGTTGAGAGGGCGGCTTTCAGTTCGTCGCCAGTCAGTGTTGTCATATCCTGTTCCAGTTTGTGGATCTTATCCTGAAGCTCGATCAAAGGCTTCATGGCATCCTCCATCACGCCGTATACCGTATCGTCATAGAAAATATCCTGATGCTGGGAAAGGTAACCGATCGTACGGTCTTTTGATAAAACAATCTGTCCGGAATCTGCTTCTTCTTCCTGCATAATGATCTTTAATAATGTTGTTTTGCCTGCACCATTGATACCAACGATCGCCATTTTTTCCTTATCTTCAAGATGAAAGGATACATTGTCGAGAATTACGTTGGTTCCGAATGCTTTACTTATATTTTGACAATCGAGAATCATAAGATTCCTCCTTATTTTCTTATATCATGTCAGATCTCATAACATTATATCGGTGTGTCAGGAAATAAGCAATATCCATTGAAATAGAATTTTAATAAAAAGGGAATATTTTCACATAAAATTTAGAAAAAGGTTATGTCATAAAAATTGACTGACAAGGGAATAAAATGGTATCATAACAGTGTATTTTTGTGCGCTTTTTACGGGTGAAAGTTATTTGAAAAGCAGGTGGTTATATGGAACGTAATAATGAGTCTCTGGCACTGATCAGTGACAAAGATATTCAGGAATTGAATGATATAAGAACGAAGCTGGAACAGACGTTGATGACGAAGCTCAGAAATGCCGGAATCTATTTTCACAGTATGTCGAGAGTAAAGACACTGACGTCATTACAGCGTAAGTTAGATACAGGAAAATATGGCACGGGAAAAGATGATAAGAAGATACAGGATCTGATCGGTATCCGTATTAATTTATTTTATACAGAAGATATCAGGATTAGTGAAGCACTGCTCGAAGACACCTTTATGGTAGATAATTGGTCAAAGACAGCATGGGAAGAGAACCGGTTTGAAGCCCAGAAGTGCAATGGTGTATTTAAGATCCCAAGCAAATATCTGATCAACATATCCGATCAGTTGTGGGAGCAGCCATTTGACCGGACCTTTGAGGTTCAGCTCAGAACGGTTCTGTTTGAGGGCTGGCATGAGATCGAGCATGAGATGCGGTACAAGTATAAAATGGATGAAGGCTTTGATGATAACAGAAGCAGTTTGTGGGATGGACAGGAAAAGGATGCCCGCATGATGAACAGCATCATCGCAAACCTAGAGCTGTGCGACTGGTCAATCGTGCAGATCTTCGATAATCTGGCAAGAGATCAGTATATCAAGAAAAACTGGGAAAATGCGATCCGAAGCAAATACCGGTTAAAGATCACACAGGATAAGATCAAGCCTGAGGTTCGTGCATATTTTGATGAACATCCGGAGGTCGTAGAGAAGTTCTGGGCGGTATCCAAGCAGCAGCTTGTAAATATTCTGCTGAATAAAAAATATCAGAAGGTATTGTCGCCGAATAGGGTAATCTACCTCATTAATAAAGAAGTGGTAAATGACGAATTCATATCAGCACAGCTTGACAGAGAACAGTTCGGCAGGGTGTTGAACAAAGAGATCAAGCAGGAGATCCGGCCGCTGGTATCGGATCTGGTATTTGACCAGACGATACGGATACGGGATGACGGATTTGACCGGGCAAGTGAGATCATATACGAATGGGCGTACCAGCATATCTCCCTGATATTCGGACAGATGCCAAAAAAAATGGAGTCTGTTTCTTATGAAGTGATGGGGTATAAGTTAAAGGTTGTTGCAGAGAAGGAATATTTTCTAATGGATATGCAGACGATCAGCAATGAAGAAGCCGGTATGATCTGGCATGTGGTTGCAGAACTCCGAAAAGAAAGCGATGGATTGTATCTGACCTGCCGTCATATCTGTGAGAATATCTATTCCAGAGAGCGCCGGTATAATCGACCGAAGTTTATGCGGGATATATTTAATCAGGTCGGATTCCTGGATGCGGGTGTATTTATGGATGAAGACACCGAAGCGGTTCCGATATCCGCGGACCAGCTTAAAAATCTTCTTTCGCATGATGGTAGAAGCCTTCCGGTGATCCTTGTAGATAAGCCGGAGCAGATTCCGGATTGGGCGCAGGATTTTGACGGATATACGATCAATGCAGAGGTTCTCTGTAAATCATTAGCTGGTATCTGTCATGTGTTCCTGGGAGATGAGAGCTGCATCAGCCGGATGCAGGAGATCTATGGAAATGAAAGTATTGATGGTGCAGTGTTCTACTGGGGCAGAGACGACGAAAGCCCTACGATATTTACACAGGAAGCTATTCGCAAAGCCTGTTTTGAGGAGGTAAATCACAGCGTCGATGAAGACGAGGAATACGAGAAAGCTTTCCGATATCGACTGCGAGAACTGGTCTGTCAGGAATTCCATTAAAAACCGGGTTGCAAAGATCAGAAAATGGATGTATGATTTGAGCGGAACAAATTTGAATGAAGTGGAGACAATATACAAATGGAAATCAGAGATATAAATGAAATACGGTCAGCGATCAAGTACATGGATTACAAGCCTGTAATGCTGGCAAAGTTTTATGATATTAAGAGCTTATTGTTCAAGGAGATCTTAGAGAACGAAGACTATTACAAGGTTGCAAGCATATTACCGAATCCGGGAAATGACAACAAGATTGTAAAATGTGTCAACATTCTGGATAAGAAATATATGGCAGGACGTGAAGTTGTAGACTGCACGAAGACACCGGGAGCAATACCGGCCGAAGCAGCAGAGGTTCTGAAAAGCATTCGTGCGACAGAAGATCCTGTATCCGTAAAGCTTTCCTTCGGTAAAGAAATGAAAGCTGAGATATATATGAATATTCCAAGAGGTAACAGCCTTACGATCTCAGATATGACGATCACACCGGAGACAGAGCTCACAGTGATGAATCTGTATAATACATATTATACAGAGGGCTTTACACTTGCACTTCACTTTGATGAGTTTGCAGTTGCGATCGAGCCATCTGCTTTAGACGGAATCAAGGGTCAGGGTGATGTATTTGTCTATGCGATGACGAAGAATGCCATTTATAAAGATTTTGGAAGCAGATATTTTGATGTAGATGCGATCCTGAAATATTACAGAGGATAGAAAAAGCTGCGGAGCGAGGAGCTTTGCAGACAGAGACAAAAAGAGAGCTGGAACCGTGGTTGGCAACAGCTCTTTTTATTTACGCGGGTGATGTTCCTGTGAATAAGTTTGCAAAGTGCGTTTAAGCCCGTGTTGGCTGTTTATATGGAGGAATAAATGCTTTGAAGAATAAACTTGCATTATTATCAGGTATATTGTGTATCGGTCTGGTAATTGCGTTTATCTTTTATACCGGAAAGGATAATCAGAAAAAGGAAGGGTATACGACGGCCGGATTTGCCATGGGAACCGCAGTTACGGTATCGGTCTATTCGGATCAGGGCAGACAGGATGCGGATGCAGTGATCGACTGCGTAAGCAGACTGGAGCGTGAACAGATCTCATGGCGGATAGAAGGCGCAGAGGTATACCGTGTGAATCATGAATATAAGGCAGGAGAGCCTTATGAGATAAGCTATGACCTGGCATCTGCGGTCTTGCAGGAAAAAGAAGTAAGCGCGGCAGGAGATGATCTGCTGGCACTCACGATCCGTCCGTTAGCGTCCTGCTGGGGTATCGAAGATGGGAAGAAAGAAGTACCGGAGACTCAGAAGATAGAAGAAGCCTGTTCGGTAGTTAACGATTCGAAAGTGCATATCGTAGACGAACAGGGAAAAGAGCTGACACAGGTAAATGAGCTTTCAGAGGATGGAACATGGTATGTGCTGTTTGATGAAACAGGCTTAAGCCTTGATTTCGGTGCGATGGGAAAAGGCATTGCCTGTGACCGGGTGGCAGAAAGCCTTGAAGAAAATCAGGTGGAAGGCGCTTGTGTGGCAGTCGGCGGCAGCGTTTTATGTTACGGCGCAAAGCCGGATGGTTCCGGTTTCCGGATCGGTATTCGTGATCCGAGAGGAAATGAAAATGATATGATGGGAACCGTAGAAGTCCGGTCAGACAAGCATCCGGTCTATATATCAACATCCGGCGATTATGAGAAGTATTTTATTCAGGATGGAAAAAGATATCATCATATCTTAAATCCAAAGACCGGATACCCGGCAGACACCGGAACGATATCAGCGACAGTGATCTGTGAAAGCGGTGCATTAAGTGATGCCTTATCAACGATGTGTATTCTGCTTCCGGCGGATCGGGCACTTAAGCTTGTAAAAAGCTTTGACGCAGATGTGATCCTGATCGATAAGGATAAGAATATATATATGACCGAGCAGGCAGGAAAACAGTTCACGATAACAAATGGAGACTATAAAGTAAAATGATAAAAAAAAGAGACATCATTCTGGCATTTGTGATGATCCTTTTAGGAATCGTCTGCTGTGGAGTCATCCGGCTGGGTCAGAAAAAAGGCAGTCAGGTTATTATATATGAAGACCAGAAAGAGATTGGCAGATATGATCTGAATACAGATACCACGAAAGAGATTCAGACCGCAAAAGGAATGAATATTCTGGAAATAAAGAATGGAATGGCATATGTAACAGAAGCAGACTGTCCGGATCAGGTATGCATCCGTATGGGGAAGATATCAAAGACAGGAGAAACTATCGTCTGCCTGCCGCATAAGCTGGTGATTCAGGTGGAGGGTGATGTTGGACAGAAATCAGAATATGATAATCGATAAGGGCTATTCATAGTATAGCAGGAAAGGCATATATAGAAAGAAAAGATGGGGAAGAAACAAAAAAATTCCAAAAAAAAATCTACAAATAGAAAGATACAGAAAAAGGCTCATAACAGCGCAGAAACGATAGCACAGCTTGGAATGTTTATTGCGGTTGCAATGGTGTTTTCATATATCGAATCCTTTATCCGGATCGATATCGCGGTACCGGGAATCAAGCTCGGACTTGCCAATATTGTAACTATTGTAGTGCTGTGCAAGCTTGGACTTGCGGATGCGGTTTTGGTATCCGTGCTCCGTATCTTCCTGTCGTCTTTATTATTTGGCAATTTTACCGTTATGATATACAGTCTTGCCGGAGCAGCAGTCAGCATGCTGTTTATGTGGATCTCTGTTAAGATTGGTTTTTTTTCAACAACGGGAACGAGTATTCTTGGAGGTATCGGACATAATGTTGGTCAGCTTATCGTTGCATATCTGGTGATAAAGAACCAAAATATCCTGATATATGCTCCGGTTTTACTGGTCTCTGGAACGATCACGGGAGTTCTGATCGGTCTTGCGGCAGCATTTGTCATGCGGGCGGTTGGCGGCCAGATTGGCAAGTTTTAGGGTTGTTTTTGACCCTGTGAAGTATTATTATATGATTAGTTTTTCTCGATAACAGAGAATGAATTGATAAGAATAACGAGAGAAAGAGGTATGCAGATGGGTTTATTAACTTTTTCGGGTGGTATTCATCCATATGAAGGCAAAGATCTAACAAAAGACAAGCCTGTCAGAGAATATCTTCCAAAGGGAGAGTGTGTTTATCCGCTCAGTCAGCATATAGGTGCACCGGCTGTTCCGATCGTAAAGCGTGGCGACCGTGTACTGGTAGGACAGAAGATTGCAGAGGCGGGAGGATTTGTTTCGGCAAATATCCATTCTTCAATCTCAGGAACGGTAAAAATGATCGAACCGAGGATGACAAGTGGCGGTAATAAAGTAAATTCAATCGTAATAGAAAATGACGGTTTATTTGAGACGGTTGATTTCTCCGAGAATGTGCGAGATCTCTCCACACTTTACAGAGAAGACATCAAGGATATGATCAAGGAGGCAGGTATTGTTGGAATGGGCGGTGCAGGTTTTCCGTCTCACGTAAAGCTGTCACCGAGAAATGAAGATGATATCGAATATATCATTGTAAACGGTGCGGAGTGTGAACCGTATCTGACTTCTGATTACAGAAGAATGTTAGAGGAGACAGATAAGCTGATCCTTGGACTTCAGATCTGTGTAAATCTGTTTGATAAGGCAAAGGGAATTATCGCGATTGAAGACAATAAGCCGGAAGCAATTGCAAAGATCTCAGAGCATCTGGCTGATAACGATAAGATCGAGGTAAAAGTTTTAAAGACAAAATATCCACAGGGTGCGGAACGTCAGTTGATTTATGCAACGACAGGAAGATATGTGAATTCCAAGATGCTTCCTGCAGATGCGGGCTGTATCGTACATAATGCAGATACGATTGTTTCCATCTATGAGGCGGTGATCGAGGGTAAGCCACTGTACACCAGAATCGTAACGGTTACAGGTGATGCTATCGTTAATCCATGTAATCTGCTGGTCCGTAATGGTACAAGCTGTCGGGAGATCATAGAAGCGGCAGGCGGTTTTAAGGATGGCAAGCTGCCGGAGAAGATCATTGCAGGTGGACCTATGATGGGTAAAGCGATGTTCTCGCTCGATGTTCCGGCAGTAAAAGGTCTGTCAGCACTTCTTTGTATGACACATGATGAGGTTCAGGACTGGGAGCCATCTGCATGTATCCGTTGCGGAAGATGCGTGGATGTCTGTCCGGGAAGAATTATTCCGTCAGATCTTGCAAAATATGCAGAACATGGCAATATAGATGCATTCTTAAAGCATGATGGCATGGAATGTTGTGAGTGTGGCTGTTGTTCTTATGTATGTCCTGCCAAGAGACATTTGACACAGACAATAGCCGGAACCAGAAAGAGTATTCTGGCAAGTAAGAAGAAGTAGGAGGTGGAGACATGGAAGAAACAACATTGAGTATTTCTGCATCTCCGCACGTCAGAGATCGGAAAACAACATCATCCCTGATGCTGGACGTGATCATTGCATTACTGCCGGCGAGTGTGTTTGGTGTATATAATTTTGGAACAAAAGCATTTGTGCTGATCTTAACCTGTATAGCATCTTGTATTTTTTTTGAATGGGGCGTGGAAATGCTCCTGCACAGAAACAGTACAGTAAAAGATTTCAGTGCAGTCGTAACAGGACTGCTTCTGGCACTTAACCTTTCGCCGGAGGTTCCTGTATGGATGGCGATACTCGGAAGCGCATTTGCCATTATTATAGTAAAACAGTTATTTGGCGGTCTGGGTCAGAACTTTATGAATCCGGCACTTGGAGCCAGATGCTTCCTGTTAATATCATTTGCGGGAAAGATGACTACATTTACATATGATGGAGTTACAACAGCGACCCCGCTTGCGATTTTAAAGAGTGGCGGAACAGTAGATGTATTAGATATGTTTATCGGAAGAATTGCAGGTACGATCGGTGAGACATCTGCGATCTGTCTGTTGATCGGTGGTTTATATCTGATTATTCGTAAGGTGATCAGCCCGATCATTCCACTGGTTTATATTGGAACATTTTCCGTATTTATATTCCTGTACTCCCTTGCATCCGGCATGGGCTTTGAACCATTATATCTGGCAGCGCACCTTTGTGGTGGTGGTCTGATGTTAGGCGCTTTCTTTATGGCGACCGACTATGTGACCTCACCTATTACAAAGAAGGGAAAAGTGGTATTTGGTATTATCCTTGGACTTTTGACCTTCCTGTTCCGAATCTATGGCGGCTCGGCAGAAGGTGTATCCTATGCGATCATTATTTCGAACCTTCTTGTTCCGTTGATCGAACGGTTTACACAACCGAAGTCATTTGGTAAGGGCGCTGAGCTTCAGAAGGAAGAAGGCGGCTCGGCAGCAGACAGCAAGAAGATGGATAAGAAATCAATTGTCATCGCAACGGTAGCAATCCTTGTCATTACACTTGTTGCCGGCGGTGTGCTTGCATATGTACAGCAGATCACAAAGAAGCCGATCGAACAGGCGGAACAGCAGGCAAAGGAGGACGCATACCGGGAAGTATTTACAGATGCGGATGCCTTCCGGACGGTAGATGGCTTCGACAGTGAGACTGCATCTACATGGCTTTCGGATAAAGGCTATAAGGCAGATATAGATGAGGCAGTAACTGCCTGTGACAAAGATGGAAATGCACTTGGTTATGTATTTGTTATTACATCCCATGAGGCATATGGCGGAGATCTTCAGCTTGCTCTTGGTGTAGCAGAGGATGGAACTACAAATGGTATCTCCTTCCTGTCATTAAGTGAGACAGCAGGTCTTGGTATGCAGGCAGATACTGATGAGTTCAAATCACAGTTCTCAGGCAAGAATGTAGCACAGTTTAAATATACAAAATCCGGTGCGGCATCGGATGAGGAGATCGATGCATTAAGTGGTGCGACGATCACGACAAATGCAGTCACGAATGCAGTAAATGCGGGACTTTCCTATGCAGATTATCTGAAAGGAGGAGCAAACTAATGGGTAAATGTACAGAACGTTTATACAATGGTATCGTGAAAGAAAATCCAACCTTCGTACAGATGCTTGGTATGTGTCCGACACTTGCGGTTACATCATCAGCGATCAACGGAGCAGGTATGGGACTTTCTACAACCTGTATTCTGGTGTTGAGCAATGCGTTTATCTCACTGCTTCGTAAAGTGATACCGGATAAGGTCAGAATACCATCTTATATTGTTATCATTGCTTCCTTTGTAACGGTTATTCAGTTTTTAATGCAGGCATACCTGCCGTCCTTAAATGACAGTCTTGGAATCTATATTCCACTGATCGTAGTAAACTGTATTATTCTTGGACGTGCAGAGAGTTACGCTTCGAAGAATAAAGTTCTTCCGTCAATCTTTGACGGACTTGGAATGGGACTTGGCTTTACGATCGGTCTTACCTTGATCGGTATGTTCCGTGAACTGATCGGAAAAGGCTGTGTATTCGGATTCCAGATCATTGGAGATGGTAACCTTCTTCAGAAGACATCAGGAGCAGGAAAAGCAATCGGAGATGTGCTTGCAGCATATACGCCGATCACAATCTTTGTACTTGCACCGGGAGCATTCTTTGTACTTGCTTTTATTATTGCAACGATCAATAAGAGAAATGCGAAGAAGGCAGCAAAGGCACTTGCAATTGGAGAAGAGATCCCTGCAAGCTGTAAGCCGGAATCCTGTATGGGATGCGCAAACATCATGTGTGCAGGAAGAAAGGCTGCTATGCAGGATACTCAGGTTAATGTTCAGACAAATGCCGGCAAGGCATCCGCTGCACAGACTCCGACAGCACCGGCACCACAGCTGAAAAAGGTTGTGATCCCAGACAAGATAGCAAAGAAACCGGTAGAGCAGGAAAACGGACAACAAGTGCAGTCGGTACAATCAGCGCAGCAGCCGGTTCCAGAGCAACCAGCACCAGTCGTACAGCAGGCTGTTGCTCAGAGTACACTGCAGCCACAGATAGCAGCTTCATCAGAGACTACGACTACTCCGGTTTCACAGGAGCCACAAATACAGGTAGCACAGGCAGTACAACCAGAGCAGCAGCCGGTACAGGAAAAGCCAGCGTCAACCGTGCAGCAGACTCCGGTTCAGGTGGCAAAAGAGATGTCTGACAGACCGAGAATCCATATTCCGGCGAATCTGAATAGAGTACCACATGCAGTTGTTCTCTCAGAGACAGACAATCCGGTTTCAGAGCCAGAGAAAGCGGAAGTAGTATCGGAAGAATCCGATATGGTTGACACATCAAAGCTTGTAAGACCAGATGTTGCAAGTGCAGATCAGGTAAACAAATATCAGGAATTTGATGAGAAACCGACAGATAAAAAGAATAAGAAAAGGGGAGGTAGAAAATAATGCATATTTTATTATTGGCAGTTGGAGCAGCCCTCGTAAATAATGTAATATTAAGCCAGTTCCTCGGACTGTGTCCTTTCCTTGGCGTATCAAAGAGTGTAAACACAGCAACCGGTATGGGCGGGGCAGTTATATTTGTAATGACGATCGCTTCAGCGGTAACGAGTATTGTTTATTATGGAATCCTTTCCCCGCTGGGATTAGATTATCTGAATACAATCGTGTTCATCCTTGTAATAGCGGCACTGGTACAGTTTGTAGAGATGTTCTTAAAGAAGAATATGAAGTCTTTATACGAGTCACTTGGAGTATACCTTCCCCTGATCACAACAAACTGTGCAGTTCTTGGTATCGCACTTTCAAATGTACAGAATGAATATACGATCCTTGAGAGTATAGTAAATGGTTTTGGTTCAGCAGTAGGTTTTGCGATCTCAATTACGATCCTTGCAGGTATCCGTGAGAAGTTGGAATATAGTGATATTCCGGAAGCATTTAAGGGTACTCCGATCGTTCTGATCACATCAGGTCTGATGGCAATAGCGTTCTTTGGCTTTGCCGGATTGATATAAGGAGGGATCGTTATGGATATTACAACAATTCTGATCGCAGTTGCTGTTGTAGCAGGCGTTGGTGTTATCATTGGTATTCTGCTCGGTGTAGCTGGTGAAAAGTTTAAAGTTCCGGTAGATGAAAAGGCAGTTATGGTGCGGGAACTTCTTCCCGGAAATAACTGTGGTGGATGTGGATATCCCGGCTGTGATGGTCTTGCAGCAGCCATTGCAAAGGGTGAGATGCCACCATCTGCATGTCCTGTTGGAGGTGCAGCCGTTGCAGAGGCAATCAGTGCAGCACTCGGCGTAGAGAATACAGCAAGCACTAAGTATGTAGCCTTTGTCAAATGCGCAGGTGACTGTGAGAAGGCAAAGGATGTCTATGACTATGTTGGACCAAAGACCTGTGTTCTTGCACAAAACAGCCCAAATAACGGGCCAAAGGGCTGTACATATGGCTGTACAGGATATGGTTCCTGCAAGGCAGTCTGTGAATTCGGTGCGATTGATATTATAGATGGCATTGCAGTTGTAAATGAGGAAAAATGTAAAGCGTGCGGAAAGTGTGTAGATGTCTGTCCAAGACATCTGATCGAGCTGGTTCCATACGATGCTCCTCATCGTGTCAGATGTAATTCAAAGGAAAAAGGAAAAGAAGTAAAGGCAGTATGTTCAGCAGGGTGTATCGGCTGTTCACTCTGCGTCAGATCCTGTGAATTTGATGCGGTATCGGTAGATCAGAACCTTGCACACATTGATTATGATAAATGTACCCATTGTGGCGCATGTGCCAGAAAGTGTCCGGTCAAGATCATAAGCTGATCAATGTGATCGGATTCAGAATCTGACTGCTGTGACTGATTCATAGGCAGATCGGTGAAACCGATAATTTATATGTCTAAATATATTCTCTGCTTCATATTATGATACGGAAGGTGGATTTTGTTGAAAAGGGAATATAGATGAGATTTTGTGAATTAAAAGAAAAAGAAGTAATAAACTGCAAGGACTGCCAGCGGCTTGGCTTTGTTGCAGATATTGAATTTGATCCCTGCTCCGGAAGAATTGAGGCGATAATTGTTCCAGAGCAGGGAAAAATTTTCTGGTGCTTTGGATCTTGCGAGGAGTATCGCATTGATTTCTGTAATGTAGTAAAGATCGGGCCGGATATTATTTTAGTTGACATTCCACCCCGAATATGTAAAAGTTAGTAGCAGAGAAAATAGAGGGGATAAAATAATTTTCCCTGATTTACGGAGGCAAAAACATGAGATGTCCATTTTGTTATGTTGATGATACAAGAGTTATAGATTCCAGACCGGCGGATGACGGTTGTTCGATTCGAAGAAGAAGACAGTGCGATGCCTGTGGCAGACGTTTTACGACGTATGAAAAGGTTGAGACGATCCCGCTTATCGTAATCAAAAAGGATAAGAACAGAGAGACTTATGACAGAAAGAAGATCGAATCCGGTATCATAAGATCCTGTCATAAAAGACCGGTATCTGCGGAACAGATATCCAAGTGTATCGATGATATCGAGAACGAAATCTTTAATCTGGAGGCAAAAGAAGTAGAGAGTACAACAATCGGTGAGATCGTTATGGATAAGATCAAGGATCTGGATCAGGTAGCTTATGTAAGATTTGCTTCTGTATACAGAGAGTTCAAAGATGTGAATACATTTATGAATGAGCTGAGTAAGTTATTATCTGCAAATTCTGACAAGAAATAGACGGGAACAATCATGGTAGATTCATATAACACAATACTGACACCGGGCATCGATGAGATCGTTGAGAAGAAATCCAGATTTATCGGTTATGCACAGCCAGTTTCTTCAGAAGAAGAAGCATATGCGTTTGTAGAAAGTGTCAAGAAAAAACATTATGATGCACGACACAATTGCCATGCATTTGCAATCGGAAAAGAGAATACCCTTTATCGTTTTTCAGATGACGGAGAACCGCAGGGAACAGCTGGAAAACCGATATTAGAAGTGATATCAGGAAATCAGGTAACAGATATTTGTATTGTGGTTACAAGATATTTCGGTGGTACTCTGCTTGGAACAGGAGGGCTTGTCCGGGCATACACAGAAGCCGCTAAGCTTGCCCTTGCAGATGCCGGCATTCACCAGATGCAGCGCATGAAGCTTATGGATATCACCTGCTCCTATAATGATTTCGGCAAAGTACAGTATCTCTTATCAACAAATGAGATCAGCATAGAGAATACAGAATACGCCGCAGACGTAACCTTCCATACAGCAGTCCCTGTCTCCGATGTATCTATGATCGAAAAGAAGATTACAGAAGCAACAGCAGCCCGCGCTGTCATCGACGAAAAAGGCGAGAAATTCGTATAGATGGGACTCGCTCTTTACGCAAATTATTTTATAATAATAAAAGATAAGCTTGTCTGTAGCGTCATATAGCGTTACAGGCAAGCTTATTTTTGTTTTCCCTAAAAAAAGGTCGGCGGAAAAAGGTAGGACAGATACCGCAGGATCGGCACATAATCCTCCAGATGCAGGAAGATCGGCGAGAAGATCAAAGTGCAGATTACAAGAACTGGCAGAGCCGATACAAACGGCTTATAATGTCGGAAGATGAGCAGACAGATAAAAGCGAATAGCAGACACAGCAGTACATATCCGGACATCTTTAACAGAAATGGCAAGATGGCTTCCGGCTGCTCATATAAGTAGAGCGTAACCACACTGATCAGCCATACCGGTGTTATATTAGCAAGAATACCGGTCAGACAGAAACGCAGTCTTTTCCGTTTGGATACTCTGTCATAGATGTGGTCATCCTGATCCTTCAAATAGACCAGCAAACCGACCAGAGAAGATAAGAACAGAAGAAAACCGGTAAATTCATGAACCGGGAACAGATCTATGCGGTCGGTTGTTCCGTGGTAGGCTCCTGTATTATTGACAGATAACCGGAAGACAGAATCACTGTTCATATAATTTCTGTATTGATCTTCCAGATATGACTGGAAAGAACTTCGATAAAAGTCTTTTGTGGCAGAATTCGATGCCAGATAGTTGACGACAATAGCCGGCGAGAAAGCATCCAACAGCCGGTCAAATAATGTTTCGGAAAAAATTGACTGGAACATCGAAGATGGGGAAGTGTATAAGCGGATGTGGCAGTTCTTGATATCGTGTATAAATGCGTCAGAAAACCCATTGTCAAACGCAAATCCACAGTCATACCGCCCGGATGCAACTTGATCCTTTAATTCCTCCATAGAACCGCATTTCTCGAAAGTAAAACAGTCCTGATGTCCGGAGAGCTCCTGCTCCACCTGTGTCAGGTAACTGTTTGATTCTTCCATATAATATCCACAGATGAATACCGTACTTTTTTCTTCCACCGGCAGATTTTTTATATAGAATGCCGTGAACGGAATGATCAGCAGCAGAAGAAGATTGATGAATTTTTTTGAAGTCCGTTTTAACAGGATTCTGTATTGACGTAACAGCATAAGCAGTTGTCCTTTCATCGATTAATGGTAAAAGCCATTACATAAGTGGTTTAACAGTTGATAATACGGGGTATGTTCAGCAAAATTCTGGATGAAGTCAGGCAGAAGTCTGACCGGAACAATACCGCCTCCGATATAAGCCAGTAAGAAAGCTGTCAAAAATAACAGCAGGCATGCCCCGGAATATCCGGTTGGCAGATACCCGATCAGCAGGATAACGAATCCGATAAACAGGATCGCGGGTATTCCGGCAAAGAATCCCGATATATGAAACTGCAAAGGGGCAAAATGACCGATCGTGCCTCCGGTCATACAGCTAAAGAACAGTATCGTATAGATCATAAATAATGTGATCGTAAGTGTCAGATACTGACTGATTATAATATGCGCTCCGGTGATTCCGTGAAGCTTCAGACGAAGACGTAATGTATCAGAATTCCCTTTTATAAAAGATAAAAAGACGATTCCGCTGAAGAACAGCAGAAGCAGCAGCCCGGATACTATATAATACTGATAAGGGGTATAAGCTCCGGTAAGCTGTAAGTCTTCTCTGATATAAAGCTCTGTTCTGGATAAAACATAATCCATGTAGAGATTATCGGCATCCGTTGCAATTTGATCCAGTGCAGTATCCGGGAGCCCCATTTGATATGCTCCCTGATAAATGATCGTAGTTGCAGCCTGTGCAGTAGCAAGCATTGATGAGGTGGATTTGAATACCTCATTTAGGGTGTATGTCTCTAAAGTACCATCCTGTTTATAAATGACCGTGATCGGATTGTCTTCTCCGTATATAATGCTGTTGATGATATTATCAGGAATGATGATCAGCGCCTTGATCTGGTCGTTTGCAAGCATCTGTCTGCCGTGATCTTCGGAAGCTATCTCGATGAAATGGCAGGTAGCCCGGTAGCTGTCCATTTCACTTACCATAGAATATGCCATCTTGGCATAAGGAGAAGATGCATCGGCAACCAGCCCGACATTGACCGGTTCGATGGTCTGCTCATTATATAATAACCGGTTCGACAGCAGAACGACGACAGAGAGTCCGACCGCCAGAATGAGAGTGATCAGGACAAGCGGAAGAAACCGCTGCTTTATTCTTTTAAGGTCTGTTAGAAATAATCGAAAAAACATAAGAACATTCACATCCAATCTGAATCAGGCACGAAGCATGGCTGCGTAATCTGCACCATTTGCTTCCTGTAGTAAACCATCCTTTAATATATAGATGCGATTACAGATGGAGAGCGCATCTTCTTCATGTGTTGCAACGATAATGCTGCCTCCATTACCGGTATATTCCTTCAGATAGTCCAGAATTCCTTTTTTACAGAGAAGATCTAACGCAGCAAGTGGTTCATCCAGTAATAAAAGATCCGGTCGCTCCAGCATACAGATAGCAAGGCTCAGACGTTTCTTCATACCACCGGACATTGTACTTACCTTCTGATGAAGAAAAGCATCTACACCGAGTTTTTTTAAGATAGAGAGGCTGTAGGTGCTGTTTAGCTCGGCAGATCTGCCGGAGTACCAGAGCTTCAGATTATCCAGACCGGACAGCTCCGGAATCAGTGGATTTTCCTGTGGAAGAAAACTGACCGTATTATCCGGTTCGTCAAAAGAATAAGTGCCATGATCCTGTCGGAGTCCGCCGGACAGAATACCAAGCAGCGTTGATTTTCCGGAACCGTTGATTCCCAGAAGCCCGATACATTCACCGGGTGCAACTTGCAGGGAGATATGATTTAGTACCATTTTCTTTTTATAATTTTTTCCAATATCATTTACAGTAAACATATTAATAATCCTCTTCAATAACCTGAAAATCCAGATAGTCGAATTCAATCGCTTCCACGAAATTATCATGATTGAAACGTGTTCTTGCGTGGAGAATAAAATCATTTTGATTTTTCTTCAGCCAGATCGGTTTTGCAAGATCAAATTCATAGCACATTTCCTCTAATGCTTTGTATACCTTTTTTGTTCGTGTCAAAGACGCATCATCTATACAGACAACCGTATCCTTTATCAGCCGGTTATCCTTCATTATTTTACCCCATACTCGGAACATAAGTTAAAACCTCAATTTCTATATAATATATGTAAAAATATTGCATACCACAAAAATCATTCTGTAATCTGTCATAAAAAACTGTATTTCAATTTCCATATGAAGTCAAGCATAAATAAATGTAAGTTGTTCAAAATTTTTATACACGAAAAACACATTTCTTCTACATGGAAAACACACTTCTTACACAATTACAGATTATAGTATAACCTGTAAATAAGAAAGAGAGCAGTAAACAAAAGAAAGCTGCTGTTACATAGAAAGAAAGGATGATTGATTATGGATGAGAATTTTAGAGAAGAACAGGATCGTCAGTTCGACTCAGAAAGCCAAACACAGGAACAGACACAGACAGCTTCCGAACAGACGACGGAACAGATGAATATGCAGAATGAGAATAGCTCCTATGGACAGAACTATGGAAGCAGCAACGTATATGGACAGACTGGTGCAGAACAGAACGCAAATGCATATAACCGGCAGAATGCACAGAGTAGTATGTATCATGGAACACCGGGACAGAATATGTATTTTGGCGGTGCATTTTACTCCAGTAATCAGCATGCAGGATATAACAGCCAGACCGGCTATACATCAGCTTACACGAATCCTTCAGGAAATACAGCACAGGGTTCAGGTGCTTCCACGCAGAATGTGACAGGTTATTCCGAAAATGTTAATAAAGCGATGCAGAAAGCTGCTGAGAAGGAAAAGAAAAAATCGGAAAAGATGGTACGCTCAGCAAAGAAGAAAGCAGATAAAAAAGCTAAGAAAGAAATGAAGAAAACAAACGGTGGAAGAAGTACAGGAAAGAAGGTAGCAACGACTATAGCTGCGGCAGTTGTCTTCGGACTGGTTGCAGGCTGTGTCTTCCAGGGTGTCCGGTATGGCAGCGATAAGTTCTTAAAGAAAGAAAATCAGACGGTTCAGATCGGATCAGATACAACTACAAGCTCCGCTTTGCTCGATGCAAATGCCTCCGGAAGCACCGGTGACGACAGTGTAGCAGATGTAAGTGCAACTGTAATGCCATCCATTGTATCCATAACAGGAACATATGTAACAACATATCAGTACTGGTTTGATACCTATGAGCAGGAGCAGTCAGGAGCAGGCTCAGGTATCATAATCGGAAAAGATGAAACAAACCTTTATATCCTGACGAACTATCATGTAGTAAAGAATGCAAAAGAATTATCAGCAGGATTTATAGATGGTGAATCAGCCGGTGCAGAAGTAAAAGGCTATGACGAATCAAATGATGTAGCGGTTGTAACCGTTCCGTTAAAGAAGATCAAGGACGACACATTAAGTCAGATCAAAGAGATCACGATCGGTTCATCCGAGAACTTAAGAGTCGGAGATCCATGTATCGCTATTGGTAACGCACTTGGATATGGACAGTCGGTAACAGTAGGATATATCAGTGCTCTTGACCGTGAAGTCAGTGTAGATGACGGAACTGTAAAGGTTCTTCAGACTGATGCAGCTATCAACCCTGGTAACAGTGGCGGTGCTCTTGTAAATATGAAGGGCGAACTGATCGGTATGAACACAGCGAAATATGTAGACAGCACAGTAGAAGGAATGGGCTACGCACTTCCTATATCCGATATACAGGATATCATCAACGATATTCTTGCAGGCAAGAGTACAACCAAATCAGGATCAACCTATCTTGGTGTAACCGTTAAAAATATCACATCTGAATATGCAGAAGGACTGAATATGCCGGAAGGAGTATATGTATATTCGGTAAGTGAAGGATCTCCGGCAGAGAAATGCGGACTTCTTACAGGTGATATCATTGTAGGTATTGATGGAAATGATATTTCAGACAGTACAGATCTTCAAAGCCAAATAGCAAGTGGAAAGGTTGGCGATGAGATCGAGATCGAATTCTACAGAAATGAAAAAGGCGAATATGTTAAGAAAACTGTAAAAGCAACTCTGGAAGCAAAGACAGAAGATCTGACACAGAATAACTAGAAGTTTTAATATATACAGATAGAGAATATCAGACGGAAGCCTTGAATATGGACAGTTATATATATAAGTATAACAGTCATATTTGGGGCTTTTTTCAGGCATAATAAAAAAATGCAAAAAATGTCAAAAAAGTGTTGACATCTGACGTCTGATTTAGTATTATATCAACTGTTCGCGGTACGAA